>CAZVNP010000022.1:0-48911 GCA_964628285.1 uncultured Lentimicrobiaceae bacterium
CCAGCCCTGAGAGGGGTATAATTTCAATTCCGCACAATCCCAGTCCACATACCATATAAATCTGTGTCCATCTGTTTAATCCGTAAGAAACAAAACATTATCGTTAATTCAGACCGGTTACGGCAGTTGGTTTATTGCCCTTCCTATAATAATTTTCTTCCCCAAATATTGTTATTCTTCAAAGATAACCAACTCCATTTTTATTAAATTTAAAGTTCGAATGAATAAAAGTCTATTAGGTTGAAATATAATACGATATTGATAAAATGGCTTCCCGGACCGAATTGACACCGGTGAGTTTTCTGTGGCGCAGCGCCGCCATTTTCCCTGAAAAAACGGCCATCGTTTATGGCGACCGCCGGCTGACATATGGGGAGTTTGAGAAACATGTCAACCGTTTCGCAGATGCCTTGCTGAAAGCAGGGCTCTGTAAGAATGACTGCGTAGCCATGCTCTGCCCCAACACGCCGGCCATGCTCGAGGCTCATTATGCCGTGCCTGCTGCCGGCGGTGTCCTGGTGACCATCAACACACGCCTCAACACCAGCGAGATAGAATATATCCTGCATCACTCCGGTGCCCGCTTCCTATTCGTCGATAAGGAATTTTACCCCCTCATCGAACCCATACCCGGAGATGACCTTACAGTCATCATGGTTGATGATACCGGCCTTCCCGGCGATCCCTATGAGATCTTCGTAGCACAGGGCGAAAGTCGTCCCTTGGATTCGCTGCTTAAAAACGAAGAAGAACCCATCGCTATCAATTACACCTCGGGCACCACGGGCCGTCCCAAAGGCGTTGTCTTCACCCATCGCGGCGCCTACCTGAACGCCCTGGGTGAGGTGATCGAAACGGGCATGAATGCCGATAGCGTATACCTGTGGACGCTGCCCATGTTCCACTGCAACGGGTGGTGCTTCACCTGGGCCGTGACGGCCGTCGGCGCCACACATGTCTGCCTCCGTAAACTCGACCCGGCCCTCATATGGGATATCCTGGAAACTGAGAGGGTGACCCACTTCAACGGTGCCCCCACCGTTCAGACTATGCTGCTGAGCCATCCCAAAGCCCATGTCCTCGACAACCAGGTAACGGTGACCATTGCGGGCGCTCCTCCGTCGCCCACCCTTCTCGAAAGAATAAAAGCCTTGAACTTCAGGCCTGTACATGTTTATGGCCTGACCGAAACATATGGGCCTGTCACCATCTGCGAATGGCACAGGGAGTGGGACCTCCTGCCGCCCGACGAGCAGGCCCGCAGAAGAGCACGGCAGGGACAGGCCTATCTCACGGCCGACCTGGTCCGTGTGGTCGATGATCAAATGAACGACGTTTCCCGGGACGGTATGACCACGGGCGAGGTCATCATGCGCGGTAACAACGTCATGAAGGAATATTTCAAGGATGCGGAAGCCACAGAACAGGCTTTCCGCGGCGGATGGTTCCACTCGGGCGATATAGCGGTATGGCACCCCGACGGGTACATCGAGCTGCGCGACAGACTTAAAGACATCATCATCTCAGGAGGTGAAAACATCTCCACAATAGAGATCGAACAGATCATCGTGCAACACCCTGCCGTACTCGAATGTGCCGTAATCGCCGTGCCGGATGAAAAATGGGGAGAGCGGCCCAAAGCTTTTGTCACCCTTAAAAAAAACAGCTACGCCTCACAGGAGGAGATCCTCGACTTCTGCAGGCGGCAGATGGCCCACTTCAAATGCCCCGTAGCCGTGGAATTTGGTGAGCTGCCCAAGACATCTACCGGTAAGGTGCAGAAATATATCCTGCGCGAAAAGGAATGGAAAGAGCTGCCTAATGACTAAATATGCCCCATTTGCGGAACAGGAAAGCAGAAATTTTACACGAAGGATGAATCATGATGACATCGTGGACAAATACAAAATCATGTCACCGATGGTGTCCGGGGTCGATCATTTTCATAGCTTTGACATTGGCAATATTATACTGTCGTATTCGTTCAAAATAGGTCATCATATCTCCTATCAATAACAGGTCCTATGCGCAAACTCGCAGCCATCATGTTTACCGACATCGTCGGTTATTCGGCCCTGATGTCGAAGGACGAATCCCTGGCCCTGGGTATCCTCGATAAAAACCGGCGGTTGCATCAGTCGGCACTCAAGCAGCATAACGGTGAACTAATAAAAGAGATAGGCGACGGCACCCTGGCCATATTTCACAGTTCATGGGACGCAGTAACTTGCGCCATGACACTTCAGGATACATTAAGTCATGATCCTTCCTATCGGCTCCGCATCGGCATCCATATCGGCGACATCGTGGCGACCGAGAGTGATGTGTTCGGCGACGGTGTGAACATCGCATCACGGATACAGACCTTATGTGAACCCGGTGGCATATGTTTCACCGAACGTGTCTATGAAGATATCCTGAACAAAACAGGGCTGAACATTCAATGTATCGGGACCAAATCACTGAAAAATATCGAACATCCCGTCAAGTTATACGCCATTTCCTTATCTTCAATAAAAGAAAAAAGAGAGATAAAAATGCCCGCATGGCAACAGGCGGCAAAACATGATACCCTGGAGGCCGGTCAGCGGAAAGATAAAAAAACAAAGATCAGAAGTGGTGTGGTGACCGCGGTTGTCATTCTGCTCGTCCTCATAGCGGTGGCCATCATCATAAAATCGTATTTCCCCGGAATACTTTACGCCCGAGAGCCCACGCCCATCGCTGTCGTCAGTTTTGAGAACCAAACCGGCGATGCCTCCTTTGACTATCTGCAAAAAGCTATTCCCAACCTGCTCATCACCAATCTTGAGCACTCGAGGTTTTTCCGTGTCATGACCTGGGAGCGCATGCAGGATCTCCTTAGGCAAATGGGCCAGGACAGCGTCAGCACCATTGATGCCGATCTGGGCTTTGAGTTGTGCCGCCGGGCAGGATGCCACATCATCGTCATCGGCAGCTATGTCAAAGCAGGCGATGTGTTTGTCACCGACGCCAAGGTGCTCGACGTATCGTCAAAACAGATGCTCAGCAGCGTCAGCGCCAAGGGCACGGGGGTCTCCAGCATCCTCGAATCACAGATCGACGACCTCAGCAGGGAAATATCACGGACGGCAGGTATCTCAAAACACCGGATCGAAACAGGCGACCTTCACGTCACGGATGTCACCACCAGCTCCATGGAAGCCTATCAATACTTTTTAAAAGGAGTGGACGCATCGGAGAAGATGTACCATAATGACGCAAGGAAATATTTTGAAGCAGCCGTCAGGCTGGACTCCACCTTCGCGGTCGCATGGTTCTATCTGTCACAGACTTATGAGTCCCTGATGAACTACCGCATGAGGGATGAGGCCATAAACAAAGCTTACGCGGCTTCGTGGCGGGCCACGGAACAGGAACAACTGACCATCAAAGCCAACTATGCCAGGGTCATTAAACACGACAGCGATGAAGAACTGCGGTTGTGGACAGAGCTGGTCAAAGTGGCCCCCGACCAGAAAAGGGCACATTTTGCACTGGGTTTCTGCTTGAAATCAAGGGATAATCTGACCGGGGCTATTGAACAATTCAATGAGGCCATCGGGCTCGATCCCGATTACGGAGCCGCATACAATCAGGCTGCCTATCTTTACGCCAAACAGGGCAATTATGAAAAAGCATTGTCTTATTTCAATCGCTATGCGTCAATCAATCCCGATGACGCCAACCCGTATGATTCCATGGGCGATTTGCTCTGGCGCATGGGACGTCTGGATGAAGCCATAGCTCAATTCAAAAAAGCCCTCGATCTCAAGCCCGATTTTTATGATTCGGCCTCCAAGTTATCTTATTTATATTTCATGAAAGAAGATTATCCCGAAGGTTACCAATGGATAGATAAAAGCATTGACCTCTCACCCTCGCAAGGGACCAAAGCCAAGTTATTTTGCGTCAGGGCCTCTTTTGACAACTGGTGCGGTGATGTAAATCAAACCAGGACGGACCTGGCCAAGGCAAGAGAAATTACCAGCACCTCCGACAGCTCTGTCATTGTCCCCTTAATTTACTGGATGAAGATAGTCAATGCCGTTGATCACGACCGGAATGATCTTGATAAAAAATTCTATCTGAACCTTCTCAAAGATCAAAGGGAGGCCAGGTTGTACAATTCATCCGATTCGGCGGGCAACTTCCTTTTAAAAGGTATTATTTATATGGTGTTGAATAAAGATGATTCGGCCAGGATGGAACTGGGGCGGGTGGAGTCTCTGTTGCCGGGGATACCGGCCTCGTCCCGCAGCCAGTATGCTTACTGGTATGATTATGTATACGGGTCGTTTCTGCTTAAGGAAAAAAATTTTCTCTCCGCCCTGGATATCCTTGAAAAGCTCAAGTTACCAGAGATACCTTACTTCATGTATCCGGATGTACTGAATTATAATATACCTTCATTACGTAATGCCAAAGCGGAGGCCTATGTTGGTCTCAACAGGATCGACGACGCCATCGCCGAATATGAACGCCTGATCCGCTTCAATCCGAAAAGCGATGACCGCCGGCTGATCCATCCCAAAAATCATTATTACCTGGGACGTCTCTATGAGGAAAAAGGGTTGAAAGAGAAAGCCGTTGACCAGTACCGGACCTTTCTCACCTTATGGAAGAATGCCTCGGATGTGTATCCCGAACCGGCCGACGCACGGAAACGGCTGGAAAAGCTCACACAAAACCCGTCATGATGCTCCCCGGACGGGTTATTTTATCTTAAATCCCGAAACCGTCAGCGAACAATTTTCTTCCTTTAGTCTCAGGGAAAGTCCATACCCATGCCCCTGTTAGTAGGGCGAATAATGCGGCGAGTGCGATGCCGCCACTCAATCCAAAGCGCGTGGCTATCAAAGCAATAGCGACAGGGGTAAAAAACTGTACCCCACGCGCCAGGTTGAAAGCCGACCCCATGGCCGTGCTTCGCACAGAGGTGGGGAATAGCTCTGAGAACAAGGCGCCATAGCCGCCAAACATACCTGTGCCGAATCCGACTAAAAACATAAACGCCAGGATGATCAGGGGATACATTGCGACATGCTTCCAGAAAACCGTGATCATTAGCAATCCGACAGCCATGATGACCGAATAGATCGAATAAGCGGGCCTTCGTCCCAGCTTATCGGCTATGAATCCAAAGAAAAAATACCCTGTCAAACCGCCCGACTGGGTGACCAGTATCCACAAGGCCGATTTGGTCAGCGTGAAATGCCTCTCACTGTGAAGGTATCCCGGCATCCAGGAATAGGTCAGCCAGTAAGCGCTCATATCAAAAATGGCAAGGACCAGCGCCAGAAGAAAATACTTACGGTATTTCTCCGAGAACAGAACAATGAGCCTGTTCCTGAAGACCGATCCTGAATCGGGGAAGGGTATTCCGCCCGTTTTTAACATGGTCTTCCGGCGCAGCCACATATCCGATTCCGGCAGCTTCCTTCTGATATATACCACCAGCAGGGCGGGTACCACGGAGATAAAGAAGCAGGCCCGCCATCCGATAACAGGTGAAAGCAGGCCGCCGACGACGGAAGCTATGGCTATGCCCAGAGGTGCCCCCGTCTGCATGAAAGCACTGTAACGCCCCCGCACACGGGCGGGAAAAGTCTCACCCACGTAAGTCTGGCCGGTGGCCCATTCACCCCCCACTCCCAGACCGGTGATGATCCTGAAGATCATCAGAAGCCAGAAGCTGCCCGCTATTCCCGAGAGGAAAGCACCCACACTGTAAGTCAATATGGTCCATTGCAGCACCACTTTACGGCCGAAATGATCGGACAGGATACCGAAGATGACCCCTCCTATCGCCGTCGCCGCAAGCGTGGCTCCAAGAATATACGACATCTCAATGTCATTGAAATGGTATTCCTTGGCAATGGGTATCAAGAGGAATGTAAAAAGTATCAGATCGTAAAAATCAAAAACCCATCCGGCCCAGCTCATGGCCAGGATCCTGTAATGCTGACGGGTGATGGTTTTGGACTCGTTGAGAAGCGGAGGTTGATCCATGGGACAATAATTAAGAAAGTCTCTAATCCTGCAACATAAAAAATTTAGGTGTCTGATGAGAAAGCGGCTCGTCGTCACTGTCTGAATAAACTGACCAGCTCACCGCTGATCCTGAGTAATTCGATCTCAGCCTCTTTGGCCTGAAACTGCGACAACAACAACTGGTACTGGGCATCGATAAATTTTTTCTGTGTCTCACGCAAGTCGATATCGTTGATCGTGCCCAGACGGTATTTTTCAAAGGCTACGTCCACATTCTCTCTGGCTACATCCTGGTTCACCAGTTGTAACCGGATAACCTGAACACTTGAGGTGTAACCGGTGAATAATTTGAACAGATTGGTGTGGATATCCGATTCGGTATCCTGAAACTGATACCCACTATTGGAGAGGTCGATTTTTGCATTGTGTATGTCACGGCTGACGTTCATTCCGTTGAATATGGGATATGATACTGTGAGGCTGTAAGAGGGTCCTATGCTCCTGTTGAATTCCAGGAACCCTGTTTGTGAGTTGAGCCTGTTATAGCTGTACCCGGCCTGGAAAGCCAGTGAGGGATACCTCTGTGACCGGGCACTTTTCAGGGCAAGAAGCGACAGCTCTTTATTATGTTCCGCGATGGAGATCTCTGCATTTTGTGACCGCGCCTTCTCAAGGAGTGAGCCATAGGAAAGGGTGTTATCCAGAACGATGGTATCAACGATGGTATAGGCTGTCTCGGGATCACGTCCTAACAGGCGGTTCAGATCAGCTTTATAACCCTGGAGTGAGGCCATTTCATTGAGCAGGTTGGTGCTGTCGGAGTTCAGATCGACGGTCGATTGCAGGAGCATAAGCTGTGATCCCGATCCCAAAGCCAGTTTAGCCTCCGCAATTTGCTTACGCTGCAACGATAAGCCCACCGCATCACGCAACACCTGCACCATCTTTTGTTGCTGAATGATGCCGTAATAGTTCCTGATAATGGCCGAAACGGTATTCTCCACGGTCAGGCGGGCTTCCGTCTCACCCATTTGTTCCAGAACATCCAGCGTGCTCTTATTGGTGAACATACTGAAGCCGTCAAACAGGGTCCAGGTGAGTTGTATCCCCGCATTGAAGCTGCGACCGTGTGCGGCGGTGACATCTTTCGACGTCCCGTTGAACATATCCTGATGCGTGGTCGTGATGGTATAGTTCTGCGTGGCGTTGAGGGTTACCTCGGGTAAAAATCCCGCATTGCCTGCCGTATTATTGTTGGTCGCTATTTGTGCATCGTTTTTCTGTATGATGATGGAATAATTGTTAACCAGACCTATCTGAACAGCCTGGAAGAGAGTGAGTGTATCCTGTGGGCTGGCCTTCAGAAACCAGGACAGGCCCATCATCAGAAAAAAAATCTTTATCCTCATGATATTCACTGTTTATCGCCGGTAATAACGGCTTTTGATTTATGCGTATCCCGTGAAAGATAGGTGTACAGTGATGGTATCACGTACAATGTCAGCATCAATGAAAAGATCAGACCGCCTATGATGGCTATTCCCATGGGCACGCGGCTTTGTGAGGCTGCCGCCAGTGACAGGGCTATGGGCAAGGCCCCCAGGGCTGTGGCCAGGCTGGTCATGAGGATAGGCCGCAGGCGGCGCGTGGCGGCATCAATCACGGCCTCGTTCAACGCCAGTCCGGCCGCTTTGCGCTGATTGGCAAATTCCACGATCAGGATGCCGTTCTTTGTGACGATGCCGATCAGCACTATGACACCGATCTCGCTGAAGATATTGATGGTCTGCCCGAACAGCCACAAGGAAAGCACCGCGCCGGCCAGGGCCAGGGGAACGGTAAACATGATGATCAACGGATCGATGAAGCTCTCGAACTGAGCCGACAGAACCAGATAGATGAGAACCAATGCCAGCAGGAAAGCGAAGAGCAGACTGTTGGAGCTGTCCTCATATTCCTTGGAGGTGCCTGCCAGTGCCGTGGAAAAGGTCTCGTCGAGGGTCTCTTTCGCAATGGCACGCATCTCCTCGATGCCCTGGCCAAGGGTGACACCCCTGGCAGGCTGCGCCAACACCGTGGCAGCAACATAACGATTGTAACGGTAAAGCTGCGGGGGGTTGCTTTGTTCCGTCAGGTTCACGACATTATCGAGCTGTATCAGGTGGTGATTGGCGTTGCGGACATACAGTGAGCTCAGATCCAGAGGCCTGTCCCTGTTTTCACGGCTGGCCTGGCCGATCACCTGGTATTGCCTGTTGCTAAGGATAAAATAACCGTAACGCTCACCGCTGAAATAAAGCTGCAGCACCTCGGCGATGTCCCTGACATTAACACCCAGGGCCCGGGCCCTGTCACGGTCGATCTCCACGGCTATCTCGGGTTTATTGAACTTCAGGTTCAGATCGACCACCTGGAACTTGGAATCGGCATTGGCCTTTTCCATGAAAAGAGGGATGAATTTCCTCAGTTTCTCAAAATCAGGAGCCTGGATGACAAACTGTACCGGCAGGCTTGAGCCACGGCCTCCGCCTATCGTCTGTTCTTGGGCGACGTAAGTGCGTGCAAAATTATATTTCCGTAAAATGCCGTTTATCTCATCGGCGAAATCCTGCTGTGTACGCTCACGTTTGGACGGATCCACAAAGGAGACACGTATAAAACCGGTATTTGTCGAGCCTGAAGAGCCAAACCCCGGCGCCGTCAGTTCGATGATCGATTCCCTCTCGGGAATGGTATCGACGATTCTCAGGAGCTGATCCATATAACTGTCCATCTTTTCGAACGAGATACCTTCGGGTGCCGTGGCCAGGATCTGTATACGGTTCTTATCTTCCATTGGCGCCAGCTCCGACGGTATGATACGGCCTATACCGAAAATGATCGCTGCGGCCGCTGCCATGATGACTATGGCCAGCCATCGGTGCCGGATAAAGAGCCGTAAAGTTCTGTTATAACCATTTATCAGGCCGTTGAGCCATTGCTCGGTGACCGTGAAGAGACGGCCGTGGACCCTGCCCCGTTTCAGCATGCGCGAACTCATCATGGGCGTCAGCGTTAGCGAGACCAGAGCGGAGACAAGCACCGTCCCCGCCACCACCACACCAAATTCACGAAATAGACGTCCCGTCAGACCCCTGAGAAAAATGATGGGCAGAAAAACAGCCGCCAGGGTAATGGTGGTAGATAATATGGCAAAATAGATCTCCTTGGAACCACGGTGTCCCGCCTCGATGGCATTCAAACCCCCTTCCACCTTATGATAAATATTTTCAAGGACGACGATCGCATCGTCCACCACGAGGCCCGTTGCCAGCACGATACCCAGAAGGGTTAGAATATTGATGGAAAATCCTGCGATGTACATGATGAAAAAACCGCTGACGAGCGAGATGGGTATGGCTATCACCGGGATGAGGGTGGTCCTCCAGTTTCTGAGAAAAATAAAGATGACCAGCACCACCAGCGTAAAAGCGATCATAATGGTATCTTTGACCTCCCTGATGGCCTTGCGGATACTCGTTGTCGTGTCGAAGCTGAACCCCACCTTGACATCCTGCGGCAGGTCGCGTTTGATTTGTGCCACCCGTTTATAACATTCATCTGCTATGGAGATCTGGTTGGCGCCGGGTTGGGGCGTCACAGCCACACCCACCATGGGTATGCCGCCGTTGCCCTTGAGCAGGGTCCTTTCGTTTTCAGGCGCCAGCACGGCTTGCCCCACATCACTGAAACGGATGAGGTTGCCGTCGGTCTCCTTGATGATCATGTTGTTGAATTCCTCCGGTGTGGTCAGCCGCCCTCTGGTCCTGATGGTCAGCTCCGTTGAATAACCTTCAATCCTGCCGGAGGGAAGTTCGACATTTTCCCTGTTGAGGGCATCCCGTATGTCGCCGGGTGTCAGCTGGTAACTGGCCAGTTTCGCCGGATCCATCAGAAGCTTGATGGCGTACTTCTTCTCACCCCATATCCGTATCTCGCTGACCCCGGGGATGGTCTGCAAACGCTCCTTGAAGACATTGTTGGCTATATCCGATAAGTCCATCAGGTTGCGGGCATCACTCTGAACGGTGAGGGCCAGGATAGGGCTGGCATCGGCATCCGACTTGGTGACGATGGGAGGGTCGGTGTCGGGCGGGATGTTGCGTATGGCCCGCGACACCCTGTCCCTGACATCGTTGGCGGCAGCCTCCATATCCACCCCCAGTTCAAACTCCACAGTGATCGTGCTCCTGCCGTCCATGCTCACTGAATTTAAAGAACGGATGCCCGTAATGCCGTTGATCGACTCCTCCAGGGGCTCGGTTATCTGCGATTCGATGATATCGGCGTTGGCACCCACATAATTGGTGTTTACCGTCACCACCGGCGGATCCACACTGGGAAACTCACGCACACCCAAAAAGGTATACCCGATAATGCCGAAAAGCACCAGCAAAATGGAAATAACGGTGGCTAATACAGGGCGGTTAATGCTTAACGACGAAATGTTCATGGGGAAAAAGGTTCAATTGAATCATCGGGAAATCATTGCAAGACAGGCTTCACTTTCATGCCGTCGCGCAATTGCAACAGCCCTGTGGTCAGGATGGTGTCATCGGGTGCCAGACCTTCCGTTATCTGCACCGTTGTTTCCATTCGTATGCCGGTGACCACATAAACGGCCTTCGCCCGGCCCATCGAATAGATAAAAACCTTCTCACCCCTAATATCGGGTATCAGGGCTTCGGAGGGGATGACCAACGCATCGGGAATAGTCTCCAGTATGATGCCGACCTTTGCAAAGGCTCCCGGGATAAGGAAATTGGCGTCGTTGGGGCACAGAGCCCTGACGGTCACCGTTCTTGTCAAAGGATCAATTTTAGGTTCAAGGGCATAGACCTTTCCCGCAAAAGTGCTGTCATGGCCTTCAACAGTGAACTGGATGACCGTCCCTGGTTCAATCTTGCTTCTGTATTTCTCCGGGACGGTGAATTCTATCTTCACCGGATTGGTCTCCTGAAGACGGGCAATAAGCATATCGGATGTTACATACCCCCCGGGGCTGATGTAACGTAATCCGATCAGCCCGCTGAAAGGAGCATGTATCTCCGTTTTGTCCAGTTGCGAACGGAGAAGGTCTATCTGGGCCTGTATGACACCGAGCTGGTTCTGCGAGATGTCATATTCCTCCCGGCTCACAGCATTGATCTCAAGAAGCTTTTCTTTGCGGAAAAGATCATCCCTGGCCAGTTTCTCATCCAGCAACAGTTTTTTCAGCTGAGCCTGCAATTCGGCATCGTTGATCTTGACGAGCAGATCGCCTTTGCTGACGCGACTACCCTCCATGAAGTTGATCTGCACTACACGCCCCTCCACCTCACTGCGAAGCTCCACCTCCTCGTTGGCGAGAACCGTACCCGTGGTTATTATCTTATTTTCCAGCTCCTGTGGTCTGAGCACAATGGCATGGGCTTCTATAGACGGCGATACCACATGCTGTCGCTGATCATCATGCTGCTCATGCCGGCACCCTGCGAAAACTACAATAAAAAATACGGGTAAAAAAAGAATGAAAATAAAACGAAGGAAATGCATCGTGTATATTATTTGGAAAACCTGATATAATGCTTGATTCCTTTTATGACTGCGCAAATGTAATTATTAAAATAATACACGATAATAACGGAATTATTGATCAATGACCGCTACTTAAAAATCAATATAATGAATGGATGTTAACGTTAAAGAGGAATTGAAAAACGAACGTGTTTTCTCTGGTTTTATATATAGACCGCACACCGGCCTCAAAGGGGATAAAAAAACTCAGAAAGTGAATATCCATTGTCAGGTCAAGGCCTGCCGAAGAATAATCGGTAAAGGGTGAGCTGTCAGGACCATAGGCATAATCATAAAAAACATCGCCTTTAAACCTTTTAATGTAAAGCACCGGACCCAGTCGCCAATCGGGATAAAATAACGGGAAAACATAAGTAGCGGAAAAACTCCATGCCCTGTCAAAATAAATGCCGGAATATCCCCTTGGATAGCTGATAACATCAGAAAAACCATAATCCTGCTTGACCTGGCTCTGGTAGCCGGCATACAATCGAAGACTATGATGCCTTGCCACACCCGGCAGGTATAAATAAACCTGCCCGCCCAGGATTGAATTGTATTTTTTTCCGAAAGGGGTATGACTGAAGTTAAGGGTGACCACCTGAGCCCAGCGTGGATACAGATCCTGCCGTGATGTCTTCATCTGGTTATAGGCACTGAAAGAATAATTCATTGCAGTCAGATGATCTTCAATGAACGTCAGGGGGACTGACTTATCCATCTTCATGAGCTTGCAGGTGATCCCTGCTGCCGGTTGAACGCCCCGGAACCAGATGTTGTGCGACCACTTCAACGGCACCCGCAAAGTCGCCGTCAGATTGAATTCATTCCATTTTAAAGGGATCTCATGTTGATGGTTTTCGGCATAGGTTCCCCTCCGTAAGCCATAGTCGGCGGTCAGGTCTAAAGCGGGATACAGCCCTTCATAAGTGTAAGTCAGATAATATTTACCTGTCTCTTCATTAAGACTAAAGGCATACCCCAATGTCGTGTAACTGCTGCTCAGCAGGTTCTGCGAAAGCAACATGGCACCGGGCGATACGGACAAATTACTGATATCCAGGCTGAAGGGAGCCCAGCTGTGAAAATCAAAAAGATGCCATCCCTTTCGATAGGGCCTGACAGGATATTCCGTCTGAGGAATAGAATCATGATCAAAGAGAAAATGTTCCTGTTGTGCCAGGCGATCGGCCAGGACAAAAGGCTGTTCGGCAGTGAGGTCATAAAACTCCCAGTTGGAGGAGTCAAGGTTCACCGAAACCAGCTGATAACCGTCGGCGGTATAATCAGAATAAACCATCTCCGGCCGCTCCGTACTCACTGCCGCATCATAAGCCCCGAAACGGGAAGATGTGATACGGTAAACCTTTCCCGTATGGCGTTGAAAAGCAAAAATATTGTCAATGCCGGTGTATGAAGCCTGGTAAATAATGTAATCACCATAAAACGAAGGTCTTTTGATTTCACTGAAGCTAAAGGGTAAAACAATATCCACCTCCTCCTTTTCCGGGTCAACCACGGCCAGGCTGTTACCCTCATGGCCCAGCACGACAGTAACAATCGACTTCCCGTCATCAGACCATCGCGGATGAATGAAAAAAAAATTCTTCTGTGTGGAAATCTTTTTTATAGCATGGCCGTCAGAAGCATTGAGGATAACCAGCGAATAGCGGTTACCGGGAGTGACTTCCACGGTGACGATACGTTGTCCGTCACGGGAGACGGCAGGAGCAAAATAACGTGTCCGGTGCGTGAGCTGCGAGATATGGCCTGTCTCATAATGATAGGCCTTGATGACCCTGTAGTCACGTGATGGCCATCGAGGGTCATCAGTCATTTCCGACCAGCACAGGATGCTGTCGCTGCCGGATAATGATTCCATGACATCCCCGATGCCGGCGATGAAAAGCTGTTTTTCATGACCCTCCCTGTCAAGGATCACAACGCGTGTCAGATCATCGAGGGCCGATTTCTCGGCGATGATCAGGCTGTCCCTGAAGATAACCGGCAGGTTGTAACTGGTATAGACCCGGCCCGAGGCCTTGCTGATCTGATCATAGGAGCTGGGGACTAATGCCTCATCCGCGGTCAGCCATTTGTCGCGCAATTGTGAAGTCAACGACTTATATAAGCCATATTTCCCTAATCCTGTTTGTTGTTTTAACGATGAAGAAAAAGGCGCCAGCATAAAGGGATAAGAACTCACTTTCTTCAGGACCCTGCTCCACAGCGTATCGCCAAAGATTATCCTGGACATTCCGACCAACTGGTAGCCCAGTTCATAGCGGTCGGGTATTAAATCCTTATAAGAACCGGCGACAGCTTTCTCGTATGAGTAAATACCTTTTTCCAGAAATTGTGCTCTGAGGCGCATCTCAAATGATGGCACACGACCACGTCCTGAATGGGACAGGGCCGTTTCAATGACCGTGGCATCCCCTTCGATAAACCAGAAAGGAACAAACAATCCCAGGACGGCCGGTAACGCCTGCTCCCCCAGGAAATAATACAATACCCGGGTGAAACCATGGTTGATGGCGGCGTACTGCGAAGCATGCCTGAACTCATGTGTCATAAGCTGGTCAAGCCACTCCTGGGTATAGGTGTCCTGCGGAGAAACGGTCAGCAACTCTATCCTCCGGGGTGCATAAGGCGTAAAAGCATTGGGGACGGTCGACAGCGTATGGATGAGGACAGGCGTCACGGGCGGATGTGAATGAAGCGTCCGGCGTACGGGATCATAGACGTACTCAAAGCCATTGGCTATATATTGCGAATATTGCTCAAAATCAGCGGGAAAAACAACCCTGAAATGATCCGTTTTGATTTGTTTCCACCGCACGGATGCGGGATCAACGCCCATGGAAAAATACTGACCCCTGACAAAGGGCATAACCCACAGGAAGAACAAAAATGATAATGCTAAGCGCTGAAAGTGACCACACCGGCGTGATTTCATCGTCATGTCTTGAGGTATCAAATGTATTAAAAACACCGAAGAACACTTCCATTTTTATTACCTTTACACATTAAGCCATGAAAAAATGAGCGGTAAAAAACATACACGATCGTCAAAGACCGGTAAAAAGGATAAACGTCTGAGAAGCACCTTCGCCAACGACGTCTTATCCGTCTTCAGGAACAATCCTTTCAAGGGTTATAATTTCAGGCAGTTATCGAAAGTCCTCGGAGCACAGGATAAGACCAGCAAGGAACTGATAAAAAAGATCCTGTTTGATCTTGAGGATGATGAACAGATCATCCAGGTGAGCCGGGGAAAATACCAGCGCCATCCGAACCTTGCCGGCGGTGATGTCAGCAGCACCGTCATCACCGGGATCGTCGACATGAAGCAAACCGGCAAAGCCTATGTGATCACCGACGAACTTGGCGAAGATGTTTACATTGCACCGAATAACACGGGCCATGCGCTGCACGGCGACAAGGTGAAAGTCCACCTCTTCCCTAAACGACGTGACCGTAAAATAGAAGGACAGATCATAGAGATCATATCAAGGGCTAAAAAACAATTCGTCGGCACCCTTCAGGTGACGCCGAAATTTGCCTTCCTGATACCCGATAATGTCTCTATTCCTGTCGACCTCTATATCCCCCCTGACCGTCTGCATGGAGCCATGAACGGTGAGAAGGCCATTGCCCGCATCACCGAATGGCCCGAGCAATCGAACAACCCCTTTGGTGAGATCGTCGAAGTGCTGGGACAACCGGGCGACAACAATGTCGAAATGAACGCCATCCTGGCCGAATATGACTTCCCGCTGCGGTTCCCGAAAGCGGCACTTAAGGAAGCCGGGCACATACCCGGTATCATTACGGCCGAAGAGATAAAAAAACGCAAGGACTTCCGCGAAGTCATCACCATCACCATCGACCCGGAAGATGCCAAGGATTTCGATGATGCCCTGTCACTGCGCAGCCTTAGCAACGGGCTATGGGAAGTGGGCGTTCATATCGCCGATGTCTCGTACTATGTGAAACCGGGCATGGCCATTGACCAGGAAGCTTACCGCCGCGGCACGTCGGTTTATCTGGTGGACCGCACTATACCCATGCTGCCCGAAAAATTATCCAATGACGTCTGCTCCCTGCAGCCTGGAAAGGATAAATTGTGCTTTTCAGCCGTCTTCACCCTCGACGAGGAAGGAACCGTCCATAACCAATGGATGGGCAAAACCATCATTAACTCCAACCGCCGTTTCAATTATGACGAAGTGCAACGCATGATAGAGGGAGAAAATGGCGATTTTAAGTCTGAGATCATGGTCTTGCACCGTCTGGCCTCAAAGCTGCGCGAGGAGCGCTTCAGAAAAGGCTCCATCAACTTCCAGACAACAGAGGTCAAATTCAAACTGGATGAAGAGGGTAAACCCATCGACACTTACATTAAAGAACAAAAGGAATCCAATTTCCTGATCGAGGATTTCATGCTGCTCGCCAACCGAAAAGTGGCGGAACGGATAGGCAAGACCAAAGACCGGACAGTCCCGAAGACGTTTGTATACCGTATCCACGATAAACCCAGTCCGGAGAAACTGAACAGTTTCGTGCAGCTGGTCCGCAAACTGGGATATACCATGAATACAGGTTCCAGAAAAAGCCTGGCCAACTCATATAATAACCTCTTTCATCAAATCAATGGCAAAGGCGAGAAGAACATGATCGAGACGATAGCCATCCGCACCATGGCTAAAGCTCTTTATTCAACTCATAATATCGGGCATTACGGTCTGGGATTTGACTTTTATACCCATTTTACCTCCCCCATCCGCCGTTACCCTGACCTGATGACACACCGTCTTCTGGATGCTTATATGCACGGCCAGCCCGGTGTTGATGCGACTACATACGAAGAGAAATGTGATTACGCCTCCGATATGGAACGCAAAGCCCTGGATGCCGAAAGGGCTTCAGTGAAATACAAACAGGCCGAATACCTTTCCGACAAGATAGGACAGGAATTCGACGGGCTGATATCAGGTGTCAGCAAGTGGGGGATCTTTGTCGAACTCATCGGTAGCAAATGTGAAGGTCGCGTGGCACTCAAAGATATGCTCGATGACTTCTATTACATCGATGAGGAAAATTACCGGGTCGTAGGCAGAAGATACGGCAAAGAATACAGGCTGGGCGATCGCGTCACCGTCGTCGTGAAAGACATCGAGCTGTCAAAGAAACAGATGGACTTCGAACTTGTGGAAAGTAACTCATAACGAAATATATATTTTCAATAGCATCTTCATGAAGAAAATCATAGCGTCAATCGGGAGGATATTTATTTTCCTTCAGAAGGATATCTGGAAGATCCCGTTGAAGGCATTGCCTCGCCACAAGTCATTTCTCTTCAAACAGATACGCATGTTGCTCATCGTTGTCAAAGGTCTGCGCACGGAACGTTTGTCGGCAAGGGCTTCGGCGCTGACCTATTTTTCACTTCTGGCCTTCGTGCCTGTGCTGGCCATTCTGTTCGGTATCTTTAAAAGTTTTGGGATCGAAACTTTCCTTGAAAGATACCTTTACGATAACTTCACCTTCCAGAAGGATGTCATAGACCAAATGGTGACGATGGCCAATAAAGTCCTTGCCAGCACCCGCGGCGACATCATTGCCGGCATCGGTCTGGTCATCCTCTTATGGGCTGTGATAAGGGTGTTGAGCGTGATTGAACAGACCTTCAACGACATCTGGCAGGTGAAAAAATCCAGAGGTATGGTGCGCAAATTCAGTGATTACATAGCCATTCTTCTACTGGCCCCGTTGATGATGATCCTGGCCAGCAGTGCCACCGTCTTTCTCTCCACACGTATCAGCGATCTGACAGGTCACTCCCACGTAGCGGAATACATCGGTTCTTTCATTCTCTTTTTATTGCATCTGTCTCCCTATCTTCTCATATGGATTCTCTTAACGATCATTTACATGGTCATCCCCAACACGAGGGTACGCTTCCGATCGGCGCTGCTGGCCGGCGTCATTGCCGGAACACTCTATCAGGCCCTTCAATGGGTGTACATCCGTTTCCAGATAGGCGTGACAAACTATAACGCCATTTATGGCAGCTTCGCCGCACTCCCCCTGTTCCTGGTCTGGCTTCAGACAAGCTGGTATATCGTCCTCCTGGGGGCCGAGATATCCTTCGCCAACCAGAATGTCGAAAAACTGGACTTCGAGATGGGCAACCTCTCAACCAGCCCTTCCTTCGACCGCCTCCTGTCGCTGCTGATAGCACACCGTGTCATAAAGAACTTTGCCGAAGGTAAAAAACCGATGACCATTACCGAGATCGCCCATAAGCTGGATATCCCGGTACGCATAGCCAGCACGTTAACCTACGCGATGACCGAATGCGGTGTCTTCTCTGAGACCTATACGACGGAATATAAGGAAAGAGCCTATCAGCCCGCCAGAGACATCGGTACCCTGTCGGTGAATACCCTGATCAACATCCTTGACCGGAAAGGGGATGACCATATTCCCATCCCGGAGACGAAAGAATATAACAAATTAAGAGAGATTACCGACACATTCCGGCATACCCTCGACGATCATCCAGGAAACATCTTGCTGAAGGACATCTGAAAATACCAGGAGAGGCTAAGCAAGCCCATGTCTTAAATTTTCAATTCTTACCAGATATCTTCCCAACAACCATGCGCCTGCGGC
The DNA here is from genome assembly GCA_964628285.1 of uncultured Lentimicrobiaceae bacterium. Classification (GTDB taxonomy): domain Bacteria; phylum Bacteroidota; class Bacteroidia; order Bacteroidales; family JAGONC01; genus JAPLDP01. Next base: position 18,292 of record CAZVNP010000022.1, read on the forward strand.
ACAGAAGACATGCCACAACCAATGTGTTCCAATCGGCAGGGGCATGTCATGCCAGCCGTCAGCATACCTGCAAAATAAAGCCACCGCGAAGCATATGAGAGCCCAGATCAATAGGCCGACGGAAAAAAATCTTGTCTTGATAACTAATAATAGGGCAGGTAAAAAGATCAGGACGCCGGTCATGAAATAGCTCGCATTGATAGCTCCCTGGCCGTGAAAAAAAGCGAATAGTGCAAAACGAACAGCCACCGATGACACCATGATGAGGACCACCCACCACCATTTCATCAGCTTAAGGAAAAAATAAATGCTGATAGAAAGGGTGAGAATAGCAATGGGGACAAAGTCCATGAATAAAAAGAAACGATGCAACCGGAAGGCATGAAAGATGGCGCTGCCCAAACCTCCTATGAATAACAAGGGCGAGCACCAGACAATAAGGAAGAGATGCTCTTTATAGTGCCCTCTGAGCCTGATAAGAAAGTAAATGACAGGAACCCAGAATAATAACGAGGATATGGCATTCCATGGTTCCACTATGACATGCCCGGGATGCGTTTCATGGTATATCGGTCCGCCATCAAGCATAGTTTCTTCTCAATGAATTTACCGCTTTAGCCAAACTATCGGGTGCTTCCACCTGAATGATCTCCGGGGCAATACCTGTACGGTCAACAACCTCGTTAAAATCGTAAGCCATTGCCATACTTTTTACATTACAAATGTCCGAAAAAAGAAAATGTTTAACTGAAAGGTATTTTTTCATTTCCAAAATAATCAAGCAAGTCCTGCCAATCCATTCTTTTTCTTTTGCAAAAAACCACCATTCGTAATTATTCAATGAGGCTGATACCGCATTATTTGCAATAAATCATATGCCCTCATCCGCCTTTTGTGGAATTATGCAATAGATAAGGCCCTCGTCGCATTAATCAATTATGTAAGAGCATGTTGTGAAATTAAATTTGCTTCGATAGTTTTCTTATTACTAACCAAAATTTCAAAGCCATGAAAACACTTACACAAAAGGTCAATGAGAAAAAAGGTATCCGTATGATTCCTTTTCTTTTATCCGTATGGATATTGTTACACCTCACCACAGTCGGATCTGCCCAAATATTCGGCCCGCCTTCCTTTGAAGGAGCAGGCATCATTCCTTCGGGAAACGTGGAATTCACTGCTGATTATTCCTCTTATTCGTTTTTTTTTAATAATATCGGTATCACGGCAGGTATCCCGGTCAATAAGAATTTCGACATTAAGATCGGTTGGAACAAGTTTTATAACAAATATGAATTTTTTGATTACAATCTTTTTACCATTTCACCCAAAATTACAACGACGAAAGGTATCGGATTTAAAATGCCTTTCAGTATCGTTTTAAACAAATTCAAATCAGATTATGAGGAAGAACTGATATCCATGTACATTTTAAATCCCAGCCTTCTTATTTCCGTTCCTGTTGCAAAATGGGCAGAAGTGACCGTATCACCCATGGGATCGTTATATTTTTATAAGGGAGAAAAGCCCCTAGGACTTCTTGGACTTAACCTGGATTTGGGGTTCAGTTCCAACCTTGAGAGATGGGCTGTAAGGCCTGAAGCAGGCTTTGTATTTCATCCTTTGGAAGATGGATTCTGTTGGAATCTGGGAATCGGATTAACTTACCGGCTGGATGTCAGAAAAGCTGGCAAAACGCAACAATAACTCTGTGGGACAGAACCGGAATTGAATCATGTTTTTCATTTAGTAATCCATCTTATAAAAAATTGAATATCCTGCACCTTTCAGGGAATTGTCAGGAAATACCAATCAGACAGCAAAAAAGGTGCATGCGATATTCAATTTTTTTTATCCGTAATTTTGGCTGTCTATTTATAAAGAATGATCTCTGAATATCCCTATAACTTCCACACCCACAGTACTTTTTGTGACGGCATCGAACCTCCCGAAAGTTATGTCACCGAGGCCATCCGACAGGGTTTCAAGGCCCTTGGCTTTTCGGGCCATGCTCCTGTACCCTTTGATAATCAATACACAACGCCTCCGGGAAGACTCGACGAATATTGTGAGACCATCCGGAACCTGCAGGAACGTTACAGTGATAAAATAATCATTTACCTGGCTCTTGAGGCCGATTACATCCCCGGCATCACATGGGATTTCGGTTATTTCACCGACCGTTGCCACCTTGATTATATCATCGGCTCCGTCCACCTGGTCACCGGCACCGAGCCGGACAAATACTGGATGATCGACGGTATCCTGCGCGAATCCTATGATGAAGGGCTGAAAGAATGCTTCGGTAACGATATACGGAAAGCAGTCACAGCTTACTATGACCAGATTGCCGAGATGGTCACCACCCAGCGGCCTGCAATCGTTGGTCACTTCGATAAAATAAAAATGTGGAATCAGAACAGGTTTTTTTCGGGAAATGAGCCCTGGCACAGACAGTCGGTCACAAAGACATTGAAAACCATTAAAGACGGGGGTTGCATCGTTGAAGTCAATACCAGGGGATTATACAGGCACAGCACCGATGAGCCTTTCCCTGGAACAGACATCCTGAAAGAAATCCATCGGATGGGTATCCCCATAACATTGAATTCAGATGCCCACAGTCCACAGGAGCTGTCCGGTAGTTTCAATGAAGCGTTGGATCTTTTGAGGAATATAGGCTTCGATCACCTGCTTGTTTTATATGAGGGCAAATGGAAGAAGCATTCCCTGTGACAGATCAGAGGTTATCCTGGCTGCCGTTTCGGGTGTAAGCCCACTTTATATACATCGAACCCCAGGTGAAACCCCCGCCGAAAGTCGCCAGGATAAGATTATCGCCCTTTTTCAACCGGGTCTCCCATTCCGAAAGACATAAGGGAAGTGTTGCGGAGGTGGTATTGCCATACCGGTCAATGTTGATCATGACCCGTTCAGGTTTGATGCCCATGCGGCTGGCAGTGGCCGTGATGATACGCATATTGGCCTGGTGCGGAACGAACCATGTAACATCATCAGAGGATAAATGGTTTTTTTCCATGATCTCGACGGAGACATCGGCCATGTTGATGACGGCAAACTTGAAAACGGTCCTGCCCTCCTGATAAACAAAATGTTCCTTTGCATCCACCGTCGCATGTGTAGGTGGTTTGACCGACCCCCCTGCCTTCTGGTGCAGGTAAAGCCATCCGGAGCCATCGGTATGGAGGATGCTGTCCATTATCCCGACGTCCCCTTCCGCCGGCTCCAGCAGAACAGCCCCGGCACCATCACCAAACAACGGACAAGTGTTGCGATCCGTATAATCGGTAATGGCTGACATCTTATCGGTACCCACGACGATGACCTTCCTGTACTGACCCGATTCAATGAACCTGACCGCCGTCTCAAGACTAAACAGAAAACTGGAGCAGGCCGCATTAAGGTCATAACTGAATGCATTTTTGATCCCTGTCTGGTCGCAGATCAGGTTTGCCGTAGCAGGGAAAAGCATATCGGGCGTGACGGTGGCACAAATCAATAAATCGATCTCATCCGGCGAGGTGTGCGTCTTGCCTAAAAGCTCCCGAACGGCCATGGCCCCCATGTACGACGAGCCCTTCCCTGCTTCTTTTAGAATATGACGTTCCCTGATGCCAATGCGTTCCATGATCCACTCGTCCGACGTATCGACCATGCGACTCAGCTCATTATTGGTCAGGATATCATCCGGAACATAGGCTCCCACTCCGGTTATCGCCGCCCTGATATGATTCATCATCTTTATTCAGTTAAGAAGTTCTGATTAGAATTTGAAATGACTGATTTCGGAATAGTTATACAACGCATCCTTTATTTTACCTGCCAGTTTCACTTCGTACATCTCCCGTGCCAGCAAGATCATATTCTTGATGGCTGTGGCACTGGAAATGCCATGGGCTACCACCACCGATGAATTGATACCCAGGATGGGCGTGCCGCCATAGTTCTCGTAATTGAACCTGCTGAAATAGTCATCGGATAACCCCCGTCTCAGAAAGATCTCGTACACCGACTCAATGAGCTTGATAATCACATTACCTGTGAAACCGTCGCAAACCATCACATCCGCTTTATTATTAAAAAGATCCCTTCCCTCTATATTGCCGATAAAATTAAAGTCTTTGGTGTTTTTCATCAGCTGGAAAACCGATTGGACGAGAATATTTCCTTTAAGGTCTTCTTCACCGATATTGAGAAGACCTACTTTGGGTTCGATTATTTTATGTACCGATTCGGCATATATGGATCCCAATATAGCAAACTGGTACAGTACATCGGATTTGGAATCGGGGTTGGTACCGATATCGAGCAGTATGCCGACGCCGCCGTTTTCTTTGGGTACCAGGGCTGCCGTGCACGGCCTGATGATGCCATGGATGGTATTGACACTGTAAATCGATCCAACCATCATGGCTCCGCTGCTGCCGGCTCCCGTGAAAGCATCGAGCTCATGGTTGCCGAGAAGACGGAAACCGACGGAGACGCTCGACCGAGGTTTTTTGAAAAAAGCACGCGTCGGCGGTTCATCCATCCCTATGGTGTCGGGAGCATGGACAATTTCAAATCCACCAGCATCCGCCTGCAGCTTCCCCAGCCATTGCCTAATAATCCTTTCATCGCCAATCAGGGTAATCCTGTCGGATGAGGGTATCTCCTTTAGCGCAAGCAAAGCTCCACTGATTGTTGCTTCAGGAGCAAAATCTCCACCCATGACATCCAGGCCAATATTCATCAGAACACCGAATTATAAGGTCATTGTTAACATGAGGAATGACACAGTCATCACACGGTCGTCTCTTTTTCAACCATAGGTTTTCCCCTGTAATAACCGCATTCCGGACACACCCGATGGTACTCCACTGGTGCACCGCAATTTGAGCAAAGAGCATAGGTGGCTGTTTTGGCTTTATAATGTGTCCTTCTTTTATCCCTCCTGGTTTTGGAAATTTTATGCTTCGGATGTGCCATGTTGTTATGATTTATTATTAATAACAGGTCACTTTAATTTTTATCCAGATCATTTCTCAGATTGTTCAGCACCTCCCACCGGGGATCGGCCACGTCATGTCTTTGATATTCCTGCAACTTCCTGATGACATCCCTGTTGCAGGTGCTCTCACCGTGATCGTCATCAGGATGAACACGGCGGTAAGGTATAAGCAGATTGATGTATTCATAAATATAATGTCCCACATCAATCTGTTGCTCTGTGTAAGGAATGATCATGATCTCATCGGTTTCCTCATTGAAATCCTTTCCAAAGCGAATATAAAGCTTTTCCCTGCCCGCCACCGGCTGGTCATAATATTCAAGACACCGGTCACATATGACTTCCACCGTGCCGGCAATATCGAACGTCAGGGTTAACATCCCTTCCTGCTTGTCAAGGATAAGCCCGACGGTCAGATCACCCTTCCTGAGATCGGAATAATTATACCTTTCAAAGAACTCATCCCGTATGACTAGATTAAACCGATGTTCACCTGTTGCTAATCCGGTAAAAGGGATGCAAAACTGATCAAAATAATCCATACCGGCCTCTGAAAAAAATGGAGTGCAAAAGTATAAATTCCTCGTGTGATTGACAAATTTAATTGGTTTTTTATACACGGACCCCCGATGAAGGGATGAATTATATTATTTTGTAATGGTATATGGTTTGACCTTATTTTTTCCTATATTGCATAAATTTTTGTAATAATGAAAAGATTATTTTTAAGGCTCAAATGCCTGTTAGGTTCACGTCAAAATAAAGGGCGCGTCGTGTTCCTGGTAACCGGTGAACCCTCAAATTTTAATATCACATATAAGTGCAGTCGGGGAAAGACCTGTCAGGAGCCTGCCGCAAAAAAAGGATGGTCAACATCTTTCAGGGCATCCAAAGGTGATTATGTATATTGTTCCGCTCAGGCCAATAAAAAAGCGGCGGATTTTAAAGTTGAGATTTTTTTCCGCGGCAACCTTTTCAAAACAGCCTATGGTAAAGGTGACTATGCCATCGCCACCTCTTCCGGGATCCTGCAATAGAACCTGACCCTGCCGCTCGTTCATCTCCCCGGATGAATGACTCATCATAAGCAAAAAGCCTCCTCCCGAAGGCTTTAAGAGGTGGTACCACCTGGAATCGAACCAGGGACACACGGATTTTCAGTCCGTTGCTCTACCATCTGAGCTATGGTACCCTCTGTAAAAGAGGGGCAAAGATAAACAAGATTTTAATAAATTAAAATTCTTGGACAAAAACATTCATTTATCCTTTATGCATTGTATCTTTGCATTCTTTTTACAACACCCAGTCAATGAAGCTTGTCATCGATTACGGGAATTCCCGCGTCAAAACCGCCCTGTTTGATAATGATCTGTTGTTCGACATCAATGAAGAAGAAACACTTGATGCCGTAAGGCTTGAAAATTTTCTCATGGATAAACCGGCTGTGACGGCAGCCATTATCTCAGCCGTCAGAGATTACGATGAGTCCCTGAGAAAATACCTCCGGAAACATTTTTATTTCATTGAACTTAACCCTCACACCCCCGTGCCCCTGTTAAATCGTTACCTCACTCCCGACTCCCTTGGCAACGACAGGCTGGCAGGTGCCGTTGCCGCCAATGCGATGTTTCCCAATCAGAATGTCCTGGTCATCGATGCTGGTACGTGCATCACATACAATTTCATCGATGACCACAATACCTTTCTTGGCGGTGGTATCTCTCCGGGACTGACATTACGGCTGAAAGCCCTTTACACTTTTACGGATAAATTGCCGTTAATACCGTTAGATGAAATGGAACATCTCATCGGCCGGAGTACTGCAGAGTCAATTTTATCAGGCGTTATAAACGGCACCACGGCCGAAATTAACGGTATCATTGACAGTTATGGCGACCTGTACCCCGATGTTAAAGTTATTCTTACAGGCGGAAATGCAAAATATTTTGACAAAAAATTAAAAATTAACATATTTGTATACCCAAATCTGGTTTTATCGGGTTTGAACATAATCTTAAACCATAACCTTGAAGCATAATCTGGCATATTGTTTATTCCTTCTGCCTGCTTTGTTATTTTATAATCCCGGAAAGTTGTCAGGACAGAATGATATCAATTCACCTTATTCCTACTTCGGTATCGGGACCATTTACAATAACCATGACGCTTTTAATATGTCGATGGGGGGATTGGGCATAGCTTTATCGGATCACTTTTATGTAAATAACGCCAATCCGGCTTCCTATCACGCCTTTGATACGACCTCCTTCGTCCTGGAAGGGGGATTCTTCGGTTCTTTTGTCACCTCCATGACCGAACTTCAAACGGTTAAAACAAATGACATCTCTCTTGGTTACCTTTTAATGGGATTTCCCGTGACTAAATGGTGGAAAACCAGCCTTGGATTAACGCCTTACAGCTATCTGGGATATTCGGCCTCTGATGTGAAAAACCTCGAGAACATAGGACGAACGTCGTTTGATTATACCGGTTCCGGTGGCTTAAACAAAGCTTACTGGGGTAATAGTCTGACTTTCTTTAAGAAATTTTCTGTCGGCATGAACGCTTCATTTCTGTTCGGCACCCTTAACTATGACAAGGTGGTCAGTTTCCCTGATTCCATTTATATGACTAACTTCCGGCTAAGAAACAGTGAACAGGTACAGGATTTTATTTTTGATTTCGGTGCACAATATACAGCACGTATAAAAGATATATTCCTCACTGCCGGCCTTGTTTATAATGCCACCACGAAACTCAATGCCAAACGCGATCTTTTAGAGACGACCTTCTTCCCGGGTAACGACCAGGTTGAATACGTGAAGGATACCATTGTTTACCAACCCGGTGAAAAAGGGACTATCACATACCCATTCAGCCTTGGAGGTGGTATTGTTGTGCAGGACTCATCCCGATGGATGGCAGGAGCTGAGTTCTTCTGGCAGAATTGGAAAGATTATTCCTCCTTTGGACTCCCAGATTCACTGGCCAATACCATGAGATTTTCCATAGGAGGACAGTATAAACCACTGGCAGAAGGAATGTCAAAATATTGGCAAAGAATTTACTACCGGGTTGGATTTCATTATGAACAGACATACCTGAAACTAAGAAATAACCAAATCAATGAATTTGGCGTTTCTTTTGGTGTCGGATTGCCTCTGAAAGGACTGACCTCAACCGTCAACCTCGGACTTGAAATCGGACAGAGCGGAACCAAAAACAATGGATTGATCAAAGAGAATTTTTTTCGCTTTACCGTCGGAGTCGCTATGTATGAACGATGGTTTATAAAAAGAAAGTTTTATTAAACTCAAACTGACTGAAAGATGAAAAGGGTTCTCATGCCTGTGTTCCTGTGGATGGTTATCTTCCTGTTATCCGGTAATGGAATTAAGGCCCAGATCTCCGATCAAAGCACCCTTGGTCCTAAATACGGCAAGGATAGCGCAAAATGTGTGATGGAAATATCACTCTACCGCGAATTCTATAAACAGTGGAGAGCCAGCAACTATCAAAGTAATGCCGTGAAAGACGCCATCAAGAGTTGGCGCTGGGTCTTTTTTAATTGCCCCCTGGGAACAGAAAATACTTATATTGACGGTGCAAAGATGTACGAATATCGGATCCAGAATGAAAAAGATACAGCCAAAAGAAACAGGGACATCGACACGCTGATGATGATCTATGACCAGCGTACTAAATATTTCCCTTTGCATTACCGCGAGAAAACACCCCAGGAAGGCGATATTCTGGGACGTAAAGGCATTGACCTGTATCAGTATAAGCCGTCAGCTTACGAAAAAGCTTATGACATCCTCAAGCGTTCCGTTGAACTGAAAGGTAATTTATCTGATGCCGCAGTGGTGGTCTATTATTTTCTCCTCACCACACAGATGGCCAATGAAAACAAAATCCCCAAGGACACGGTATTAAATACTTACGACCGCTTAATGGATATTATTGATTATAACCTGAAAACACAAACCGATCACGAAGTCATCAATGAGTTCAAGACAGCCATGAGCAGCCTCGACCAGATGTTCGAGCCTTTTGCCTCCTGCGATGACATCATCGCCATTTCCACTAAAACGTTCAATCAGAAAAGTAACGATCCTGAAGTCCTGAAAAAAATTATCGCCTTGCTGTACAGAAAAAATTGTACCGACTCACAACTGTATTTTGATGCCACCGTTAAATTGTACCAGCTTGAGCCCTCTCCCGAATCGGCCTCTATTATCGGGAAGATGTATTTAAAAAAACAGGATTACCAGAATGCCATCAAATACCTGCTTGATGCCACCCAGTCCTCTGACACGGCTTTACGTGCCGATTGTTATTTATTACTCGCCGACTCATACCGTCTTACGTCCGATTATCCCAAGGCACGATCCTTTGCTTACAAATCACTGGAGTTAAGACCAAAAGACGGGAATGCCTATATCCTTATCGGCGATCTTTATGCCTTAAGCGCCAAAGATTGCGGGACTGACGACTTCACACAGAAAACAGCCTACTGGGCGGCCGTGGATAAATACATCAAGGCAAAAAGCGTGGACCCCTCAGTGGCCGCCACCGCTGATGAACGCATCGAAACCTACTCAAAAGCTTTCCCCTCCCTGCAGGATAACTTTTTTCACGACCTTAAGGATGGTGACACCTATGAGGTAGATTGCTGGATTAATGAAACAACAACCGTCAGATCGGCAAAATGAACCGACAAAACATTATATTATAGCATCTGAAAAATGAACAAATCGGGTATCACAGTGGTGATCATGCTTCTGCTGTTTAACACGGCGCTGTTCGGTCAGAAATACGGCCATGGACAGGATAGTGTTAATTGTATCGAAAACCTGTCATTATACAGAATTAATTACAAAATATGGAAAGACCACGACTTCGATGAAAAGGTCATCAAACAGGTGCCCATTTTGTCACCATGGCGCTGGGTCTTTTTCAACTGCCCTGAATCGAGCCAGAACATTTATATCGATGGCGTGACTATCCTGAAATATATGATCGATAAAGCGCCCGACGATTCCATACGCAGAAAATACATCGATACGTTGATGATGGTTTACGACCAGCGCATTAAATATTTCGGCTCGTCCCCCACCAGCCGCGAGGGGCTCGTTCTGGGCCGCAAAGGCGTGGACCTGTATTCCTTGTTGCCCGATAAATATTATGAGGTGTATCAAATTCTGAAACGGTCGGTTGATCTGGAAGGAAATGAATCGACAGGAGCCGTGCTGGTTTACTACTTTATTACAACCATTGCCTCGGCCGTTAATGGCGATATTGATTCCACGGCGATCGTTGAAACGTATGATAAAGTGATTTCAATAGCCGATGAAAATATCAAGGCCGACAAATCGGATCCTGAAGAACTCGCTGACTGGCAGAATGTGAAAAAAAACATCGAAAGCAATTTCGAGCCTTTTGCTACCTGCGATGATATCGTTCGCATCTTTGAAAAAAAATTCGTGGCGACCCCTCATGATACCGACCTGTTGAAACAAATAACCACCATGCTCGACAGGAAAAACTGCACCAATACCGATCTCTTCTTTCAGGCTGCAAAAAATCTGTATGACCTGGCCCCCACACCCGAATCGGGTTATCTGATGGGTATCATGAACATGAGAAAAGAAAATTATGAAGAGGCGGCCAAATATTTCTTCGAAGCACTTAACAACCTTCAGGATAGCAGTCTGATATCCAATGCTGACCTGATGCTGGCGAATATATACATGAACCTCAATGATTATCCCAAAGCACGGGCCTATGCTTACAAGGGCCTGGCCATAAACCCCGGTAACGGAAGCTTTTATATTCTGATCGGTGACCTTTATGCCCGCAGCGCCAACCAATGCGGCGACAATGACCTGACTAAGAAAGTGGCTTACTGGGCATCTGTCGACATGTACCAGAAAGCCAAAAGTGTCGACAGTTCTGTCACCGACATGGCCAACGAACGCATCGCAACATATTCCGGTTACTTTCCTTCGGTCGAAACCATATTCTTTTATGACCTCAAGGAGGGTCAACCATACACAGTCGGATGTTGGATAAATGAAACCACTACCGTCAGAGCAGCCAAATGAAAGGGTATTGATTTTTCTTAAAGAGCGCTTTTGGAAAATGTTGCCCCTGATGATCGGGATACTCTCATCTTTCCTCCTGGTCTTTCAGTCCTGCGAGAATGATGTCAAAACCGTCAAGCTGGTGACAGCCCTCGATACACTGCCTGTGGAGACAGTCAGCAATATCGAGGTCGTGCAGACCGACTCGGGGAAAGTATCTTTTGTTTTAACAAGTCCCCTGTTGAAACGTTATGAAGGTAATGACCCTTATATTGAGTTCCCTGAAGGTCTGAAAATTGTCTTTTATGATACGGCTATGAACATAAAATCACAACTGACAGCCAACTATGGAATCAGTTATGAAAAAAGAAAAATCATGGAAGCAAAAAACGATGTGGAGGTGGTCAATTACCAGAAAAATGAAAAATTAAACACCGAACATCTGGTCTGGGATCAAAAACAAAAACTGATCTACTCGGATGTCTTTGTGAAAATCACCACCAGCGATAAAACCATTTACGGTGAGAACGGCATGGATGCCGATGAACAGTTCGACAGCTGGAAACTTAAAAAGGCCAAGGGTAATATATTCGTCAATCAGGATAAGTATTGAAATGTACATCGATCGCGTTTTCATGAAGGTATGCCAACCATGCAACCCTGGATAACCGTCATTATAACACTGTTGTTGTCGGCCTTCTTTTCCGGCATGGAGATCGCTTTCATTACGGCTAACAAATTAAGAACGGAGCTGGATAAAAGCCACGGTCTTCTGTCGGCCAGGATCATGTCGGCATTTAATAAAACACCCTCACGTTTCATTGGGGCCTTGCTTCTCGGCAATAACATCGCCCTGGTCATTTACGGCATCGCCATGGCAAAGATCCTTGGACCATTCTTCACCAATTTGCTTCCCGTTCACCTGCAAAGCGATTTTCTGAACCTGGTCATTCAAACCGTCATTGCAACACTGTTGATCCTTATCGTAGCCGAATTCCTACCCAAAACTCTCTTCCGGATTAATCCCAACAAAATCATCAATTTCTTCGCTGTTCCGGTCTATCTTTTCTATTATCTCTTTTATCCGGTCATCTATCTTTTCATGGGACTATCCGAATTCATACTGAAAAAGGTCTTCCGTGTTAAATTCACCGAACAGGCTTACGACTTCACACCCATTGACCTGGATCATTTCCTCGCCGAATATTCGGCTTATCTTCAGGAAAAATTTGAACTGCCGCAGGAAATACAGATGTTCAAGAATGTCATCGAGTTCAGGAACATCAAATTGCGTGAATGCATGGTACCACGCACTGAAATTGAAGCAATAGAGGAAAGTGAGCCCATCATGAGGTTGCGGCAGCAGTTTATTGAAACAGGTTATTCCAGACTGCTGGTCTTTAAGGATCATATTGATAATATCACAGGGTATGTTCATGCCTTTGACCTGTTCAGGAACCCACCCAACATTAAGACAATTGCCAATCCCATCATGATTGTTCCCGAGACCATGCCTGCCAATAAGGCCCTGACCTCCTTCATCGATCAGCATATCGGCATCGCAGTGGTCGTGGATGAATTCGGAGGGACATCAGGGATGGTCACAATCGAGGATATCATTGAAGAAATACTTGGGGAGATTGAAGATGAATACGACACCGAAGAGTTGATTGATAAGCAGATCGGTGAGAATGAATTCATTTTCTCAGGACGGCTCGAAATCGATTATCTGAATGAGAAATACAACCTGAAAATTCCCGGGTCGGAAGAATATGAAACCCTTGCCGGCTTCATCCTCCATCATCATGACAGCATCCCCGGCTTAAAAGATCAGATCGTAATCGGTTCATTCGTTTTTTATATCATCCAGGCTACCGGATCCAGGATTGAAAAAGTCAGGCTGGTCATCAAGAAGTGAAGGCTTACCCGGCAGCAGCCTTGCCGATCAGTTATGTAACCTGCCTCCTCTGCCTGTCATTGAATCACACATGAGCACAGGACAGAAAATAATGGCCTTGGTCGATTGCAATAATTTTTATGCATCCTGCGAGCGCATTTTCAATCCAGTGTTGGAAGGCCAACCTGTCGTCGTGCTCTCAAATAACGATGGATGCATCATCGCCCGTTCCGAAGAGGCCAAACAACTTGGCGTCAAAATGGGGGTGCCGGCCTTCGAAATCAAATCCTTGCTCGAAAAAAACAACATCGCGGTGTTCTCGACGAATTATGAACTGTATGGCGATATTTCACAGAGGGTAATGACCATATTGGCTCAGTTCTCTCCTTCGCTTGAAATTTATTCCATCGATGAAGCTTTCCTCGACCTCACAGGAATCAGGACTGATCCGGATGAATTCGGGAAAAAAATAGCCTCCACCATCAGAAAATGGACAGGCATACCGGTAACCATAGGCATTGCGCCGACCAAAACGCTGGCCAAGTTAGCCAACCACATAGCTAAAGAAAAAGGCTGGTGGGGTCTGGTGCTGGATCCTTCCCGCGAGGATACCGTGGATCGTTGGCTGCAGGCCATCCCCGTTGAAGAAATATGGGGTATCGGACCGCAATTTACCACCTTTCTTAACCGCTATCATACCCTGACGGCCTGTGACCTTAAAAAAGCCCCTGAGAAATGGGTACGGCAACATCTGGGTGTCGTGGGGGTGAGAACGGTCAATGAACTCCGGGGACAACCCTGCTATACGGTCGTCAATGTCCCGGCTGAACGCAAGGGTCTTTGTGTCTCACGCTCATTTGGAAAAACGACAACCGTTTACGAAGAGCTGGAACAGGCCACCACCGCTTTTGTGGCCACCGTGGCTGAAAAACTGCGCAAGCAAAAAAGCGTGGCACAGGCGCTGACGATCTTTGTTATGACCAACCGGTTTGCCAAAGGACCACACTATGTCAACGGAATAACCGTTAAATTGCCCGTGGCCACCAACAGCACCATTGAGATGATCCATCACACGGTGAAAGCCCTGAAAAAGATATACCGGAAAGGATATAATTATAAAAAATCCGGTGTCATCGCCACGGAGATCATCCCAGAAAATACATTGCAATGTGCCCTGTGGGATGATGTCGACAGGGAGAAACATAAAAAAATCACAGCGATAATGGATAACATCAATGCGAGAATGGGTAAAGGCAAAGTTAAATTTGCCATACAGGGCACACAACGGGGCTGGAAGATGAGGCAGGAAAAACTTTCACCGGCTTATACGACCCGGTGGGACGATCTGCTGACCATTGACATAACAAAAGAGATACAGGATTGTTAATCCAGGTAACGGTAACGAATTAAACCCTTTGAAAGATGTGCGGAAGGTTTTCTTTTTCTCCAAACGAAATCATTATAGAAGAACGGTTCGACATCGATATTGAAGAAGGTGTCTACCAACCCCGCTATAATTGTGCGCCGTCACAAAACCTGGCGGTCATCTCCAATGCCGAGCCGGGCCGTCTCAGTTTTTACCGCTGGGGTCTCATCCCTTTCTGGGCCAAAGATATATCGGTAGGAAACCGGATGATCAATGCCAAGGCCGAAACCATTCTTGAAAAGGTATCGTTCCGTCATGCCTTCCGGGGTAACCGCTGTCTGGTCTTAAGTGACGGATTTTATGAATGGAAAAAAGAAAAAAATGACAGGATCCCTTACCGCATCACCCTTAAAAACGGTGAACCCTTTGCCATGGCCGGTATCTGGGACACCTGGAAAAATCCTGCCGGCGCCGTGGTGAACTCCTTCGCCATCATCACCACCACACCTAACACACTCATCGAATCCATTCACGACCGCATGCCGGTCATCATCCTGCGTGAAAATGAAAAAGACTGGCTCAATAGGAATGACACCGACCTCCTGCTCCATTTCCTGCAACCTTATCCCGCCGGTGACATGGAGGCTTATCCTGTGTCAAAGCTGGTCAATTCACCCTCCAACGATCGTCCGGAAGTCATAAGGCGGATGAATTGACGGGACAGCCCGTCCGGCGGTCATGGTATCATCAGATTGCATCCCCTGATGTCACTGTTGTCGAGGCGCCCCAGGACCTCAAACGTACCGTCGTCATAAGTACGTCCCAGATCATCTGTGGCAATGAAAGAACAGGAATAAAGATTAGCCAGGTCAATGACGTTGATGCCTCCTGTGGTGCCGTGACCCACTAAGGTCAGCGGGTCATTCGTATCCCTGATCAGAACCTTCATCCAGGGAGGGCATCTGAAACGGCCATGACCCTTGGAATAAGCCTGGGATAAGAGCTCCGTCATGCCGTATTCAGAGTGTATGACCTCCACCCCGAATCCCCCGGTCAATCGCATTTGCAACTCCTCCCTGGTCAGTTCCCTGCGGCGGCCTTTCATGCCTCCTGTCTCCATGACAGTGAGGCGGGGCAGATCAAACTGAAAACGCTCGATAAAATCAAGCAGGGCGAAGGAAACGCCCACCAGCATGGCCTGCTGACCCTCATCGTCAAGCTGTTGCAGGACATGGGCCAGCTTGTCAAAGTCCTGGAGGTAAAAACCACTTGCCCTGTGACCACTTAATTTTATCAAATGCTCCATCATAGATACAAGAGATGAGCCTTCACGTTCAAGGTAGGATGGCAATAAAGCAAGAAAAGCATATTTGCTCGGAAGACCGTAGTGGTATGTGAAACCCTTAAATACACTGGTCAGATAGAGTGAACGGTCAAGCACATAGTGACGTGAAGTTCGCCCGGCTGTCGTACCGCTGCTGTTAAATATCACCTCAGTCCCCCGGTCACCGGAAATAACTTCATGGTATCTGAAAAATCCGATAGGCAGAAAGGGAATCTGACCGGCTGTGGTGACCTTGTCATCAGGCACATGAATGGCATCAATATACGACCTGTAGACCGCATTATAATTGTACTGAAAACGAAATATTTCAAGAGCATAAGCGTTAAATGCTTCAGAAGACGTGATATCGAACAGCACGGATTTAATATTCTCAACGGATTTCATCGGGAAGCGGTATTATGGATGCCTGTCAGATTATCTTTATTAACTTTGTATGCCAAACAGTTATTGCATGAAATCAGGCTCAAAGATAACCATCATCTTTCTATTATTGTTGATTTACTCTCTCACGGGATGCCTTAAGCAGGAGGAGTTCCCCATTGAACCTCAGATTACCTACAACGGCTTTCTTAAGATCCAGGATTCAACAGGCATAGATAACCGCGGGGTCATTGAAATAGGGTATACCGATGGCGATGGCGATATCGGACTGAGCGACTCCGAAACCGATCCCCCATATGACTATAATCTGTTCCTGATCTATTTTGAAAAGCAAAACGGCATCTTTAAAAAAGTGGATGTCACCTATTTTAATGACTCCACCAATCAATTCGACACACTCAATATGAATGCGCGGATACCTGTGCTCACACCTCAGGGACGCCATAAGGCCATAAAAGGCATCATCCAGGATACCGTCTTTATCAATAATCCCCTGTCAGCTTATGATACCATACGGTTCGATATTTACATCAAAGACCACGCGCTGCATGTGAGTAATACCGTCAGCACACAGGAAATCGTGGTTAAGAAGAATTGATAATCAATTGTCAGAATGTGAAATACTTACGCAAGGTCAGTTTTCTGATGACCTTGTCGATTAAAACCAGGGACACCCCTCCGATCAGTATAACCAGGGGCAGTCTTGATTTGGTGAAAAAAGCCAGGAAATTGCTCAGCCCTTCCGAAATATTCTTAAAAGAGTTTACCATCATCGTATAATCTTTCACGCTGATCTTTTCAGGGCTGATATTGAAACCCAGAATGGTCCAGTCGAAAAAGAAAAGGAAATAACCCAGCACAATGAAACCGGTGGCGATCAGTATCCACCCTTTAAGGGAAATAAGAGGTTGGTTATAGGCCTGCTCATGTTTTGCCTCGCTGCTGATCTTTTCCATGACCCTGTCCGTGAAATCGCCTGGAAGAGTCTCAGGATGTGAATGTTTCAGAAGCGATTTTAAAAATTGATCCCCTCTGTTCTTTTCATTATTCATTTCATCTGTGCATTAAATCGGACCGGATTCATATTATGCAATTCCGCAAACAACTTTTTTCTGATTCGATGAAGGCTCACTTTCACGTTGCTTTTCGATAATCCCATGATATAACCTATCTCTTCAACCGAATGTTCTTCCATATAGAAAAGATTAACAAGCATATATTCCCTTCCGTTCAGTTTCTTCAGGACCTGGTCAATCATGCCGCTTTTCTCGGTGTCACTATGCCGGTCAATATTTTCAATGATATCTTCCTCGCTGTAACTTTCAGCCTGACTGTCCTCCAGGGGTATGGTATCGGTTTTCTTCTCCCTGGTGCGCGAAATTGCCGTATTATAAGCGATCCGGTACAGCCAGGTTGAAAATTTCGATTTTCTCCTGAATTTATCAAGCGACCGGAAAGCCTTCATGAATGTATCCTGCGCTACCTCCTCGGCATCCTCCCTGTTGCCGGTGATCTTAAGTGCCAGGCTGAAAACCATTTCCTTATGCTGATTGACAAGAAAGGCATAGGCAGCGGTTTCACCCCTGAGCACTCTGTCAATATATTGATGATCATCCACAAAGTTCAATCGTTGGTTAGACGTACAAACAAAAGGATGGTTACAAGATTAATAAAGATTTCGATGCGGTATTCCTCCCTGCTGGCAGTGCATCAAAATAAAATTCCCCGGCCGGTGCCTGCTTTTTGTAACCTGTCCGGAATTGCAGCGTCAAAGGGATGAAAACAACAAATCTTTTATAAGATTTAACTTAAATTATTATTGACTATGGCTGACATTATCGTTCCGGTTGCAGTTTTCGCATTAATTTTTGGCATCGTTTATCTTGCCATCCGCCGTAAAGAAAGGATGGCTCTGATTGAAAAGGGTATGACACCCGCATCATTCAAAAACGGTGTGAATCCCTTACTCAATCTTAAATGGGGTCTTTTTCTCATCGGCCTGGGTATCGGGCTCATCATCGCCAACATTTTCGTTCAGCGGCACGTGATGGATGAAGAACCAGCTTACTTCTCCATGATCTTCCTTTTCGGAGGGCTGGCATTGGTGATCAGTCATTTTATCGGTCACAGAAAAAGCACAAAGGATGGGGAAAACTGACAAGCGGTCACGTTGTCAGGGCGAACCTCTCCAGTATATTATACAGCGGTCCCTGTGGCCGTAAGATGCTTTCAAACAGAAAGATGGCTTCGACGTGCAATGCCTGCACGAAGACATCTTTCTGTTTTTCTATGAGATGCGCCAGGTATGACTTATTCCTGATGTATTTTATCCGTCCAATGGTCAGATGAGGAATGAAAGGCTCCTCCGGCATATCATAGCCCAAAGGAACAAGGGCTGCATTGACGGTGGCCGTGAGATCCTGCAAAGGCTCCGGAGGCTCGAGACCCAACCAGATGACCTTGGGCTTGTAATAACCCCCGAAGACACCTGCATGGCGCAAAACAACATCGAAAGCAGGGACCTGGGCGACAGCATGACGAAGAGTCCTGCTTATACCCGGGATGTTATCCTCTTCCGTATCACCGAAAAATCTCAGCGTGACATGAACATTCTCCGGCTCCACCCATTTGATCTTTTCATCAACAAGTCCGGTCTTCAGAAAATGATATATCTCACGGAATTTTTTATCAGGAAATATTTTAACAGCAAGGAATAAACGCTTAGTCATTTCATTCATTAACCGTTTCGGCCATAAAGATAAAAATAACCGAAATCATTATCCCGTAAAAAATTTGCTATATTTGCACCCCTCTATCCCCCTCATCCCTCATCCCTCGCCTCACACCCACACCCACACTCACACCCACACTTATTTCGGGGCATTAGCTCAGTTGGCTAGAGCGTTTGACTGGCAGTCAAGAGGTCAGGGGTTCGACTCCCCTATGCTCCACTTCATTTCTTTACACCTTATTTTAATGTATAAAAATAAAAAGAGCGTGTACCCCTACACGCTCTTGTAGTAACCCAAAATCTTAATATGAAACAGAAGATAAGATTTTGTTGTTCACCCAATTCGACGTGTTAATCAGAAAAATGTTAAAAGGTAATACACTTTTTCAGGAAATTTTTTTAATGTCTATCTACAATACTGAATATCTGTAAAATCACCAGTTAATTAGGATGGCCGGTGATCGATGACATATAAAATAAAAAGAGCGCGTACCCATCGCGCTCTTTTTTGTAACCCAAAATCTTAAAATTACGAAACAGAAGGTAAGATTTTGTTGTTCACCCAATCTGTGTTCTTTATCGGAAAAGATTTAAAAGGTAATACCCCTTTTTACGTTTTTTTTAAAAAAAGTTCGGATTTTTTCGGAAATTACCGGAAATAATTAAATAACAATCAGATTATCAGAATATTAACTTTTTATTTTTTTCCGGTATGAGAGCGGTCAAAAAGTCGAAAGAAATGAATTATAAATCCAACTTGATATGCAATTCCTTTAACTGCTCTTCACTAAGGGCTGCCGGTGTGTCGATCATGACATCCCTGGCTGCATTGTTTTTAGGGAATGCGATGCAGTCACGTATGGACTCGACGCCTGCAAACAAAGCCACCCACCGGTCAAAGCCGAAAGCTATGCCGCCATGGGGCGGGGCACCATATTCAAACGCATTCATGAGGAAACCGAACTGCTCCTGGGCCTGCTCCCCGGTGAAGCCCAGAACGCTGAACATACGCTTCTGCAACATTTTGTCATGGATACGTATGGATCCGCCTCCGATCTCCACCCCGTTGATGACCAGGTCATAGGCATTGGCTCTCACCGCGCCGGGATCGGTATCCAGTAAAGGAATATCCTCCGGCCTGGGAGAGGTAAAAGGATGATGCATGGCGTACCACCGTTGTGTTTGATCATCCCATTCCAGGAGGGGAAAATCAAGGACCCATAGCGGCTTAAATATTCCCGTGGTGCGCAATCCCAGACGGTTGCCCATTTCCAGCCGTAGCTCGCCGAGGGCCCGGCGCGTAGCTCCCGCAGCACCCGCCATTATAAGAAGGAGATCGTCAGGCTCGGCCTTAAACCTGTCAGCCCATTGTCTGAACTCATCCTGGGTGTAAAATTTTTCGAGTGATGATCTGAATAGCCCGTCAGTGCCATACCTGACCGATAGCAGGCCCTTGCCACCCACCTGGGGACGTGTGATAAAATCCGTCAGCTCATCCAGTTGCCGCCGTGAATAGCCGCCACAACCCCTGGCACAGATACCCACGACCAACTCGGCCTCGTCGATGACCCTGAATCCCCTGCCCTTTGTGATATCAGAGAGTTCAACAAAAGTCATCTCAAAACGCATATCAGGCTTGTCGGTGCCATAGGACCGGATCGCTTCATTAAATGACATGCGGATGAAATCCTCCATCCCCATACCCTTGATGGTATGGAAAAGATATTTGGCCAGCCCTTCAAATGTAACAAGGATGTCATTCTGTTCCACGAAAGCCATCTCACAATCAATCTGAGTGAATTCGGGCTGGCGGTCGGCGCGCAGGTCCTCATCACGGAAACATTTGACCAACTGAAAATAACGGTCATAACCGGCAACCATCAGGATCTGCTTGAACGTCTGTGGTGATTGAGGCAAGGCATAGAATTGTCCTTTGCTGATACGTGACGGCACGACAAAATCACGTGCTCCTTCAGGTGTTGATTTGATGAGAAAAGGCGTTTCTATTTCCAGGAAGCCCTGTTCGCTCAGGTATTTCCGTGTCTCCATGGCCATCCGGTGCCTGAGTTCAAGGTTTTTCCTGTTGGGATTGCGTCGCAGATCCAGGTAACGGTACCTCATGCGCAGCTCCTCGCCGCCATCGGTAATATCTTCAATGGTGAAGGGCGGTGTTTTGGAAGGATTCAAAATCTCAAGACGGTCGACCATGATCTCGATCTCTCCCGTCTCCATCCTAGGATTCTTGTTACTGCGTTCAGCCACGGTGCCATGGATCTTAACGACATATTCCCTGCCCAGCTTGCGGGCCTCCTGGCACAGGGCAGGGTCGGCTTCCATATTAAACACCAGCTGAGTCAGACCGTAACGGTCGCGGAGGTCAATAAATGTCATGCCGCCAAGGTCACGGGAACGCTGGACCCAACCGCCGAGGATGACATGCTGCCCCGCATGGTGCAACCTCAGCTCGCCACAGGTGTGAGTTCGATGCATAAGCCTTGAGGTTAAATTATGCTGCGAAAATAAGAAAAAAGGTAACTGCCACTAATGCTTCACGTATTCATATCAAATAACAGATCAAAGTGATAAAATGGGTATTGAAATAATTTTTTACTTTTACCACTTGTTAATACCACTATGTTTAACCCTTAATAAATGCTGCAATGAGAAGCAAAATCAGAAGATTCAACCCGTGGTTTCTTTTAACAGTTCTTCTCTGGCCGGTTTTACTGAACGCACAGGAGGAGACCAAAAGCCCTGAAGAAGGCTATCAGTTCACCATTACCAAGCAGCTGCCCGCAACGCCCGTTGAAAACCAATACCGTTCGAGCACCTGCTGGAGCTATTCCACACTGTCATTCCTTGAATCGGAATTGCTCAGGATGGGCAAGGGGGAATATAACCTTTCGGAGATGTATATCGTTCGCCAGGCATACCCTGAGAAAGCCGACAAGTATGTCCGTTTTCACGGTAACACCGAATTCGGGCCGGGAGGCGAAGCCCACGACGTGGTCAATATCATTAAAAAATACGGCATTGTGCCCGATGAAACTTATCCCGGTCTGACCCCCGGTGAAACCAAACCCGTTCAGAGTGAAATGGACGATGTATTGAAAGCCTATGTCGATGTCATCATAAAGGATCCGAATAATAAGCTGACACCTGTCTGGCTGAATGGAATCGACGGCGTCCTGGATGCATACCTTGGCAAAGTGCCTGAAAAATTTGAATACAAAGGTGTGGAATACACGCCGCAAAGCTTCGCCGGATCGTTGGGACTGAACCTTGATGATTATGTGGAGCTGACCTCGTTCACGCACCATCCTTTCTATGAAAAATTTATCCTTGAAGTCCCCGACAACTGGGCCTTTGGTGAATTATATAACATTCCCCTCGATGACTTTATCAGGGTAATCGATTATTCGCTCGACAATGGTTACACCGTTGCCTGGGGTGCCGATGTCAGCAACAAGGGTTTCTCGTGGAAAAACGGCGTGGCCATTGTCCCTGAAGCCCTGCCTGATAAAATGACCCAGGAAGAAAAAGAGAAATGGGAAAAAATGTCTGATAAGGAAAAAGAGGCTGATCTCTATAAGTTCGATAAACCCGGTTATGAAAAAACCATCACTCAGGAACTCCATCAAACGGCTTTTAATGACTACGACCTTACCGACGATCATGGTATGCATATCACCGGCCTCGCCAAAGATCAGGAAGGAAATAACTATTATCTTGTGAAAAACTCCTGGGGTACGGATCAGAAATATAAAGGCTATTTTTATGCCTCCGTCCCTTATGTCAGGATGTATACAATGGATATCATGGTCAACAAGGCGGCCATACCGACAGATATAAAGAACAGACTGGGAATAAAATAATCTGAAGGGGCTTGTCCGGATGATGGCGGGATAAGACAATCCCGCCATCATCATTTTCTGATCAGAATAATTGAATAATCATCATTGAATACCACCGCCCATTGCGGATCACTCAGACGCTCCTCGAGGAATGACTTTTCATAGTCCGTCATCACTCGTTTATAAAAAAAGATGACGTTAAACCTATACTTAGCCAGCCCTTCTCGCCATTTTTCAGGTCTCTGAAAAACGGGACGGTAAACGTCACTGATGAATGTTGCAGGATAAGCCTCGGGACGGGCATCAAAAAAAACCTTCTCCTGCGGGAACAGGTGGAAAATCAGATAGCTGCCTATGTTCATGTTATTCAGCACCGGACCTTTCAGCCCTTTGTTTTTGAAAAAATAGGCCGCATTGTTAACCCTTTCATCCTCCAGACCCAGGCCTGTCTTCGCAAGGACAGACCTCGATTGAATGAGCGAAAAATTAATAATGCCATACCAGATCATGCAATAGAAGACGGTATGGACTGTCGTTTTGTAATTTTCGATGATGATCCTGTGGTTGTGCGCCAGAACAGGTATCATGACCAAACCAAAAAGAGCAATGAACCGGTTCATTTTCCACGACAGGATACCAATGAAAAGGAACAGTAAAGGATAAGCCGATTGTGATAAAAGGTTGCGTTTTAATATCACGAACACGAATGATATCAAGGAGATAAGAAATACGAGCTTAAAGTAGAAAAAATACAGGTTGCGGAAAAGATGGCCGTTTTCTGTCAAAGGTACCGGCAGGTTCTCACTTATCTTCATCTCAAAATTATGCATGATCGTGAAAGGCTCCAGGAAAGCTTTGACGTGAAAGGGACTCACCATGCTGGCCAGTATCAGAGCGCCGAGAAGGATGGAATAGTGCTTCACCGATTGCCGGGTGACGAGATGCTGAAACCAGAAAATACCGGTGAACAACAAGCTGAAAATAAAAAATATGTGGATGTTGACCCAGAGGACCTGGATGATCACCATCGCTGTCAGCAACCTTTTGAATGTGATCTCTTTCAGGTGGTAACGGACGAGCAGAAAGAAAACGGCACCGGCGAAAAGATAACTGACGTTTTCAGGCCGCACCTCAACACGAAACAATAATAAAGGAATGATCAGTAGCGAAAACAGAAAGGCATATTTATAATTGCTGAGCTTCTCGGCCGACCGGTAAAAAAAGAAAAGGGACATAAGAATACACAGGGTGTTGAATACAGACAGGCCTTTAAATCCGGTCGTTTTCCAGATGACGTAATAAATCACACCGATGCCCCAATGGTGTGTGGGAAAGGGATAGTCAGGCACCGTGTAAGAATAATAATTGGTCGAGATGATCTTACCCTGTTTGAAGACGATCTCTCCGTTTTTTATGTGACGTCCGAGGTCGGACGCCACCAGGTTGATCCTTTTGGGGTAAAGGGCAGCCACCCAGGCCAACAGCAGAATCAACAGAAGGTGTCGCAAGTGAATGGGATTATTTTTAATATATTTGCTTAACCTGTTCCGGACCGGACAGGAGAAAGGCATGATCATAAGCTTTCTATTAAGGCCGTACAAAAATAACTCAATCACCCCATGAATCATAAAAAACTATCGGTTATTATTCCGGCATACAATGAAGCCAGGACGATCCATTTGATTCTTGACAAGGTACGCCGTGTGAAGCTGATCCATGACCTTGAAAAGGAGATCCTGGTCATTAATGATGGCTCCAAAGACGACACCTCTGATGTCGTTAAAGCTTATATCACCTCACATGAAGATACCTCTGTCAAATTGTTCGATCAGCCGGGGAATATGGGCAAAGGGGCCGCTATTCACAAAGGCATCAGCGAAGCCACAGGTGACTACATCATCATTCAGGATGCTGATCTGGAATATGATCCCGAGGACTACAACTTATTACTCAAGCCGATGGTCGACGGTTTCGCAGATGTGGTGTACGGCTCACGGTTTATGGGAGGCAACCCACACCGCATTCTGTTCTTCTGGCATACCATCGGCAACCGTCTCCTGACCTTCCTGTCCAATATGCTCACCAACCTGAACCTGACCGACATGGAAACATGCTATAAACTGTTCAGGGCCGATATCATCAAGAAAATAGACCTGCACGAAAAACGTTTTGGCTTTGAACCCGAGGTGACCGCTAAAATAGCCCGTTACCCCGGAATAAGAATTTATGAGGTGGGCATTTCCTATTATGGGAGAACCTATGAAGAAGGCAAAAAAATAAAAGCAAAAGACGGATTAAAAGCAGTCTATTGCATCATAAAATATGGTCTCTTTAGAAGATAACAGGTTAAATAAATTTTCCGGAAAATGATTTCACACAAAGGCTAAATTTAATCATTCACTGTTTCATGAAAATTGATAAAAATAGCAAACTGCTGAATGTTTACATCCCGCTTCTCCTTGTTTTAGCCGGCTTTCTATGGAAAATTTTCTTTATTAATCAAAGGGATATATGTCTCGATGAACCCTATTCCATATTTAATGCCCAAAAGAGTATCGGTGAAATCATAAAAATTTCGACTTTAAATGAGCCCACCCCACCGCTTTTCATGCTTTTGTTACATTTATGGATTAAATTGTTTGGTATTGCTCCCTTATCTGTAAGGTTCTTACCGCTTGTATTTAATTCATTAACCGTCTTATTCCTTTATTTTACCGGAAAACGTTTTTTTAGCTTCTGGACAGGCCTGGTTGCTTCAGGATTATTTTTATTTTCTACCCTTCATTTCTTTTATGGACTCGAAGCGCGGACATATTCACTGGTAGTTTTAGAGACATCGGCTTCGCTATACTTTTATCTTCGCTACGCTGAAAATCTTAAAGACAGGAAAGCACTTGCCGGATTGATCATTTCAAATCTAACGTTAATTTATTCGCATGATTTCGGATGGTTTGTCATATTATCACAAATTATCTCAAGTTTCTTTTATTCCAAAAATCTGAAGAACTTCAGGCGATTCATGATCCCTCCTTTTGCAACTGCCTTGGGATTTATACCAATGATACCAATTATCACCCATCAATTTATTGTTAAGTCGACGCGTGGCACATGGTTGAATCCTCCAAAACCTTATGACTATCTTTATCAGTTGTATTACTTTCTGAACCATAAAATGGTGTTTTGGATAATAATTACGGCAATTGGTGTCGGCCTAATTTTCACTTTGATCATGGTTTTGCGTAAAAAATGGAAAGGATTTAATATCAGCGTATTGGTATTGTTGCTGTGGTGGATTATTCCCTACAGCATCATGTTTTTTGTCTCCTCAAAAGTGCCTATGTTTAACAGTCGCTATATCCTTTTCAATTCCATCGGGCTCTATTTGTTTATTGGGGCTCTCCTCAATTTTCTCTTTCAGAAAAACAAGTATGTCGAGCCTGTCATCGGATTGGTGGTAATAATATTTATGGGTTATTACATACGGATATTACCAGATACATTTGGCTACCGGGAGGTGTGCAAATCGGTTAATTTTGTAAAAAGTGCTGAAAATGGAAACCGTATTATCATACTTTACCCATTTTGGTCCGATTATCAATTTAATTACTATTATAACACGGAAATTTTTTCTGATCCCCGGAACTATTATGATCTTATGAAAAAAAATAATATTTACAGAGTATGGGGGCTATCACACACAAGACAAGTCATTGCAGCATATCCAAATAAAAGGGTCATTTATATGCAGGATGGTTTTGGCAAAGAACAACATACCAGCATTTTTAGATTTCTTGATTCCATTTATATTAAACGTGATAGTGTTTTTTTTCCGCAGACTATCAATGTTGGTGTATATGATCCAAAATCACAATAATTAAAATGAGTCATAAAAAACTTTCTATCATTATTCCGGCTTACAATGAAGCCAGGACAATTCATCTTATACTTGACAAGGTAAGACAGATAAAATTGACCGATGACACTGAGAAGGAGATTTTGGTAATTAATGACGGATCAAAGGATAATACAACAGATATTGTTGAAGCTTATATCGCTTCACATCAAGATATCTCCATCAGATTATTCGATCAGCCGGTTAATATGGGTAAAGGGGCTGCACTGCACCGGGGTATCAGCGAAGCTACCGGTAACTTTATTATTATTCAGGATGCCGACCTTGAATACAATCCTGAGGAATACAATATATTACTGAGACCCATGGTCGACGGTTTCGCCGATGTAGTGTACGGCTCCCGGTTTATGGGCGATAACCCACACCACATCCTATTCTTCTGGCATACTATCGGCAACCGCTTACTGACCTTTCTGTCCAATACACTCACCATCCTGAACCTGACCGATATGGAAACATGCTATAAACTCTTCAGGGCCGATTTGATAAAGAAATATCCCTGCATGAAAAACGTTTTGGCTTTGAACCCGAGGTGACTGCCAAAATAGCTCGTTATCCGGGAATAAGGATTTATGAAGTTGGTATATCTTATTATGGCAGAACTTATAAGGAAGGAAAAAAAATCAAGGCCAGAGATGGATTCCGAGCTGTTTACTGCATCCTAAAGTATGGGATCTTTAATCGTCGATTTATGGTTTAAATTACTGGATTGATAATTATGCTATTTTAAATAACACGTTTATAGTTGTACATGATCTAATCTATAGACAGATTGTTGCATCCTTAAATGTCACTTTCCGGTCTGGCTGGTTTAAGTAATGACAAATTAAAGGTCTGATAAATAAGTGAGTACATAATAATCATTGCATCAAGAACAAGTAGCCAGGAAATCCTTGACTGCAAATGGCTTGAAATACCAATTAAACTTGTTGTTACCACGGCATTATAAAAATATCCCAACAAACATATTACATTTAATAGGATAATTGATTTAGATATTCTCCCATTAAAAAAGGACCAGAATATTAATATTAATGAAATTCCAATAACAAAGTAATTTATAAAATCTATTGTATTGAATTTTAATTTCCCGTAGTTCTGAGATGTGTGCAAGAATTCGTTTCCATCATTATCCAAATGATCCTTTATTGCAAGATAAGGAAGCGAATTTTCACGAAAAGCCCTGATCTCATCACCGACATTAAGTTTATAAAGTTGTATCCCCGTTCCTTTCACATTTTCCCAAATATACTTTATTAAGTAGCGTGGTGTAGTCATTATTCCATAAACAATAGGAGCATATAAACTATCTGCCCTTTTCCATTCCCCGATGGAAGATCTCATCAGTTCATTGTGAGATTTATTTGTTTGAAAAAAATCATGAGATGTAATTGGCATCAATTTTATATCCTGATATATTTGATTACCCAATCTATCGCTATTTTCATCCAAATACCTCCTTAACAGACCATTTTCAGAAAGACGTACAGCCAGTAAAACATGAGGTTCTAAACTCAAACGAAAACCATTTCCATTATAATACTGATATATCATTAGGAAAATAACAGAACATATTAATCCGGTTGATAATAACAATAATCTTTTAAATGCATTAGCTCTGTCAATCACTACTTTAGATCTGAATAGAAGTAAAATTAAAAAAGTTAATATTGACAAGGCTGAGGTCAATAAATTATTAAGTTGGCATATCAGAAAAAAGAAAAGAACAGTCAAATAAACGAAAGCATCAAGTACACTTAATTTCGGTTTAATCAATAAAATAAAAAAAATCAGAAAGATACCGGGAGTAAAAATATCGGGCATCAATTGTGAACTATACCAACCTAAACTTGAAAATAAAACAAGAAAAATAATAATTGATAGATGAATAAAATAGTTTTTCTTAGTGGGTATAGCCAGACTGATTGCTTTATATATTAATAAATTCATTATTAATGCTTGCACATAAATGACCATCCACATCGTATATTCCCATGAGAAAATCCTGATAAATAATCCGTAACCTATTGGGAATCGAATGGGAGGAATTAAGGAAAAGGATGATAGAATGTAGATTCCTGAATCGTTCGTGACTAAAGGATAACCATTATAGAGAGCTTGACCGCATATGATGAATGTGGATAATAGAAAATATATTATTTCCGCACATCGGTTTTTATTCATCCACTGACATATTCCTTTAAGTTTCACAATATTTATTGAAGATTAGTTAAGATTGAAACGTATGTGGTTTCTTTGAAATTACTTTCCGAATTTGAATGACCACCTGATATAAAATAATTAAAGCTAATAATACGACAAGCCAGGAAAGCCTTGCTTGTTTCCGATCACCTATGTTTGACAGGGTTGAAATGATTGCTGCGTTATAAACTATTCCCAACATTGATGTGATCGTTAAAATGATTGCATATCTGTTAAGATATTCATAATACCACCCAAAAAAAATAATCATTATTGAAAAACTCAGAACAACATAATTCAGCAAATTAATGTTATTGAATTTCAATAGGCCACGATTCTGCAAGGAATTTAGGAATTCGTTAGTTTCATCCTCACTAAATTTGTATTTTATCTCTTTATATGGGGCCGACTTCTCTCTGAAAGCTACTAAACCTTGTCCTATGTCGTTTTTAAAGAGTTGCTGCAATGTTCCTTTAATACCCTCCCAAAATAAAAACTTTAAATATTTCGGAGATGATAAAATATTATGAATTATAGGGGATAAAATACTGTCAGCACTCTCCCATTTTGAAAAATCATATCCCATCTTTGTCAACAACGCCTTATCACTCCATAAAAAGTCATTAACATTATCTGGTATTGAATCTTTATAATTGCATAATTCATTGTTAATTTTTCCGCAATTATCATTCAGGTATTTTTTTAAGATTCCGTTTTCTGCAAATCTTGCCGAAGTGAAGACATTAGATGTTGTACTCATACGAAAGCCTTTTCCATGATAATAATTGAACGACATTAAAAATAGCATCGAAATACCTACGCTGAAGGTCAGGAATAAAAGCCTTAGATAAGCAGTTTTCAGTTTGATAAAAATGTCAGGTTTGAGGAGGATCATGATAAAAAGTGATAGGAGTATTAAAATGGTTAACGGAATATTGCTGTAATGCGATATAATAAAAATGACCAGTAAAAATAGATAAACAATTGAACTTAAGATATTTAATTTTTTATCTGAAATGAAAATAAAAATTATTAAAATGATACCTGAGGTAAAAATATCAGGCATGATTTGACAGCTGTACCAACCCAGACTTGACAGTAAAACAAGTAAAATAATGATTGAGAAATGAACAAAATATTTAAGCTTGGTTTGAACTATCAGTGTTATAGCCTTAAAAATCAAAAAATTCATAATCAGGCATTGAGCATACATGACAGGCCATATTGATCGCTGAAATGAAAAACATCTGATGAATATACTGTATCCAATCGGGCGTGATACGCGAGGCATTAAATCAAAGGAAGAAGCCATATACATCCCTGAGTCTGAAAATACCAGAGGAAAACCGTTAAATAGTGCCGGCCCACAAATAATCAGCGTTGAGAATAAAAAATACAGAATGGCCTTGACAGTACCAATATTAAAGTAGGCTTTCTCCCCTTGGATCATAATGCTGTGGCTGATAATAAATAATTAAAGTCATTTGATAACTTTTATTAGCCAATATAGTATTCAAAGCTACAGTTATTAATCAAATATTAAAACCATCCGGGATGTATTTCATTCATAATTAAAAATTTTTGAAGTCCTTCACAACCTGAATATTCATTTTTTTATACCGTAATACCAGATTAACCGATAAATTAATTTTCCTCAAAAATATATATTAACGTGTTGTAGGGTTAACCTACCAACGCGTTTTTTACCATTTAAAAGCATCCAAGGTATCACATTTTAAAATATCACCGATTTTCACAAGCTAAATTACCTATAATTTCCGGATCTGTTAAAGACTATATATTGTTGTAATTCAATATATTATTACTATAATTC
>CAZVNP010000023.1:0-37140 GCA_964628285.1 uncultured Lentimicrobiaceae bacterium
GGCCTCCGCTCAATGCCGAGGCTTTGCATGTGAACACGTCATACCTGACAGCCGTTGCCAATGATTACACCTATGATGAGGTCTTCTCGCGTTTAGTTAAAGCAAAAGGCCGGAAAGGAGATGTACTGATCGCCATTTCCACGTCAGGTAATTCGAAGAATGTGCTGAATGCATTAAAGGTTGCCCGTGAGATGGGCATTATAACGGTCGGGCTGACCGGTCGGACCGGAGGGATGATGAAGGATCTCTGCACGCACATCCTGCATGTACCTTCTGATGATACACCGCGGGTACAAGAAGGTCATATCATGCTGGGACATATCATCTGCGAGCTCGTTGAATCGAAAATGTTCCCGGGATGATCGGTGAAGCTGTCATTCTGGCCGGAGGTCGTGGTGAACGCATGCAGGGAGTACTGCCCGGTATTCCGAAGCCGATGGCACCTGTACGGGGTAAACCTTTCCTGGAATATCTCCTGTCATTTTTGCGACGAAACGGAATCCATAAAGTCATCTTATCGGTAGGATACCATCATAATCAGATACGAGCTTACTTTGGAACGCGAACCTGTGATCTGGATATCGTCTATGCACGGGAGAAAGAGCCCCTGGGCACGGGAGGCGGCCTTATGAATGCTATGAGATATGTCACAGGCCGTCAGACATTTGTTTTAAATGGTGATTCTTATTTCGATATTGATTTGGGAAAATTTTATGAATTTGCATCCCTGAAAGGGGCTGAGGTTTGTATTGCCCTGGCTTATGTCAGCAGCAGTGGGCGTTATGGAACGGTGGAAATGGATGCGAACCAACGCATTACCGGTTTCCGGGAGAAAAACAAAAGTGCAGCTCCCGGGTACATCAATGCAGGTATTTATATTATGGACCGGTCATTTGCCGGCCATACCGCTGAGAGGAAGAGTTTCTCGCTTGAAAAGGAATATTTTGAACAACATTTCAGGGATACGTTGATGTTTGGTTTTCAGGCTGACGCCTATTTTATCGATATCGGTGTCCCCGAAGATTACCGGAAAGCACAGGATGAATTTGAACGATTTGAATATTGACCGGTCCTGGACTTTATTCCTCGACAGGGACGGTGTGATCAACCGGCGTATCCTTAATGGGTATGTGATGACACCTGATGACTTTGAGTTTCTGCCGGGAGTGCTGGAGGCCCTGAAGAAGTTAAGAGACCTCTTTGGCAGGATCATCGTCGTTTCGAACCAGCAGGGCGTAGGCCGTGGCGTGATGACGACGGCAGCTCTTGATGCCATTCATGCCAAGATGATGGAGGAAGTGGTGAAACATGGGGGCAGGATTGACAAAGTCTATCATTCGCCTTACCGTGAGGAGGAACAAAGCATATACCGGAAGCCGGCTGTAGGTATGGGACTGAAAGCCCGCAAGGAGTATCCCGGCATCGTTTTCAAACGATCGCTCATGGCCGGCGACAGTGTGATGGATATGCTGTTTGGCAGGCGCCTGGGCATGGTCACTGTTCTCATCGCACCTGATGACCGGGTGGCTCGCAAGTATCCCCTTCTGGTCGATTTTTGCATACCCGATTTGCTGGCACTGGCACAAGCCGTGTCAGGAAAATGAAAAATTTAAAAACGTTCAGGTGTCACCATCTTTTATATTGAGTCTTTTCCTCGGGTATTTTGTCCTGCTTTATCTCATCACACGCATTGTCGCCAAACGAGCGGATAATTTCACTTTTTTTCTGGGGAATAAGGTTTCGCCGTGGTATGTGGTCGCTTATGGCATGATCGGCGCCTCCATCTCAGGGGTGACCTTCATTTCCATCCCCGGTGACGTGGGCGCATCCAGTTTTTCTTACCTGGTGATTGTTTTCGGGTATTTTCTCGGTTATGTCGTCATCATTCATGTGCTGTTGCCATTGTATTACAGGTTGAATCTGACCTCCATATATACCTACCTTCAGCAACGTTTTGGATTCTGGTCCCATAAAACGGGTTCGTTTTTTTTTATTATATCACGTCTCATCGGTGCTTCTTTCAGGATGTATCTCGTGGTGAACGTGTTGCACATTTTTGTCTTCAGAGCCTGGGGTATACCTTTTGCCTTTACAACCTTCATTTCCATCGTGCTGATCCTGCTCTATACCATGAGGGGAGGAGTGAAAGCCATCGTGTGGACCGACACCCTTCAAACGACGTTCATGCTGCTGGCGTTGGTCATTTCGGTCCTGATCATCGGAAAGGACATGAATCTGGCTACCGGCGGGCTGATATCGGAAGTCTTCCACAGCCATTATTCCAAAATGATCTTCACCGATCTGAATGATAAGCGTTTTTTCCTGAAGCAATTTTTCAGTGGGGTGTTCATAGCCATTGTGATGACGGGGCTTGACCAGGAGATGATGCAGAAAAACCTGAGCTGCCGAAACCTGCGTGATGCACAGAAGAACATGTACTGGCTGAGCTCGGCTTTAATACCTGTAAATATTCTTTTTCTTACCTTGGGAGCCATTCTTTATCTGTATGCCCATCAGAAAGGTATTACTGTTCCGGCAACCACCGATGACCTTTTTCCGGTCGTTGCCCTGAACTATCTGGGACCGGCAGCGGGCATCATTTTCCTGATAGGCATCATCTCGGCGGCTTACCCGAGTGCGGATGGCGCATTGACAGCCCTGACCACCTGTTTCAGCGTTGATTTTCTGCGGTTCAACGACCGGCATGATTTGACCGAGCAGCAAAAGATCAGAATACGCTATATGGTCAATCTGGGCTTCGGCGCCCTTGTTTTTCTGATCATCGTGGTTTTCAGGATGATCAATGATGCATCGGTCATCTCAAAACTGTTTACCATGGCGGGGTATACCTATGGTCCACTGCTGGGACTGTTTGCTTTCGGTTTGTTCACGCGTCTGACGGTCAGGGATAAATGGGTGCCGGTCATTGCCGTCCTGTCGCCGGCGATCAGCTATATCCTGAGCATCCATTCGGTCGGGTGGTTCAATGGCTATCACTTTGGATTCGAGCTACTTATCGTGAATGGGATATTAACCTTTACCGGTTTATTAATTGTTAATAAAGGTCTGGCGGCAAATTCACCGAAATAAAAATCGAGCCTTTATCTTTGTAAGACAATTACCTTTGCAGCCTCTTTTATACCGGTTAAAAACAGTTTCAAATGGAAAACTTAAGGTTTAAAGCGCTTGAGATCATGCTTTCAAGACGCCGGCATCCATCGGATCAACCTTCGGTGAGAATTTCCGATTTTTATGGCAGCAACACATTCTGTGATGCGTCAATGAAGGAATACCTGTCGCAGGAGGCTTACCAGGCTGTTCAGGATGCCATAATGACGGGTCAGCGCATCGAGCGTCGTATAGCGGATCAGATAGCGGCGTCGCTGAAGGCATGGGCTATGAGTCATGGCGCCACGCATTACACCCATTGGTTTCATCCCCTGACGGGGGCTACGGCGGAGAAGCATGATGCATTTATTTTGTCGTTGAACAACGGCAAGGCGGTAGAGAATTTCCAGGGCAGCCAGCTGGTACAGCAAGAGCCTGACGCGTCGAGTTTTCCCAGCGGCGGTATCAGAAATACTTTTGAGGCACGGGGCTATACGGCATGGGACCCCTCCTCAACGGTTTTCATTCTGGATAAGACCTTGTGTATACCCACCATATTTGTATCATATACCGGCGAAGCACTGGATTACAAGACACCTTTGCTGAAGGCTTTGTCGAACATTGACGAGGCGGCGGTGGCCATATGCCGTTATTTTGACAGGAGCGTATCCAAAGTAATCGCCACCCTGGGATGGGAACAGGAATATTTCCTCGTTGATTCGGCCCTGTACAATGCCCGCCCTGACCTTATCCTGACCGGCAGAACGTTATTCGGGCATGCTGCCGCCAAGGATCAACAGCTTGCCGATCATTATTTCGGCACCATCCCCGAGCGTATCATGGACTTCATACAGGATTTTGAGATAGAAGCCTATAAGCTGGGCATACCGGTGAAAACAAGGCACAACGAGGTGGCGCCGGGGCAATATGAGTGTGCCCCTGTCTTCGAGGAAGCCAATGTGGCTAGCGATCACAATCAATTGCTCATGCCGCTGATGGAGAGGGTGGCCAAACGTCATGACCTGACGGTGCTGTTGCACGAAAAGCCCTTTGCACGAATCAACGGATCCGGAAAACACAATAACTGGTCGCTGATGACCAACACGGGTGAGAACCTGTTAACACCCGGTAAAACACTGTCGACGAACCTCCGTTTCCTGACCTTTCTTGTCAATACCGTCAAGGCCGTAGCCACTCACGCCGATCTTCTGAGGGCCAGCATTGCATCGGCCGCGAATGACCTGCGCTTAGGCGCACATGAAGCACCTCCCGCCATCATGTCGGTATTCCTGGGTTCACAACTTACTAAAACATTTGATGAGATAGAGAAAAAAGTCAAGAAGTTGTCGTTCCGCAATAATGGTAACCATGAGCTGTTATTGGATATACCCAAGATTCCGGAGATCTTATTCGATAACACCGACAGGAACAGGACCTCACCTTTTGCTTTTACCGGCGACAAGTTTGAGTTCCGTGCGGTGGGATCGTCGGCGAGCTGTGCCGAGCCCATGATCGTTCTCAATATGATCGTCGCCGACCAGCTCAGGAAATTTAAATCGGAGGTGGACCGGCTCATCGAAGCGAAAGTACGGAAGAATGATGCGATCCTTACCATTCTTAAGAATTATATTACCGAATCGAAACACGTGAGGTTTGAAGGTAACAGTTACAGTGAGGAATGGCTCGGGGAGGCGCAGAAACGGGGATTGTCAAACATCAGGTCGACACCCCAGGCGCTCAAAGCCCTGATCGATACCCCGTCACTGGAGCTCTTCAAACGGAATAAGATACTCAGCGAGCGTGAGATAAGGGCCAGATACGAGATCAAGCTTGAAAATTATATCAAGAAGATTCAGATCGAATCACGTGTTATCGGTGACCTGGCCAGGAACCACATCGTCCCTGTGGCCATCCGTTATCAGAAGATGCTGATCGACAATGTGAAAGGTCTTAAAGAAGTGTTGGATGAGGAATCTTTTGGCCATCTGGCCAGGTATCAGATCAGGCTGATAGGTGAAATCTCGCGTCATGTGGATGAGATACAGACAAACATCGATCTGATGTTGGAGGAACGTAAGAAAGCCAACGCCCTTACAGATCCCGAACAGCAAGCCAAAGCTTACAACGAAAACGTGCTGCCTTATTTCGATGTCATCAGGCAGCATGTCGACAAGCTGGAACTGAAGGTCGATGATGAGTTGTGGCCTTTACCCAAATACCGGGAGCTTCTTTTTAATAAGTAACCGCCGGGGTGTTTATTTTTCGCTGTTGAAGAAGGTGGGTTTGAGTGTTACCATGACAAAGGCCCAGTTACTCCATTGGTCTTTATCGCCTCCCTTGATATACTCCATCGATGTTGTCCCCAGCATAAATGAATAGCCGAACAGCAGGGCAACTGATTTGGAAAAGGTAATATTACAATTTAGGTCGAGTTCTGAACCCAGGTATTTATCGATGGCTTTTTGGTTGACCACATAATTGTTCTGCAGGGCAAAATAATTATAGTCGGCTTCCAGGGTAAATTTATCATCCAGTAACCAGGTACTCCTCAGGAAAAGGTTAACAAGGCCGCCTCCCTTTGTATCGCGGTACATGTCGGTGAAATAGTCCATATGTCCCATAAAACGGTGTCCTGTGCCGTACAAAACACTGAATGTTCTGAATTTGGTGTCATTAGTATCAAGGCCATTGTCACCTGAAACGTATTCCATACCCCCGGCAAGAAGAACTTTCTCTTTGATGTTCCATGTCAATTCAGGATTGAGGTAGTAGGCCAGGATGTTCCGGCCTTCCTGTGTTTTTCCTGTCTGGTAATACCCTCTGAAGGTTAATTCTATATCTTTTTTACAGAATGTTAAAGATCCACCTATTGTACCACGGACGTACAGCGTCTTGGCCTCTCCCTTTTTCTGGAATCCGTCGGCGAGACCCAGCAATCCGAGCCGGAACATCCGGAAGCTCTTGGCGAGCCAGATGAAATTCATTGTTTTATAGTTGCCTTTAATGGATGCCTGGCTGTTGTCATAGTTGGTGCCGAACGTATTCTCCTGAAGCTGGTTCCAGGCGGCGCCCACATCTAACCTCCATCCGTTAAGGGTGGCTTTCATCACAGCGGCATCATGCACTCTCCCCGACTGGTTCCAGTTGTTGTTCGACATCACACGTTCATTGTCATAGATGAGCTCCTGCCGTCCCAAACGCAATGTCAGGCTGTCGTGAAGCTTCACTTCGATCCATGTCTCATATAATCCGACAGTAGGGGCGGTTGATTTCAGCTGCTGGTCTCCCCACACCCTGACGTCCTGCAGGGTCACCCGGCCCACGATTCCCTTGCCGGTGTAATTGAATGAAAGACGTGTGCGCTGGCTGATGAAAAGAGCCGGATCGGAGGTGTCGGCAGGTAATTGTGAATAGCCATAGCGGTATTCCAACCGCGGACGAAATTGCCCTTGTACGACAAACTGAGCATGTGATTGTGAAACAATTAACAAAAGTAACGGCAACACTGCAAATGATGTAAATGTTGATTTCATGGCATTAAAAGTTGGTTGATTGATTGATTAATTACTTTACGGCGAGATATATAATGATCAGGATAGTCATGATCAGGCAAATAAACCTTTGAAATAGGCTTTGGTTTTTTCCATTCTGGGATGGTTGAATATCTCATCGGCCGGACCTTGTTCGATGATCTCACCGAGATACATGAAGATGACATGGTCGGCCATGCGTTTAGCCTGACGCAGGATATGAGTAACAAGGACAATGGTGAAGCTTTCCTTCAGCTCCATAAACTTGGTTTCGATAGCCTGACTCGACAGAGGGTCAAGGGCGGAGGTGGGTTCATCAGCAAGGATGATCTCAGGGTCGACAGCCAGGCCTCTGGCCAGGCAGAGCCGCTGTTGCTGCCCGATGGACAGGACTGAGGCAGGATCTTTCAGACGGTCTTTCACCTCGTCCCACAGACTCGCCTGCTCAAGGTAATGTTCCACCCTCTGGTTCAGGTATTTTTTGTTTTTTCTTCCACCGATCCTCAGTCCATAGGCAATATTCTTATAGATGTTCATGGGTAACGGATAGGGCCGTTGTGACAGCAGCCCCATTTTTTGACGTATTCTGGTAATATCCAGATTGGGATTCAAGATATCTTCATTATCAATGATGATCCTGCCCGACACCTTCATTTCGGGATAGATATCAGTCAGACGGTTTAGTGATTTCAGCAGTGTCGTTTTACCACACCCTGAGGGTCCCAGGATGACTGTGATCTTATTCTTGGGGATACGTGCATTAATGTCCTTCAGTATATGCTGTTTACCAATATAAAGGTTAAGATTTTCAATCCGTATTTTGATATCTTCACCCATGTCAGAAATTGATTTGGTTCTTCTGGTATTTTCTGGTGAACAATCGCGAAAGGATACTGATGATAAGTATGATAACGACCAATATAACGGCGGAGGCATATGCTCTGTTTTGCACTTCCGGAATGGGTGATGACAACTGGAAGAATATAGACAGCGGGAGTGTGGCTGTGGGTTGCATCAGTGAGGTCGGGATATAGTCGGTATACCCTGTGGTGAAGAGAATGGATGCCGCGTCGCCTATGGCACGGCCGAATGACAATAAAATGGCTGTGATAATGCCGGGCAGGCTCTGACGGAAGAAGACCCTGTAAGCCGTCTCGGAACGTGTGGAGCCTAATGATAACGAGGATTCAAGAAGACCTTTCGGAATGGTTTTAATGACCTCATCAACAGCCCGTACCATGATGGGCAGGATGAACAGGGTGACTGTGATGATACCTGCCAGCAACGACGTTCTCATGCCCAGATAGATCATCAGGGTGAACCCAAAGGCGCCATAAACGATGGATGGGACACCCCATAACAGATCAAGCAGAAAACGTATGATGTTGACGAATCTGCTGTGTTTGACTAAGTGTATGTTCATGAAGAGAGCCAGTGGCAATCCCAGTATAAAAGCCAGAAAGGTGGATCCTACCGAAAGGTAGAGTGAGCCTATGATGGCGTTCAAAACGCCGCCTTCTTTGCCGAAATAGAATCCCCCTTTGGGTGTTTGGGAGATCATCGACCACGACAATGAAGGAAGCCCTTTATAAAGGATGCTGAAGATGATCAGTAACAGTGCAAAGGCAATAATCAGCGATGAGATGAACATGATCACCCTGAAGAAACCTTCTTCTGTCTTCTTGAGATTCATTTTCGTTTTTAATTATATTTTTCAGATCTTATGATGGCCAGTCGTGATGCCAGGTTGAACAGCAGAACGATGACAAAAAGAATTAATGCGGCGAGCATAAGAGCCGAGTCGTAAAGCGGTATTGAAAGCATCTCCCCGTAATTGTTGGCAATGAGGGCCGGTAAAGGGTACCCCGGCTGAAAAACGCCGTTGGGTATTTTGGTCACATTACCCACGACCATCAGTACGGCGATGGTTTCACCAAAAGCCCGTGAGATGCCCAGACCGTAAGCCGAGATGATACCCGGAAAAGCTTTTCGTACCAGGACATGCTTGATGGTCTGCCACCGGCTGGCTCCCAGTGAGAGTGAGGCTTCCTGCAACTCATTGGGGATGGTATTGAATACTTCGATCAGAATATTCAGCACAAAGGGGATAATCATGATCGATAAGACAATGCCACCGGCAAGAATGCTGTAGCCCGACACCTCTTTTCCAAAAAAAGGCCCGGCATAATGCGAAATGAAGGGTACGATGACCAATATTCCCCAGACACCAAAGATAACCGAAGGTATCCCTGCCAAAATGTCGATCACCGGATGCATGATCTTGAGGACCCATTTGTCAGCGTATTGCGTCAGGTGAATGGCGCTGAGCAGGCATATGGGCCCGGCGATGATCAGGGCAATGAACGTGACCCATAACGAACTGATGATGAATCCCAGAAAACCGAATTTTCCGGCCAGGGGTTTCCATACCGACGTGGTCAGCAGCTCGAAAAGTTTGTGGTCTTGCAACAGCAGGGTGGATTTAATGTAAAGCCCTGTACCCAGGATAAAGGGCAGCAGGATGATGATGATCAGGGTGATGACCATCCATGTTGTGTGGATACGGTTTCTTAAATATCGTTTGACAGAAAAAAATTTCACACCCCGGTTGTCTTAAAGTTTCATAAGCTCATTGCGGATTTTTTCATCAGAGAGGTAAACATAACCCGACTCGGTCACATACTGCTGACCGTCGGTGAGTATCCACCGCAGGAAAGCGATGACGACCTCGCTTTTAGGTTTGCCTTTGGAGACAAAGTAAAGATCGCGCGCCGGTGGTGAAGGATATCTGCCATCCTTGATAGCCGCTATAATCCCATCCAGGGTGCCGTAAAAATTTTCGTTGGTATCGAGTGATCCGTTAGTATTGAGATCGATGGGTATGACTTCCATTCCTTTACGTTTCATCCTGGTGGTCATATCGTAGACATAGCTAATGTTGTTGTACCCTATCCCGAAGACATCATTTTTAATGGCATCAGCCATACCCGGGTCACCGAAGACACCCACGCCGGCGAGGCTTTCCTGGTTCTTTCCAAGAAACTCGCCCCACATCTCTGCAGCGCCACAGGCATCGGAACGGGTGTAAACGTTCATCTTATTGGCCAGAAGATTTTCATTATAGTACAGGTTCCAGTCCGTGATGGTTTGATTTATAAAGATATCCTGGAATGTTTTTTTCGTCACCCCGCGTGCCAGTATATCATACAGATAGGGATTTCTGGCATTGATTGTCGGCACCACGGCATCTTTGGTGACAGCCACAAACCAGGCTCCCTTATCTATTTCGGGTTGTGTGATACCGCGTGAGATCATACCCAGATCAACCATACCTGACAGGGCATCCATCATACCTTTGCCTGCTCCGCCCGCCGAAACATCAATCCTGACCCTGGGGTAGATTTTCTGAAACTCTTCGGCCCATTTCACTGTGATGGGATAAAGTGCAAAGGCTCCCGAAATAGTAATGGTTCCCCTGAGTTTACCGCGGTGACCGGCGTCCGGTTTCTCACCCCTCTCCATGCAACCCGCCAGAACAAAGGATATGATAATCATCAGGCTGAGAACTGTGCGTGCAACGTATCCAATACTTTTCATAACCTGATAGTTTAAATAGCACTGATATTAGGTAATAGTTGGTGATCACATAAATCTGAATTTAAGCGGACTTGTCATTACCTGATCACGTTATGCATTCAGATACGCAAATTTATTAATCCCACAGGAATATTGTATGGTGAAAGATAAAAAAATGTCGTTATCCAATTATGAAACAGGGAGAATAATGCCCGTTTAATCATATTTCCGAATAATATACTATCTTTGATTGGCAAATTCAAAGCAGCATATGATATTCCGTCGATCAATATTATTCTTCAGATTCTTAATTTTATCAGCCTTTTTTTTTATCTTATTACCTCTGACGTGCATTGGTCAGGTGAAGACTTACCATGCTGGTGGCAAACAGGATTTCTCAGACAGGAATGGATTTTATTATTATTTGCCCCGGACATATTTCAGAATTGATGTCGATCTGAAAAAAATACATCATTACAGAGGACCTTATGCGGATTATGCCTCTCAGATCCTTGGCATTGAGAATGTAACCATGGCCAACACCATTGAATATGTGATCACAGCGGTACGTGTCAGTACATTCACTGAGCCTGATCCTGATGCGTTGTTTTTTTTGGAATATGGTGAGAGGCAATCGAAAGAGGAACGCAATATTTTAGCTGAGTTCACTGACAAGGGGGTGATTAAAAGTTTTTCATTTAATATTCCGCTCACAGGTGATGAGACCACTACGGTGGCTAAGGTGCCGGTGGGTTCGGAGGCCCCGGCGGAAAACAACGTTGAGGCGGATCTTTTCCGCTATCTTGCCACTCCCGGTCAGGAGGAAAAAACCGATACGGTCATCAAAATGATAACTCTCGACACCAATACGATAAAAGATATCACTTATAACCGGTCCCTGGTGACCAAGACCACGGAAGAACGGGCCATGGATGCCGCAGAACACATCAACGAGATCAGGGATTCACGTTACAAGCTTTTAACAGGTTACCAGGAGGTAGGGTATGACCGGTCCACTATGGAGTACATGAATGGAAAGCTCATGGAGATGGAAGACCAGTATCTGTCGCTTTTCAAGGGTTCGGTTGTGGAAGAGACCCTCACCACGTCATTGAACTATCTTCCTGCGACGGGCAAAAATAGCGGGCAGGATATTGTATTCAGGTTCTCGAAAGACAGGGGTTTAAGACCGGTGAATGACGTTTCGGCCGACCCTGTATACATCCTCATAGAAGATATGGCCACATTACCGATTTCATCCTTACCGGCAGGCGCTGAAGGAGTTAACGGTTTCATTTACCGCATACCGGCGCAATCAACTGTGACGGTGACCCATAAAGACAAAATCCTTTATACCGGTGTGCTGGAAATAGCGCAGCGAGGTGTGACCATGTCGTTACCTGTATCGGACAAAATAAAGATGGAATTCTATCCCGGCAGTGGGGCTTTGCGGCGCGTGGATGTCAGGTGAAAACAGCTTTTCTGAGACGCAGTAATTTTTTTAGCAGTTCTTCCAGCCGGTCCAGTTTCAACATGTTGGAGCCATCTGATAGGGCTTTTGACGGATCGGGATGGGTTTCCAGGAAAATGCCGTCCACGCCGCTGGCAATACCTGCTTTTGCCAGTGTCTCTATCATTTCAGGCCGGCCGCCTGCTATGCCGCTGTCCTGGTTAGGTTGCTGCAACGAGTGAGTGACGTCGAGCACGACAGGGACATTGTACTGTTGCATGATCGGGATATTCCTGAAATCCACAACCAGATCCTGATAACCGAAAGTGGTGCCTCTTTCGGTGACCATGATGCGGTCATTACCCGATTGTCTGACTTTTTCGATGGCGAAGATCATGGACCCGGCCGAAAGAAATTGTCCTTTTTTTATGTTGATGTGCTTACCGGTTTTAGCTGCCGCCACGAGCATATCTGTCTGACGGCATAAAAAAGCCGGTATTTGCAGGATGTCGACATACTGGGATACAAAGACGGCCTCACCGGCTGAATGAAAGTCGGTCAACGTGGGTACCTGGAATTGCCGTCCCACGGCCTGAATGATCTCCAGCGCCGCTGTGTCGCCGATGCCTGTGAAGGAGTCGAGCCTCGACCGGTTGGCTTTACGAAAAGAGGCCTTAAAAATGTACGGGATATGAAGCCTGTCGGTGATATCACAGATGGTCTCGGCGATCTCAAAAGGATTGTCATCATTTTCGATGACGCAGGGACCCGCTATGAGAAAGAAATTGTGGTGGTTAAGATGTTGTAAATGACGTATGCTCTCCAACATAACACAACAGTATAATATTGCTGCAAAGCTAATTAATTTTTAAGTGTTTACCTTAATAGCGGTATTTCTCTTTCCAGAGTATCTTCAGGAATTTCCTCAACTCGTTTTCCCTGGGATTATCCTGTGGATCATATAGCTTTGATCCGCTGATCTTATCGGGAAGAAATTCCTGGGCGACAAAATTCTTTTCATAATCGTGGGCGTATTTGTAATTTTTGCCATAGCCCAACTCTTTCATAAGGCCGGTGGGGGCGTTACGCAGATGGAGCGGTACGGGTAAATCGCCGGTGCGTCGGACGAGTTCAGTAGCTTCTTCTATGGCCATGTAAGAGGCGTTACTTTTGGGTGAGGCAGCCAGGTATATGGCGGTATGTGACAGGATGATGCGGCATTCGGGATAGCCTGTTTTATCCACCGCCTCGAAACAGGCATTGGCCAGGAGCAGTGCATTAGGATTGGCATTGCCAATATCTTCCGATGCGAGGATGACCATTCTGCGTGCAATAAATTTAGGATCCTCACCGGCTTCGACCATGCGTGCCAGCCAGTATACCGCTGCATTCGGGTCGCTGCCCCGCAACGACTTGATGAAAGCGGAAATGATATCATAATGCATGTCACCGGTCTTGTCGTAAATGGCCAGGTTTTGCTGTATCACTTTGATCGCCTTGGCGTTATCCACCACAACCGTGGTGTTACCAGGACGCTCTGAATTGACGATCAGTTCCAGTGCATTCAGCAGCTTGCGGCCATCACCGCCCGAGATACGCAGCAGCGCTTCATTTTCACGGATGTCGATGGTGATGTTTTTTTGTCGTTCCAGGAAAGTCTTGCCACGGTCGAGAAGGATCAGCAGTTCTTTTTTATCAAAGGGTTTGAGGATATAAACCTGGCAACGCGAGAGAAGAGGGGGGATGACTTCAAAGGAAGGGTTTTCGGTGGTTGCTCCGATGAGGGTGATGATACCCTTCTCAACGGCGCTCAGCAGAGAATCCTGCTGCGACTTGTTGAAGCGGTGTATCTCATCGATGAATAAAATGGATTGATATTCATCTGCCATGGCCCTGTCGATCACACTTCTTACCTCCTTGA
The DNA here is from genome assembly GCA_964628285.1 of uncultured Lentimicrobiaceae bacterium. Lineage (GTDB taxonomy): Bacteria > Bacteroidota > Bacteroidia > Bacteroidales > JAGONC01 > JAPLDP01. Next base: position 13,586 of record CAZVNP010000023.1, read on the forward strand.
CGCCTGAATTCACGGCGCTCAGGGTATAAAAGGGCCTCTGTAGCTGCTGCGAAATAATGAATGCCAGGGTGGTTTTACCCACCCCCGGTGGACCCCACAGGATCATTGAAGGGATATTGCCTGAACGGATCGCTTTGCGCAGGATAGAATCCGGGCCTGTGAGATGCTCCTGCCCCAGAAAATCATCAAGGGTGGTGGGACGCAGTTGCTCGGCCAATGGTGAAAAGTGATTCATATCAGGTTGAGTATGGATCGCTCGACTTCTTTTGCCCAGTCATAAATACCGTTCTCAAGCGTATAAAGGTTCCTGAATCCGTGCTCCATCTCCAGATGCTTGATGGCAGTGGGACTTTTAATCCCGTATTTACAATAGATGACAACGGGTATATCCCGGGCTATTTTATCGATGTTATCACCTATTTTACTATTGGGCATGGAGACAGCTTTTTTGATATGACATATCTCATAATCGATGGAACTCCTTATATCGATAATCTGCACCGGTTCACCCTTATCCAGTTTCTCTTTTAACTGACGAGCGCTGATCATTTTCATAACATATCCTCTTGAGAAAGTTGTTTTTCAGCGGATAAAAAATAATCTTCCAATTTTTCCTCCGGAATAAAATTAATATAAATTTTTCTTATCAAAAATAGCTCAATCCTTGTATCCAAATATCTTCCTTTTTTTTATGTAATTGGCAATAAAAACGGGAACCATTTTCTCCCAGTTCTTATCACCTTTTCTTATCATATCCAAAACGACATGGGAGTATATGCTCAGCCATTCCTTTTTAGCGTTGGTGATTTCAAGGATTTTTCTGTTTTGTATCAGGTACTCATAGAGGTGACGCAGATTATCAGCCATGGGTATATTTCGTGATGTGATCAGTTCATTGCTGTCTTCCTTAAGAGCAGGGTATACATATAATTTCATGTTATGCATGAAAAGTTTCCCAAAAGCTTCCAGAATACCGCCTTTCAGGTCCCGGTACCATTTTTCTTCAAGGACTCTGATAAATGTAGGTACACCGATGACGATACGGAGGTTCATGATGTCGAACTGTGAGAAGTACTCCACAAGCCGGTAGTATTCCCTGAAATTGGAGACCATGACATTCTGTCCCATGCTGTTCAGGAGGTCAACCCTGTCGAGGAAATCATGTTCGTCCAGTTCTCCTTCCTCGAGCAGGTTGTTGATGGTCATCTCACACAGGGAGAGTGTGTTGTATTTATCATAATCAGGATCTCTTTTGAAAATGCTGTAACTCGTCTTCAACATATCAAGGCCGACGTAGGTCATCGGTTTAAAGCTGCCCCTGAAGGCGAGGACATTTTTCTTGTAAAGCATGTCGGACGGTTGCTGAACGTTACCATACCTGTCGAATATGATGGCCTGTGTCATGGTGTTTTTAACCAGTTGCACTCCCAGCAAACGGTTGTCGACATATTCAAGGTCGGGACCCCGCATCCTGATCATGGTGATCTCGATGCGGTCGGGTGAGAGCGAATCCATCAATGACCGGAGGAAGGTGTTGGGTGTCTGATGGAAGTTGTAGCAAGCAAACATCAGGTTGACACCGATGATACCGAGAGAAGCCTGTTGCAGATGGGGATCGGTTTCGTGCAGGGTCACATGCATGATGACATCGTTGGGCTCACTGTCCGGCTTCAGTTGGAAGCGGAATCCCAGCCATCCATGGCTGAAATTATTTTTAAGAAAATTGATGATGGCTACCGTGTTGGCAAAAACAAAGTAACGTGTAGAAGATGGCCGCTTATTCTCCAGCACGTTCAGCAGGTCGGAGTATTCTTTGTCCAGCATGTGTATCAGGCGGGTCTCCGAGACGTGCCGACCCGGGATGTTGTCGTTATAAAAATAATCGCTGAAGGATTTATCATACGCCGAGATCGTTTTGGCCACCGTACCCGAAGCACCACCGGCCTGAAAGAAGGTCCGCGCCACCTCCTGCCCCCCGCCTATCTCGGCAAAGGTACCATAGGTGGTGTCATCAAGATTGATGAGAAGGGCTTTACGGTTAGGAGCTATGATCTCGCGTTCCATGACGGTCAATGGGTTGAGTCAGTTTTTGAATCCATGAAGTTAAACAAAAAGGTGAAGCTAAAGTTTACCGGATAAAATTTTGAAAAGAACGGTAAAAGGCAGGCAATGGAATTATTGTTTACATTTGTGCTGACAAGCTAATGAAGGATTCTGTGTGCCGGAGAGTTGTCTGTCACAAATGAAAGGTCAGAATGTTTCAACCCTGGAAAACGGAATACACCATTCCTTTTATTGCCGTTACCTGTCTGACTGTCGGATACATCATTACTTTTTTCCTTTCCCAATCCGTCGTGGTGCGGAATTATCTTAACCACAAATACCGGGAGGTTAATGCAGGGTTATGGTGGTTCCTTTTTCAGAAGATGACAGGGTTTGTTTTTCTGGGGTTGATTCCTTTGTTGATATTTATCGTTATCCTGGGTGTCCATCCTTATGATTACGGATTGTCATTTAAAAATTTCGCAGGATCCCTATTATGGATTGGCATCCTTTCGGTGATCATTGTCATCATCAATTTCATTGCGGCGCGTCATCCGGATAACTTGAAAACATATCCGCAAATCAGGATAAAACAATGGAGCGGGAGCCTGTTCCTGCTCAGCGCAGTGGGATGGATGGTTTACTTGTTCGGATATGAGTTGATGTTCAGAGGATTACTTTTGTTTTCATGCTTGCCTGTGTTTGGTTACTGGCCCAGCATCGCCGTCAATGTTTCATTCTACTCGCTGGTACATATCCCGAAAGGCTTGCGGGAGTCATTATCGTCATTGCTCCTTGGATTTGTTCTTTGTGTGCTGACCATTTGGACAGGATCGATATGGATCGCTTTTTTCACCCACTGTGTCCTGGCCATAACAAATGATATATTTTCGATCTATTTCAATCCAGACATGCAGTTAAAAAGGAATCGCATCATTACGTGAACGGATCATGAAAATTTGCGTCACAGGTGCAACGGGATTCATTGGTGTTAATCTGACACTCATGCTGGCCGGCGATGGTCATACGGTGCATGTGTTATGCCGTTCCGAATCGAAAGCCGCATTGGTCCGGCATGCGAACGTGAAGATTTTCATGGGTGATATTCTGAATGAAGGGATCCTTTCTGATGCCGTCGCCACATGTGATGTGGTTTATCATCTGGCGGCCTATGCCAAACCCTGGTCAAGGGATCCTGCCGTTTATTATGATGTCAACGTCAGAGGTACAAAGGTGGTTCTTGATACGGCAGAGAAGCTGCATGTGAAAAAAGTCATCATTGTTTCCACTGCCGGTGTCTTCGGCCCATCGTTAAACGGCATCCTGATTTCCGAGAAGACCATTCCTTCCGTCGGTTTCTTCACGGAATATGACCGTACCAAAGCCCTGGCCGACGAACTTGTGAAAGCCTATGCCTCATCGGGCCCGGAGATCATACATATCCATCCGACCAGGGTCTATGGCCCCGGGCTGATGAATGAAAGCAATTCATTGACAATCATCATTCACAAATACATCGCTGGGAAATGGCATATCATACCCTCCGACGGTGAGAGTCGTGGAAACTACGTTTACATCGATGATGTGGTACGGGGGCTTGTGGCCGCCATGGATAAGGGCAGGATGAACGAAAGGTACATCCTGGGAGGTGACAATGTGACGTTTAACGAGTTTTTCACCACCTTAGGCCGGATATCCGGTCAAAACCACCGGTTGTATCATCTCCCCTATGCAATCATGATGGCCCTGTCGAAGGTGATGGTTTTCATGGCTTCCTTTACAGGTCTCACACCACCGATCACACCCGGTTTTGTGAAACGGTATCATTATAACTGGAATTTTTCCAGTGCAAAAGCCGAGAAAGAACTTGGTTATCGCATCACACCCCTTGAGGAAGGAATAAAAAAAACCATGGAATGGCTCAAACAAAAATATTAGGATGAAATCTGTACCAATGAGAACATATACTCTTATAACAGGTGCCAGTGCAGGCATAGGCCGGGCAATGGCATGGGAATGCGCCAGGCATAATATGAATCTGATCCTTGTCGCTTTGCCCGGAACAGGATTAATGGAATTAACCAGGGAGATCAACCTGTCGGACGGAGTGAGAGCCGAATATCTCGAAATTGATCTGACCAGACAAGAGGCGCCGTACGAAGTTTACAAATGGTGCCACGATAACGGATACCGCGTTAACATGCTGATCAACAATGCCGGTATAGGCTATGCAGGCAGGATTGAGAAATATACGGTGGCTGAGATGGAGGAGATGATCCATCTTAACATACGGGCGTTGGTTATGATAACCCGCCTGTTCATCCATGAATTGAAACAGCATCCCCGTTCCTATATTCTGAACATGGCCAGTCTGGGCTGTTACAGGCCATTACCTTACCGTAGTGTTTATGCTGCCTCCAAGGCTTTCGTTTATAATTTTACCCGGGCCATTCGTGTGGAGATGAAACACACCAACATCAGCGTTTCGGTTTGTGCTCCCGGCGGTGTGGTGACCAACCCCAAAGTCATTGAACGTATCGAAGCAGGAGGTTTCATGGCACGCATATCAAAGTTGTATCCCCGGGATGTTGCATCCTATACCATAAAAAAATTGTTGAACGGCAGAGTCGTCATTGTACCCGGTGTCATGAACCGTTTTTTACTCTTTTTTAAGCCCCTTATACCCCTGAACCTCCAGTTGAAACTGCTTGAACCTATCTTTCGCAACGAAGGCATTCCCAATGGACGGAAAATGAAAAAAACATTACCAGCTCATGGTTCAAAGGAATATGAACTCGAAGAAACCGGTAAAGAAAAACAGGATTGACCACATCATAAAAAAATAATAATGAAGTCATTTATCATCGGCATAATAACTGTCATCATCACCTCCATGACAGTTCTGGCGCAGCATGATGTACCCATGAGAGGCAGCGAATGGTGTTCTTTACGCAAACGTCATCTGCCGGCCGTGCAGGTGGTGCCGCGAGGCCCTGATACGCCGCAGCACAGCTACGATGTTCTGTCGTACACCCTGAACCTTGACCTGTATTATAACTTCATCTCCCCGTATCCAAAGTCCTTTACAGCCAGCGATATTGTGCACTTCAGGGCCGACAGCACGCTCAGCTCCATCAAACTGAACGCCGTCAATACCTCCTTAGGTATTGATTCGGTCACTCTCGCGGGACTGTCATTCACTCATATCCAGGACACCCTCACCATCGTGCTTGACCAGACCTATTATCCCGGTGACGAGGCTGAAGTCAGGATTTACTATCATCATAAGAATGTGTCGGATAATGCCGTTTACGTCAGCAACGGTTTTTTCTTCACCGACACTGAGCCGCAGGGTGCGCGGAAATGGTTTCCCTGCTGGGATCATCCTTCCGATAAGGCGACCCTCGACCTGACAGCGCGTACACCGGTCAATGTCAGGCTGGGCTCGAACGGCCGGCTGGCCGATTCGCTTAATACGGGAGTGGAGATATACTATCACTGGATCAGCCGTGATCCCATAGCCACTTACCTGGATGTGATCTCCGCCAAAGTCAATTATCAGCTGGATATCCTGTACTGGCCGCTGCCATCGAATCCCGACAGCCTTATACCCGTCCGGTTTTATTATAATCTGGGCGAGAACCCTGCACCGGCCGAGAACATCATCATGGATATGACCGATTTTTATTCTCAGTTGTTCGGTCTTTATCCTTTTGAAAAAAATGGCTTTGCCGCCCTGAATAACCAGTTTGTCTGGGGTGGCATGGAAAATCAGACACTGATAAACATTTGTCCGAATTGCTGGGGATACCAGAGCCTCATCGCACATGAATTTTCGCATCAATGGTTCGGCGATATGATCACATGCGGAACCTGGGCCGATCTGTGGCTGAATGAGGGCTTCGCAACCTATATCGAGGCGTTGTGGATCGAGCACCTGAACGGTTACAATGCTTACAAGAATGAAATTGACAGTGATGCCGGCTCCTATCTGGTTTCCAATCCCGGCTGGCCGATATCCGATCCTGCCTGGGCTTTTAATCCTCCTGGCAATGATATCCTTTTCAATTATGCCATCACCTATCTCAAAGGCGCCTGTGTCCTGCACATGTTCCGTTATGTTCTGGGTGATGAGATGTTCTTTCATATGTTGCACGAATATGCCGCCGATACGGTGAACTTCAAATACAAAACGGCCGTGACGCAGGATTTTGTCGCCAAAGTGAATGAAGTCACCGGGGACGACTATACATGGTTCTTCGATGAATGGATATATCAGCCCGATCACCCCATATACGAGAACACTTATAACTTTCAGGATGAAGGAGGCGGCTCATGGAAAGTGAACTTCAGGGCCAGACAGGTACAGACCACCGCTCCTTTCTTTAAAATGCCCGTCGAAATCAAAATCATATTCACTGACCAATCCGACACGGTGCTTAGGGTTATGAACGACTCGAACCTGCAGTGGTTTTCCTTCACTTTTAATAAACAGCCCGGTCAGTTGCTTTTTGATCCTGACAATGAGATTGTGCTCAAAGTGAGCTCGACGGTGGTGGGTATGGAGGATCAAAATGAATCACAACCTTTTGTGGTGTGGCAAAACTCACCCAATCCGTTCAGACACACCACCACCATTGACTATCAGTTGCCTGTTAAAGCGCACGTGGTGGTAGCCCTTTTCGACATCTCCGGTAAGAGAGTATCCGTATTACTTGATACAGATCAGGATCGTGGCCGGCATTCAGTCGTTCTGCATGGTGATAACCTTGCGCCGGGCGTATATTATTACCGCGTGAATGCCGGTGACGCATCACGGACGATGAAGATGGTGGTCATGAAGTAATTGTTCCTGTTCCGGACTGATGACTTTTCAGGTCGGCAGGTCTGCGGGTCTACAGGTCTGCAGGCGAAGTCCCGCCGAAGGCGGGATATGCAGGTCTTGCAGTTTATACCCCTTACTTTTGAATGACAATTTTTCGGACGATCCTGTTATTACCGTTTTCAATCAGCAGAAAATAGATCCCATCAGGCTGATGTGTCAGGTCAAAGGTCAGCGTTTTCTTTCCTCTTAACGGCAGATATTTTTTCTCATAAACAGCTGTATTCAGCGGATTTAAAACTTTGATATCGACCACCGTGTTTTCTTCTGTGGTTACGTCAAGTGTGAAGATGCCGTTTCCGGGATTTGGGTAAATTCTGAATGAAGTATTATCTGCAAGGGGATTCCCTATACCCACGCAGATTTCGGCCGTCACCGTATAGATCTCCGATGATGTTCCTTCGCCGCAATCATTCAGTCCTTTGACGCTGATCATAGCCGTACCTGTCCAAACGTTCCAGGTCACCGTACCTATCGTACCCGTTCCGGTGATCATACCTGCTTCCGGGGGCATGATCTGCCAGAGGTACGACAGGGCGTCGGCAGCACCAGCCGTTTCATACTCTGAGGTCGATGTCAGGTTGGTGCATACGGTGTCGGGACCTGCGGGTGTTGCCGCCTGCCCCGGTATCGGATGGACCAGTATCACCAGCGGCTCCGACGGATCGCCTTCGCCACAGTCGTTCACGGTTATCACTTTCAGATCAGCGCTGCCGCTGAAGGTGGCATCCCATTGCACGCTGGCTGTGGTGTCGCTGAAATCGAGTGTTCCTGCGGTGGCGGGATCGAGCTGCCAGCCATAACCGGTGGCACCGGGGACGCTGTAAGTGGTGTATTCGCTACTACCCGGATTCTGACAAAGATCGGCAGGGCCTTCAGGCATCAATGCGGGATCAGGTACGGTAGCGATAGTCAGGGTCGCAGCGGCAGAGGCATTGCCGCAAGGCAACAGACCATAGGCCAGCAGGGTGAGTATGACCTGTCCGTTGATGATGTCGTCAGTACCGGGGGTATAAATGGGATCAAGGAGGGTGTTGTCGTCGAATGACCCATCGCCGCTGCTCGTCCAAAGCAAAGAGGAGTAATTGACAGCCTGCACGTTTTGGGGTTGATAGGTGTCGAAATTGCAGATGTTGGCGGTTTCTTCGAGGGTGACGACAGGCAGCGGCTGTATGGTCAGGATCATATCGTCGCTAACTGAATCGGTGCCGTTGTAAGCCGTGAGGGTGAGAGTGACGGTGCCGCCGGCTATATCCTGCTGCCCCGGGGTGTACACCGGGTTCAGGATGGTGTCATCGTCGAAGGTGCCGTCGCCGGAAGTACTCCAGAGCAACGACGTATAATAGGTGGCGCTGCCGGAGAGCTGACAGGTGTTATCTTCACAGATGGTGGCATTGGAACCGGCATTGGCCGACAGCTGTTGCAGCGGGGGGAAATCGATGTAGTCGATCCAGGCTGCATCATAACCGGATGAACCGCTGTCGTTTTTGATATATTTCCATTCAAAGGTGTGCTCGCCACCGGTAGACACGGTAAATGCCTCATAACTCCAGTCCTCTTCGCCGCTCCATTCCTGTTGCAACTCATCATCGATGAGGAACTGAAGCTTGTCGCCGCCAAGCTGTGACGAGACCTTTTTCCAGAAGCTTATTTGGGATGCAAAAGGTGAAGGCACCACATTAAGCTGTATGATCAGCGAAGTGGACTGGTTGTCGAGGATGGAACCCGATTTGGCCGAGTAGGTGCCATTTCTGTAAACGGTGTTATCGATCACCCAGTCGGCATCGCCACCGAAGGTCCAGTCATTTTTTGAAAAGTCACCGGTTTCAAAGTCTTCATCGGGTTGTGCCCCGGTGGTAAAGGTCCAGATGTCGCCGGTGGTCTGGCCGTAAGCATTAAATGAGTTGACACGCCAGAAATACTGTTGATCGAAATCAAAGTCATTGGTGGGGATATAAAAGGTGTCGGTGACGTTCAGCCCGTTCAGTATATTGGTGGGTGGATTATTGGTGCCGAGGTATAGTTCAAAGTAGGAGGAGCGGTTTCTGAAGTCCTTCCAATGCAATGAGGCCCATGGATATTGATTGATGGCGTTGTCGGCGGGGGAAGGATCGGATGCTTTCCGTGGTGCTGCCGGTGTTTCGTATGGTGACACATAGCTCATGGCCACGCCCGTGCGGTTATCGGTCCAGCAAGGGTATACGATGCCGCCTTTGGCACTGATGCCGAGATAATCGCCGAAGTAGTTTGCCGCCAGGCCGGGGATGGGCTGAGGAGTGAAGGATACATCGCTTACTTTGAAGTTGTCCCATGTCGCCCCTCCATTGGTGGAATTGGCGACCCATACTTCGCACTGGTTACCGGCCACATCCCTGTCGTCATAGAAGATCACGCTGAGCGTACCTGTTTCCGGATCGCAGGTGATCCACGGGAAAAAGTGTTCTTTTCCCTGTCCTGACGGATCCTGGTTGATGCGTACGGGACTGGACCAGGTGCTGCCTTCATTGGTTGATTTAATCATGTAGACGTCGATGTCAGGTCCTGTATTGACACCGGGGACACCGATATTGGCCCACACGATATATATGTTTCCGTTATTGGGACCCCCGCTGATATCCACGGTCATAGAAGGGAATGAGTTGACCCTCATATTTTTTGAAGTACCTGACGAGCGTATGCCTTTGATATTGTTGATGGCTCTGATAGCCGGCTGGAAGCTCAGTCCGCCGGTTACCGATTTGGCAAAGCCGATGGCATGTTCATCGCCGCCGCCGTCATATACGGCAAAGGCGGTATAAACCTGTCCTTCGGGGCCGGTGTGGATGTTTACTCCCTGGCAGTTGCTGCCACCCACGGCGGAGCTTACGTTGACGGGTGACGACCATGTCTGCCCGTCGTCCTGTGAGACGGAGAGATCCACGTCGCCGTCATCGGCTCCACCGAAACAGGTCCAGACACTATAGAGATTACCTTCATAAGGACTGTCGGGAGAATTGTCGATCCACAGGTGGTTTTTATCGAGCAGGCTGCCGAATCCGGGCGGTTTGGCGGCTACCTGAACATAGGTCCACGATTGCCCTCCATCGACAGACCGTGCCACCGTCTGCCCGCTCCCGTTATTGATATATCCGACAAAGTAATGACCATTAGTACCGATGGCTGCTGCGGGATCACCACTGTTGGTGCCGCCGGCGCCCTGGATGGAGCCGTCCCAGGCGTCACCACCGTCATGGGTATAGAAATAATCGGCGCCATAGAGCATCCCGACGGGGTTCTGTGTTGAATTATTTGAGTTGAGTGACGTGGCTATATCTTCGGGATCCACGAAAATGGAGTTCTCGCTTTGCGTGGAGTTTTCCTCTGTGACAGGCACGTCGGGTGAATCGGTGGTGATGGAGGTAGGGGCATTGATAGCCGATCCCGTATAGATGGCAGGGACAGGTCTCTGTGGGGGTGTCCGTGACACCAGCCCCAGCTCCGCCATGCGTACCCAATATCCGATGTGATCAATGCGGGTGTCGGGCTGGTATCCTTCCGGAACCTTGCCGTCAGGAAAAGGATAATTTTGAGCCTTCACACACGCAAAGAGCTGAACGAACATGATGAGTAAAAAGATAAATGATGATTTGTACTTAAACATGATAAGGTTGATTTTATAATTGATATTAGTTTAAATTTACGGCGCGTAAAATTATAATAAAAATGTTATGTGCTGTTCCGCCGGTCGGTTTTTTCCGGTTCCTTAGCGGAATGTTATTTCTACAGGCTTTAATAACGAGCAATATAAATGAAATAGTCTGACAGGTCAGATAAAAATGGAGATGACCAAGTAAAAGAGCCAGGAGAAGAGCATGCTTCCGGGAATGGTCAGTACCCAGGCCCAGACGATATTGGTGGCGACGCCCCACCGGACCGCCGACAGGCGTTTGGTCATGCCCACGCCCATGATCGACCCGGTGATGGTGTGGGTGGTGCTGACGGGTATGCCCGCCAGCGAGTTGCCGATGATGGTGATGGCCCCCGCCGTCTCGGCACAAAAACCCTGGAAAGGCTTCAGATTAGTCAACCCCATACCGAGTGTCTTGATCACTTTCCATCCTCCGGTGATTGTGCCAAGTGCAATAGAGGTGTAAGTTGCAAAAATAACCCAGTTAGGCACATAAAATTCCGAACCCAGATAACCTGTCGTATACAATAACACGGCAATGATTCCCATCGTTTTTTGTGCATCGTTACTGCCATGTCCCAGGCTGAAGATAGCTGAAGAGAATAACTGTAGTACACGGAATAAAGAGTCGACTTTTTTCGGCGATTTTTTCCTGAACAGGTACATGGTCATGACCGCCACCAGGTACCCCAAGGCCATACCGATGAGTGGTGACAATACAATGAACAGCGCTACCTTAATAATCCCGTTAGCTATCAATGCCGAAGGTCCGGCCATGAACAGAATGGGCCCTATCAAGCCACCTATCAGGGCATGGGATACGCTGATCGGAAATCCCAGGTAAGTGCATCCATATACCCAGACAATAGCCCCCAGCAGAGCCGCTATGACAATGTATTCATTAACCATGTGGACATCCACGATGCCTTTACCTATAGTTGTGGCCACATGAACCCCAAAAATAAAGGCAGCCGTAAAATTAAAGAAGGCCGCCCATAAGACGGCCAGCAAGGGTGAAAGTACTTTTGTGGAAACGATTGTGGCAATGGAGTTGGCGGCATCATTCATCCCATTGAGAAAATCGAATCCCAGAGCTATAATGATTGTAATGATGACAATAGCTGACATAAAGAAATTGATTTAGGCCACTTTGATGATGATTGTTTTCAGCACATCGGCCACATCTTCGATGCGGTCGGTAGCCCGCTCCATGGTCTGAATAATTTCTTTTTTCTTGATCAGTTCAATGGCATCCTTCTCATTCTCAAAAAGATCGGATAAAATGATGTGATATAGATCATCGGCTTCGTTTTCTATCTCATTGATACGGATAACGGCTCGTGAAATTTCGTTGGGTTTTTTAAGCTTCCTGAGCTCTTTCACGGCCTTGTCGATTTCCCTTGTCCCCTCCAGGATAAGCTCCGAAAAAGTGATAAATTGCCTGGGAAATATTTTTGGTTTGTACAGTTTTATCCTCTGGCTTGATCCGTTGATGAAGTCAAGAACATCATCAAGGGTGAAGGCCAATTTGTGTACATCTTCACGGTCGAAAGGAGTGATAAAGGTGGTATCCAGTTCATCAAAGATGGTATGGGTGATCTCATCTCCTTTTGTTTCAAGGTCCTTAATATCCCTGAAAAGTGCTTCCCTGGCATCCGGATCCGTTGTCCCTATCAGCGTTTTGAATAATTCAGCTGTTTTGACGATATTCACCGATGACGATTCGAACATCGGGAAGAATTTTTTTTCTTTGGGAACCAGTTTGCTAAAAATATTTTTCCAACTCATAGATATTTATGTTGCGAAGTTTTAATGTGTTTATTGACAAATAGGTGAACCCGTCAATGATAAAAGCACGCAGCGGCTATAAAGATAAGGACTTCCTTTTATTCATTTGCAATAAAATGAAATGCATTTTTTAACAAAATAGTATGAGTTATCCTCATGGGATTGATCATATATCTGGAAAGGGAAAGAAAGGCACCGGGAGAATCTCCGTAAAAAATTGAATTTGATACGGTAAGTGACAAAGGCATAAAATCGGTTTCGGTTACTCCTAATGTCTAAAATCTTTCTATATTTACCAACCCATACAATAACGGGGCACAGAATAAAACTGAATATAAATGTATGGTTCCTGAAATTAAGCAAGTTACAACAAAAAAGGCGTTTAAGATTTTCATCAAGCTTCCGTACATCATTCATAAGGATCATCCCATGTGGGTACCTCCGCTACTGATGGAAGAGAGAAAATTTTTCAATCCGCAAAAAAATGTTTCCTTCCGGAACAACGAAGGTGTTTTGTTTCTGGCTTATAAGGATAAACGGCCGGTAGGCCGTATCATGGGTCTTATCAACCTGAAACGTAATGAAGGTTTTCATGAAAAGAATGCGCGTTTCGGATTCATGGAATGTTATAATGATCCCGATGTGGCGTATGCTCTTCTGGCAGCAGTAGAGGAGTGGGCCAGGGCACGCGGGATGACGAAAATAGTTGGCCCGATGGGTTTCACCGACCAGGATCCCGAGGGCTTGCTCATTGAAGGATTTGAATATGAACCCACGATAGCAACGATATATAACTTTGAGTACATGCAAAACCTCATTGAAGGTTATGGTTACTCCAAAGAAATAGATTATGTATGCTATATTGTGGATCTGCGGGATGTGAAACTCGACTTCTATGAGAAAGTAGCTAAAAGGGTCGAGAACAGGGAAGAATTTGAGTTTTTGACCTTCAGGAAAACAAAAGAAATGAAGCCTTTTGTGAAGCCTGTGCTGGAGCTTTTAAGTGAGACATACATTGATCTTTACGGTTTTGCCCCCCTCACCGGTGAAGAGATCGAAGCTCTTGGCAAACAGTACTTACCGGTGCTGGATCCACGTTTTGTCAGCATGGGCAGAAAAGAGGGACAGGTCATCGGTTTCTTCGTGGGCATGCCCAATTTGAACAAGGGCTTCCGTAAAGCCAGGGGGCATCTCTTTCCTTTCGGTTTATTTTACCTGCTTTCGGCGGCGAAGAAATCCAAACAACTCGATCTACTGCTGGGTGGCATTAAGCGGGAATACCGTGGTGTGGGACTGGATGCCTGGGGCATGCTCAGGATGATAAAGACAGCCAGGGATCTTGGTTTTACAGTTATTGACAGCCATAATGAAATGGAAGACAACCATGCGGTACGGATGGAAATGGAGCGGCTGGGGGGTAAATTATGCAAGCGCCGCCGGATATTCGGGAAGATGCTGTGATGCGGCAACCCGTTTCTTCAAACGATCATGCTGACCAGAAGATAGATGTTCAGCAATGTTATCCCCACGGCAAGGGTATATAGTAAAACTTGCATAAAGGTTTTATTCCTGTATTTTCCCATGACTTTAGCGGAGGAGGTGAGGTAGACCAGCAGGAAGATGGTGAAGGGCAGTTGCAGGCTGAGTATGGCCTGAGACAGGATGAGCCCTTTGAAGGGATCACCGATGGTAAAAATAATCAACATGGCCAGGATCAGGGAGACGGCTATACCGAGGCGTGAGTGGTTGTCGTGAATATCAAAAGGTTCTCCGTAGATGCCGGCGAATATGCTGCCGGCAGCCATGCCCGAGGTGACCGCGGAAGCAACACCTGAAAATAACAGGGCGATGGCAAAGACAATGGCGGCGTTGTTACCCAACAAGGGTGCAAGGAGTTCCTTGGCTTGCGTCAGCTCGGTGACGGCCAGGTGGTCGGTGAAAAATGTCGAAGCAGCCAGAATGATCATCGCACTGTTAATGGCCCAGCCGACGATCATGGAGAATAACGTATCGGTGAATTCAAAATCAAGCTGGCGCCGGATAACCTTACCGTCCTGTAGATTCCATTGCCGGCTCTGGATAATCTCAGAGTGAAGGAAAAGATTATGCGGCATGACCACGGCGCCCAGCACACTCAGGATAATGAGCATGGAGCCTTTGGGGAAAGAAGGTTTCACCCAGGAGGTGACAGCGGAACCCCAGTGAATGTCGACCAACGTCAATTCATAGATAAAAGAGAGCCCGATGATGGACACAAAGCCGATGATCCACTTCTCGACGGCGCGGTAAGAATTGGTGTACAGCATGATCATGACGAACACAGTCACCATCAGGGCGCCTGCTTTCAGAGGGATATGGAACAACATGTCGAGGGCGATGGCACCGCCCAGTATCTCGGCCAGCGAGGTGGAAACGGACGCCATCATGGCCGTGATCAGCAACGTCCCGGAATATTTTTTTTTCAGGTACATGGTGGCGGCCTCCGAGAGGCACAGACCGGTGGCTATGCCCAGATGGGCGGCATTATGCTGCAGAATGATCAGCATGATGGTCGACAGGGTGACGATCCAGAGCAGCGTCAACCCAAAATTGGCTCCGGCAGCCAGGTTGGAAGCCCAGTTTCCGGGGTCGATGAAACCCATCGTCACCAGCAATCCCGGCCCTATGTACTTCAGCATGTCCAGGGCACTGAAATGCGGCCGGTGCTTACTCTTGTCAAAGCCCTCATGGATTTTACGGTACCAGGGCATGAGGTTCGGAACTTTCTTATTATTAGACTATTGATAAAACACCAAAATTAATCAAATTCAGGTACCGCTTAATTTCCCTATTTTTGTGATATTAAAATTTCACGGCCTGGTTTAATGGTCAATGATCCCGGCTTAAGCCAGGGTTTACTGAATAACCGGTTGCGTGAAAGGAATCCAACCGCTATCACAGGGGTTATATGCATCATATTATTGTCATCTCCGACGGCACGGGCAACACGGCCATGCGGGCCCTGGAGGCTGCCCTGACGCAGTTCGCCGAGACATCGGTCAAGATCAACCTATTTTCAGAGGTACGGACCAAAGCCAGGGTGTCGACAATTGTGAAAAAGGCGGCCCAGATGAAGGCCTTCATCGTTCATACCGTCGTATCGACCGACTTGCGCAAATATATCCTTGAGATAAGCCGCCTGCACGGTGTTGAGACGATCGACCTGATGGGACCGTTACTGGCACAGCTCTCCAATCAGTTGCAATATTCGCCTCTGGAGAGACCGGGGCTGTTTTATGAGTTGAACAAAGCTTATTTTCAGCGCATTGAAGCCATGGAGTTTGCTTTCCGGCATGATGACGGCCAGCGTGCCGATGAGCTGGACAAAGCCGAGTTGGTACTGGTGGGCGTATCACGTACTTTCAAGACACCCTTGAGCATTTTCTTTGCCTTTAAGGGATGGATGGTAGCCAACGTTCCCATTATCCTTAACATTGACCCACCCCCCATCCTGAACCGGATCAAACCCTCCCTGGTCTTTTATCTCTCCACCGACGCTGCCCGTCTGGCCATTTTACGACGGTCACGGCATTTTTACCTGGGGGGAACTACCGGAGACTATGCCAATCCGCTTTACATACGCCGGGAATTGGACTATGCGGAAAGCATATACAGAAACCATCCCCTGTGGACCAAGGTAAATGTGACCAATAAACCCATTGAAGAAATTGCTTCCGAGATACTGACCGTGATAAGGAAAGCCGATAAACGAACCGCCTTAAGGTAACGATTCCCCCATCAGACAGGGATTTATCTCCATTCTTTGATTATAATTGCAATGCCAACTGTTTAACCCGGAGAGATAGATGTTATGCCTTTCAAATTTGAATCAGGTCGCCATTATAGTCATTCTCAGTCTCTGTGGGGTGATTGCCTTCAGGAGCACATGTTGAAGGAAAGGGCCGGTGACGTGATTGAGAAGCTTATTTTTTTACGTGATCCTGCCGCTTGTACTATATGTTCTACATCTGTTATCGGGTATCATTCAATGATGCGTCCCAGGGAGATATCCAGGCGCACGATGCTGATGGCGTGATCCACGCGGGCTTTGAGCAGCATGATGCGGCTTTCGGCCAGGGCGGTCTGTGAATCAAGCAGGTCGAGATTGGTGATGGCACCTATTGAATAATTCACTTGGGCCAGCTGCAGAGCCTCCGCAGCCTGGCGCACCTGCATCTCACTCTGTTCTATTTTCCTCTGTGAGGCCTGCAAACCGGCTTCGTTCTGATAGACCTCCGTGGCGATTTCCCTCGCTATACGGTCGCTTTCCTGCCGGGAGACAGTGATTTCGGAAGAGACCATGCGCAGGTTGTTCCTGTGGCGTGTGGCATCAAAGATGGGGACACAGAGCTCAACGCCGGCAGAGAAATTAGCCGTGAGCTTGTTGATATCAGGAATGTATCCGTTTTTCCATCCGCCGGCGACAAATGCGCTGAGGACAGGATTGTTCTGGGTTTTAACCGATTGCAGGTGCAACTCGGCATGTTTTTCCCTGAGACGGGCCAAAACCATTTCGGAGCGGTGTTCCAGGGCATAGCTGATGAGAGAATCGGCTTCAAACGACGGCTGTGTGAGGAGAAAGCTTCCGCCGACTTTTATTTCGGTATCGACAGGCAGTCCCATGAGTGAGTTCAGTATGGAGCGCATGGTTTTAATAGAGGTCTCGATATCCACTTTTTGATTCTCAGCCTGGGAGATTCTGACCTGGGTGGACAGGATCTCATATTTCGTGGCCGACCCTGTTTCCTTCTTTGTTGTTACAAAATCGAGATGTTCCTCCAGCGTTTTTAATTGCGTTTCCTCCACCTGCAGTGCCTGCTGAAGATAAACCAGTGTATAATAGGCCGTGGCCGTAGTGAGGGTCAGTTTTTGCTGCACCAGCGGCACATTGCTCTCAGATAATGCCTTATTCGATTCTTCCAGTCTGACATTGTGGGCCGTCTTGGAGAAATCATAAATGGTCTGGCTGACATTAAGGCTTCCGTTGTAATTATTTTCGGGGACGAATTGGAATGTACCCAATTCCGGTATGGTCAGTTCGGGGACCGGTCCCAGCCGGGCATAGCTCATGTCCACTTCGATATTGGGGTAATAGGCGGCACGTGCCAGGCCTATGCGGGCCTGGGCTTCATTGATGGCTTCCCGGGCCTCCAGCACGGTGGGATGGGTGGTCAGCACAACCTGTATCACATCCTGAAAGGACAATGAATCGTTAAGGTTGATATCCTGTGCGGAGGACACTGCCTGACCGCTGGCGGTATCTGTCACCGCACCGGTGACCTGGAAAAGCACGATGAGTATCGCAATATTGAATTTCATAACAGTATACTTTAGAATTGATATATCAAACTGTGATTATTCTTCTTGCATAAGTTTGCCCCATTCGGCTTGTGATCTTTTCTTTTTAACTTTCAGGAAAAATACGGGCATCATGCTGATCACGGTAATCAGGGCCGAAAGGAGAAAGTTATCGCTGATACCACTGATGAAAGACTGCTTGGACAGGTTTGAAAATAAAAGGTACATGCTCTGCCGGCCTGCCATGGCGGGTGAGCTTCCTACATTATGAATGAGGTGGTGATTGGCATGATGGACGATAGACTGATATACGGGTGATGTGGGGTCGATGGACTCACCATAGATTTGTGAATGAAAGGTGATGCGGGAGGTCAGTATCGTCGTCAGCATGGCCACGCCAAAGCTG
Organism: uncultured Lentimicrobiaceae bacterium; assembly: GCA_964628285.1. Lineage (GTDB taxonomy): Bacteria > Bacteroidota > Bacteroidia > Bacteroidales > JAGONC01 > JAPLDP01. The sequence continues at coordinate 31,709 of CAZVNP010000023.1, forward strand.
CCGCCGACCTGGCGGATCACGTTGATGAGCCCGGAGGCCTGTGCCATTTTCTCGCGGGGCACCATGAGGAGAGCCGTCGCATTCAGGGGACTGAACATCATACCCATAGCCAAACCCCGGATGTACAGGGTGAGCATGATGAAATGGTGCTCAGTCTCAATGGTGAACAGGCTGTTCATGTAAAAGCTCAATGCCAGGAGCAGGCCGCCCAGGATAATGGGTATCTTGGGATTGATACGGTCGGAAAGGGTCCCTGAGATGGGAGCGGAAATACCCTGGATAATGCCAACAGGAAGGAAGACGGCGCCGGCCTGCAGGGCCGTATAATCTAATCCGTTTTGCAGATAAAGGGGCAGAAGAAATGTGCTGCCAAACATACCGATACCAAAAATGAAGATAACGATGTTGCTGATGGCGAAGTTGGATTCTTTCAGCAATTTCAGGTCAATGAGCGGTTCAGGGACAATCAGCTCGTTGACGACAAATACGATGAAGCCCATGGCGGCTATGCCAAAGCATATGAGGACATAGGGTGCCGCCCATCCTGCCGAGTTGGTGCTGGCGTTGCCCTGCGACAGGGCATAAAGCAGAAAAGGCAGGAAAATACTCGCCGAGATAAAGCCGACAGCATCAAAGCTCCTTATCCGTGTGTTCCTGTATTCTTTTTGTATAATGGCCGTGGCCAGCATGCCGGCAAATCCGACAGGCACGTTGACATCGAAAATCAGTGGCCAGTCGAATTTGTCGACCAGATAACCGCCGATCAGGGGGCCGAAAGAAACGGAGGCGGCGGAAGCTATCGACCAGAAACCCAGTGCAATGCCGCGCTGTCCCGGCGGAAACTCACGGGTGATGATGGCCATGCCCACAGGCATCAGGCATCCTGCTCCCAGCCCCTGCAGGACACGCGAGGCGATAAGCATATTTTCAGAGGTGGATATTCCGCACAGAAAAGAGCCTGAGGTGAAAAAAAACAACCCGGCGAAATAAATCCTTTTATACCCGAAGCGGTCGGCAAGCCACCCTGACGTGGGCAGCATGACCGCCATGGCCAGCATGTAGGCGGTCAGCACCCACTCGATCTTGTCGATGCTGACACCGAAGGAAGCCATGATTTTGGGTAAGCCAACATTGACAATGGTAGCGTCGAGCACAGCCATGAAAGTACCTATCATGACATTGCCCAGCAACCACCAGCGGTAAGAAGGACTTCGTTCATCGAAGGTGGCATTCTGCTCGCGGATGAAATTCCGAACATGACCGAACAAAGGTATCCGGGACATGTCACTTATAAATTTTCACATACACCGACATGCCGGAAATGAGATGCATGTCAGGATAATGATCATTATGATCCCACCGCAGGATGGAGATTTTGATGGGGATACGCTGGGTCACCTTGGTGAAGTTACCCGACGCATTGTTGGGAGGGATAAGTGAAAATTGCGCTGCCGTGTTGGTACCAATATCGAACACCTCTCCGTAAAAATGCATGCCGGGATAAGCATCCACGGTGAATTCAGCCTGTTTGTCGTAACCTATGCCGGCTATTTTCGTTTCCTCGAAGAGGGCCGTGACCCATAGCAGGGAGTCCTTGGTGACGGTGAGAATGGATTGTCCGGGTTGGGCTACATCGCCAGTGTAGAGCCATTTTTTAGCTATGCGGCCGGGGCAGGGTGCGTATATCCTGGTGTTGTCGAGCATAGCCTGAATGGTGCCTATCTGTGCGTCAGCCGTTTTTATGCTGAGGCGGGCGCTTTCCACCTGGGTCTTGCCGACGGCGGCTTCAGCTTGAGATGCTTCATAGATGGCCCGGGCCGCTTCATAGGCTTTATTGATGTGATCATAGGTTTCCTGTGATATGACATTGCCCCTGAGTTGTGCCGTCGCCCGTTCAATATCTTCTTTTGCTTTCTCACTGTTTATTTTCTGGACGAGGGTGTTTTTCTGGTCCAGCTGATATCTGGCCACAGCCTGGGAGAGGTTGGCCACGGCCTGATGACGCGCCGCTTCGGCCTGTATCCTCTGGGCCGTCAGATCACTGCTGTCAAGCACCACCAACAGTTCACCACGGGTGACGGTATCACCTTCATCGGCATAAATATCCGCAATGCGCCCCAGTATCTTTGAACTGACCGACACCTTGTCGGCGTCGATGTAAGCATCGTCGGTGGCATAATACTTTGAATGCTGCCGGTACCAAAACCAGACAACAACGATGAGGGCGGCAAATACGAGTGCCAGCGCAATATAAGCCCTTATCCTCCGGCGTCGGCTGTTCTTCTGATTCTTTTCCCCGTTCATACTCTCACACCTTCATAAATTAAAACATATGGTATTATCCTTTCACTTGCAATAGCTGTCCATCACCTCTTCCAGGGTACGGCTGCAAACTTTGCAGAACGCCATGTGGCGGGTGAACATGATGCAATCGAGTTGAGGCCGGTACAAACCCTGAGCCATATAGTCAGCGCCTTCAAATGCACCCACCTGGTCCCTGTATTTTTCCCTGGCAAAGAAGGCATCCTCTTCTTTAAGCTGACGCCGGAAGAGGTCTTCCACGACCTGCTCGGGCACTTTGGCGGCACGCAGGCTGTCACGCTCATGTTGTATCTGGTAACCATAGGCATCAAATTCTTTCTTATTCCAGGGTGTCGGAATGGGTGTGCCGCTGTCGACGAGATCGTCCCATTTCAGCTTATTCTTGTCGAACAATGCCGTGACATTGACTTCCCATGGCTCAACGGATATTTTCACCGGTTCGTAGGCCACGGACGACGTGTAATATTCATCGGCGAGGGCGGCCATGTGATGCCCCATTTCGTGCACCATGATGTAGCTTGAAAAGCTGTTGTCGGCCGAGACGGTGGTGTAAAGATTATAGATACCGCCGCCACCGTAAGTTTTCTCGTTGATGAGGATGACCATTAAATCGTAAGGTACGGCTGAAGCCACATTTCTTACCGTGCGGTTGTCGAAGGTCAGGGCATAACGTTCCGATCCGAAGCTGCCATATTGAACCGACAACGGCGTACGCTTGAAAACACCTGGATGAGGTTTGGTCACTCCCGTTTCCTGGCCCGGCGTTTCAACGGCCCTGATATTAAAATCGCTGCTTCTTGATTTGAAAGGCTCGGTAGATAATAAAACGTCCGAAAGACGTTTGGCGTCGTGATGGAATTTCTCCATTTCATCCTGAGCGTACCCGTCACCCAGAACAACAATATCAACTTTCCTATCCGGCGTTCCGTTGTCAACAATGATGTCCACCTTTTCCGTATGAACCAGGTCGGCCGGGTTGACATTCCGGGCGGAGGGATCGATAAAGGTTGTCCAGATGGGTTGAAAGACATTGTTCGTATCTCTTTTTTTCATGATAACCGTCACCGGTTTCAGGGGCCAGGGGAAACGTATGGATTCATGAAAGGTGCCCCACAGACTGTCGGCTTCAGGTATGGTCTGCCATTCACCGAAGATGCTGGCAAAACCTCTTGAACAAAGCAATATATTGGTGGCATTATCGATCACTTCAAAAAAATATAACCCAAATCCCAGTTTATCGATCAGATTGGTTTTGCTGCCGGACCAGGGTCCATCCGATACGATTCTGTCGACAGCAAATTTCTCTTCGATGGCCGTGCCGCTGTGATAATAATCCACGCGCATGGTCTTATCGGTAAAGTAGTTATCGAACGGCACATCGCCATTATTGATAACCTTAATATCGGATACTTTATTGAATTCGGTAGTAGCGGCAGGTTTTTGGTTCGAAGTACACGAAACCAGCATGGCGCAAAATAACATAAATGGTAATAGCTGTCTCATTATAGTAAGGCTTATTTTTTTTACAAAGGTAAGAAAGCTTCCTTTTCCTTTACATGTGTGTCATGTAAAGCGATAACTTTTCCCGGCGTCACGAAGCATAGGCCTCGTTTTATGACGCCGATCCGGCAGCAGTAAAATTTTTTACGCCGCCATTGGTTAAAAAACAGACGAATGCGATATTTGATTCAGTATCAGGGGCAGATGATATCCATCCTGTTTTGATCCCAGCAATGCCATTCACCGTCGCCAAAGTGTTGGGGATCTTTCACCTGTCCGTCTTTGGTCGTCCGGTTCCATAAAATGTTGGTGAGGTTGTCCTGGCCTTTATTATAAATGTTATAAAAAGCATCATACGGGGATGCATTGGTGATGCCGTAATAAATATACCCTCCGTTCTCGGGATTACCCTCTTCAATGTTGGTGTATTGTATGTCGGATGTCCCTGCTGTCGGATCACGGTGCCAGGTTATATTCAGCAATTCATGAGGGTTGAGGGGGTCTTTGTTGAGGATCCAGTACCCGCCGCTGTTCAAAAGATCCGCCTTGCCGTAATACCACAGGAAATTACTGAAATTGTTGGCCTTGGTGATGTACATCCTCCAATACACACTGTCGGCGACCAGTGAACCATAAAGATCAGCTTTGTGAATGACACCGCCGACGACGAAGTTATAGGACCAGACCCAGGCCGTGGAGTCAGGATCATATACGGCCTGATGGGCGAACGATTCGGTGAAAGCCGCCACGGGAACAGCCAGTCCAACGGTGATGATGACATTCCATACCCCGACATTGGTCGCTGCCCACCACCAGTTTTTATAGGATTCCACGTCCCTGACCATACCGGTGGTGTCAGTATTCGGGAAATCGCTAAAATCCATCACAAAAGTGGAAGCCGGCGGAATAGCAGGTGCCGGATTTTCTTCCTTTTCTTTCTTGCATCCATGGATCAGGACACCAATGGCAACGGACATAAGAATAATAAACAGTGAAAGGGTGATTGTGCGTTTGTGTGATGTTTTCATAAAGCCTGTGTTTTTAAAAAGTGATTATGATAAATGTCACGACGAAAATAAAAAAAATTATAAAGCAAACGAATATTTATGCTATTTCAGATTCCCGATGGTTACCATATAAGGATAGAAATGTACCCGTCAATACCTGTTCGTATTGAAGCCCTGGGGTAAAAGTAGTACCTGTATACGATGTTATCCGGCTTTTGGGCCAGCTTTTTCCGTTCTTTGCCGGTATGATAAAAAAACAATATGAATAAAGAAATCAGGATAACCTCGCTTCACTTGTGGCCATCCAGCCGGTATTTAATTATGACCGGCAGTAAGGGATTCAGATCAGCTTCTTATGGATGAACAGGAAAGTCAGGAAGGCACTTACCATTGAGATGAGGTATGAAAGCATCGTCCCCCATACCAGACCGTATCCGGGATAGAGGTATCTGACCGCCGTGCTGTATATGATGACGTTGATCATCCCCGAAAAGAATAACGGTTTGGTGATCGATCTGGAAAATTCAAGACCATTGGATTTGTAACTGATTATGATGGTTGACATGAAGACGGCCGGGAAAGCCCCGAATATTCCGCCGAAAA
>CAZVNP010000023.1:37240-44652 GCA_964628285.1 uncultured Lentimicrobiaceae bacterium
ATTATGATGGTTGACATGAAGACGGCCGGGAAAGCCCCGAATATTCCGCCGAAAATGGGACCGCCCAGTTTGCTGATGACCACCGTGAAGGCAATGATGAAACCGCCGAAAAGACCGCGCAGGATGAGATATCCTGCGGAGAAATGAGGCCTTACGACACCAAGCGAGGGAATGTCAAGATATTTTGTGAAGACCAGCCAGGCAAGAAGAAACAATATCAGATAACCGGTCGTCGCAAAAATGAAGTTATTGATCCTGAATACGATAATCAGTGAGGAGAGTAAGAACCAAAGGAGCAGTGAAAGGATTAGTCCGATAAAAAAACCTTTTTTGGCGAGAAGAGCATAAGCTGCCAGAAAGATACCGGAGAAAGCCATGGAAAGGGGGATGACCGTCGTGACCTCGGAGGCCGTGGCAGGTCCCTGGACAACACCGATGAACAGCAGCGACACGACGATGGTGGAAGGAAGACCTCCGATAAAACCGCCGATCTTCGTACCAAAACGATCGGCAGTTACGGTGATCAGCATGATCCAGCCTCCTCCGGCCAGAAAAGCCAGTAAAATGTCAAGCCAGAAGTCCTGCCCGTTCATATTCGCGTTGCTTGAGAAATGCCTGATCGCCTGATGTACGATCAATCAATCGGAACTGAAGTGTGCAAACGACCATAGTTTTTGACTAGCACAAGGCAATCAAAATATCATAACCGGACAACAAACATCTGCAAATTTTCTTTAAGTTTGTATAAACTAATGATAGTGAGATGCGAAAATTCCTTTTCTGGTTTATCACGATAATCATCATCCTGGCCGGGGCCACCATATATTGGAAGTATTTCTTCACTTACAGCGACGGTTACCGGGCGGGGCTGTTACAGAAGTTCTCCCATAAGGGGACATTTTTCAAGACTTATGAAGGGGAAATCATCCTGAGCAGTGTCGAAAGCAGCAGGAATGTGGTTCTGGCCTCGGAGAAGTTTCACTTCTCCGTTCAGGAACCCCGTGTGGCTAAGAAGCTCGACAGCCTGCAGGGCTATTTTGTTGTGATACATTACGAAGAAAAGAACGGTACTTTACCGTGGCGTGGTGATTCGCGTTACATGGTCGACAGCGTAAGGGTAGGGCGGTGATATCCACGTCGCTGGGCGTTTCATTTTTTTTATTGCGATTCCCGTTTTTCACCAATGGCCTTCTCATCGATGATGATTGGATCACTCTGTTCCGTCATCAAAAGAATCTTATCCCGGTGATCAGCCTGGAGGGACAACGCCAGCAGACCGACGAGCGGCGGGGGCCAGGCATTTACGACAGTTTTCTGAAATGTGCCGGAAAGCTGACACGACAGGGTTTTTTCTGGGGCGTTTCATTTACCATAACGTCTCAGAATCATCAGACCACACTCCGGAAGGGGTTTTATCCATGTCAATCCGCGCGGTCAGGTCGAGCCGTGCCCCTTTGCCCCTTATTCAGATACCGACCCCCAAGGTCAGTCGCTGAAAGAAGCGTTATCATCCCCCCTGATGACTGCCATACGTGAAAATCACTATAAACTGACAGAGACCACAGGAGGTTGTACCCTGTGGAAAGAACGCGAATGGGTACAGTTGCTCCTGTGATGCCCATTCACTTTTTATACCGGTTGACCACTAAGTCTGTATAAATATTCACAGGAGAGATGGAATGTCACACCAGGCCGCTCTCTCTTGTCAACGATTTCATATGAGTACGCCGGTTATCACCTGTTACAGGCTTCTGTTATCTAAGGCGGCTGATCAGTGCGTTAGTGGAGCTGTCGTGATGCAGCGCTTTGGTTTTGTCCTGAAGTTCAGGGATGATGTTTTTTGCCAGCGCTTTTCCCAGTTCCACACCCATCTGGTCGAAGGAATTTATACCCCATATCACGCCTTGTGTGAAAACGCTGTGTTCGTACATGGCAACGAGTTTACCCAGGTTCTCGGGTGTCAGTTTGTCGAGCAGAAAGGTGGAAGAAGGACGGTTGCCTTCAAAGGTTTTGTGTGATACCAGGGCTTCTGCGATGCCTTCCTCCCGCACCTCCCGGCTTGTCTTTCCAAATGCCAGTGCTTCTCCCTGGGCTATCATGTTTGCTATCAGATAATCATGGTGAGGGGGCAGAGGATGAAGAGTTTCTTTAAATCCTATGAAATCGCAAGGGATGACCTTGGTGCCCTGATGGATCAACTGGTAAAAGGAATGTTGCCCGTTGGTGCCTGGCTCACCCCAAAAAACGGGGCCGGTCTGGTACACCGTTCTTTCGCCCTCCAGGGTCACCGATTTCCCGTTGCTCTCCATGGTTAATTGTTGCAGGTAAGCCGGGAAGCGTTTTAGGTAGTTATCGTAAGGCAATACGGCTTGCGTCTGAGCGCCGTGGAAATTATTATACCACACGGTCAGCAGGCCCATGATCACAGGGATGTTCCTGTCAAGAGGTGCGGTGAGGAAGTGCTCATCCATTTTATGAAAACCGGCCAGCATGGAATTAAAGGCTTCCGCTCCGATGGCTATCATGGTCGACAGGCCGATGGCTGAATCCATGGAATACCTGCCGCCGACCCAGTCCCGGAAGACAAACATATTTTCCGGGTCAATCCCGAACTTCACCACTTCTTCCCTGTTGGCCGACACAGCGACAAAATGCCTGGCGATGGCTTTTTCATCCCCCAGCCTGCTGACAACCCACTGGCGCGCCGTGCGGGCATTGGTCATCGTCTCAAGAGTGGTGAAGGTCTTGGAGGAAATGATGAAAAGGGTTTCCTCAGCCTGCAGATCCCTGACGGTTTCCGCAAAGTCATTGGCATCGACGTTTGATATAAAATGAAAGGTCATCCCATGCCCGGCGTAAAACCGCAAAGCTTCATAAGCCATCACCGGACCCAGGTCGGAGCCTCCGATACCGATATTGACGATATGACGTAAAGGCTTGCCTGTATATCCACGCCATTCCCCTGAACGGATCTTTTCGGAAAAAACAGCCATCTGATCCAGCACCTGATGAACCTGGTCCACGACATTCACCCCGTCGACGAGTATGGTTGAACCGCGTGGTGCCCGCAACGCGATATGCAGTACGGCGCGGTCTTCGGTCAGGTTGATCCTCTCACCTGCGAACATGGCGCGGCGGCGGTCTTCAAAGCCGCGATCGACGGCCAGCCTGAGCAATAAGTCGAGGGTGCGCTCCGTCACCCGGTGCTTGGAAAAATCAAAATAAATGCCCTCGGCTTCTATTTTGAGCTTATTGCCCCGGCCGGGATACTGTTCAAATAAGTTCCTGATGGTCGTGTTTTTGATCTCCCGGTAATGCTTTTCGAGAGCTTTCCAGGCATCTGATTGTGTCAATCCCCTTTTCATTTTGTCCCGTTCATTTAAGTTGATTTTATATCCTTCAGCCGGCTCCGGAACTGGTTTTCGGCCTGTGCCACCTGTTGCAGCCACCGTCTGTACCTTTCCATGCCTGTGAACCGGGCACGTAAAAATGTTTCGGTAACTTCCGTGGCTGTTTCTTTCTTTAAGCTTCCGGCAACATAAGCCGCCATGGCTTCAATGGTGTGACATACGATAATCCCTGCGTTGTTCATTTCAGTATGTGTCGTTTTATATGACGATAATCAGCTTTGTTTGTCGGATGACTATGAGATTTTCGTCAGTGCCGGCCATTCAAATTTAAGTAAAATATTTCTATCCGCGCCGGTAACTGCCGGCGGTCAGTCATGTCGCCTATAGCGCCAATAGTGTCTATTATCAGGTCTTCCGGTTTCTTTCATTTTGTATTTATATTATGAGCACCATTGACGCTCGGGCAGTGCCAGGCTTCCGGCATATACATTTTCGGCAGAGAACTTATTCATGGATCAATCCTTCTTGCTCCGGTAGTCGGTTTTGATGAGTTGTTTACATTTTTACAACGCTTATCTGACCTCATCGGCGAGTCATTCATAATCTTTTTATGAAAATGTTTTCGAGCTTCACTATATCAGCCGTAAATCTTCTTATTCCTTCAGCCGGTTTTTCAATGGCCATGGCATCCTCATTGAGGAGCCGGCGGAAACGTTTCTCATCCAGTTTCATTTTCGTGACGCCGTCTTCGGCGGCAGCCACAGCCTGGGGTAAAGAGAACAGCAGGGTCATGTTGCAATGGATGCCTGTTGCCGCTTATCATTCGATTTCTTCAGGGCCCAGGCTAACGCCTCCTCAAAAAGGGAACGGTATGATTGCTCCTGCGCCGCTTTGTATATAAGGGACGGATTGGTGGTGGCATCTATCGGCGTGAATTGCTTTATTTGCTTAAAATCCCCGGTGTCGGTGACGATCCTGGTCATCGATTTAAGTTGATTCAGGAAGTTCATGATTTCATCTCATTGAAGTTACACTATCTGTCAGTGGGGACAAAACCCTATAACACCCTCTTTGCGTTGTTCATAGGATTCAGATAATATACAACGGTGAGTGCCTTTTTGTTCACAACAGGCTGATTTAAAAACGGGAAGATGGCGTCAGCCCCGAAAGGGTTCCAAACCCGGTCAGGGCTGACGGACAGGAAAGTTGCGGGTTGCGGTTTACGCGTTACGTCGTGTTGATGCCTGAATAGAGTTGACCGTTTTTAATGGAACGCGGATGCAGCGGATTTCCGCGGATTGTTTTAAAAAGTTAAAATAGTGATAGAAAGATTTAATCTTGTTATAACGTAATCCGCATCATCAGCTTAATCAGCGTCATCCGCGTTCTATCGGCTTAATACTAAATAATTTAGAAACATGATAGATATAAACCCAATCAGGGCTGGGACTTTAATAAAAGACCGGCTTATTTAAATTAAAGCTGATAGTTTTTAATAGGATCAGCGCTTATTTAATTTTTTTTGTATTTTCTTAAATAACTCCTACCTTTGTTTAAAATTTCACGAATGAAAGATTTTAAAGCTGGAACTTACTTAAATCAGGGATCCTATAAAAGCTTTCAGCCGACGCTGATTAACAGGCAATGGCACCTCGACGATATGGAGGTCATTCAACTGCTGAGCAAAGCTGACCGGGATCTTGGTAGATTGGATATGTATTCGGATTATATTCCCAATATCGATTTATTCATTAGCATGCACGTTCTGAAAGAAGCAACTCAAAGCAGTAAGATAGAAGGAACCCGGACAAATGTAGAAGAAGCATTACGTGAAAAAAAAGATGTTTCAGCAGATAAAAGAGCTGATTGGGAAGAGGTACAAAATTACATCCATTCTATGGAGGCAGCTATCAGGGAGCTGGATAAGCTCCCATTTTCATCCAGACTTATCAGGGATACCCATAAAATATTGATGCAGGGTGTCAGAGGAGAAGGAAGACAACCCGGTGAATTCCGACATAGCCAGAATTGGATCGGAGGAGCTACGATAAACGATGCTTCGTTCATACCTCCCATACATACGGCTATTCCTGAATTAATTGGCGATGTGGAAAATTTTATTCATAATCAGGAAATCTTCTTCCCGGAGCTCTTGAAAATAGCCCTGATTCATTATCAGTTCGAAACAATTCACCCGTTCCTGGACGGTAATGGAAGAATAGGAAGATTGATGATAACATTATACCTCGTTAACAAGGGTATTTTGAAACAACCGGTACTTTATCTTTCGGACTTTTTCGAAACAAACCGGCAACACTATTACGAGAACCTGATGCTTGTCAGAGAGAATAATGATATAAGCCAATGGTTCAAGTTTTTTCTTGTTGGCGTCATTAAAACTGCTAACAAAGGGATTCAAACCTTCAACAGCATTTTACAATTAAAGAAACAAACAGACCTTGAAATACAAAAACTTAAAAGCCGGGCAGCAAAAGCACAAATAATAACCGACTATTTATACCGGAAACCATTGATCAATGCCGAAAAGATCGTTGAGGTAGCTGGCATATCCTATCCATCAGCATATAAATTAATAGAGGATCTTGAGAAAATAAAAATTCTTAAGGAAATCACCGGAGGAAAACGAAGCCGGGAATATGTATTCGATACGTATTTAAATCTTTTTCGATAGCAAAACCAAGAGGTTGCGGGTTACAGGTTACAGGTTAAACAAAGGAGTTCATTATTCACAGTTCGATATTCTCAAGGCCTTCGTTACATCGTTACCTCGCTTTCTCGTCACATTTTCTTCTGTTCGATATTCTCACTCCTTGCTCGATATTCATAATTCGATATTCTCCTTGCCTTCGTTACATCGCTACATCGTTACTTCGCTTTCTCGTTACATTTTTCCGGCTTCTCCACGACACTTCGTTTGATTGAAGAACCAAATAATGGATTGAGATGGAATAATATGGTATTAAAAGGCGAAATTTTAATTTGCGATGATGCCACCTGTCATAAAAGAAAGAACGATCTCATGGCTCCCTTGAGAGCTTTTTCTCAAGGATTTCTCAAACACATCATAAGCATAGCCGACCCTGAATTTGCCCGCGATGTCAATGCCTCCCATGAAAGCGACCATGTCGTCATTGCGGTAAGTAATACCAGCCCAATAGCGGCTCCGGTACATCAACAGTAAATTGACATCGACTGTCCAGGTTGTCTCATCCGTCATAAGTAAAAAACCGGGCCTGGCCACCAATGATCCGGGAAGATCGATTGTATAAGCCGAGGTGAGCCAGTATTGCCTTGAAGCCGGGTATTCAAACCTGCCATATTCAGTTTTTTGCCGTGATTGAGTTTTATATAGCTGCTTCATACTGATCCCTCCTTCCCAATGTCTCGACTTTAAATACACGCCCCCTGTCGTTATGTAACGGAGCACCCATTCGTCATTTTGAGGTATATAAGGATCATTATCAATCGTTTCCAATTTCGAAAATTCCATATAATGACGCATAATACCGCCCGAAATCCCAAGGCTGAGGATACAATGATTTTCAAAGACAATCTGATAAGAATAGTTAAGACGAAATTCATGATTTTTTTCAAATCCCAACTCATCGAACAAATAATTAACTCCGATGCCGCCATGAAGCGGTTTCACTCTCATATCGTATAATGCGGTGATAGTTTTAGGGGCTCCTGTGAAGCAGGCCCACTGATGGCGTGTGGTGACGGAGGCATATTGCCTGTATATCAATCCGCTCACGGCCGGGTTGAAGATTGACAGGTTGTTCCAATACATGGTAAACTTTGGTTCCTGCTGTGCGTGAAGGGCTGCAGTGATAAAAATAAAAATATAAATGAATAGAAAGTGCTGAAATGAATTAAGTCTCATCAGGTCTGATTTGGATGTTAAATGACAAGTCAATGCTGCAAGCTTAAAAACATGCTTTCAAGGCTCTTTAAGGATCTTATGGATGGTTGATTTGATACCATCATTTACTTTTAAAAAGTACACACCGCCGGGCAGCCGGCTGATGTCGAACTTTGTGG
>CAZVNP010000023.1:44752-47220 GCA_964628285.1 uncultured Lentimicrobiaceae bacterium
GGCGGCTAATTTGTCATATTGCCGGTAGCCTCCATATACTTCATCAATATATGCAACCATAATATCAGGTACACCTTCCAGAATGTGATACAGGTAATTATTGTCGCCGTAATTGTTACCATAATATTTAACAGGTACGTTATTGCTGTCAATACCAAGATTTATTTTACTGAACAGAGACCAAGGGGCATAATCCGTTCCTATACAAATCAATTCATTGTTGTATTTATTGGCTGCATGATTCGCGGAGTCAATATAAATCAATGTGGTATTAATGACATCATAAGTAACTCCTGCCAGAAATGTTACCGTCATTTGTAGCCCACTGATCTCATAGACGATTGAATCTCCGCTAATATATTTTGAATTAATTTCGTACTTTTTGATATACCATCCTGAGAGGTATGCGTCACCACCTTCGGCGTAATATTCAAAGACATCACCCACATCGAAATTGTAAATATCCCAGAAATCCGGCACCTTCTCACCCATGTTACTGCCTTCGATGCCTTTCAGTTCATAAGTGAACTCAGAACCTTTCAGGTCAGGGAAGCTAATGATGCCGTAACTTTTTGAGAGCGGAATGGAATTTCCGGTTGACAGGGAAATCGTTTTTACCGAATCCTGCACGCCGAATACCTGCTGTAAAGATATGTCAGTAACCTGAGCCATGGTGTTGTTCAGCGAATCAAACACCCAGATATCATTGAGTTGTGCCTTTGTCCTGAGCATAAGTTTCGATGTGTCACGGAACACATAAATCCCATCTCCTTTTTTGATCATCTTTCGTTGCAGGAACTGCGGCTGGTTGATCAGCATGTAACAGCTGTCGCAGGGCTCGGGCGTCCCCCCGAGGGCTGCCGTGCAGGTGTCGCAATGGGCGGCGATACGGTTGAGGAAGAAAACCGAGTCACCCTGAATGACCTTAGCCGAGTCGATCCAGATGGTAGCAGTGATAATACTGGAGTTATCGGGCTGGTAATTGTATTTATCGCCCTGAACCAGAGGTATCCAGTTCTGGGATGTGGCGATTGCTGTGATAAGGGAAAGAATTGTTGAAAAGTAGATTTTATTCATGAAGAATGTTTGATTTTATTTCATTCCAAATATACGAAATAATTTGGGATAAACAATGTATGTTGATAAAAAACAATAAGTGGATGTGCTGATGAGTTGATGTGCCGATGATTTGATATTTAACTGAAATTATTCATGCAATCCTTGTAAGAAGATGAGGTGACACTCTCCACCAGCCGCTATCATCCTTTGTCCTGACAGATGCCGTTTTGGAATTGATGCGTATGATCACCCCCTGCCGTTCAATACCGTCTGCACCATTCCATTTCACTTTATCGCCAATACGGAGTTTTGAAAGAGTTCCTGCCGTGTTTACCTGATGGATGAGTTTAATCCTTTCCGATGTCATTTGATTCAACCATCTCAGCTCCTGAAATGTAAGCTGATTTAAAAAGGCTTCATAAGCTTTTTCAAATTCTTCGAATGAATGATATCTGATTTCATGAGGCATAGTCAATGGTTTTATTTAGGAATTAATCACAATCGTAAAATTATAATTTTTTTATTCGGTTAACAGAAAAAAAGTTATATAGTGGTACACAGAGGAGGCGCAGAAACCGAAAGAAATCGAAAATTGCTTTTTATACTTATTTATACCATGTTAATCCTCTGGCGCTTTGGTGGTTAAAGGGTTGTAATGAAACCTTATTCCGGGATCCTTTGCGTACATGGCGCTTTCATAGCGCTCTTCGCGGTTAATTGACCTCACTTATGAGGTTTTGTTTCCAAATAAAGTTTTATTTCAACAGCAACTCATACTACAGTCTGAAATGGTACCCGATGCTGAAAGCCACCGGAAGAGGCTCGGAATAGATTTCAATATTGGGATCATTTTTTATGACATCCATATCATCATAGAATTCCTGCGGGCGGAAGGGGAGGATCAGTTCAAGGTTAAAATAGTTTCCCGGTCGTTTTGTGGAATTGATCTGCATGCCGGCACTCACCGACGGGCCATAATAGGTCTTATTATAATAGTCCGCACCCTTGATCTTGATGACGCCATTATAACCGTACATGGCACCCAGCGTCGGGGTTACCTTTTTGTATGGCAGGAATATGATCTGCACGCCGGCATTCCATCCCAGGGCAAGGAGGTTATAACCGGCAGCACCGAAGATGGCAACATAGGGAACAGGGAGATAGGTCAGCCGTCCGCCGAAGCCGCCGTAATCAATGCCCGCGCCCAGGCCGAAATTCAGACTGTTATTGGGCAGCGGCGTCTGCGCTTCAGTGTGAATGGAAAGGAGTATCAGGGCTGCGAAAAGACAAAGGAATGTGAATTTTTTCATTTTTTTGATGGATTAAAGAAAGAGTCCACTCCGAAAAGTCATCTGGAGATAAACTCATGAATTAATAATGATTTTAAAGTATTCTCTATTAATGCATTA
>CAZVNP010000024.1:0-43981 GCA_964628285.1 uncultured Lentimicrobiaceae bacterium
ACCTGTGTTGATATCGACCTGACAAAAATCAACAACCTGAAAAAGCGAATCATACCGATATATGAGCCCGGGCTGGAGGAACTGGTCCGGACCAATCTTGAAAAAGACCGTCTGCATTTTACGACTAACCTTGCCGCCACCATTGAAGGCAGGGACATTGTTTTCATTGCCGTGGGCACTCCTCCCGATGAAGACGGCAGCGCCGATCTGAAATATGTCCTGGAGGTGGCACGGGCCATAGGCCAGCACATGAACGGTTATCTCCTCATTGTAACCAAAAGCACCGTTCCGGTGGGTACATCGAAGAAAATTAAAGCTGTTATCGAAGATACACTGATAAAACGTGGTCTGAGTATTCCTTTTGATGTGGCCTCCAATCCCGAGTTTCTGAAAGAAGGCAATGCCGTTGAAGATTTCATGCGCCCCGACCGCATCGTCGTCGGCACGGATTCAAAAAAAGCCGAAGACATCATCCGTAAGCTCTTTAAACCATTCACTTTGAACGGTCATCCGATCATTTTCATGGATGTTGCCTCGGCTGAAATGACAAAATATGCTGCCAATGCCATGCTGGCCACCAAGATCAGTTTCATGAACGACATCGCCAACCTGTGTGAGATCATCGGAGCCAACATCAACCTGGTACGCATCGGAATAGGCAGCGACAGCAGGATCGGGAATAAATTCATTTACCCGGGTATCGGTTACGGTGGTTCCTGTTTCCCAAAAGATGTCAAAGCACTTATCAAGACCGGAAGTGAACATGGTTATTTATTGCGCGTCCTGAAAGCGGTCGAGGATGTCAATGAAGACCAGAAAGCCATCCTGTTTGACAGGCTTAACAGCTATTATGAAGGTCATCTCCGGGGCAAGGTGATAGCTTTGTGGGGTTTATCCTTCAAGCCCCAGACTAATGACATGCGTGAAGCGCCCTCGTTGGTGCTGATCGACCGGCTGCTTCATGCCGGCTGCCGGGTCAGGGTATATGATCCTGCTGCCATGGTGGAATGCCGCAGACGCATCGGCGATGTGGTGGAATATGCTGCCGATCAGTACAGTTCCCTTGATGGTGCCGATGCCCTTCTCCTGGCAACGGAATGGAAAGAATTTCGCCTGCCTGATGTGGCGGTCATGAAAAAACAGATGCGGCAACCCGTGATCTTCGATGGACGTAACATCTGGGATGCCGATGAGATGAAAGCCAATGGTTTTGACTATTTCTGCATCGGCATCAATACCCGTAAATAATATGACATGGCATATAAAAGGATTCTCATCACCGGTGGCGCCGGCTTTCTCGGATCACATCTCTGTGAACGGCTGCTGGCTGAAGGCCATGAAGTGATATGCCTGGATAACTATTTCACCGGTTCAAAACAAAACATTGTTCATCTCATTGGCAATCCCTATTTCGAAATGGTTCGCCATGATGTGACCATGCCTATATATCTTGAGGTGGATGAGATTTACAACCTGGCCTGTCCGGCCTCTCCCATTCATTACCAGTACAATCCGATCAAAACTGTCAAGACCTCCGTAATGGGGGCCATCAACATGCTGGGGCTGGCCAAACGAAACCGGGCGACGATCTTGCAGGCTTCTACCAGCGAAGTTTATGGCGATCCGCAGATACATCCGCAGCATGAATCTTACTGGGGTCACGTCAATCCCATCGGTCCGCGGGCTTGTTATGACGAAGGAAAAAGAAGTGCAGAGACGTTATTTGTCAACTACCACCGGCAAAACAAGGTGGCGATCAAGATAGCCCGCATATTTAATACGTATGGTCCGCGTATGCATCCCAATGACGGCCGTGTGGTATCCAACTTCATCGTGCAGGCCTTAAAAGGAGAGCCCATCACCATTTACGGCGATGGTTCGCAGACCCGCAGCTTCTGCTATGTGGACGATATGACCGATGCCCTGGTGAAATTAATGAACACACCACCCACCTTCACCGGCCCGGTGAACATCGGGAATCCAAGGGAATTCACTATCCTTGAACTGGCCCGTCTTATATTGAAGCAAACGGGCTCCGTCTCGAAGATCATCTTCAAACCCCTGCCCTCTGACGATCCTATGCAGCGACAGCCGGATATTGCCATGGCCAGAAAAGAGCTTGCCTGGGAACCATCAATACAACTGGAAGAAGGAATCGGTAAGACCATTGAATACTTTAAAGGATTATTGGCCTCAACTAAAGATCCCTGAGCTGTATCGCAGAATGCAGGAAGTAAAATATGTCACTTTGCAGCTTTGCAGCTTGACATATCATAAAAAACAGAACGTGAATATATTAGTAACCGGAGCGAACGGACAATTGGGAAGTGAAATAGGACGGCTGGCCGGGGATTATAAGGATCATGCCTTTCGTTTTACTGATATTGAGGATCTTGATATCACGGATTATCATTTGCTTGCAACCTATTTCTCTGCCAACCGTTTTGATTGCATCATCAATTGTGCGGCTTACACCGCTGTGGATAAGGCTGAAGAGGAGAGGGACCTCGCTATGCTGGTGAATGCCACTGCTGCCGGTTACCTGGCAGAATTTGCAAAAAAAATGTCGGCACTCTTCATTCACATTTCAACGGATTATGTCTTTGACGGTAAAAAAAACAGGCCTTATAACGAAAAGGATAATCCCAAGCCACTCTCCTACTATGGTTTAACAAAGTTACGCGGCGAGGAGACGGTCATCAGAACTGCCGGACGGGGGATGCTTTTCCGTACTTCCTGGTTGTATTCGTCGTATGGTAAAAATTTTGTCAGAACAATTCTTGACCACGGTATGAGGGGTGACAGCCTTAAAGTCATTGATGATCAAACCGGGACTCCCACTTACGCCCGTGACCTGGCAGCCGTAGTCCTGCAATGCATCGACAGATATGATAAAAAACACATGACCATTTATCATTATTCCAATGAAGGCCTGGCCAGCTGGTACGATTTTGCCATGGCTGCCCTGAAAATTGCAGGCATATCCTGTGAGATCATCCCGGTCAGCACAGCCGCCTACGGATCTAAGACCAAACGACCGTATTACAGTGTCCTGGATAAGGAAAAGATCAAGCACGACTTCGGAATTTCCATACCCTACTGGAGGGACAGCCTTGAAACATGCATAAAAGAGATACTTGGTAATAAAATGTCATGATAATAAAAAATATCATTGTCAGCGGAAATCTCTTCGTTAATTTGTTTCATTACTAAACCATGTAACTGTTAAACACATCTGTTTTATGAAGCCACCTTCTGTTGATCCGGCCATTCTGGCGAAAGCCGGAACATGGTTGGAAGGGAATTATGATGAAGAAACCAAAGCCAGAGTGCGGTATTTGCTGGAAAACGATCTCAATGAGCTGGTGGATGCGTTTTACCGGGACCTCGAATTCGGCACGGGAGGATTAAGGGGGGTCATGGGTGTTGGAACCAACCGGATGAATATTTACACCGTCGGCATGGCGACACAGGGGCTGGCCAACTACCTGCGGATGACTTTTGGCGAGGATACCGGGCTTAAGGCGTCCATCGCTTACGACAGCCGCAACAATAACACCCTTTTTGCCGATATCACGGCCAGCGTTTTATCAGCTAACGGTATCAGGGTTTTTCTTTTCGACCGGTTGCGTCCAACACCGGAGCTTTCCTTCGCCGTCAGATACCTCGGATGCCACACCGGTGTGGTCATCACAGCCTCCCATAATCCGAAAGAATACAACGGTTACAAAGTTTACTGGAACGATGGAGGCCAACTCGTACATCCCCATGACACCAACATCATCAGGGAGGTGTTGAAGATCAAATCACCGGCAGAGGTTAAATTCGGTGGCCGGAAAGAATTAATCACCATCATCGGAGAGGATATTGATGAGGCATATATTAAAGAAATCAAATCCCTTTCACTGGCGCCGGACCTCATATCAAAGTACCATGACCTGAAGATCGTTTACACACCGTTGCACGGAACAGGAGTCAGGCTGGTACCCGCGGCTTTACAGGCTGTTGGTTTTGATCACACCATTCATATTCCTGAGCAGGATGTGACAAGCGGTGATTTCCCCACGGTCAGATCACCTAATCCCGAGGAGCCGGCATCCCTTGCCATGGCTCTTGATATGGCCCGTCGAAGAGACGCCGATATCGTCATGGGGACCGACCCGGACGGTGACAGGGTCGGGGTGGCTGTCAAAAATCACCGTAATGAATTTATACTTTTAAACGGCAACCAGACAGCCACGATCCTGACCTATTACCTCCTGACACAATGGAAAGAAAAGGGAAAGCTCACAGGCAATGAATTCATTGTGAAAACCATTGTCACCTCTGAATTGCTCAGAGAGATAGCTGTGTCATATGGCGTGGATATTTATGATGTCCTGACAGGTTTTAAATACATCGCTGAGTTGATAAGAAAATTAGAAGGCATAAAAAAATTCATCGGCGGTGGTGAAGAAAGCTATGGCTACCTTACGGGTGACTTTGTACGTGACAAAGATGCGGTCAGTGCCTGTTGCATGATTGCTGAGACAGCCGCCTGGGCGGCTGCACGACACATGTCACTGTTCGATCTGCTGATAGAAATTTATATGAGATATGGCTTTTACAGGGAAAAACTGATCTCAGTGGTTAAAAAGGGCCGATCGGGTACCGAAGCGATCAACCGCATGATGGACCAATACCGGAGCGATCCCTTTAAAGCAATAAATGAAATAAAGGTTATCAGGATCAAGGATTTTTTGACGGGAAAAGAGAGGGATGTGATTAAGGGCACCGAAAGCGCAATACAATTACCCGAATCCAATGTCATCCAGTTTTTCCTTGAGGACGGCAGCAAGATCACCGTCCGGCCGTCGGGTACCGAACCAAAGATAAAATTCTATTTCGGCGCCAAAGGATTGCTCCGGGATAAAAAAGACTTTGAGAAAGTGGAAGCATCGCTCGATGAGAAAATAGAAGGATTTGTCCGGGCCATAAACCTGCGGATATAAGATTAACGATTAACGATATTTGATTTAAGATTATTGGGTGTGGGAAGAGGGGAAATAATAAATCACAAATAAACTCGCAGCTCATAGCTCGCAGCTCGCAGCTGAAACCTGCAACATGGAACCTTCAGCCTCTAACGATACCGACATCCTCCAGGGAAAGAACGTCCTGGAGATGCTCACCGTGGCCAACGAATATTGTCTCTTTCTGGAGAAATGTGAGGATTACAACCGTGGAGACATCATGAGTTATCTTCAGAAAATCTGTCCGCTGCTCTATCTCAAGGGAACGCTTTTACCCTTGGTGACCGTCAATCACCCTGAGGCCAATGAACGGTTTGTCACGGAAGAGCAATGGGGATCGATCTATCAGACACTTGTCAGTAAATTCGGAAAGCAGGATCAATATATCATGGTTGACTCCCCGGATCAATCTGATCCCGAAATCAGGAAAGCCAGCATGGCTGATAATTTTGCCGATGTCTATCAGGATCTCAAGGACTTCGTTATGCTGTACCAAAAAAACACCCTCTCTGCGCGTGAGAATGCAGTAAATGAATGCCGCAGGCTCTTTGAGACCCACTGGGGTTTCAGGCTGGTGAATGCACACCGGCATCTGCATTACCTCATGTTTTCCGGGCCTGCAGAAGACCGGGATATTCCCGTTGACTATTATTAGTGCCCGCTGTTTATGGCATTTTTATCCAAGCGGTTCAATCCTTCGATAGCCTTTGGATAATTGGTTTTTATATCAAGGGCTTTGTGATAATCATTGCGGGCAGCCGTCAGGTCACCAAGGATCTCATAACATAAACCCCGGTTATAGAAAGCCTCCACGTAACGGGGATCATATCCGATAGCCCGCGTAAAATATGTGATGGCGGCAGGGTAATTACCGGTGTGTACCAGGTTGATATAACCCAGGTTATAGTATGCTTTCACATTGGTTGAGTCGAGCCCGAGAATATCAGCATAGGTCATGGCGGCTTCATCAAAACGGTCATTATGCTGGTATGCCAGGGCCAGATCATAAAGGATGTCGGTGTCATCAGGCCTGAGGTCACGTGCATTTTTAAAATAACTGACCGCCAGGGGATCGTGCTTTTGAGAATAAATGGTTCCGAGTACCCTGTATGCGTCAACGCCGTTCTGATCGTACTGAACCGATAGCTGAAAATTCCTGATGGCATTGGCCGTATCGCCCTTCTCCAGCCAGGCATAACCATCGATAAAATAAGCACGGGCATTGCTTTTATCAAGCGTCAGCACCTTGTGAACATACTGGTGGCACAATGAATAATCTTTAATAATCAGATACAGGCGTGCCAGTTTGAGGTATATATCGGGATTAAGCGGATCGTTGTCACTGGCTTTATCGAGTGTTTCACGCGCATCATCCACTTTGGCCATCTGAAGGTAGATATCGCTGACTGTTATCAGGTATTCCGATTTGGAAGGATCAAGCGACAGGGCTTTATTAATATCGTGCAACGACAAATTCAACTGGTCCCTCGACAGATAATAACGGGCCCGCCGGCAGTACCCGTCACCGTTGAGTGAATCGGAGGCGATCTGCCGGTTCAGGAGGGTGAGGGAATCTTCGGGAAGGGATTCCTGTCCGCGACCGGATGGTGATTGGCGGTGGCAAGCCATCAGAAACAAACAGGATAGAAGCAAGATAATGTATGTTCTCATTGTGTCATGCATATAAATATCAGGGGATATCTGATTAACGATATATGATATCAGATATTAGATTGGGTTGGGAAAAATCTTACCTTATGATTTAATCCGGAAGCTGAGAATATCAGTCGGCTGAGGTGACCGGTTTTGTTTTCATCAGGGCCTCGTAAGCTTTCTTTTCCAGTTCGTCGGCCAGCTCTGGATTATCGGCCAGGAGTTTCTTGACCATATCACGTCCCTGTCCCAGTTTGGTTTCACCATAGCCGAACCAGGAACCGCTTTTTTTGATGATCTCATTGTCGACACAAATATCGAGTATCTCACCCGTTCTGGAAATGCCCTCGCCATAAATGATATCGAATTCAGCCACCCGGAAAGGGGGTGCGAGCTTATTTTTCACGACTTTGACGCGTGCCCTGTTACCCACGATGTTCTCACCGTCTTTTATCTGGTTGATTCGACGGATATCAAGACGTACGGAAGAATAGAATTTCAGGGCATGGCCGCCGGTGGTGGTTTCGGGGTTGCCAAACATGATGCCTATCTTTTCGCGCATCTGGTTAATAAAGATACAGCTTGTATTGGTCTTGGAGATGGTCGCTGTCAGTTTTCTCAGAGCTTGTGACATGAGGCGTGCCTGCAGGCCCATTTTTGAGTCACCCATTTCGCCTTCAATCTCACTCTTGGGGGTGAGGGCTGCGACCGAATCAATGACGATGATATCAATGGCGCCACTACGGATCAGGTTATCGGTGATTTCCAGTGCCTGTTCGCCGTTGTCGGGCTGCGAGACGAGCAGGTTTTCGATGTCGACACCCAGTTTCCTGGCATAGAAGCGGTCGAAAGCATGCTCCGCATCGATGAAGGCGGCAATGCCACCCGCTTTCTGGGCTTCAGCAATGCAATGAATGGCCAGGGTTGTTTTTCCTGAAGCCTCAGGGCCAAATATCTCTATGACCCGTCCACGGGGTATGCCGCCTATGCCCAGGGCCGCATTGAGGGCCAGCGAACCCGTCGAAATGGTAGCCACGTCAACAAGGGGCGAATCACCCAGCTTCATGATGGTGCCTTTGCCATATTCTTTCTCCATTTTCTCGATCACCAACTGCAAAGCTTTCTGCTTCTGCTTGTTTTCGTTGTTTTCATTGGTCATATCACAATAATATTTAGAGGTTTCACTCCCATAACCCACCACACCTGCCTGGGGTTTGACATGTTTTTTAACTGTTAATCGGAAAAAAGGTAAAATGTGACCCCGCGTCTGAATACAAAATTAATGATTAATTATTTCAGCACGTCAGGCACTGAAAATAAAAAAAGAAGAAAACAGGGAAGGGTGTCTTATCAGACCTCCAATGCATTCAGGATCTGCCTGGTATGATCATCGGTCTGAACTTTGGTGAATATCTTGTTGATAGTTCCCTCTTCAGAAATGACAAATGTCGTGCGCAGGGTGCCGTAACTTTCACGTCCGACCATCTTTTTCAAACCCCACACGCCGTATGCATGGAGAATTTTTTTCTCCGGGTCAGGAATAAGTGAGAACGGCAGATGATATTTTTCCGCAAAGCTTTCATGTGACTTCATATCATCAGCGCTCACACCAATGATATGATATCCTTTATTCATCAATTCACTGTAGTTATCACGAAGATTGCATGCTTCCTCGGTGCATCCGGAAGTGAAGTCCTTGGGATAAAAATAAAGAATGACCTTTTTACCTTTCAGGGCTGATAACGTGATCCTGTTACCGTTCTGATCCATGCCGGTAAAATCCGGTGCCTGCTGTCCTTCTTTCAGATGAGTCATGGTTATGAAGTTTAACGGTTAATTAATTCATGTCCGAATAAGAAACAGTCTTAATCACGGATTGTTCGTTGTCCTGCATTGTTTTTCAGACGTTGATAATAACGGCAGATGTCGGTCAGGCCACATTTTTCACACTCAGGCCGACGTGCCTGGCAAATATAACGGCCATGCAGTATCAGCCAGTGGTGGGCTTTATGAAGGATGGCCGCAGGAAAATATTTCATCAGTTGTTTTTCAGCTTCATAAGGTGTTCTGGCCCGTGACGTCAGTCCGATGCGGGCGGCCACCCTGAAAACATGTGTATCGACGGCCAGCACGGGTTTGCTGAAGACCACCGAGGCGACGACATGGGCCGTCTTACGACCAACGCCGGGTAATTTCATCAACTGCTCCGGCTCATCGGGGACTTGCCCCCCAAACTTCTCCTTCAGCATGACGGCCATTCTGACTAAATGATTTGCTTTGCTGTTCGGATAGGAACAACTCCTGATCACTTTAAAGACGTCCTGTTCCATCGATCCGGCCAGAGCCTCAACATCAGGAAACCGCTCAAAAAAAAGAGGCGTGATCATATTAACCCGCTTATCGGTGCACTGTGCCGATAAAATGGTCGCCACGAGAAGCTCAAAAGCGCTGCCGTACCCGAGTTCGGTCACGGGTTCCGGCCTGAGCTCAGTAAAATATTCAATGACACGCCCGAAACGTTCAGCTTTTGTGATCATAAGCAGCGCAACGGGAAAAACAATGAACCCTGTGACGGTTTCATTTCGTGCACAGGGTTCACAGTACCATGGTTAATTTAAGAACAAACTACTGTCGACAAGTAGTTCGGACCTGAAGGAATACCATAGACGGGAATAGTTGAATAAATTTCTGAGAATTTGGACATCCGGGGTTATTTGATGATATAATCCCCTTCGTTGTCCCTCGGCTTCGATTTCCTCGTATGTGTGGTTGATCAGGTCGTCAAGGGTAAAAGGATACGTCATAGGCATCTTTAAGTTAGTGAATAAATATACTCAATAACGATGAGCCTGTGATCAATATTTCACACCGGGAAATAAATTATTGAA
Organism: uncultured Lentimicrobiaceae bacterium; assembly: GCA_964628285.1. Classification (GTDB taxonomy): domain Bacteria; phylum Bacteroidota; class Bacteroidia; order Bacteroidales; family JAGONC01; genus JAPLDP01. The sequence continues at coordinate 9,554 of CAZVNP010000024.1, forward strand.
AAAATATTTCTGTCCTCTGAAGTCTCACAGGGTGAGGATAATATCTTTTTCCCTGATCAGTTTTCTGAGGTTGATAAGGGCATAGCGCATGCGCCCGAGGGCGGTATTGATGCTGACATCTGTTACTTCAGCGATATCCTTGAAGCTCATATCGGCATAGTGCCTCATAATGAGTACTTCCCGCTGTTCTTTGGGGAGATATTCGATGAGCTTGCGCACGTCATCATAAATCTGCTGGGTGATCATTTTATCCTCCACCGAGCCATCCATTTGTCCTATGGTGTCAAATATATCGAAATCTTCGCTGCTGTTATCCACGACAGGCAGTCGTTTTGATTTCCTGAAATGATCGATGATGAGGTTATGAGCGATGCGCATGACCCATTGTATAAATTTACCTTCCTCCTTGTAGGAGCCCGAGCGGAGGGTGTTGATCACTTTAATGAAGGTATCCTGAAACAGATCATCGGCCAATTCAGTATCCCTGACGACCATCACGATGTAAGAGTAAACTTTATCCTTGTGGCGGTGGATGAGACTTTCAAGACTGGAGAGATGACCTGATAAATACAAATCAATGAGCTCCCGGTCGCTCAATATCACTGATTCCATTTGATCCCTTTTAATGTTTAACATCAAAAAAAGGGTAGATATCTCTCTATAGTCTCTCTCCTATGTTTTGACCGTCATTCTCCAGGCGGAGGTACGGTGCAAGGGTTAATAATCTGATTGATTTCTTGCGGCAAGCCACAAATACGAGGCAAATATATGCCAACAAATCTATAAATGCAAATTTTTTTCTTAATTTTGTAAATTATTCATTCTTAAATGTCTCTCAACGACTTAGAACAGCTGAATCCCCAGGATTTCATTATAATAAAAGGTGCACGGGTTCATAACCTAAAAAATTTATCCGTCGCCCTTCCGCGTAACAAATTGATCGTCATCACGGGTTTATCGGGTTCAGGTAAGTCGTCTCTTGCCTTTGACACCCTTTATGCCGACGGTCAGAGGCGCTATGTTGAAAGCCTGACCGCATATGCCCGCCAGTTTCTTGGCAGGATGACCAAGCCTGATGTAGACTATATTAAAGGCATCTCCCCTGCCATTGCCATCGAGCAAAAAGTCAACACACGCAATCCACGTTCCACGGTAGGCACTTCAACCGAGATATATGAATACCTCAAGCTGTTGTTTGCACGCATCGGCACAACCTTTTCACCGGTTTCAGGTCGCGAGGTCAAACGACACACGACGGCGGATGTCATGGATTATATTTATACGATCCAGGAAAGCGAAAGGTTCATGATTTGCTGTCCGCTCATCATCAAACCGGGCCAGACCATCCGTGATCAGTTACAGATCCGTCTTCAGCAAGGTTTTAACAGGGTTCAGTATGATAACAGTGATTACCGTATCAGTGACATCTTAGACGGACGATTTGATAAAAAAAATGCATCGGAGCTATACCTGGTCATTGACCGAATGGTCATGAGCCATGACGATGAAGATCTGAGAACCCGCATGGCCGACTCCGTGGAGCTGGCCTTTTATGAGGGCCAGGGCATATGCATCGTAGAGACCTTGAAGGATGGCCTGCCGGTGAGGGAGACCTTCAGCAACAGGTTCGAACTGGATGGGATGACCTTTGAAGAACCCACCGTCAATTTATTCAGCTTCAACAACCCTTACGGTGCCTGCAAAACCTGTGAAGGTTTTGGAAGCATTATCGGCATTGACGGGGACCTGGTCATACCGAATAAAAGCCTGTCGGTTTACGAGGATGCTATTGCCTGCTGGAAGGGCGAAAAACTCAGCGAATGGAAGGACGTCCTGGTCATGAATGCTTACAAGTTCGATTTTCCCATTCATAAACCCTATTACGAGCTCACAGGGGAGCAGAAGAAGCTGTTGTGGACGGGAAATCAATATTTCGGAGGCTTGAATGATTTCTTTGAATACGTTGAATCACAGGCTTATAAGATACAATACCGTGTGCTGCTGAGCCGTTACCGTGGCAAAACGGTTTGTCCCGACTGCCATGGGACGCGGTTGCGCAAGGATGCCAATTACGTTAAAGTGGGCGGTCAATCCATTTCCGATATCGTACTTATGCCGGTGAGAAAGGTGCTGGACTTTTTCAACAGGCTGTCGCTTCCCTACCCGCAGCAGCAGATTGCAAACCGTTTGCTGACGGAGATCACCAACAGGTTGAAATTCCTGGTGGATGTTGGGTTAGGTTACCTTACCCTGAACAGGTTATCGTCATCGTTATCCGGGGGTGAATCACAGCGCATAAACCTGGCCACTTCCCTGGGCAGCAGTCTCGTCGGATCAATGTATATCCTTGACGAGCCTTCCATCGGCCTGCACCCCCGCGATACGCAAAAACTCATCAAAGTGCTGCAGCAGCTCAGGGATATCGGTAATACCGTCATTGTTGTGGAACATGACGAAGAGATCATACGTGCCGCCGACCAGATAATTGACATCGGGCCGATGGCCGGCAACCACGGTGGCGAACTGGTATTCCAGGGAACCTTCCGTGAACTGACAGCCTTCAACAACAGCCTGACCTCAAAATATCTGAACCACACCCTCGGCATACAGGTGCCCGCCACACGCAGAAAATGGAAAGAGTACATCGAAATCTCGGGAGCCCGGGAACATAACCTGAAAAGCATTGATGTCAGGTTTCCCCTGCATGTTTTTACCGCCGTCACGGGCGTCAGCGGATCGGGGAAGACCACACTGGTCAAACAAACGCTGTATGCCTCCCTGAAAAAAATTTACGGTGGTTATGGCGACAAGACAGGGCAATTTGATAGAATGACCGGTGATTATGACCGCATCGGCGATGTGGAGCTGGTGGATCAGAATCCGATAGGACGATCAAGCCGCTCCAATCCGGCGACCTATATGAAGGCCTATGACGACATCCGGCAGCTTTATGCCGAACAGCCCCTGTCAAAAGTGAGGGATTATAAACCGGGTTTCTTCTCATTTAATATTGAGGGCGGACGCTGTGAAGAATGTGAAGGTGAAGGGGTGGTCAAGATAGAGATGCAATTCATGGCCGATATCTACCTCACCTGTGATGTGTGCCACGGAAAACGTTTCAAGGAGGAGGTGCTGGATGTGACATACAAAACCAAAACCATCAGTGAGATCCTCGACATGACCATTGAACAGGCCATAGGTTTCTTCAGTACGTCGAAGAAAAAAGGAGCCATAGAGAATAAGATCGTCGACAAGTTACAACCGCTGGTGGATGTCGGTCTGGGATACCTCAAACTGGGTCAGGCTTCCAGCACCCTGAGCGGTGGCGAGGCGCAACGCGTAAAACTGGCTTATTTCCTCTCGAAAGGTATCAGCGAGATACCTACCCTGTTCATCTTTGATGAACCGACGACAGGGCTTCATTTTCATGACATAAACAAACTACTCGGGGCCTTTAACGCCCTGATAAGGAAAAGACATTCCATTATCGTCATTGAGCACAACATGGAGGTCATTAAATGTGCGGACTGGATTATTGACCTGGGACCTGAAGGTGGCGAAGAGGGAGGATCGGTGGTCTTTGCCGGCCCACCCGAAGAGCTCGTCAGGAATAACGGTTCCTATACCGGTAAATACTTGCATGGTAAACTCATGACGGATAAGGAAACCCATTGAAATGACAATCAAAGAATCAGGAGGTGCTATGATGCAAACGATCATTTCGATAAACACCGATAAACACAACGGTTTATATGATATTACCGAGGATGTCAGAAAGGTTGTCGCCGCCAGTCACATACAAACGGGGCTGGTGAATGTGTATGTTCAGGGCTCCACGGCGGCGGTCATGATACAGGAAAACTGGGATGAGTCGGTGCAGTCCGACGTGGTCACCCTGTTGAAAAAGCTCATCCCGGCAGGAGTATGGGAGCATGACCGCCAGGACAATAACGGCGATGCACATCTCAAAGCCGGCATTGTCGGCCCCGGGGAAAGCATACCGGTCATCAACGGCAGCCTGGGCCTGTCAACGTGGCAAAACATCTTTCTGTGTGAATTTGACGGACCACGGCATCAAAGAAAGATAGTAGTGACGGTCATCGGTGGTGATAAAATTTAATGCCGGATGATCTGAACAAAACAACATCCCCGGATTGTTTATAACATTGTTTATAACAAAGAACGTTAATTTAGTCAATTAGTATGGAATCAATTAAAATACTGCATCACGATGAAATTCTTGACATTCTGCAAAGAACCGATAAAAATGATAATGATCGCCGGCAGACCAGATTCATCACTGCCAGCCTGGGTAACTTGAACACTGCCGGAATCTGAAAGGCGTAGCCGATGCATTATTCAACCATTTATTGACACGCGACATGAAGAAGTGGATCCATCTGATATTAATAGCTGCCGTTGGTCTTACCGGCTGCGTGCAACATGTGAAAAAGGAAGGGAAAAAGCTGGTGAGCGTCAGCATCCAGCCTGAGAAATATTTTGTGCAACGCATTGCAGGTGACGGGTACGAGGTCAATGTACTTATTCCACCGGGCACCAGTCCCGAGTCATTTGATCCGGCGCCACGCCAGTTACAGAACCTGGAAAATTCCGTTATTTATTTCAGAAACGGATATTTCGATTTTGAGGGCATCATCAGCGAAAAGATTGCCTCACTCCACAAGCACCTTATTATTGTCGATCTTTCAAACGGTATCAAACTGGTCGGCCGGCAGGAAGACATCACCACATCGCATCAGGTTTCGGGCATCGATCCGCATTTCTGGCTGGCTCCTGAAGAGGTGACCGTTATGGCCGGTAACATTCGTGATGCCTTAATATCTTTTGATCCTGAAAGTAAAGAGTTCTATACTGACAACTGCCGTCAATTGATTGACGACCTGACCCGTTACGACCACCGGCTTGACTCCTTGTTCTCCAAGGTCAGGATAAGAAAATTCATCGTTTATCATCCGGCGCTGACCTATCTGGCAAGGGATTATCACCTCGAACAATACGCCATTGAACAGGAAGGCATCAGTTCCTCCCCCTCCCATCTGACCGATATTATCAACATGGCAAGAGAGAACGGTATACATACGATATTTATAGAAAAACAATTTGATTCGGACGTTGCCAGAATACTTAGCGATGAGATCGACGGCACACTGGTGACGATCGATCCCCTGGCATATGATTGGTTCCGTAATATGGACACCATTTCGACATCACTTTTTAACGCACTTAATCCCTGAACGAACGATGAGCAAGATACTTGAACTGACATCGGTGACGGCCGCCTATGATGATCTGGAGGTCTTGCATGATGTGAATCTCACGGTCCACGATCATGATTTCATCGGGATCATCGGTCCCAACGGTGGTGGCAAGACCACCCTTCTCAAGATCATCCTGGGCCAGCTTCATCCCGTGACCGGCACGGTCACCTATTTTTTCGACGAGCGGGGCAACACGGGCGATCGTATCGGTTATCTCCCGCAAGGTCAGCATTTCGACAGGAAATTCCCCATTACGGTGCTGGAGGTGGTCCTGTCGGGGCTGTTATCAAAAAGAAGAGTGTTCGGCCGTTTCACTGCCGCCGATCACCGCAAGGCACGGGAATGGCTTGAGTGGATAGGTATGGGTGCGCTGAGCGACCGTAACATCGGCGACTTGTCGGGGGGACAGATACAACGTGTCTTCCTCTGCCGTTCCGTCATCGCCGATCCCGCCCTGTTGCTGCTGGATGAACCTGACACTTACGTGGATAACACCTTTGAGGGTGATCTCTACCGCACCCTCACCGAGTTGAACAAGCGCATGGCCATCATCATGGTGTCGCACGACATCGGGACCATCGCCTCCTATATCAAGACCATTGCCTGCGTGAACCGGACCCTGCACTATCATCCTTCCAATCTCATCACCAACGAGCAGCTGGCCGCTTACAACTGCCCTATACAGATCATATCACACGGAACGATACCGCACACCGTCTTACAAAAACACGACTGATCATGGAGTCATTTGCGAATCTCTTTCATTACAGGTTTTTCATCCATGCTTTTCTGGCCGCCATCCTGGCCAGTATCGCCTGCGGAATCCTGGGCACTTACATTGTCACCAAACGCATGGTCTTCATCAGCGGAGGCATCACCCACACCTCCTTCGGCGGTATCGGCCTGGGTTATTTTCTGGGTGTGAACCCCATGCTGGGAGCAGCCTTTTTCAGTTTGGTATCGGCTCTGGGCATTGAGTTCTTCACACACAAGATCAAAGTGCGTGAAGACTCGATGATTGCCATATTCTGGGCCTCGGGTATGGCCCTCGGGATTATTTTTGTGTACCTCACACCGGGCTACGCCCCTAATCTGATGAGCTACCTATTCGGGAACATCCTCACCGTTTCACTTCTTGACATTTACTTCCTGGCGCTACTTACCTTTCTGCTCATACTTTTTTTTATCCTGTTTTATCACCCGGTGGTTTTCATAGCTTTCGATGAGGATTTCGCCAGGATACGCCATGTACCCGTCGATCTCATCAAATACCTTCTGATGGTTTTCATAGCCCTGACCATTGTCCTCACCATACGTGTCGCAGGGGTTATCCTCATCATGTCGTTGCTGACCATGCCACAGACCACGGCCAACATCTTTACAAAAAGTTTCCTGAAGGTCATCATACTGTCGATCTGCATGGCATTTGCCGGCACCTTTGCAGGTCTGTTGATTTCATATTATCTGGATATACCTTCCGGTGCAACGATCATCTTCACATTGCTGGTCATTTTTGCCCTGGCCAGGAGCACCTGGTATTTAACGATGAAGCATCGCGTCAGAAGGATAAGCAGCACCTGACAGCCCGGATTGGTAAAGTGGGTATGCTTTCCTGTGAACCGGTCAAACATCAATGACATGGAATTCGGTGCTGGTGGGGACACCTTTGAAATCCTCGACGTACTTTCCGGATAATTTATCCAGGCATCCGGCATCTTCAGGCAGGCCCAGCTTCTTTAAGGCCTGCAATATCTTTGAATGATATTTGGCACTGACGATGATCCGGTTGGGACGGGCCTTGGACATCAGCCTGGCCGAAAGGTCGATGTCCTTGCCATAATAATCGTTATAGTCCTCGAGAAATGTTATATTGTAAACATCCTCGCAATAGTGGATGGCCACCTTGCACTGCAGGAAAAGGCCCTCGACGGGGAAATTTTTAATGTTGTAAAGGGTGGCGTACAGCTCTTCCAGCAAGGCAAAATAGTTATTGCAATGTTTTCTGATCGCCAGATCCTCATCCGGGATATACAGCATGATCTCATCACCGATGCCCTTGACGATGTGGCTGGGAAACTCGTTAAGGATAGAGATGAAATTAAAGGTGTTGTTCAGTTTCCGGCCCCAGTCACCGAAATCGGTCGTGTATTTGATGTTGGTCGAATTGACGATATCAATAAAAATACATGTCCCGGGACATTTGGGAATGATGTTAAGGAATGCCTCGATCTCATCCGACCGGGGATTACTATAATGAATGTAATAAGCCATGTTTTTCTTTAATACGGTTAATCATCCCAGTTATATTACTCCGGGAAGCACCGTGATCAGGAGAAACTCTTGAGGGCTTGCTCCCTATCCGGATAAATTTCAAAAATGCTGGTAAAACCCGATATCTCAAAAATCTCCGCAATATTTTCCTGCAGGTTGCTCAGGACAAAGCGACCCTTGGAAGAGGAAATTTTTTTCAAGGCCATCAGCAGAATCCTCAAACCCGAGCTGCTCACATAATCAAGCCTTGAACAGTCGACCAGGATAAGAATGATCTTCCTGTCGATCAGATCAAAAATCTTTTTTTCCAACTCATTATAATTCGTCGTATCCAGCCTGCCGACCAACCCAAGGATGGTGACCTGATCTTTTTTCGATTCAATTATTTCCATAATGAAGTGTTTTAAAGATGTTTTACCAGTATGATTTTGTTTCTGTTATTATTACGCTGATATTCATATTTATCCATCAGTTTCTTAACAAAGTGTATCCCCAGGCCGCCTATTTTACGTTCTTCAATGGGCTTATCCAGATCATCCGGCGTATCCAGTAAAAACGGATCGAACTCTTTACCGTCATCCTCGATAGTGATTTTTATCATCTCTTTTTCCAGCCAAAAGTCAATCTGAATTTGATGACTCTCCTTATCGCGGTAACCGTAAAAAATAATATTGGTGACCAGTTCTTCAAGAACAAGGTTAAGGTTGAAAACAGCTTTCGACGGTAATTGCCATTCTTCGCCGAGCATCTCCAGCCAATCCGCCAAATGGTCAAGCTCAGACAAAGTATTGGTGATGATGATCTGTTTCTGATTCATAGGAGGCAAACTTATAAAGTCCGGCTCATTTTCACCCATAAAATTATAAAATTTATTTAACCCCAAATTCGGATTTAATATAATGATAGCTTCTGAGGCCCCTTAAAATTTAAAATGATTCTCATCATTTGTCGTTCAAATAAATGAAATTACTAAATTCGAGGCAAATTTTTCGGATGAAAAAAAACCGGATCACCACCTTACTGGTTATTATCTCATCGCTGGCTATTTTTTTCATGGTATTCGCCCTGGTTCTATATATTCATGCCAGAACGGGTGAAAAGAAAGCCCTCAGCGGTGAGCAAACGGCGCTGGCAGAGAGCCGCAGGGCTGCGGAGCAACAGAGGGAAGCCATCATACAGCGCAGGATCTCGGAGCAACAGCAGCAGATTGCCGAACAGCAAAAAATCATGATGGAGGAACAGAAACAATATGCCATTGAACAACAACATATTGCCATTTACGAAAAAAAACAGGCCGAATACCAGCAGCATCTGGCCGAGACCGCCCGGGGGCAGGCTGTAGAGGCTTTGGGTGAGGCTGAGAAACAACGCCAAAAGGCGGTGGCCCAGAAAAAAATTGCCGATGAGCAGCGTGAGAATGCGGAGCTGTCGGAACAGCGTGCACGGCGGCTTCGCCTGTTGGCCGTTGCACGAACGCTGGCCGTACAGTCATCGGAGATGCAGGAGTCCGTTCAGGGTGATCTGCCGGCATTACTGGCTTTACAGGCTTATGACTTCAATAAAAACAACCAGGGGCGTGAAAATGACCCCGATATTTTCAGTGCCCTGGCCGGTGTGATGGATGACAGGCTTGTTTTGCGTGGCCACCACGATGAGGTCCGCGGGGTGGTGACCGGAAACAAAGGCATGGTGGCCTCCTGCAGCCTTGACGGCACGGTGTATCTCTGGGATATCAATGATCCTGTCAAAGCACCGGTGGCATTGCCATGCGGTGATTATGGTCAGAGCGGGTTCAGAGCCCTCGCATTAAATCCCCCGGGAACGCTGATGGCGGCAGGTACTTCCGATGGTCCGGTCATGATCTGGGAGATGACCTCTAAAGAGTACCTTCATTACGTTCTGCAGGGACAGCACGACATCATCACCGGGCTGTCATTTGATGCAGCGGGGAAGAACCTTGCGGTGGCATGTGCCGACGGGACAATCAGGATCTGGGTTTTGTCGCAGCAACCACCCTCATGGATTGACATTCCGGCCAGGGTCGTTAAAATAACGGCCATATCATTCACTCCTGATGACAAGAGCGTCGTCTGGGCTCAGGAAAACAGTCAAATGTTTATTTATAACCTCGACGGAACCCAGCCGCCCACCACATTCCTCACAGCGTCGGACCGGCCTGTCACAGCCATGGCATTCAGCCCCGACGGTTCATTTTTCGCCACCGGTGATGCCGACGGCATGGTGCTGTTATGGAACCTGACCACCCCGGAGCAACCTCCTGCCCGGCTGATCGGACACATCTCGGGCGTTAATGCCATTTGTTTCAGCCCCACAAGGAAAATGGCAGCCAGTTGCTCCTACGACGGGACCATCAGGTTATGGAACATACTGAAACCCCAGGAACAACCCGCTATCATCAATGATGATCACGGTTCATGGGTGTACAGCATCGCTTTCACCCCTGATGGGAACAGACTGGCTTCGGGCAGCTCCGATAAGACGGTTAAGATCAGGACCGTCGTAGCTGCCCTGCTGGCGGAAAAAGTCTGCCCTGCAGTGAAACGCAATATGACCAAGGATGAATGGGAGAAATATGTCGGTACGGATATCCCATACAGTGAAACATGTCAAGGGAAAAAATAATGCCGGGTCAATTAAAGTTGAGTTATAAACATAAGATGATGCGCGGGCGGATCTTATATGTCACGACGGTTCTTTCATGGCTGTTTACGGCCCTGACAGGTCATTCGCAAACAACGACCGCAACGGAGCAGGGCTGTCCGTTCACAAGGTATTTCAGTGCCGCCGAATATGGTGCCCATGCCCAGAACTTTGACATTGTGCAGGATGAACGTGGTCTGATCTATGTCGCCAATTTTGCCGGCATTCTGGAGTATGATGGCATGAGCTGGCGTCTTATCACCACACAGCAAATCACCAAGGTCACTTCCCTCGCTGTGGAACCGTCAGGACGTATCGTCGTGGGCACCAGAGGTGAAATAGGTTTTCTGGAACCGGATAAAAACGGTGACATGTCATTCGCCCCGTTAACTCAACGTCTGGCTGCAGAGGGTGTGACCACTCCCGATGTCATCCGCACTTTTACTTCACCCGAAGGCGTTTATTTTGTCACCAGCAGGCATATCTGTCTCCTGCACGACGACTCCTTCACCGTCTATCCTATCGGCAATGAGATCTATTCAGCCTTCTATGTGAACGGGACTTTGTACTATAATATCCTGAGGGGTGGCCTTTACAGCTTTAAAAACGGACAGGCCCGTTTAATACCCTATTCAGGCGGTCTCACCGAAGCCACTGACATTAATGCCATGATTCCCGTCAATGACGAACGGATACTGATAGGTACCGGCAGTCAGGCTCTTTTCACTCTTGCAGATGACCATATTGAGCCCTTTCCGACCGGTGCGGATGCCTATTTTGAGACGAACCACATCAGTTGCGGCTGCCGTCTTCCGGATGGCAGCTTTGCCATCGGTACTTCCAGAAAAGGAGTGGCCGTCATGGACCGTGACGGACGGGTGGTGATCATCATCGACAAGAATGCCGGACTCTCCGATGACGACGTCCAGGGTCTTTACACGGATCACGACAACACCCTCTGGCTGGCACTGAACAATGGCCTCGCCCATCTCGATCTGCCTTCACCCCTGTCATATTTTGCCGCGGCATCAGGACTGGAAGGTGGCATCAATGATTTGAAAAGGTTCAATCATGTTATTTATGCCGCCACCTACCGTGGTTTATATTACTATGATAACCGGGACCGCATGTTCACCGCTTTACCTGTCATCACCACGGCATGCTGGTCCATACTGCCTCTGACCGGTGAATTGCTGGCCGCCACCAGCCAGGGGGTTTTCTCAGTGCAGGACCACTCCATCAGGATAGTAGCCGGAGGTTTTTCGATGAAACTGCTGCCCTCGGCTACCAATCCTGCCGTCGTGTATGTCGGTCAGCGTGAAGGCTTGCTGATACTGGAAAAAATAAATGGCATCTGGCATGAGAAAAAACGCCCCCGGGATGTTACCATGGAAGTATGGGGTATGGCCCAGGACGATTCAGGGAAACTGTGGCTGAACGGACCCCTCAGCGGTGTGGCGTCGTTTGACACCAAAAATGAACATATTCTTGAAAAATACGATACCACCTCAGGCCTGCCCACACTCTCGGGTAATTACCTCAATTTCATGAACGGAGAGGTGATCGTCAGCACCAGGGACGGCTTGTTCAAATACCACTCCGACAAGGACCGTTTCGAACCCTTTACCCTCTTTCCTGACGATAGTGTGTTTTCATCGGCCTGGGTGAAGATGATTGTCAGTGACGGACAGGATAATTTATGGACCACCGGCGGCGATGATCAAGGCATCACATGGCACCAGCTAACCGGTGATCACCACTACCGGCATGTGGTGATACCCTTTTTACCTGTCGCCGATTTCGTCACCTGGGTCATTTACCCCGATATCAACGGCATCTGCTGGTTCGGTGGTCCGGAGGGCCTCATCCGTTACGATCCTGCCATCAAGAAAGATTACACAAGACCATTTTCAACCTTTGTCAGAAAAGTGATCCTGAAAAACGATTCCACGGTTTTCGGGGGTTCCTTTTATGACAGCCTGCACCGTGTGGTCAATACGCAGCCCGCGGCGCTGATCCCGCGTATTGATTATGCCGGTAATGCCCTTCGCATCGAGGTAGCCTCGGCCAGTTACCCGGTGAGGGGTAAAGTGCTCTTTCAACACAGGCTGCAGGGCTTCGATAAACAATGGTCATCATGGAGCCCAGAGGCGATGAAGGAATACACCAACCTGCACAAGGGCGCCTATGTCTTCCATGTGAAAGCGAAAAATGTATACGGTGTTACCGGTCTGGAAGGCAGCTATGCCTTTACCGTTAAAACGCCCTGGTTCCTGAAATGGTGGGCCTTCATCCTGTACATTATGGTCATGGCGACAATCACCTATGGCGTCGTCATTTTCCGTTCACGGCAACTGATCAGGGACAAGCAGCGTCTGGAGAAAGTGGTGCAGGAACGTACCGCCGACCTGCAACAAACCCTTGAACATCTTAAAGAGACCCAGGTCCAGCTGGTACAATCCGAGAAACTGGCTTCGCTGGGCAAGCTCACGGCCGGCATCGCACATGAAATTCAGAATCCGCTTAATTTCGTCAATAACTTCTCCGCTCTCTCCCTGGAACTGACTAATGAACTTGAAGCCGATCTTGAAAAAGAAAAAAATAACCTCGACGCCGGGACGTTTGACCAGATAAAGGAAACGGTCGGGATGATCGAAGGGAATATTCAGAAGATCAACGAACATGGCAAAAGAGCCGACAGGATCGTCAAGGGCATGTTACAGCATTCCAGAGGCAAGTCGGGTGAATTCATGGAGACCGATCTTAACCAGTTGATCGAGGAGTACGTCAATCTGGCCTATCATGGCACGCGTGCCGAGAACAGGGATTTCAACGCCAAATTCACGCTGGACTTAGACCCCGCTGTCGGCAAAGTCATGGTGGTGCCACAGGATTTCTCGAGGGTGATCCTGAACATTGTGAACAATGCCTGCTATGCCGTTTTTGAGAAAAGCAGAAAATCCATCCCCGGGTATTCTCCCGAGATCACGGTGACAACGGTGCGTCATGATAAGGAGGTTGAAATCAGGATCAAAGACAACGGAACCGGCATACCGCAAACCATCATCGACAAGATCTTTGAACCCTTTTTTACGACGAAGCCGACGGGAAAAGGCACCGGTCTCGGATTATCGATGAGTTATGACATCATCAGCTCCATCCATGGCGGGAAGCTGGATGTGCAATCGGTAAGCGGTGAGTCGACGGAGTTCATCATTACGCTGCCGGAGAGGAGGTGAGTCGTCAGTCGTCAGTCGTCAGTTATAAAAAACAATATAGCAATATGACAATATAACAATAAGACATTTAGTTATTTAACGATTTAATAACAGAAACCAGAATCAAACCATGGACACCGTAAAAATCATGATCGTCGACGATGAAGCCGATATGGAGCTTTTGATGCGTCAGAAATTCAGGAGCCAGCTCAGGGAGAAAAAATACGAGTTTGTTTTTGCACTCAACGGTCTTGAAGCCCTGACAAAATTGATTGAGCACCCCGACATCTCCATCATACTGTCCGATATCAACATGCCGGAGATGGACGGTCTCACCTTGCTGGCCAAGGTCAATGAGCTAAAGAACCCGGCCCTCAAAACAGTCATAGTTTCGGCTTACGGCGACATGGATAACATCAGGACCGCCATGAACCGGGGCGCCTTCGATTTCATCACCAAGCCGATCAACTTTGAGGATCTGGAGATCACTATCAACAAGACCATCGAGCACATTAACATCCTGCAAAAGGCTTACAGGGAGCATGAGCAGCTGGTGGCCATCCAGCATGACCTCAGCATAGCCAGGGAGATACAGCAATCGATCCTGCCCAAAGTCTTCCCGGCTTTTCCGGGCAGGAAAGATTTCGATCTTTTTGCTTCGATGAAGGCGGCTAAAGTCGTCGGCGGTGATTTCTACGACTTTTTTCTCATCGACGACGATCATCTGGGGCTGGTCATTGCCGATGTCTCCGATAAGGGGATCCCTGCCGCCATTTACATGGCGGTGAGCCGGACCATCATCCGGGCGGCAGCCATCAAAGGCATGTCGACCGAGGAATGCATGGATTATTCCAACCAGCTCCTGTGCAAAGAGAACATCAACAACATGTTCGTAACAGTTTTTTACGGTATTCTGGATACACGCACGGGCAGTTTCCGTTATTCCAATGCCGGGCATAATCCACCCTATATCATTTCTCCTGACGGGAAGGTAAAGAATGTGGAGATCCTCGGCGACATTGTTCTGGGGGTGCTCGATAATGTCCATTTCCGCTCCAAAACTATTGCCATCGAGCCGGGGGATGCCCTTTATCTTTATACCGACGGGGTGACCGAGGCCATGAACATCAACAATGAATTATACTCCGAACAACGGCTGGAGGAAACGCTTAAGACGCTCAATACGGCGCCGCCTGATGAGATCATACGCACGGTGACTGAAAACCTCGCCACCTTCACCAGCGGTGCCCAGCAATCCGACGATATCACGATGCTGGCGGTGAGGTACCATCCATAGTCGTCAGTCATCAGTCGTCAGTCGGCAGTCGGCAGTCGGCAGTCAGCAGTCAGCAGTCGTCAGTCGGCAGCGGAGCCGAACAAAGTGAGGCGACGTCCCGCCGCAGGCGGGATCGTCAGTCGGCATTCGGGTGAGGATGCCGGCGGCCATATGTCCGACAGCTATTCCGATATCGTGATAATTGGCCTCCAATCCTAACAAGGCGCCCTTATAAAATAGTCTGATATCACTTTCAAAATATACCACATTTTTTCGGCATAAATTATCAAGTATTGTAATTTAGCCGGACAAAACAAACTGCCGGATGAAGACGATAAAACCGTTGTCAAAAGGTATCATCCTGATGGTCATCGTGGCTTCAATACTGTTGTTTTCAGACCTTAGGAACAGTAATTATTTTGCCGGCCGGAAGCATCATTTCTTCGGTGTCAAGGGATTAAAAGCGGCAGCCGGTCACAATTACAGCATCGGTATCGCATATTTTGCCCCTGAAGCCGGATTTGAAAATGTCCTCAGGGGTCTGTTCGACGGATTACACGATTTGGGTTTCGTCAGGGACAGCAACCTCAGAGTGATCATGTCGCATGCCAACGGTGAGATCGCCAACATACCGACCGTGCTCCAGAGCTTAGACAATCAGCCCGTCGATCTGATCATTCCAACTTCGACCCCCTGTCTCACGGCCGCCCTGGCCACCGTAAAAAATAAAAAAATAGTCTTCACCTATGTTTACGATCCCATAGCCGCCGGAGCAGGAACCTCATACCAGGAGCACCAGCCCAATGTTACCGGCGTCGGATCATTCCCTCCCATAAAAGAAACCATCGATGTGATCACCGCCCTGCTGCCCGGGACAAAAAGTATCGGGACCATCTATAATTCCTCTGAAGCCAACTCAAGAAAAGCTGTCAGCGTGGGCAAAAAACTCTTCAGCGACAGAGGCATTGACCTGAAGGAGGTGACGGTCACCGGCACCAATGAGGTGCTGCAGGCGGCACAGGCTATTGTCACCAAAGGCATCAATGCCTTGTGGATAACTGGCGACAACACGGCCGTACAAGCCATCGACGGCATCATAAAAACGGCCACGGCACATAACATACCCGTGATATTGAACGACATTGATTTCCTGAAGGACGGAGCCCTGGCTGTGGTCGGCATCGGATGGTACGGCACGGGATATCATACGGCCCAGCTTGTTGCCAGGGTCCTGAACGGTGAGAACCCCGAAGAAATGCCCATTGAGAACTATGTCGAACAAACCATCGCCGTCAATGAGGAGGTGGCGGCAGCCATGCACATGACCATCCCCAGGGAGATACAAAAAATGACCAGCCATTCGGCCACGATAAGTAAACCGACACACAAACTGGAACTGGCTTTAATCCGTTACATCGATACGCCTTTTACCGAGGATGCTGAAAAAGGTATCCTGGATGCTCTCGCTCAAACCGGGCTGGTGAAAGACCAGGATTATCAGCTGGAGACCTTCAATGCCCAGGGACAGGTTGATAACCTGAACAGCATAGCCAATACTGTCGCTGCAGGTTCCTGCGATTATATTTTGCTCACCTCCACTCCTGCCCTGGAGGTCATGTCGAAAAAGGCGGGTGACAAAACCATCGTCTTCACTTGCGTGGCCGATCCGGTGCAGGCCGGTGTAGCCGAAGATGCCGATCATCATTTTCACAATATCACAGGCATCGCCACCATGAGCGATTTCGATGGGATGATCAGGCTCATCAAAGGTCTGATGCCGTCGGTGATGAAGATCGGCACCCTTTATAGCCCGGGTGAAGACAATTCGGTTGTTTACCGTGACCATCTTCAGAAAGCTGCCGCGAAAGAGGGCATCCAACTCGTAACAATACCTGTCAACCAAAGCAGTGAAGTGCCGGAAGCCGTTCTGGCTCTTACGGCTAAAAAAATCGATGCTGTGTGCCAGATCTCCGATCATCTGTCAGCGGTATCCTTTCCGGCCATAGCGGCAGGCGCCGGCAAGGCCAATCTGCCTGTGTTTGGCTTTATCAGCGAACAGGTACAGAATGGCGCCCTGGCCGGGGTATCACGTGACTTCTATCAGGCCGGCAGGGATGTCGTGACTATCCTGCAGGAATTGTTCACCGGAACATCACCACGGGATATTCCTATACAGACGGTGAGTAAAACAAAAATCATCATTAATCCGTCCCAGGTCAAAAAGTTCAAAATAGATGTCCCTTCCGAATACATGCAATATATACTGCCGGAGCGTGAAGGATGGCAGAAACAGGGCATACTGCATTTTACGGCCGTTCAATATTCCGATTCCCCCCTGTCGGAAATGTCCATGCAAGGTATCAGGGACGGGCTGAGTGACCATGGTATGCTGGAGGGTCGTGATTACACCCTGGAGCTGAAAAGTTGTCAGGGCGACATCAGCACCCTGAATACCATCCTCAACGGCATCACAACGTCCGCCACCGACCTGGTGTTCGCTATTTCGACACCCGTTCTGCAGGGAACCATCAACAAGATCAAGGATAAACCCGTCGTTTTCACCACCGTTGCCGATCCGGTCATTGCGGGTGCCGGAAAGAGCTTCACCGATCATCTGCCCAACGTCACGGGTATCTCCACCATGGGTGACTATAAAAAAATGTGTATCCTCGTCAAGGATCTGATCCCCCATGCCCGTAAGATAGGGACCCTTTACACCCCCGGGGAGGCGAATTCGGTCAACAATCTGAAAACCTTCAGGACCTATGCTGCACAGCAAAGTTTCACAATCGAAGCCATAGCCATCAATTCAACCGCGGATGTCACCGACGCCACCCTGTCGCTGTGTTCTTCAGGCATTGATGCCATTTGTCAGATCATTGATAATCTGACCTCGGCGTCCTTTGCAGGTATCATACAGGTCTCCAGGAAAACCAAGCTGCCCCTGTTCGGTTTTGTCAGCACCCAGGTTGAACAGGGGGCCATTCTGGGGATTTCGAGGGATTACTACCAGGGCGGCAAAGATGCCGTGAATCTGGCAGTTCAGATACTGGAAGGCATGAACCCAGCCGATATACCCTTCCAGTTCGTCAGTAAAACCAACATTATGATCAACCTGGGAGCAGCCGACTATTATGGTTTGACCATACCGGATGAAATCATCAATTCGGCCGATATCATCATCGGAAGGAATGAAAAATGAGTGAACCGCTGGAAATACGAAAGACATTTGACGAGCGCATCCTGAACCTTCATTTAAAGGGTCGCATTGATGCTTACTGGTCGGCACAGCTGGCTTCTTACCTCGACGACAGCATCCGGGAGGGGCAGTACGACATCCGCCTCAATATGGAAGAAGTAAACTATATCAGCTCGGCAGGGATACGTATCCTGCTGAAATATTACAAACAGTTGAACGAAATAAACGGATCGCTGGCCATTACACATGTCTCGGATAATGTCAAAACTGTCCTGGAGATGGTGGGTCTCAGGCAACTTTTTGCCGGAGGACTGACAGCTCCGGAGGATGACACCCACCGGCGCAAGGAATTCATCCTTGACGGTGTATCCTATGTCCTGGCTTTTCTGGGTGAAAGCTCGTCGTTAACATGCCATCTGAAGGGCGATCCGGCGGGCATGCATGGTGCAGGCTACAGCGCAAAAGATATGCACACCGAGCATTTCACCCGCAACACTTACGGTCTGGGCTTAGGAGCCATCGGTGAGGATTTCAACGACTGCCGCGAACGCTTCGGCGAATTCATAGGTCTTGGTGACGTGGTCGCCTACCTGCCCACCGACGGTACCAACAGCCCCGATTACATGATGAGAAGCGGTCATCTCATACCTCACATTCATACCTTATACGCCATCCTGTTCTCAGGCTCATTTTCACATACCCTCACTTTTGATACCCATGCAAGTAAAAAAAGCGTCCCTCTCAGCCGTCTCATTGAAACAGGGATGAACGCTACCGGTTATGACCAGGCCGGCATGGTCATGCTCGCTGAAACAACAGGAATTGTCGGAGCCTCTTTATTGACCTCACCACTGCATGTCGATGGCCCCGCCTCCCTGTTCCGTTTCCCTGAAGTGCGCAACAGCATGCATATTGCAACGGAACATGAGCACCAGAAAATGCTGACCGTCACGGTTGGCGTCCTGGTTAAAGATCCCGCCCCGGAAATACTGCCTTTTCTCCGAAAACTATCCGGACAATCGCCGTACTGGGGTCATTTTCATTCGGCCGTTTTTTCCTATCATCCCCTGAAAAAAGACGAAATTGACCTGAACAGTTCCATACTTTCATTTTTCGAAAACGATATGATACAGCATATTTCCCATCTTATTAATGACGACAGGGAAACGACAGGCGTTGGGGAGAGCGGTTTCAGAAGAGGCACCATATGGATAGGCCGTATCGGCGAAATCATCAACGGATAATTGACGCAGAAGATTCTTTCCTGTGAAGCCGGTCATCATAAATAATAAAACAGGAGGTTGATTATGACATTACTCATTGGATCCATCACCATCGGTTTAATTTTATCGCTGCTGGCGCTGGGTGTTTTTATCAGCTTTCGCATCTATAATTTCCCTGATATCACCGTTGAAGGCTCCATCACTTTTGGGGCTGCCATCGCAGCTTCGTCCATCGTCATGGGTATCCATCCTGTTGTTGCCACCCTGCTGGCCTTTGCCGGAGGATTTCTGGCGGGTTCCGTCACGGCTATCCTGCACACCCGTTTTAATATCAACAGCCTGCTCGCCGGTATTCTGGTCATGACGGCGCTGTATTCCGTCAACCTCCACGTGATGGGCAAAAGCAACATACCGTTGCTGTCACAGACCTCTCTGATAACCTATTTTGAGAAAGCCGGCACCTCTCTCTTCCCGGCCAGCGAGAGCGTCAATATCCTGGGATGGACGGTTCCGGAGAAAGATCTTTTTGTACTGTTTTTCATTTTCCTCATCATCGTGGTGGTTGCCTTGCTGCTGTATTGGTTTTTCAGGACCGATCTGGGCACAGCCATGCGTGCTACGGGCAACAATCCGCAAATGATCAGAGCCTTGGGAGTGAACACCCGCAGCATGGTCATCCTGGGCATCGCCATCTCCAACGGCCTCATCGGCCTGTCAGGGGCTTTGCTGGCACAATACCAGGGTTTTGCCGACGTGCAGATGGGCATCGGCATGCTGGTGTGGGGTCTGGCCAGCGTCATCATAGGTGAAGCCCTCATCAATGAAAGGAGTCTCGGACTGGTCATCACCGGCGCCGTCATGGGGTCGGTGCTCTTCCGGCTGCTCGTCGCCATTGCCTTGCGCTGGGGCATGAACCCCAACGACCTCAAGCTCATCACAGCGGTCTTTGTCTTTATCGCCCTGATACTCCCTTCGCTGGTCAAGACCTTCAGCAGAAAAGGCAGGTTTATCATGGCCGATTACAGGAAATAAGTGACTGATTATGATGTTAACGATTGAAAATCTGAACAAAGTGTTCAATGCGGGCACGGTGAACGAGGTGAAAGCCCTCGACAGCATCCATTGCGAAGTGGAGGAAGGCAGCTTCGTAGCCTTATTAGGCACCAACGGTTCCGGCAAATCAACGTTGCTGAATGCCGTGGCGGGGAGCTTCCTGCCCGATACCGGAAAAATCATCCTCGACGGCATGGATATCACCCGCTACCCTGAACATAAAAGAGCCCGGTATATCGGCCGGGTCTTTCAGAATCCTTTTACGGGCACGGCACCGGATATGAGCATCGCCGAGAATCTGACGCTCGCTTCAAAACGAGGCATGAAAAGAGGCTTACAGACAGCACTCAAAGCCGGCAGCATACATTTCTTTAGAGAAAAAATCAAACAACTCAATATGGGTCTTGAAGACCGTCTGGGCTCACCCATAGGCAAGCTGTCGGGAGGCCAACGCCAGGCCCTGACCCTGCTGATGGCCACCTGGCACAAACCCAAGCTGCTTCTCCTTGATGAACACACGGCGGCACTCGATCCCAAGACAGCCAACAAAGTGATACAGCTTACACAGGAGGTCATTACCCGCGATCATCTCACCACCCTGATGGTCACCCACTCCATGCAACAAGCCGTCAACCTGGGCGAAAGAATACTCATGATGCACAATGGCCGTATCGTTCATGATTTTAAAGAAGACGAAAAAAGAAGACTGCAAGCCAGGGATCTCGTGGCGTTATTCGATGAGATCCGGCGCAAAGACCAAATCGATGCCTCAATGGCCGAAATGATCGAAAAAAACTATGTTTAATCCCTTCAGCCCGTGAACATCATCGCGAATGAATAGGTAATGAAGGCATCACTGATGGCAACTATCCGGGGAGCAATAGCAACAAATTTTAATGCAATCATCTCATAATCTTCAAATATTCTTTACTTTTACTCACTTTTATCCATTGCCCTCTTGACATGGATTATAAGAAAGCAAAGGAATATATACTGACGAGGCTGAAAAACGAGCTTGGACCCGATTACCGTTATCACAATCTCGAACATACCCTGGATGTTCTCCAGAGTGTTGAAGTGCTGGGCAAAATGGAAAAGATAAACGGTGATGACATGCTGCTCATCAAGACGGCGGCCCTGTTTCATGATGCGGGGATGCTGAGATGTTACAACGGTCATGAAGAGGCCTCGGTGGTCCTGGCACGGGAGGTCCTGCCGCAATTCGGATACAGTAATGAAGAAATCGCAGCCATCGATGATATGATTTTGAGCACACGGCTGCCACAGCATGCACACACACACCTCGAACAGATCCTCTGTGATGCCGACCTGGATTACCTGGGTCGTGACGATTTTTTTATGATCGCCCACAGGCTGAAATATGAATGGAACCGACTCAATATACAGAAAATATCACTGAAAAAATGGTATGAATTGCAGCTGGCCTTTTTGCAGCAGCATCATTACTTTACACAATCGGCCATCCGCCTGCGCCAGGAAAAGAAAAAACAAAACCTGACTGAAGTCAATGAATTATTAATCAAACAGGATCAGAGCTCATGAATAAAGCAGAGAACCAATACATCATTTTAATTCCGACCGACTTTTCGGATGTGTGCCAGAATGCGATCACACATGGGGCCGAGATAGCCCGCGATCTGAACGACAGCATATGCCTGCTGCATGTCATCAACAAGGATACCCGGGAGCATCTTAAGAAAATCAATAAAGGACTTGATTATATCCTTGACAGGCTCAGGGAGATAGCGGATGCCACAGAAAAAAAATACAATATCCATGTTATTTACATGACCAGAGAGGGCAGCATCTTCACCAAAATACCGGAAGTGGCCACCGAGATCAACGCCTCCTTAGTCATGCTGGGCACCCATGGCAAGGTCGGATTCCAGAACCTGATAGGCAGTTTTGCCCTCAAGGTGATCCTGAAATCACCGGTGCCCGTGATTGTGGTTCAGAAACGGTCATTTGGGGAGGAATATAAAAACATTGTTTTCCCGATATCCGATTTCATGGAGGACAGGCAGAAAGTGAAATGGGCCATTTTTCTGGCCAAAACTTTCAACTCGACCATACACCTGTTTCAGAAATATGACAGCGATCCCGGGCGGCAGAGTCGCATTAATATTGTGACAGGGCATATCCGTGAAGCTTTCGATAGCAACGGCATCAGTTACCTTGTTGAGAACGCCGGCAAACATGGTAATTTCGCCACACAGGTTCTTGAATACGCCGTCAGCCAAAGGGCCGACCTTATCATCATTATGACGGACACGGAGGTGCCCGATCCCCGTTTCAGGCTGGCCCCATGGGATGAGACCATGATCTTCAACACCTCCCAGATACCGGTCATGTGCCTGAATCCATTGGTTCTCAGCAGCTTTTATTATGAATTCTAAGGTGTCACCACAGATTTCCTGTTACACCGGAACATGTTTAAATCGTTAAAAGCATATTGGGAGCAGCATCCTTTGGCTGTCATCCTGTGGACGGCCATCATCCTGAGGCTGGTCTCCGTCATCTTCGCCAAGGGATTCGGCATGCACGACGATCATTTCTTGGTCATCGAGCCTCCCTATTCATGGGCTCATGGCCACGACTATTCCAACTACCTGCCCGATGCGGCAGGTCACAACCACCCCACGGGACACAGTTTTTTTTACAACAGCATCCAGTACCTTTTATTTCTCCTTTTGAAAATCCTGCGTGTTGGGTATCCCCAGCTTCAGATGCTGTTCATCCGCCTGGTCCATGCCGCCTTCTCGCTGATCACGGTGGTGCTGGGATACAGGATCACCGCGAGGTTGTACGATGCAAAGAGCGCCCGTCTTGCCGGCCTGCTTCTCGCCGCTTACTGGTTCATGCCGTGGCTCAGCGTGCGCAACCTGGTGGAGGTGGTGTGCATACCCTTTCTGCTGATGGCCACCTGGCTGACGCTGACAGCCGGTGAGAGGAAACACCCCTACGGCGTTTACCTGCTCGCCGGTCTGCTCTTCGGCCTGGCTTTCTCAATCAGGTTCCAGACCATCTTCTTCGCCCTGGGTACCGGCCTGGCTCTGTTTATCTTTAAAAAATGGCGCGAAGGTTTACTCATCGGTGCAGGCACCCTCGCAGGGATCATCCTGACCCAGGGTGGCATCGATTTCTTTATCTGGGGGCGGCCCTTTGCGGAAATGACCGAATACATCCGTTATAACATCCACAGCGCCAGAGACTATATTGTCGGCCCCTGGTATAATTACCTGCTCGATATCCTGGGCCTGCTCCTGCCCCCGGTCAGTTTCTTCCTGTTTTTCGGTTTCTTCAGAAAAATAAAAAAACATCTCCTGCTTTTTCTTCCCGCTTTTCTGTTCCTCCTCTTCCACTCGGTCTTTCCGAATAAACAGGAAAGGTTTATTCTGCCCATGATACCTTATGTCATCATCCTGGGAACCGTCGGTTGGCGTGAGTTCGCCGCCAGGTCCGGTTTCTGGATTCACCGGCCGGGATTGCATAAAGCCTGCTGGATCTTTTTCTGGAGCGTCAACCTCATCCTGCTTTCCTTCGTTTCGACCATGTATTCAAAAAAGGCCAGGGTGGAATCAATGACCTACCTGTCACATTACCACGATGTTCACTATGTTCTCTTCGACGACACCTACCGGCCCGATGTGAAAATCCCCCCCACCTTTTATTATGGTGCGCCGCTGCATGTCTACAGCCTCTGTGAGGGCAACCCCTATGATTCAGTCAAAGCCCAGCTGAAACGGATACCGCCTGACAGGTATCCGGCATTCGTCCTTTTCTTTGATGACAGAGACCTCGAAAAAAGAGTGAACAGGGTCAAAGCATTGCTTCCGGACATCACCTTCGAGACCACCATCAAACCAGGATTTGTCGACCATCTCCTCTATGAGCTGAATCCCAATAACATGAACCAAACCATTTACATTTACAGGAACAGGGACTTCTTCCCTTATAAAATCCCCGGGAAGAGAAAATGATTTCCACAAAACCTTAATTGTCCGCTTCATCTTTCTTTTTAATTTTACATGGATTTCACCTTTCAATTGTTGCATTTATGACAAAAGAAGAAGCCAGGAAAAGGATTGAAGAGCTGACCAAAGAGATCAATGAGCACAACTACCGTTATCATGTCCTGGCCAGTCCGGTCATCTCCGACTATGATTTCGATATAATGCTCGAGGAGCTTATCCGTCTAGAAAAGGAGTATCCCGAGTTTGCCGATCCCCTCTCGCCGACGCAACGCGTGGGTGGCGAAGTGACCAAAGAATTCCGGCAGGTGGAGCATGACATCCCGATGTTATCCCTGGCGAACTCCTATTCAGAAGAAGAGATAGTCGATTTTGGCCAGAGGGTGAGAAAAGCCGTTGCAGGAGAGGTGGAGTATGTCTGTGAGCTGAAATACGACGGCGTGGCCATCGGACTGAGGTACAGCGGAGGCTCGCTGGTGGTGGCCGTCACCCGCGGCGACGGGATCAGAGGCGACGATGTCACGGCCAATGTCAAAACCATCCGGTCCATACCGTTACGGTTAACCGGCGATTATCCCGAGACGTTTGAGGTGAGGGGCGAGATCTTTATGAACACGGAAGGATTCATGAAACTGAATGACGAAAGAGAAGAGATCGGCGAGCCCTTATTTGCCAATCCGCGTAACGCCACGGCAGGCAGTCTTAAAATGCAGGATTCAGCCCTCGTGGCCAAAAGGCCCCTCGATTTTTTCATGTATTATCTCCTCGGTCCGGGTCTGCCCTACGACAACCATTATGAAAGCCTGATGAAGGCAAAACAATGGGGTTTTAAGATCTCACCTTACATTGCCCGTTGCAGAACCCTGGATGAGATCTTCGATTTCATCAACCTCTGGGATAAAGAGAGGTATTCACTGCCGTTCAACATCGATGGGGTGGTGATCAAGGTCAATTCGTTTGCCCAGCAGGATATTCTGGGCTCCACGGCCAAGTCACCGCGGTGGGCCATTGCTTATAAATTCAAGGCCGAGCAGGTATCCACCAGGCTGCTGTCGATCGATTTCCAGGTGGGCCGCACGGGTGCCGTCACGCCCGTGGCCAACCTGGAGCCGGTGCTCCTCGCGGGGACCGTCGTTAAAAGAGCTTCGTTGCATAATGCCGACATCATCGATAAGCTGGACGTGAGAGTGGGTGACATGGTCTATGTCGAAAAAGGAGGTGAGATCATCCCCAAGATCGCCGGTGTTGACTTTTCGCAACGCCCCAAAGATGCGGTGCCTGTCGAGTTCATTACAGCCTGCCCCGAATGTGGCACGTCGCTGTACCGCAAAGAAGGGGAAGCACACCACTATTGTCCCAACGAAGATAACTGCCCCCCGCAGATCAAAGGCAAACTGGAGCATTTCATCAGCCGCACCGCCATGAACATCGAAAGCCTGGGCGAAGGCAAGATCGAGCTTCTCTATGACAAAAAACTGGTCCACGATGTGGCCGATCTTTACACCCTGACCTATGATAAACTTTACGGGCTGGAGAAGGTGTATGAAGCCACCGAGGAAAAGAAAGAAAAAAAGATCAGCTTCAAGGAAAAAACGGTTCAGAATATTCTGAAAGGCATCGAAGCGTCGAAGGAGGTGCCCTTTGCCAGGGTGCTCTACGCCCTGGGCATACGTTACGTCGGCGAGACAGTGGCCAAAAAACTCGCCGGCCATTTCAAGACCATCGACTACCTCATGGCCGCCAATTACATGGAGCTGATGCTGGTGGAAGAGATCGGTCAGAAGATTGCCGAGAGCATCGTCAACTTTTTCGCTCAGGCTAAAAACCGTAAGCTGGTTGAACGTCTGAGGGAAAACGGTGTGAGGATGAAAACCGGCAAGGAGGGGATCATCGTGAAATCAAACCGCCTGGAACAGAAAGCCTTCGTGGTGAGCGGCGTTTTCACCAGGTTCTCACGCGAGGAGCTCAAACGACTCATAGAAGAAAACGGGGGGCGGAACGTCAGTTCGGTATCTTCCAAAACCGACTTCATCATCGCCGGCGCCGATATGGGACCCAAAAAACTGGAAAAAGCCAAAGAGCTGGGGATAAAGATCATTTCTGAAGACGAATTCGGTAAAATGATTGGATAATGAATGGTTTGCGAGTAATACCCAAATTACCGGATTTGACCATATTTATAATTTCTCAACACATCCTGCGCCGTTCACGTGCTCATTGACCTCTTTGGGTTCACCCCTGTATCTCACGTCTCCGGCGCCTGATACGGTCACATCCATCCTCTCCGTCACGTAAATATCGGCTTCACCGGCGCCTGACAGCTCCATACGAAGGACGGCCGTCTCCAGATCGTCAGCTTTGAGATCGGTGGCTCCCGACATCTCGGCGTCCACCTCCGCGGCGGTGCCTGTCAGGGTCACTTCGCTCGAGCCCGACAGCTCCAGTATCAGTTTTTGCACCGTCACTTTCATCTCCATTTCCGTCGCCCCGCTACCTTCGATGGACAGGTCATCGAACGTCATGTGTTTATCACCCCATAACTCGACGGCACCATGAAGGTCAATTTCATCAAGCGATTTAAAAGTGATGACGGCCTTTAATTTTTTAAAATGCCCGATATTCCTCTGTGTGGTTATCGTCAGCCGGCCATTCTTTACCTCGGTGGTGATATATTGCAAGAGATTATTGTCGGCTTCCAGTGAGAGTGATTCCGTGTCGCCATGGCGAAGCTCCACCTCAAAGGCACCCCCCACCTCGATACCGTGGAAGGGAGCCACCTGCCGCTGTTCCGTGGTCACGTCACCGTTGCCGTTCAATCCATACATACCGTTGCATCCCCATGACACGAATGCAAGTATCAGAAGCATCACACCTGTCATGGAGATGCCGTTCAAATGATTCATTTTCATAACCTGGTTTTTTAATCTTGTGGAAGTGAATAATTGTTATTTCAGTTTGATGGAAGCCGATGCATTCTGGCTTTCGATGTGGACCATGGCCTCGGGATTGCTTTGTTTTCCTATCGTACCCACGTAACTGGTGGAGGTATAGCCTTCCTCTGTCGTTTTTATGTCGGAGAGGTCGCGGGGATAATGCAACGATCCGAATTTCATGCTGGCATCCACACGAAAGCTGGCATCTCCGGCAAATGTCAGATCCACATCGCCAAAGCTGTTGGTGACGATCACCTCATCAAAACCGGACGGTATGAAATCGATTTCTATTCCGCCGTATTGTGTCTCCATCTTACCGCGCTGTGTCAAAGTACCGATGGTAAAGCTCGTAAAGCCCGATTCACTGTCGATGGCATTGATCTTTTTGATGGAATAATTGTCGTACTTCGACTCAATGTTGCCTTCATTCAGTGATTCGAGATTCATGGTTGAGAATTTGGATTCGATGGTCAGCTCACCGGCATCGCCAAGATTCAAGGTGGAATACTTAATATCGATCTCACCCCCTTTGATATGATCCAGAGTGGTCGTGCTGAATTTAATGGTCAGGTCATTGTCGCCGTTACCAAAGCTTTTGGCTTCGAGGTTACCGTAACCCAGATCGACGGTAGCGGGGCCGTCCACCTGATCGAGATAGATATCACCGAACTTGTTTTCGAGTGATACCTGAAGGGATGAAGGCATCGAGATCATGTAATCGATGCTGAACTCAGCGCCATTACCGCCGCCGGACAACCGGTCGCTGATTTCGGTCTGAGCCTCGACACGGCTGCTTGTACCCGAAATATCTATCCGGATATCGTCGAAGATGCGGTTGGCTTTTTCTTCACTTCTGGCTTCCACGGTGATGGTGACATCGATCGAGACGACCTTCTTGTCCCAGTTCTCGATGTGTATCTTGCCGAATTTATTGGTTACCGACAGCAATGCATCACTGTTGACGTCGTACTGCTTGCTGATGGTCCTGGTGAACTTCTCAGGGGCTGCAGCGGCTCCCCACCCTGAAAGGATAAGGTAAAATACGGCCGCCAGGCAGAGATTAAATTTCTTGATTGGCACTGTTTTCATTGTGATTTGTATTTTGAGTTTTTTCCTGGTTTAAATCGTTGATGATATGATCGAGCAGGTCGGTCATGATGCGGTAATTGTTGACGATGGCATCCAGCACCCGCGGGTTCCTGACACCGCTGGCGTATTCTTTCTGCAATTCGCTGGTGCTGGCATTGATATCTTCCATTTGGTCCCTGGCCATTTCCCTGATGCGTGTCGCCGCTGTATCGGAACCGGCCAGCTGTCCTATTCGGTCAAGCTTCTCATTATTGATCCTCGTATAATAATTCTCGGCTTCTTTGATCTCCGGCGGCAGAGGCGCCGACACGCCGGCATAGAGATCCTGTTTTTTTACAATGTAAAACCGTGTGACGAGGAAAGATGCGATGATCAGGACAAGAAACACGGCGGCGATTTTAAAAACCATGCCCCTGTTCCAGATCGTTTTCGGCGGATTGTTGAACCTGACGAGTTTCTTGCTGAACCGTTCGAAATGATCCTGTGAAGGTTCATAGATGTCGAACAGCTCCCTGTTTTCCTTAATTTTTTTCTCTATTCTTGCCATGGCTGTAATCCTTTCATGGTTAAAGAATGAATTTACGTATCCTTTCCTGCTGCAAGATTTCGAGCAACTTCCTGCGTGCCCTGAAATATTTTATACGGGAGGTGCTGTTGGAGATGTTCAGGATATGACTTATCTCCTCATGGTCATAACCTTCGAGGAGATAGAGTGACAGCACCACCCTGGCATCGTTGGGCATTCGGCTGATGGCCTGCCTGATCTCCTCCACCTGGTAATCGATATCGTCGGCATAATCATCAACGGGCTCTTCGGGGATGTCGTGGTCGTATTCTTCCACAAATGACAAAGCTGAATTCTTTTTTAACGCGTCAAGAGAATTGTTGACCACAATCCGTTTGAGCCAGGTGCCGAAGCTCGATTTGCCCTTGAAGTCTTCAATATTCTGGAAGGCGTCGAGAAACGATTCCTGCATGATATCCTCCGCTTCGGCCGAATGGTTCACAATACGCAGGCTGGTGTTGTACATGGTTTTGTAATACAATCTGTAGATCTCGAACTGGGCCCGCGGCTCCCGCTTCTGACAGGCTTCAATCAATTCCTGGTGGATGTGTTTTACCAGCGTATCCAAAGCTTCACTCTTTTGGTTAATAGACCAATGATTTTTACAAATGTTACAAAAAAAAAGAATAATGACAAAGATGTCATTTTTCCGTGGTCTGATACCGGCTGAAAGGTCGATAATTTATAATCTTCAGTGTCTTTAAGAGATGGTTTATTGAATTTCTAAAAGAAATTTAAACGGTTTCTAATAAGATAAGATTTTAATATCGAATATTTTGCAACGTATTTTATTTTTTAACTTTACAGGTTACGTTTTGGCAAATCATAATATGCCTGCATGCCCCATTCCAAAACCATAACCTACCTCCTGCTGCTCGCTGCCATGCTCTTCTGGGGTTTTTCCTACATCTGGTCGAAAACTGTATTCAAGTACTATGATCCCGTTACGACAATTTTTTTACGGCTCCTGTTATCATCCATCCTCATGTACGGAGGCCTCAAGATTGCAGGCAAAGCGGAGATGATTTACCGGTCCGATCTCAAACTTTTTCTTCTCTCATCGCTGCTCAATCCCTTTCTTTATTTCCTGGGCGAGAATTTTGGTCTGAAGTACACCACCCCAACCATCAGCGCAGTGATCATTGCCACGATCCCCCTGTTCACACCGCTGGTGGCACATTATGCCATAAAAGAGAAGTTGCCTCTTATCAACATTATCGGTATTATCATCTCATTTGCAGGCATTGTGGTTATGCTTGCCAACCGTGACCTTACCCTTACCGGTGAGCTCGGCGGGATCGGGTTCCTCCTGTGTGCCGTGGGCTGCGCCGTTGGCTATACCATTCTCCTCAAGCGCCTGACGGAACGGTATATGCCCTTCACCATCATACTGGTCCAAAACATCATCGGGACCATCTATTTTGTTCCTTTATTCCTGATTTTCGGATTGCGTCATTTTCTCACTGTAAGACCGAATGCCGAGCTGGTGACCTCCATGTTGCTTCTGGCAGCGCTGGCTTCTTCGCTGGCATTCGTATTTTTCGCCATGGCTGTCCGCAAGTTCGGCGTCAGCAGAACCAACGTTTTTTCCAATACAATACCTATTTTTACAGGGATATTTTCCTATTTGATCCTTTCGGAGTTATTCAATGTCAATAAAATTGCAGGGATGATCGTTGTTATGACGGGTGTGGTGTTAACACAGGTGAACAGAATGAATCGAACGACGGGGTGATAGTTCGATAATTCCGGTTTCGCCGGCAATCATCACAATAAGCATCACATCATGAAAATAATTGTACTGGGAGCGGGATTGGTAGGGGCTCCTTTAGCCGTTGATCTTGCAAGGGAAGAGACTTTTCAGATCACGGTGGCAGATAACAGTGAGGCATCGTTAAACAAATTCAAGACGAACAGGAGGATACATACTGTTCATGCCGATCTTTCACGGAGTGAAACCGTAGGGGCTGTCGTCAGGGATCATGACATGGTTGTCGGAGCCCTGCCCGGGTTTATGGGTTACAGTTGTGTCAGATGGGTCATTGAGGCAGGAAAAGATATGGTCGACATCTCCTTTTTTCCGGAGGATCCTTTTAATCTTAATGATCTTGCCCGGGAGCACGGCGTGAC
Organism: uncultured Lentimicrobiaceae bacterium; assembly: GCA_964628285.1. Taxonomy (GTDB): domain Bacteria; phylum Bacteroidota; class Bacteroidia; order Bacteroidales; family JAGONC01; genus JAPLDP01. The sequence continues at coordinate 40,443 of CAZVNP010000024.1, forward strand.
GGTTCTGTGCGATATGGGTGTTGCACCCGGCATGAGCCACATGCTGGCAGGGCATGCCGCATCGGAGCTTGACGTCGTCGAAAAGGTCATGATCTATGTCGGCGGTTTACCCAAAAAAAAGGAAGAGCCCTGGGAATTCAAGACCCTTTTCAGCCCTGCCGATGTCATTGAGGAATATACCCGGCCGGCGCGGTTTATAGAAAATGGAAGTGTGGTTGTCAAACCTGCATTGTCGGATCCCGAGATAATTAATTTCCCTGTGGCAGGCGATCTTATGGCCTTCAACACCGACGGGCTGCGCACCCTGGTACACACCATTAAAGCGCCTTGGATGAGGGAAAAGACATTGCGTTATATAAATCACTATAAACAGATACTTGAATTGAAAAACCTGAGGCTCTTCGGCACAAATAAAATAAATGTGGAAGGTTTGATGATTAACCCGCGCAACGTGATAAATGATCTTTTACTGCCACAGTGGGAAATGAAACCTGACGATGAAGATATGACGGTCATGAAAGTCATCATTGAGGGAACAAAGGATGACAAAAAGCTTCGGCATGTCTATAACCTCTTTGATGAATATGACCGTGTCGCTAAAATTCATTCCATGGCACGTACCACCGCATATACGGCGACCATGGCCGTAAGGATGATGTCAAAGGGATTGTATCATCGAAAGGGCATATCGCCACCCGAATATGTGGGTCAGGACAAGAAATGTTTTGATTTCATGTTAAAGGGTTTGAGGGAAAAGGGAGTCATATACAGGCACCGGGTGTCAAGGCTGAAATAAGGAAAGGGTCATAAAGCACAAATGAATTCACAGCGGCTATTTTTGTACAATCCTAAAATCTTCTGTACTTTTGCGATCTCAATTCATGGCGAGGTAGCTCAGGTGGTTAGAGCGTCGGATTCATAACCCGGAGGTCATGGGTTCAATTCCCATCCTCGCTACATTTTACCCTCCTGCGAGCCTGTAAATTAGAAGTTTGCAGGCTTTTTTATGGAAAATTGGGATCATATTGAAACCTGAATGATCCTGGGAGGCTGCTAATAGAACTCGTATGACCGCGAATTTTATGCCCGCCCGAACGGCTGATATCGTTCAGTCGGGCGGGGATGACCGCGGATTGCGTTATAGCGTTATTAAATCTGTTTGGTCAAAAATATTAATTCCTCTTTTTAATAAAATCCGCGTAAATCCGCTTAATCCGCGTTATTCGTGTTCTATAAGAGTCATCTGTCCGATCTTAATGAATAGACTTCAAGATTAGTCCTTAATCTGTAAGACAACTCTAATTTCCCAGTGCCTCTTCGTAAGACGTCTCGGCGCCCTTCGTGGATATCCATGTCACAGGAAATGCCAAATCAATAATGGATGGGAGCATTGGGCGAGATACGATTTTCGATTTTCGATTTTTTATTTTCGAAATCGTGTAAATCGGCCATCGGCGTTCGGCGACCGGCCATCGCGCAATCATTTGCAATAAATTTTCCATTCATAAATACCTTTCAATCACACTTATTATATCTTTTCTGTCTCGCTGTGAGTAAGAGGGAATGCGGAGAACCTCGGCGATTTTCAACTTAAATTGAAACATGATCGTAAGAGGAATTTTGAAATCAATGAATTTACTCTTCGTTGTTCCAGACCATAGCCTTAAAAATGATTAATTTTGATTAAACAATTCCTTTATAAACCGGGGCGTACGCTTTAAACCGGACTGAGTGGAATACTTACGTCGGATTTATCATGCTATAATCCACAACATGAAAAGACGGTCTCTCTTTGGTCTTTTGCATGTTGGTGTGCTCATGCCGGTTCCGGCATTGGCGGCCTGGCTGTCAGGACAGCCCCTGATCTTTCCGAGCCTTGGCCCGTCAGCCTTCACCTTGTCGTTTGGCCAAAAGCGTCCGGATGCACGGTCAGTGATCGGAGGCCATTTCATTGGCGCCATCTGTGGATGGTGGATTACATACCTGATCATTGCGCATGGCCTTACTCTCTCTGATCTCTCCCCTCCGCTGTCGATGGACGGGCTGCGCATTGCTGCCAGCGGTGTGATTTCTATCGCCTTCATTGCAGGGATGATGATGTTATTTAAAGCGATCCACTCCCCGGCATGTGCAACCACCCTCATTGTCTCTCTCGGTTAATTATCCGATTTAAGGGATATCCTCCTGATATTATCCGCAGTAACCGGTATGTTTCTGGTACATTATCTTCTCCGGCCTGAAAAAAGAAAAGAGAGCTGATGGGCTCTCTCTCCATAAATCACGAAGAAATTATTATTTGTTGCCCGGTTGGGTAGAATTAGACTTCTTCATTTCATTCGGCTTCATGGTCTTAGTCCCGGATGTCTTTGTCCCGTTCTTCGACCACTTTGAAGAGTTCTTATTCCATGTACCCAAGTTGTTTGTTCCCTTCTGGATCTGTTTGTTATTCATATTCTGTTGCGTCCGCAAATTACCTGGCTTCTGCTCAGTAGTTTTTGTGTTCTTCGCCGAAGATGAAGAATAGGCAGTACCTGATTTGGTTGTATGCTTATGCAACATCGTTGTCTTGGTACCCGATTGATTCGGTGATTGTGTAGTTTTCTGAGTCGTTATCGTTGTTTTACCAGCTTCTTTTTTTGCAGATGTCACCTGATTCTGACTAAAAGCTGTCATGCTTGCAGCAAAAACAAATGCCACAACAAGAAATATTATCTTTTTCATTGTTTTTGTATTTAAATGATCGATTTTCACTAATCATTTGTGAAACATTCCTCAGATGGTCTTGTTGGCAGAATCGAGTTAAAGAATGTTAAATGATCGGAACAAATCATCTGCCCATCGACGGTTCCAATTACCGGCTTATAAATCCTCTTCTGGTCCCTTCATCATTTGCGATAGCTTATCTTTTTGGTGCACAGACATCGCATATCATAATAGCATTATCATTTATTTCCTTTATACTGTGCTTCTATTCCATTATGACTAAGTACACTTCAAGGACATTTGCGATCATTGCCACTTTTTTTGCCATCATTACACCCCGGTTTTATATTTTCTCGGCATTATCATCGAACAGTTTTCAGTTTGCCATCTACTCTTCCTTGTCGATGTTATATTTGTACCGGTGGATCGATAAAAAAAAAAAGAATACTACCGTCTTGCCCTAATATTCGTAACATTCAGTGTCTGGTCGAGGAATGAAGGCGTTTTACTCTCCGGTTTTTCATATATGATGGTGGTATATCTTTCGCCACTTTCCAGCTTACTGGCCCAACACAATATGCTTGTTTCGTCACTGAAACGTTTTTTGTTTTGCTATATCCCTTTGACATGGTTTTATTTTATGGTCAACAGGAATATGAGTATGATCACGGCGAAATTGGAAAAGAGATTAAGCGGGGAGTCGGATGGGTGAGATTTATATTCAATTCAATATCGAAGGATGTAGTACGCATTTACCGCTTTTTAACAAATCGGGTATTGAAGGTGCGGGGTGATTGGCCTTTGGCCTTTGGCTGTTGGCTGTTAGCGTAAAAAAA
>CAZVNP010000025.1:0-6467 GCA_964628285.1 uncultured Lentimicrobiaceae bacterium
AATATTGGAAATTTTTTTCCTCCATCACTCTCCCTCTTGCGTCTTGCAGCTTGTGGCTTGTGGCTTGTGGCTTGCAGCCATTTGATTTCGGTATGATATCAAATCCCACCAAGATACTTATCCAAAAATACTTCGAGGCTACAGGCCCTGATGTTCTCTTTGACGGGGTAATTATCAGAATGTGGAGTGATAATGAAATTGGCAGAGGTTTTAAGATTGTCAATGCAAAAGATCAATCCTTTATCGGCTGAAGGCGAAGAGGTGAATTTTATTTCTGCTGTCGCGGCTGGTTTTAATCCTCTTACGAAGACGATATCCACTTCGGCGCCATTATGGGTTCTATAGAAGTGAAGGTCGAGGTCAGGATGCTTGTTACCTTTGATCTGTTCGATGACGAATGACTCCCAGGATGCGCCCAGGGCGATGTGCCCAAGCAGCTGATCATAGTCCGACAGACGCAGCAGGCGGTGCAGGATGCCCGTATCGCGGATATAGACCTTCGGTGTCTTGACCAAGCGTTTCTTAACATTATAGTGATAAGGTTGCAGGCGGCTTATCAGGAAGGTATTCTCAAGATAATCGATGTACCGGCCGACGGTGTGGTAGGAGAGGCCCATAGATTTCCCGAGGGAGTTGAGGATTAGGAGGTTTCCGTTGATCCAGGCCAGCATCTCCCACAGCCTTCTGATCACTGTTGGATTGGCCGACAGTCCGTACAAAGGCAGGTCCCGTTCGCAATAGGTACGAATAAAATTCTCCAACCATGCCTTGGATGACTCCACTGAACTACTTAGAAGCGCATCAGGGAATCCTCCGAGAAAGTGATGAGTCTCCAGATCCTTTTTCCCCGCAATCTCAGGATAAGTAAACGGTTGCAATTCCATGTAGGCAATCCGTCCTGCCAACGATTCGGATGATTGCCGCAAAAGTTGCGGACTGGCCGATCCCAGAATAATATACCGGCAGGGTCTTCGATTTTGGTCGATGAGAGCACGCAACAGGGGAAAGAGATCGGGTTTAAGCTGTATCTCATCTATGATGACACATTTATCCATGTGTTGAGTCAGGAAAAGTTCAGGTTCGGTAAGCTTGTTAAGATCGGCAATTAATTCGAGGTCAAGGTAGATGGACTCCAATTCAAGATCCTTCTGAAACTCTTTTGCCAGAGTGGTTTTACCGACCTGCCGCGGACCGATGATCCCTATGGTTGGAAAGCTTTTCGACAGCTCTTTCAGGGTCTGTAATGCATAACGTGGAATGATTTTATCCATGAAATATAGACATTTAGATTCTGAATTTCATGGTAAAATTACAAAATACTTAATAATGTGCAAATGAGAAAATGTGGAAATGTGAAAATTAATGGTTGCGGATTGCAGGAATGACCTCACCCCCTGCCCTCCCGCTTTCAGCGGGACAGGCTCTCTCCTTAAAAGGCGAGGGGATTTTGTACGTATCATACAATCCTCTAAACTGAAAACTGACGACCTGAGGACCTTCCTGCTTCCGGACTTGCTATTCATTTCTAAAACCTATTTTTCTTCTTGCTTTCAGGTCTTCTTCGTTCTTCTTTTGCTGCTCAAGTTGCCGCAGATACTCAAAGATCACCTTGATCTGGCGATCCTGTTCCTGGTCTTTATGTCGAATTTCCTCAGGTTGATGCATTATTTCTTTATGCGTACCAAGTAATTCCCGAATTTTCGTGAATACCCTGATGATTTGTATATTCATCAGTATGGCTCTTTCGCTGTTTAACACACTTGACATCATAGCCACCCCCTGTTCTGTAAAAGCCAATGGAGGCTTACGAAGTCCCATCTTTTCACGATTGGATATCACAATTTGTGACATCCAATTTGTCATCTCCTCTTTTGTCAGTTCAAACATAAAATCGGGTGGAAATCGTTTTTTATTTCTTCTGACGGCTTGGTTTAACACCCGTGTTTCGACCTGATATAAACCGGCAAGATCCCTGTCCAGCATTACTTTTAATCCACGAATCAAAAAGATCTTGGAGGCAATCACATCCTCAGGAACTTTCATTTTGTCATTTTCCGATATGATATCCCTTTGCGTCATTATATTAGTTTTAGCTTATTCCTTTCTGTATTAATCTGAAAAGATTGTTTTTATGACCCTGCCAGATGGAAAATTTTAGTATGTGATTATACCACGGGAAAGCTGTTGACAGTCAATTCATACTCGTAATAATCTGATAATAAATTTATTATTACACAAAGGTCCACGGAGAGGTCACGGAGTGACACGAAGAATTGTTCATACCATTTAGTATTATACCAACAGGTATAAAATTTATATATTACCAATAGCCGCAAAAGCGACCTTGGCTGGCGCGGTCCGGGCGATTGCAGTGAGCCCGGATCCCGCCGCAGGCGGATCGACAGTCGGCAAGTCGGGGGGAGGGAATACAATGATTGCACGATTATGCGATTGAACGATCCCGATTTCGTCCCGCCTGTGGAGGAACTCATCGGGACAGGTGGCTGATGGCCGACCTGCCGACCTGCAGACCTGCAGACCTGTAGACCTGCCGACCTCCTTCCTGATGCTTGCTGTTCATCAGCTGAAATTTGCATCCTGTCATCCGACAAGCCCTGCCTTGCGCAGCTCGTCACGCAATGCCCGTAAAATAGGGGTATGGTTATACAATGAGGTGATATAACCGGCCAGTCTTTCTTTGTTCTCCGTATTGTGAATGGTACGGAGCCATCCGGCGATATGTTGGTAGATATGCCGGTCCCGCTGCCTTTCCAGTATGAAAGACACCTTTTTCAGGACCAGGTCGAAACATTTATCAGGCATCACTCTTGTTGCGATTATCAGTAATTCTCCAAATGTGTTGAATGACATTAAATTGTCGTTTTCCAGCATGTAAAAAAGCTGACCGTATTCCTTTTCTTCCGCCAGCAGCCTGCCATAAAATACCTGAGCATGGTTATTTTCATTCCTGAATTCTATCCTTTCATTTTCCGTCATCCATCTTTTGGCACGTTGGTACAATGAGATATCATTTAAATAAGATGCCCGGGACAATAAAACTCTTTTCGTGAATTCCGGATCGTATTCGTCCTTCATGTTCTCAATCACAAACTCAGCGAAGGCATATTTGTCTTGTGTGTAACACTCAACGGCGATCCTGTGAAAATCATCATACCGGTTTTGACGCAGGTAATATGACATTAAGTCCCCGGCCACCTCTTTATTAATCCGGAACAATTTTTCTGCCTGCTCTGTCCAGGTATCCGGATCACCTGATTTGGCAATCAATATGGCTGTTTTTGGGAATAAAGGTCCGGCATCAGGTATTTGCAGTAAGGCTGTTGATAAAACCGGAATAAAGGAAGGATTCCTTCCAAGATTTTTCATCAGGTCATCCAGTTGACAAGTCAACTGACCTTTGGAAATACCCTTTTCTGCTATATAATGGCAGGCATTGGTCAAAGGTTCCTCCATCACGGCAGGGTCAATGCGAATTAAAGACGGTTTTTCAGAAATCTGTTGTAACACCTCTTCAAATGAGCCAAGCAAATAGTTATTCGGTTCGCCGCATAATACATAGTCGTCATCCCGAATATCGGCAAGGTAACATGCTTCATATATCCCAACAACAGAAGCAAAGAAGCTGTTGATATTCCGGGCCGACAAATCCTCAACCAGTTGTTCTTTCCAGGGATCGAAAAGACTTGCAACTTCCTGCTCTGCCACCATCTCCGCGGCTTCATCCCAGGATATATACCTGCCATAACGTGGCATCCGGTATTCCCAGTCCGAAACATCAAGGTCAAGGTTCTCAAACTCACCGATCCATTTTTGCTTCTCCTTGTCAGCCAGCTCACAAAAGTGTTCGTAACCGGTTTCTGTATCTTTAATATGCAGTCGGGAGGCGAATTCCTTTTCAAATTTTTTTTTCAGTGCAGATGATGTGTTTAAAGCCTGAAGAAAAAATTCGTCTTTTTCTTCCTGTGTCAGTTTCCGAAGGATTTGCTTATATTTCATAGTTATTCGATTTCAAAAACCTTATCAAAGATACCGGTCTTGCGGATGAACATTTTACGATCGAAAAGGTAAGTGCCCTCATAATCGATCGTTATCAGGTTGAAACTGGCAAGAAACCGTTCGAAGGTCCGGTGGGAGTGACATCTAAAGAATGCCTCCTCCAGGTTGCTGCCATAGGGTGTCTCGATGAGGTCCAGCGTGGTGGGGAAAGCCACCAGGAACCTGTCGGCGTAAAAGCGTGCTGCACGTCTCTCTTCACCGTACTTAGAGAGCAGCTTCAGCGAAAATCCAAGACACCGTTGGCAGGAGTCATTATCTTCGTATCCGTCATCATGAGACCAGGCATATTTCAACGAGAATGTTTTAAAAATACAGATGAACAGACCGTACCAGTCATCGATAAGCTTTTTACCTTTCCCAGTAAGAAGGATATGGTTGTGCCGCACTTTGGTCAGTCCGGCCACCCTGCTAACGGAGTTAGTAACCGAGATGGAGTACGAAACACCTTCACGGTTTAACCGGATATAGCCTTTCTCTATGAACTCATCTTTCATAATGCCCTGAGCGTATATATCCTTCACCAGCCAGACAGGAAAGTTCCTTTTTACAGTCAGTTTGATCTTTTCATTCCTTTTGATACATTTGAGCATATAGTTGACCTGTGATACCATGGGCATTTTTTTCAATATATCCTCCCCGATGCCGGCACGTATCCTTACCGGGCAGTCGGGGGAGAACAGGTCATAGAGCATGTAATGCATCTCGGCAGGGGTATAACCTTCGAATTCATCTATGGGACGGTTGTTCAGCAACACCCTTAAGCTTTGGTTTTCTGAATCATCCATGGTTTTTCCTGTTAAAGAAATGATCGTTTATGTTCTGTTATTCAGGCAATACTGACCGGTTTGACTTTAGTTTGCAAAAGAAATATCTCCGGGCAAAGATAATAAAACCGGGTAGAATGAAATAGTCATTTTGTGAAGGGAGGGGGCGGTCGGTAGTCGGTAGTCGGTAGTCGTCAGTCGGTAGTCGTCAGTCGTCAGTCGTCAGTCGGGGAGGGGGAGTGGGTGAGGGTGTGGGAATGGGGAAATGTGGAAATGTGGAAATGTGAAAATAAGGATCAGAGTTGATTGCCAATTGCCAACTGCCAATTGCCAACTGTCGACCTGCAGACCTGGACATTGAGACTAAAACAACGTCAACGGATCCAGGGTCAGGAACTGCTGCCAGGGAAGTCCGCCTGAGCCGATGAGAAGGGTTCTGACGGGATGAAAGAGACCGGCAAATGCCCTTATACCTTTTAAGCCGGAAAAGGTGCTGCTTTTAACTTCGAGCGCCACCACACGGTTGTTTTTGGCTATTACAAAGTCGACCTCATAATTGCCTTGTCTCCAGTAAAAGACATCAAAGTTCTCTTCCATGGCATGATTTAACAAATGAGCGCCGACGGCCGATTCAACCATCCTGCCCCGTAGTGACGGATTAACTGTGGCCTGATGAAACGTCTCGGAGTGATATGCCGTAATCAGGGCATTATTATACACCTGGAATTTGGGACTGGAAGAGCGTTGCCTGAGGGCTGTGCCGGAAAATTTCTCCAGACCTGCAAGCAAGCCGGCCGTGTCGAGAAGCTCCAGATAGTGTGATAAGGTTGTCGTGTTTCCGGCATCGGTGAGCTGCCAGAGTATCTTCGTGTACGAAAGGATCTGGCCGGAGTAAAGACAACCCAGCTCAAAAAGCCTCTTCATCAACGCCGGCTTATTGACACGTGTCAGCATCAGAATATCGCGCGATATGCTGGTTTCGATAATTGAATCGCGGATATAGGATCTCCAACGTTCCTCATCGTCTGCCAGTGAGGTTGAGCCTGGATACCCTCCAAACCATACATACCTGTTCTCATCCCATCCAAAAGCCTCCTGCATCTCTTTAAAAGACCAGTGACTCATATGGATCAGCTCGAACCGGCCACCCAATGATTCTGTCAGACCCTGCTGAATAAGCAAACGGGATGATCCCAGCAGGATCACCTTAATGGGCTTGCCGGTGAGGGTGTCGTCATCCCATTCCTTTTTGACGGCTTCGCTCCAGTCACCGGCCTTCTGTATCTCATCGAACACCAGCAGAAACTCGCCGGATTTCACCTGCCGCCATTTCATCCGGGCTGTCTCCCACTGCTGTGAGATCCAGATCTCACCGGCGCCCATGACGGCATCGGCAGAGACAAAATGATAAGGTTGCTGATATTGTCCCAGGAATTGCAGAACAAGCGTTGTCTTTCCGACTTGCCGGGGACCGGTGATCACCTGGATAAACTGCCGCGGTTCGGCCAGCCTTGTTTTAAGTATTTGTAAATGATTACGTTGAAAAGTCATGACGAAATTACTCAATACAGTGAGCAAAATTACTCAATAGTTGGGCTAAATACAATTTTTTTTTGTACAGGTTGC
>CAZVNP010000025.1:6567-42939 GCA_964628285.1 uncultured Lentimicrobiaceae bacterium
GGGTTACAGGTTACAAGTTACTAGTTTACAGCGAATTTCCCCTTCTCCTTTAGGAGAAAGCCTGTCCCGCTGAAAGCGGGAGGGCCAGGGGATGAGGTGACTGCCGACTGAAGACCCCCCTCCCTCTCTACCCTCTCCCACACCTTCCACCCACTCCCGGCTCGTAGCTCGTCGCTCGCAGCTTTTTTGTAAACACATTACAAACACTTTACAACCGTCCTTCAAAAGAAAAAACATGTGTGTGCCTAAATTTGGTTTCAAAAGGTTCAAGGCGTGACTCAGAATGATGGTGCGATACCGGTACTTATGCGGGAACATATCTACAAATAATAATTAAATATAAACGAAATGAAAAAATTGGTTCACATTATCACGTTGATTACAGCATTTTCCATGGTCACCAATGCTTATGGTCAAAATCAGGTAACTTTCACTTTCACGGGGATGAAGGTCGCTGCGTTTTTTCAGCTCGACAGTATCCGTGTAAGAAATCTTACGCAGGGAGGGGAAACCGTATTGTACTATCCCGATACCGTACTCATATTGAACATTACCGGCACCGGAGAAATCCAAGACCTGCACGACGGATTCAGGATGATGCAGAACTTCCCGAATCCCGTCGACGACCGGACTGAGATCGGTTTGTATGTTCCCGAAAGGGACAGGGTATGTCTGACTGTCACCAATGTCATGGGGCAACGGCTCATCGTATCAGAAAGGACACTGGATAAAGAGTATCATACCTTCCGTTTTACGCCGGCAGGAGAAAAGTTATATCTGCTCACCGCCCGGTGGAAAGGAACCGGCCGTACCGTCAAGATCCTGCATATGGGTCCGGGCACAGGCAGGTCTTGCGCGCTGGAGTATATGGGATGCAGTCATGATGATACGCCTTTGAAAAGCAGCGTTGCCACTCAGGAGTTTTTATTCAGCCTGGGCGATGAGCTGCTGTATATCGGTTATGGAGATACACTGCAATCCGGCTTCCGTGATGCCCCGGAGACAAGCCGGGACTATGTGTTTCAATTTGCCACGAAAGTTCCTTGCCCGGGTTTGGATTCAGTATCGTACGAGGGTCAATGGTACCATACCATCCAGATATTCAGCCAATGTTGGATGAAGGAAAACCTGAATGCGGGCATGATGATCCCATCCTCACAGTCTCAGACGAACAACGACACCATCGAGAAATACTGTATGGCAAATAGTGCATATTACTGCGATATCGTCGGAGGATTGTATTTCTGGGATGAAATGATGAAGTATACCAATGAAACCGGAGGGCAGGGCATTTGTCCTGAGGGCTGGCATATACCCCGTGACCTCGAATGGCAGATCCTCGAAGGTGCCGTGGACAGCTTGTATAAAATAGGGGATGCCGAATGGGCAGGCAATAATTGGCGGGGTTCCAACGCAGGAGGGAATCTGAAGCAGAAAGGAACACTTTACTGGGTGGAACCAAATACCGGAGCCACTGACGCTTTCGGTTTTACGGCTCTTCCGGGAGGATATTTTGTCCAAAATGAATTCTGGGGCATTGGGTATAAAGCTTATTTCTGGAGTTCTCAACATATACAGAAATATTATCGCGATATGGACTACGACCGGACTATGATCAACAGGAATCCAGGTGGAGGTGGTGCGGCTTTTTCCGTTCGCTGTATCAAGAATTAAGGTGCGTCAGGGAAACGTTATCCAAAACCGTCCCTTATAAATTAACAAAACTTAAAACTCAAAGAATGAAAAATTTAACCATCCTTTGCGTACTCCTCGTTATATTATCCTCCTGCAACGGACAAAAGAAGAAATACCCGTATCCGGACGTTACCCTCAATCATATTGAATTTTCTAAAATTACTTTTACTGTGAATGAGAAACGTTACGACACGGGTTCTGGCTCTATCCCGGTGGCCGGTTAAATTATTTTCAACCAAGAGAGGATATTGAGATACAAGGAGTGTTATGCAAACGATCGCAGGTGAGGGGAGGCATTTATCTTTATGAAAGCGGCCGGTTAAAGAAATGCGCGTCGGCCAAGGACCAAACCATCGACAGTGTGTTTTGCGGAAAGAATTTCACACTTAAATTCGACAAAAACGGCAACATAATCTACGCTGTAAAAGAGAAAATATTTGATTAACCTAATCAATTTTTTAATTTTATGTTTCATTAAAACCTGAAGCCATGAAAACATTGATTTTATTAGTTATTGTATTCCTGCTGCAGCCGGTGACCTCATGCATGAGTGATGACAGCGCCGGTCGCAGGGAGGTGCAGAAAGCCTATGAGTCGCGCCTCAATGGTCATGCCGATGAAGCCCTGGGCATTCTGAACACGCTGCTGTCGAAAGATTCGACGCTGGCCCTGGCCCATTATGAGCTGGCCCGCACCAAATGGTACATGCTGACGGGCGGAGGCGATGTCAGGATTGATGACATCCTGGCCTCCTTAGACAAATCCGTGGCCTATGACCCCGGCAATGTGGGCTATGCCTTCACAAGGGCCACGGCCACCTTCCTCAAGGCGTTCATCAGCATGCAACGGCAGTCGGAGCAGGTAGCCCAGGACATCGCGGCGACCGGCCGGGCTTATGAAGATGTGCTGAAGCTGCGGCCTGATCACAGGCAGGCCATGCTGTACCTCGTCGAGATTTACGGCATGCTGCCGCCCGACATGGGTGGTGACAGCCTCAAAGGCGCCCATTACGCCGCCGAGCTGGCAAAGCTGGATGATTATTACGGCGCCAAGGCTCGCCTCGACCTGTCGCCGGAGGGTACCGATCCTCTCGCCTTCTGGACGGATTATGCGACCACGCACGAAAAGAACGCCGCCGTCCTGTCGGAGCTGGGCAAAGCCTGCCTGTTCACAGACAAACCGGAGGAGGCGGAGAAATATTTCACCGAAGCCATGGCGCTGGATCCGTCCAGGAATATCCTGTTGCTGGACATCGCGCGGTATCATCTCATGCAGGTTATGAGAAACAAAGAGACGGCCGATAAGGAATTGCCGCTGTCGGCGACCTATTTCGAGAAGTATCTCAGCAGCACGCCGGCGCCCATCATACCGCTGAAGGCCTATGCCACGGGGTGGCTGTCCCGTATCAAACAGTTCCAGGGCGACCAGGCCGGCGCCGAGAAGCTGACAGCCGAGGCCAAAGCGCTGGATCCCTATTTCTCCCATGCTACCGGCATACCGACGGCGTTCCTCTTCGACCCGCCGGAGAAGGAGAATGACAGGTTTGTGTCGTTTTTTTCGTTTTATTGATGACCTCACCCCAAACCCCTCTCCTACCTGAAGGAGAGGGGCTTAAGATCACCCCTTTATCCTTTAGGAGAGGGGCTTTGGATAACCCCCTTCGCCTTTAGGAGAAGGGGGCAAGGGGGATAAGGTGGTCAGGGATTTGGGGTGAAGTTGTAAAAAATTCTTATCTTCACAACAAAATAAAATAGACTTAATAAGGAGGAATACCCATGATCGAATATGTCCATAACCACATCACAAGCGAGTTGAATCAGAACACCCGCACCGACACTATCTTTATCCTGACGGCCATCCTGCTCAACCTCATCATACTGGCCGTCAACTCCGCCATGGTGGAGAACTCACGCACCAGCAACACATCGCTGATCGTCATGTTTCTCTTCGTCGCCCTGATCGTCCTGGTGAACTTAGTGGTCATTTTCGGGCTGGTCAAGGGCAAGCAAACGCGTGCCAGGCTGCTGACAGGCCTGATGACCATGTACAAGGACCAGAACGTTGACAAGTATTATGACCGGTCACTCCTGAGCAATTACAGCACACGGTACAACCTGTTTATCCTCGTGGTGGTCTTCACCGGTGTCATCGCTGCCGTGGTGCCCTTTGTCATGAGATGATCCTGTGGTTCAGAACGTTTTCATTGCATTCATCCCCCAATACTGAAAAGATGGGAACCATTTTTTCAATGCATAAGGTATTTCATTACCATGATCATGTTATCAGAGCGGAGAAGCGATCGTTGCTTTTCACCATGGAATATTCGCTTATCATCGACGACGTAAAGCAGGATCAGATCTTCGGTCTATACGGTACCCTTGTCCTTCACGGCTTCTTAGAGGGTAAGGATGGGCGGCGGCCTGTGAAGGTCATAATGAAGCAGAGGATTTTCACTACCAGGTTTTTTTGTCTCATTGATGGCGAGCTGCATCCAATGAATGATTATGACATCCTCAAAAACAAATAGGGTTATCTTTTTTCTGTCGGCCATCAACTATGTATTACAGACGATGGCGACAGGCAGGGAACGGCCGTGGGTCGGTGGCATTGCCCTCAATGACAGTTGCAATCTCCGATGTCATCACTGCCCGGTCTCTCACCGCGATATCCCGGACCTCACCTTTGACCAGGTCTGTCAGGGGCTGGAGGCATTACACCGCATGGGTATACGGACACTTTACCTGGAAGGCGGTGAGCCTTTCATGTGGCACGATCAGGGCCGCCGGCTGGAAGATGTTATTGGCCTGGCCCGGGCTGCCGGCTTCCTCTTCATCACCTTGTATACCAACGGGACCTTCCCCATCGAAACCAGCGCCGATACGGTCTTTGTAAGCCTCGACGGTCTGAAGGTGAACCATGAAGCCAACCGTGGAAGATACTATGACAGGATCATGTCGAACATTGCCTCTTCCGGTCATAAAAAGATATTCATTAACTACACCATCACCCGTAAAAACGAGGGTGACATTGAACGGTTCTGCCTGGAGATGGCTTCGAGGAAGAATATTAAAGGCACCTTCTTTTATTTTTATACCCCTTATCATGGTGAAGATGACCTGTGGCTGAGCCATAATGAAAAAAAGGACATCATCATCAGGCTGCTGGACTTAAAAACGAGAGGCTTTCATATTCTCAATTCAAAGCCGGCGCTGTTAAGTATTGCGCGCGATTCCTGGCGCCGTCCCAACAGCCTGGCCTATCTGTATGCCGAAGGCAGGATGTACCGCTGCTGCAGGGCTGCAGACCAGGAGGAGATATGCCGCCAGTGCGGTTACCTGGGTTTCACTGAGATTTATCACATTACGCGTTTACATCCGCAGGCTGTTATGACTGCTTTCAAATACCTCTGATCCTGATTATGTTGACCCTTCTCAGACATATGCTGACCGACCCTGCGGACGATTTCACCTTCCGCCGTTATAATCCACAGGATCAGATCACATTGAGAAGCGGCACGGGGCTCTATATCCACATCCCCTTCTGTACCCATTTCTGTCCTTATTGTCCTTATCTGAAGATCAGGTATAGCAAAGCGACGGCGCTGGCATACAAGGAGGCGCTGATAAGGGAAATACGACTTTACCATGACCTGTTCGGCCGTGCCGGTTTCTCCTCCCTTTACATCGGCGGTGGCACGCCCACGCTGATGCTGGATGAGCTTGGGGAGGTGCTGGAACACCTTCACCGTTGCTTCAACATAAAAGGAGACCTGGCCATCGAAACCAATCCCAACGACGTGGACCGTGGCGTGGTGACAAAGCTAGGGTCACTGGGTTTTAACCTCGTCAGCCTGGGTATACAGAGTTTCGATGACCGTTATTTGCGGCAGATCGGACGGGATTACGATGCTCCGGTTGCCGTGAAAGCCCTTGAAACGGTCGGAGCCGGAGATTTCGATACGGTCAATGTCGATCTGATGTTTGTCATCGATCATCAGACCGTCGACGATGTCATAAATGATCTGGCCGTTGCCGTGGATCATCACATGGACCAGGTCACCTGTTATCCCTTGTTTACGTTCCCCTACAGCGAGGTAGGGCGTTTAAAGCAGTTGAAGAGGCTCAGGCTCCCCGACCGTCATCTCCGGAAGAAGATGTATTACGTCATGAATGACTTCATGGCGGAGCACGGATATACACGAACGAATGTCTGGTCCTTTAGCAGGGATCACCGTCCGGCGTTTTCCTCGGTCACGCGCGATTACTTTCTGGGTCTGGGTGCCGGTGCAGGTTCTTACAATGGAAACCGGTTCTTTTTTAACACCTTCTCGGTGCCTCATTACATTCGGAACGTCAGGCGGTCGCTGCCCATAGCCGTCAGCATGACCGTCAGCCGGCGGCTGGAGAAGCTGTTCTGGCTATACTGGCGTCTGTATGAGACATCCGTCCCCAAGACCGCTTACAGGGATATGTTTGGTGAGGCGCTGGAACAGGATTTTGGAAACCTCCTGCGGGTGATACGGATGCTGCAGTTCGTCGAAGCAGAAGATGATGACACTATCAGGTTGAACACCAGAGGCGCGCACCGGATACACCTGCTTCAAAACCATTATGCACTGAATTATGTCGACAAACTATGGAGGGTCTTGAAAGTACAACCTTTCCCGGAAAAGATCGCATTATGACCGGGTATCCAGGACCATTTCATCCGAAAGCAGGCATCATGTGTGGTTGACCGCGGCCCATTCAGGAGTATGTGGGTTTCCCTCGTTTATTTTATCAATTAAATATTTTGACTGATCATCCTCCTTTTTGTAATTTTGGATAAGCGGTTGCGACAGACGCTTTTCAAATGTGGTGCTATAATAACTGTGGAAGGTCATAAGCATGGAATTTCACTTGCAGGTTGTTTGAAAAGCGTTTTGCAACGATTCTGCCATCCAAAACCTTAATATTTGACCAATTTTGCATCCGGAGGAGCTTCATCATTTCGAGTTGCTGAAGAAAAAGATCGTGAGTATCATGCAGCAATCATATCCGGGGATCAACCCTTCCATCTCGGAGTGGAAGGGGCAGGAGATCGTGGATTTCCAGGAAGACCTGCTGAAGAAGGTGAACGCCCATGTCAGCGAGAAATGGTTTTACACCCATATGAAGGCGGCACACCGGACTTTGCCGCGCATCGATGTGCTCAATATTTTAAGCAAATACGCCGGTTATACGAACTGGGATGATTTCGTGTTCAGGAATGGCGCGCCTCTGAACCGGCGGGCCCTGACGGCGGGCGCCAACCGTTATTTCTTCATCATCCCGCTGCTGCTGGTTGCCGTGATGTGCATCTTTTACCTGCTGTTCAGGCTTCTCAGCACACACGAATACCGTTTCAGTTTTTACGATGCCGATACCAGGGAGGCCATCACCGGCGGCACGTTAACGGTCACGCTGCTGCCGGAGAACGAATCACCCGTCAGCTATCTCTGTCAACCCGGCGAGAGCTTTGTCCTGAAGACGGATAAGAGCCGGATACGGATGGTCGTCAACGCCCCGTATTACAAGTCCGACACCATCACGCGCCTCCTGAACAAGTTCAACAGGAATGAGACGGTAGGCCTGCACGTCAATGATTATGCCCTGATGATCCATTATTTCTCGACGATGAACGTGGCGGACTGGAAGAGCAGGCGGTCGAGCTTGGATAAGATGATCGACGACGGGGCAATGATCTACCAGGTGTACGATGGCAAGAAAAACATGGGCATGCAGTTATACAACAAATGGGAGTTCATCGACCGCCTCACCATGCCCACCGGCAGCCTGAGGCAGATCGATATCTTAGACACCAAATTCAGCGCAGGTAAAATTTCGGTGCTGCGCTTCAGGATTAATAACGAGCAAAAATGAGAAAGATCGTCAACATAGTGATCCTGGTTCTTGTTTATCTGCTCTTCAGCGGCCGGTCGTGCGACAACCGTTCTCCGGAAGAGGAGGCTCAGGCGCAGGCAGAGGCGCTTGTGTCCACGCGCGACAGCATCCGTGATGCGTTTGAGACGGACTGGCTGTCGGAGAGCGCCTTGTATGCCCATGAGGTGACGGCCCGGCAGAAGCTCTCGGACCTGGCCGATTACATGAACGTACTGGCCGACACGACGCTCGACAGCGCCTTCAGAAAGAAGGCCGGGGAGATGATAAAGAAGATGTTCGTCACGGGTGAGGCACGCATGAGTATCATGTTACAAAGTGACCGTCAAACGAGGCTGATGCCGTTGAGTGAGGTGCTGAATGAAGCCTGGGCCGGCCCCGCCATCCTGGTGCCGTTCAGGTTTGATTCCGTGCAGGTGAGGGAGCCTCTGCACAGGGTGGACGAGACACGGTACGCCGGCACGCTGGCGTGCCGCCAGACCTTCCCGAGCCTTGCAAAGTCCGATACCACAATGATCCTTTGGTGTCATAAAGTCATCGATTTCTTCGCCGTGCGCGATGAGAAGCTCTTCGGGAAGGATACGCTTCGGGTGTGGGAGGTGGTGATGGGGGATTTCAGGTGAGGGCCGGCTCAGTCGTCAGTCGTCAGTCGTCAGTTGTCAGTTGTCAGTTGTCAGTTGTCAGTCGTCAGTCACCTCATCCCCTGGCCCTCCCGCTTTTAGCGGGGCAGGCTTTCTCCTAAAAGAGAAGGGGAAATTTTACCGTAACCTGTAATCCCTCCTTCGGCGTGACTTTACTTGAAGCTTGCAGGGATTCCCTCACCCTGACTGAAGACTGAAGATTGACAACTGACGACTGGCTTACTCTCCTTTCATTTTCAGCGTCAGCACATTCCGTCCGTTTTTGTACCTGTACTCCGCCTTCTCAGTGCGGGCGCGGATCAGCCGCAGGGCGATGTCATCGCTGAGGGCGCCTTCCTCCAGCGGGTTGACGGCGGAGCCGGCGCTGTCGCAGACCATCTCCACGGTGCCGTCTTTCTCGGAATAGTGGAGGTAGAGGTTGACATCGTTGAAGGTGAGTTGCAGGCCGAGGACCTCTTCGGCGATATGGACGACATGATCTTTTGTTTTTTTCAGCAGCATGTGCTTATCGCAGAAGGCTTCGATGGCGGCCTGCAGGGCGTAGAGATCATAGTCGCGGCTGGCGATGTGGTGATGGAAGCTGCGGATGCGGTGGATGAAAGCACGTGTCTTCTCACGCTGCGGGTTGCCGAATATCTGCTGCGGCGATCCTTCCTCATAGATAACCCCCTCGTCCATGTAAAAGACACGGTTGGAGATGTTACGTGCAAACTCCATCTCATGGGTGACGATGATCATGGTGATGCCCTCTTTTGCCAGACGCCGTATGACGGCCAGCACCTCGCTGACCATGGTGGGGTCGAGGGCCGAGGTGGGCTCGTCGAAGAGCAGTATCTCGGGATCCATGGCCATGCAGCGTGCTATGGCCACTCTTTGTTTCTGTCCGCCGGAGAGCTCGTCGGGGAAGCTGTAAGCTTTTTCGGCCAGACCCACGAGCTTGAGCAGCTCCATGGCTTTCTGTCCCGCCTCGGCCTTGCTTTTGCCCAGCAGCTTTACCGGTCCGGTGGTCAGGTTCTCCAGCACGGTGAGATGAGCATAGAGGTTAAAGGACTGGAAAACCATGCCCATTTTCTGGCGCAGTTTGGGCACGTCGGTTTTCTTATCGAGCAGGGGCACGCCGTCGATGACGATGCTGCCGCCCGTGGGTGTCTCGAGCAGGTTGAGGCAGCGCAGGAAGGTGCTCTTGCCTGTACCCGAGGGTCCTATGATAGTGATGACCTCGCCCTCGCGGATGTCGGCATTGATGTCGCTGAGGACCACCAGATCGCCGAAATGCTTTGAAAGATGCCTGACACTGATCATAGCCTCACCTCCACTGCTTTTCTGATGCGTTTGCGTTTGGGATCCACCGATATCTCCACTTTACCCAGCCCCCATGTCAGCAGCCAGGCCAGGGCGAGGTAGATAACCGCCGCCATGATCAGCGGGAAGAAGGCGTCGAAGGTGCGGCTGCGGATGATGTCACCGGCTTTGGTGAGGTCCTGCACGGCGATGTAACCGACGATGGAGGTCATCTTCATCAGCGAGATGAACTCACCTTTGTACACCGGCAGCACGGTGCGCAGGGCCTGCGGCATGATGATGTGGATGAAGGTTTGCACCTTGGTGAAACCTCCGGCAATGCCGGCTTCACGCTGCCCTTTGTCGATGCTCTCAATGGATGTGCGGAACATCTCCGACACGTAAGCGCCGAAGTTGATGCCGAAGGCGATGACGGCGACGAGCACAGGATTGATATTGACGGAGGCGAAAATGATATAAAAGATGATCATCAGCAGCACCAGCACCGGCGTGCCCCGGATGAGCGTGATGAAAGCCGCGGCGGTGGCGGACCAGAAGGCGCTTTTTGACATCCTCAGCAGGCACACCAGCCCACCCAGGATAGTACCCAGCAGAGCCGCCAGGACAGTGATGATGACCGTCACCTTCAGGCCGTTGAGGATCAGCATGTAACGCCGCTCCAGGATGATGTTGTCATAGAAGCTGTTTGACAACTTTCGCAGAAAGGATACCTTTTTCATTCCTTCGCCTTCCTCGCGGAAGCCGGCGATGTTCTTTTTCAGGGCGATGACGCTGGCCCCCGAGGCATAATAGGGATCCGAGAAATCGATCTGCTTGGCTCTTTCTTCGGTGATCATCATAAAGCTGGTGATCATGTCGATTTTTCCGGCGGAGACAGCGGCGAGCATGCTGCTGAACTGGGTGTTGACGGGGATGTACACCCGTCCGGTGTAAGCTGCAAAA
The DNA here is from genome assembly GCA_964628285.1 of uncultured Lentimicrobiaceae bacterium. GTDB lineage: Bacteria > Bacteroidota > Bacteroidia > Bacteroidales > JAGONC01 > JAPLDP01. The sequence goes on from CAZVNP010000025.1 coordinate 17,066, forward strand.
CGCTCCCCGAGCTCGATGTCGAATCCCACTACCCGGCCGTTTTTATAGATGGCCGACGGCAGTCCTATATCATTGACAACACCTACCTTGAGTGGGCCGTTCTTCCCTGAGGATTTTATCTCCGGCATGTCGGTCAGTCCTCTTTCCATCCAGCGGCTGATCATATCGTTGTAAATGCCATTTACTATGATCTCTTGCAGGAAAGCGTTGAATTGTTGCCGGAGCGTGTCGTTATTTTTTTTAAAGCCGGCGGCTACGGAGGCAAAAAAGACATTCTTGGCCATAATGGCTACACTCTTGTTCGAATGCAGGACATCGGGTAACGCGGCATCGTCGTAAAAAGCCACGTCGATTTTTTCCGTCGTCAGGGCAATGAGCATGTCGGCCACGCTCTGGTATTCCAGTATGGTTGCCTGGGGATAATATTTGGCGGCATAGGCGTCATGGATGGAACCGAGGAAGACGCCGATGCGTTTGTCTTTAATATCATCTATGGTTCTGAGCATCTCACCACCTTGCTGCGGGATAACACTCCCGGCTTTGACCAGTACCGCGATGCCGCTGGGGTAATAGCTTTCGGAGAAAAGTACTTTTTTGGCTCTTTCTTCGGTGATGGACAGGCCGGCGCCGATCATGTCGACCTTGCCGGTTTTCAACGCTATGGCGCAATCGAGAGCGCTGTTGAAATATTTTATTTTGGCGTCGGGGACCTTCTTCAGGACAAACTGATCGGCGACGGTTCCTGTGGGCACGGCGAAGGTCTTGCCGCCTTTAAGCATGGCCAGGCTGGTGATGACCGTGTCCTGCCTATGGCATCCCGCAAGGACCGGCAACGCAACAAGAATAAGAAAAGATAAACGGTGTCTCATGGGGCAAATATAAGAATCCTTTTATTGACAATTGCAAGCGGAGCGCCGCCGTAGGTAGTGCGACGTCCCGGTGAGTCCCGCCGAAGGCGGGACGAAAGCAGGATTGCAGGTTATTGGCTGCAAGTAGCGAGTGGAGTTCCGCCGGAAGTGGGACTGCGAGCTGCCGTCAGTTGGGGTTGTGGTCTGAAAGCAGGGCGACACGATGTCCCCCAGAATGGTGCTTCCAGCAGAATAAACGCCGGACTGGCATGGAAGCCACACCGGAGGGGGATTGGCAGTTGATGATACGGTACCTCCTATGCCGGATTTTTACCTCCCTTTTCTTCTATTTTCTTAGTCAGAGCTGCCAGCCCGTCAGACAGTTCGGTTAATTTTTTATTCAGCTTACCGGATTCGTCATCCAGGGACTTTTGTACCGTATTTATCTGACCGGCGATTTCATCTTTAAGGATTTTCTGACGCTTACGCAGGACGATATAAAAAATGACTGCGATCAGCACTGCAAGGAGAAAACCGATAATAACGAACAGGATCGTCAGCCAGTTACCGGCACGCATTTCAGTGTACTTATGGTCGATCTCGGTTTTGTTGTTGCTGATTCTGGTGTCGAGGCTGGCGGCGGTTTGCCGGATATCAACGGCATTGGTCTGAGCGGCTTTTTCGAGGCTGTCGATCCGGTGATCCTGAGCTTCAATTTTTTGAATCAGTTCGTTATGGCCCTTTTGCAGCATTCTGCTGTTGCTTTTCAGGGTGTTGACTTCATTCTGGAGCACGCTGATGCTGTCGTGCTGTGCACCGGCATGGAGAAAGGCCAGTATGAGAACGATGATAAGGATGATGTTGGTTTTCATGATGTTGTGGGTTTTGGTGGACAATATAAGATTTTAAACCTGTGTCATTTACCGAGTAGGTGAACTCTACCGTGATGTTGGCAGGATCACTGAATAAAGTCGTAAAGATAATGGATAATTTGCATAATGTCAAATGAATGGGCAAGTGGAAACGAGTAAGCTTGGTAGTAGTTGGCAATTGGTTACTGGCAGCGGAGCCGAACGCAGTAAGGTGACGTCCCGCCAGAGGCGGGATTGGCAGTTGGCAGGGAACAGAATAAGAAAGTCAGGGGCTGCGGAAAATGTTTTTATATTAAGGAACTAATCTGATTATTTGAACCGTCCGGCACAGACTGCATATGGCTTCCCGTCGCTGCCTGTCACAAGGTTGAAATAGGTAGTCTTGTAATAAAGCCCTCCTTCGCCGGTTTTGGTATAGATATAATCCTCCCATCCTGATCCTTCGCTAAGGGCTCTGCTGACGGTCTTATCGCGGAAAAGATGACCGGCCACATCGGTTAATGAAGCAAAGACGGACAGGGATTAGCCGGCGGTCGGCAATTGTTTGGAAATCATCCCCTTATCACTGTTTGGTTTGATATTGAAGCGACATATATATGGGTTTAGTTATGCACCAGGAGCACCTTCGCGAAATGCGATACACCGGTTGAGTATAACCTGACAAAGTACACCCCTGACGGCAAATGACTGACATTTAGTATGATTTTTTGCTCTGTGCTGTTGCCATTTTTACTGATCACCATTTTCCCCAGAATATCGGTGAGGGTGACAGCATACTTTCCTGAGATGTCATCCGGAACGGTAATGATCAGTTGATTATCCTGCCGGTACCATTTCAGCCGGTCCATGGAATGACTTTCGTTCACCATTCCGCATGGTGACATGGCATGGAGAAGGCTGTCGGTAGAGACGAGATAAACAGAAGCTCTATCGGAATAGACGGCCATTTTGGAGCTACGAATCGGGACGACATCATTAGTATCATAATAAAAATAGAAAGGCAGATTGTAATCGGTATACAAGAGTCCATGGTGGCTGGTTCCTGAAATAATATAATATCCACATTCCGCAAGATCAACATTCATTACATAATAAAGGGTGTCATCAAGCAATTGTCCGTTGGCTGTATTGTAAAGCTCATAGCCGCCATGGGGATACACTTTAATCAATCCCGAACCAATAGTGGATATGTAGGTAGCTGAATCCCAGCTCGGAGGCCTGACCCCTGTCACATAAAAATGATTCACCGGAACATTGGTCGTATCATAGACTCGCCATTGTGCGTTTTGATAAATAGCCAGACCTTTATCAGTACCGATGTAAAGAGTATTGGAATAATCACCATTATTTGTCTCCCCTGTGATGATGAACGTTATTTTATCTGAAGGCAGAGGGGCGTTGGAGGTGTTGATGAAATCATACAGGATGCCGTTATACGCTACCAATCCGCTGTCGGTACCAATGTAATAGGTTCCGTTATCATAGCACATGTTGTTAATCGTGTCGTTGGGGAGGAAGGTATTGTTGAATCCATCCAGAGACTGAACACCGTGGTGTGATCCGAATGAGGGTTGATAATTAGGATCATTGTATGTAAAGCAGGTAATATCGTCACTGAAGACCAGGGTGGTGGTGTCAAAAAAGTCTGCAAGAGAATAATTCAGCAGGTTGACATAAAAAAGGCCCTCGTTAGTAGCGTAATAGGCATAAGGAGGATAAAAGGTGAGTGCGCCGAGAGCCTTGAGATTTGAAATAGGCATGAATGTGAATGCTATCGATGACCAGGAACCGCCATCGGAAATGAATACCTTTGAGCTTGATACGCTTTCAGTTACAACATAAAGCTCATTTTCGGCATCCAATGTAAAATTCTCGATTCGATAATAATCATCCGGTAAATTTAATATCTGCCATGCGGTGCCGTCATATTCGTATAACCTGCTCATATCCCCTGACGTCCAGACATGACCATCAGATCCGATCTTCACATGGATAAACTTATCATTGCCCATAGGGGTGTTCGATGTGTCATAAACCGTTTCGATGCCTTCAAAAAAATGAACCAATTGATAGCGAGCAGCAATCCACATGTTACCATCCTGATCGACATCCCAGTCCTCAAAATTTGCTATGCCCGGATAAGGGAATAACGTATCGAGTAACCCATTATGGAACGAATAAAAGATATTTGCCATGACAAACGCCAATGTGTCATTGACCATTTTAACATGCTTAAATCCACTCCCCACACCGGTGAAAGGAAATAATTGCCAGCTGACACCATCAAAAATGGCTATCTCTTTTGACGTACCGCTTGTGACGGCCCATACTTTCCCATCCGGACTCACATCGATATCATTTACAAGTCTGTTTCCATATGTTGGTGACCATATGTTTTCGTATCTCTCAGTGATGGCATTATATCTTCCTATAAAATTTCTGTTCTTCAGGTATATATAATTTTTACCGGTATCCTTCACAATGTTCTTCAGATCGTAAAGGTTAGCCCAATGAAAATCATTTTTTCCGCTGTTGATATTCAATTCCTGAAGGCCACCGCTTCGTATTTCATAAAGCATTGAATCCTGTATAAGTATCTGCCCATTTCTTTCTATGGAATGATTATAAGAAAGCTCCTCAATCGGCATCAACGGAAGATATTGTGCATAGCTGATGCACCAGGGGAGAATCGGAAGAATGATGAGTATAAGTTTTTTCATGGCTGTTAACTTTTCACTAATAATATTATTGAAATTCAATATGTTGAATGATCATTCGCCTATATTATCCTGGTTTTTTCACCGGATGTAACGGCAGCAATTACAAACATAATAAAATTAAAGGAATATAATCAATATTTTTATTCACCGGTTTAAAGGGAATGGAAGTGCAAACAAGGTTGTGTGACGAAGAGCCACCAAGAATGGCCTGCGCTTTGCCACATCGTATCTTGTTTTAAAAAAATCGAAGGATAATTGACAGGTGTGGCTTAGTAACATTATGGAAATTGTTATTTTTGAATGGAATTAATGACTCTGTCATCATTTAGAATACGGCCGGCATGAATAAAGAATTACTACGATACAGGATCAACGAATCAAAAATTGTCTTTGAAGATTATGATGATGAAATCGTCCTGATCAACCTTGAGAGCGGCAACTATTACAGCATCATCGGGGCGGCGCCGGTGATCTGGCGTCTGGTCGGTGAATGCCGGTCGGTGAATAACATCATTGACGGTGTCATGCTGAAATATGAAGGAACAAGAGAGGCCATCGCCCACGTCACCCTTGATTTTCTGAAGGGCCTGCTTGATGAGGGTCTGGTTCTGCAGGATGACGGTGCCGTTTCAGCCACCGTGACGCCACAGCCTTTATCAGCAGGGGAGACCGCCAAAGTGCCCTTCGAAACGCCTGTCCTGAAGCGTTATACGGACATGCAGGAGCTGATACTCCTCGACCCTGTTCATGAAGTGGATGAGTCGGGGTGGCCGGAGAAAAAAGAGGAGACGGAGGAGCAGAAAGAGTGATCATCAATTCTGCCCGGATGATCATATCTTGGGGTGACGCAGCATATGTTATGATTTCGATAATCTGAGTATTATTTTGCAACAGTCCTTTGCCGAGAAATACCCAAGCGCGGCATCTTTTTTCCGGAATGTCTGCGGGTCTTATGACGTTGCCTGCCTGTCGGTCGGTGGTGAGGTACGCCACAGCTATCTGATCGGCGGTCACCGTATCGGTCTGCATTTTGCCGGCCCTGCCCTGATACCGTCTATGACCAAAGCCCTGGAGCATTTGGCGGTGCCGGAAGCAGCACCACCGGAGCTGACGGTCTGCCTGTGGGATTCCGCCACCACCGGTGTCAGGGGGCCTGCCTTACCGTTTAATACCGGTGCGGATGCGGCAAAGGGTGAGATCTGGAGCTATGACGATGAGGATCTGATGATCATTAGTCAGCCGGCCTGCCACACGGTCAACATGCTCAGCCATTCTGCTGCCACAGGCGTATATTGGGTTGGCGATGCTGCGCAGATACCTTACCATGATCATGGTTCGCCGCTGCGTCTGATCCTGCGTCGCTGGATGAGTGAACGGCATTGTCTGCTGGCTCACGGGGCGGCGGTGGGACTGGCCGACGGCGGCGTGCTGCTCACGGGCCGCGGGGGCTGCGGCAAGTCGACGACGGCGCTGGCATGCCTGAACTCACCGCTGCTGTATGCCGGCGATGATTACTGCCTCATCGCAGCCGGCGAGCACCCTCACATTTACAGTCTTTACAACACCGGCAAACAAAATGGCGCCGACACAGTCCGCTTTCCTGACCTCATGCCCGCCATCAGCAGCCTGCATGCTTTGGATAATGAAAAAGCGCTTTATTTCCTTCATGACCTGTTGCCCGCGAAAATGACTCATGGCTTCCCTCTCCGGGCCCTTCTCATCCCTCACATCACCGGTCATGACAACACAACCGTCAGGAGGGTGTCGCCGGCCGAAGGATTGAAAGCCCTGGCGCCGACAACGGTCTATCAGCTCCCGGTCGGGGAACAGCGCAAGGCCATAAAAATGCTGGGGCGTTTGGTGCAACAGCTGCCCAATTTTATTTTGGGGCTGGGAACGGACATCACACGCATTCCGGATGTGATCCTCGCGGTGCTGTCAGATATAAATGAAATACCGTCAAAGAATTATACCGATGAAAACGGATATCCTGGTCAGCGTCATCATCCCTGTGTATAATTACGGCCGTTATCTTGGTGAAGCCATCGGCAGTGTGCTGTCACAGACTTACCGGCCCCTGGAGATCATTGTGGTGGATGACGGCTCGGATGACGACAGCGCGGCTGTCGCCCGCTCCTTTCCGCAGGTTCGGTATATCCGCCGGGCCAACGGGGGTGTGGCGGCGGCACGTAATACGGGCCTGGCGGCAGCGCAGGGCGGTGTCATCGCTTTCCTCGATGCCGATGACATCTGGTCACCCCGTAAGCTGGAGATACAGGTTGGATACCTCCGCCGGCATCCGGCCACCGGTTTTACCATTACCAAAATAGAGAACAGAATCGAACCCGGGGTGTTTTACCCATCCCATATCATGCGGCATATCCTGCACGACGATCAGATAGGCCTGGCCACCATCGTGGCACGCCGCGAGGTGTTTGAGCAGGTCGGCGGCTTTGACACCCGTTTTAAGGTGACCGAGGACTTTGAGTGGTTCACCCGCGCCAAGGATGCCGGCATTTCCATGATGATACTGCCTGAGAAACTGCTGATCAGAAGGGTGCACGCAAAAAATATCTCGCTCACACAATTTGCGGCTTCCGCCTCGGCCAGGCTGAAAATATTAAGGGAATCCATCGACAGGCAGCAGAAAAAAAGTGACATGAAATGAAAGAGCAAAATCCTTTAGTCAGCGTTATCATTCCCGTTTACAACGGTGAACGTTTTTTGGCCGAAGCCATTGAGAGTGTTCTCGGGCAGACCTATTCACCTGTCGAGATCATCGTCATCGATGACGGCTCTGAGGATCATTCGGCCCAGATTGCTCAGGGATACCGTGAGGTCAGATATTTTTACCAGCCCAACAGAGGTCTCTCCGCGGCGCTGAACAGCGGTGTCAGGCAAGCCACGGGCAGCTTTCTCTCTTTCCTTGATGCCGATGATCTGTGGACCGGTGATAAGCTCATGCTTCAGATCGCCGTGATGAAGGATGATCCTGCCGTGGAGGCCGTTTTCGGTCATCATGTACGTTTTTACACAGGTGCGGCCAATAAGGCAAAAGATGATTCGGCCGTCCGTCATGACGACAGGGTCCTTCCCGCCCTTTTCAAGGGAGCCATGCTGATCCGTAAAGAGGCCTTTGACCGCGTCGGTTTCTTCGACACCTCGCTGGTGATGGGTGATTTTCTTGACTGGTACCGGCGGGCGCAGGAGAAAGGGTTAAGGAGCCGCATCCTGCCGGAGGTCATCTTCCGGCGGCGCATCCATGACGACAATAAAAGCCTGCGCGACCGTCATGCCATGAAAGATTATGTCCGTATCGTAAAAGCCGCCCTGGATCGCAGGCGTGGTAATAATGGCATCCACGATGAGGAAAAATGATCATCCCCGGCGTTATCGACCCGGCCTGCAACAGGAACTGCTGTTGAAAGCAGCACTGTTGCGTGGAGAGTTGGCACTGGTAGCCTGGCGGCACTGGAAAGCGACCGTTGATCTGGACAGGATCGATCATGAGTCCGCACGGCTTCTGCCGTTGTTGTACCGGAACCTGTCGGGGCTTGGCGTGACGGATCCTCTCCTCGAGCGGTTTAAAGGGTCGCACAGGAAAGCATGGTATAAAAACCGGGTGCTGATCCATATCCTGTCGGGACTCGTAGGCAGACTGCATGAAGCGGGCCTCAGGACCGTGGTCCTGAAAGGAGTGCCGATGACGCTGCTGTATTACAGGGATTACGGTCTCCGCCCCATGGACGACGTCGACCTCCTGGTCTCTGCTGCCGAGGCCCTGCAGGCCGCCACGCTGTTGCAGCAGTGGGGCTGGCAGGCCCGTTTCCCGGGCCGTATCATGCGGCAGGAGATAGAGCACTCCTGCCGTCATGCCATGGGCTTTATGGATGCCGACGGCCATCACATGGATATGCACTGGCATCTGCTGCCGGAGTGCACTTACGCCCATGCCGACGATGACTTCCTGGCTGCCGCCATACCCGTCTCTTTGGATGACCACGTGACCACTCTGGCCTTATGCCCCGCCGATCAGTTGCTGAATACTGTCGTCCATGGCTTGCGGTGGAACCCGTGGCCCGTACTGCGTTGGGTCGCCGACGCCATGACACTGATCGGCAGCGGGGCCGTCATTGACTGGGAGAGGTTGCTTTTACAATCGAAAGAACGAAGGCTGGTATGTTATCTTCAGGACGGCATGGATTATTTGAACACCGTTTTTCAGGCTTCCATACCTCTAACGTGGCTGGAGGAACTGCAGCACACTCCGGCAACAAGCTTTGAAAAAAGAGAATATGTCATCCTCAGCCGCCACCTTGACCTCCTCAGTCACCTGGCCGTCAGATGGTTCCAGTATTCTCGCTTCAGGAGGGACACGGCCTTCGTCAAAAAGATCGTAACCATACCACGCTATCTCAAAACCGTCTGGGATGTGAAAAGCTGGTGGCGGATGCCGTGGTTATTCGTGAACAAGGTTAGCGGAGCACTGGCGAAGATTATAAAATGATTGGGCGAGATTCGATTTTCGATGTTCGACGTTCGAAGTTTGATATCGAACATCGAACGTGGAAAATCCCATCTCGTCAAATGCCTCACCGTTTCACCAGCTTACCATAATATCTTGACTGGTTAAAATCGACGATGATCAGATACAATCCGGGTCTTAAAAATGATATGGGTACATCCATTATTTGCGGATCATCCCTCTGTTCGACGGAAAATGTCGAGATAACGGCCCCGGTCATGTCGCAGATACTGATCGTTCCTTTCCCGGAATAATGCCCGGACAAATCAATCATCAGATCCCGGTTGGCGGGATTGGGATATATTTTAATCCCGGGATTTTGTGCCTCCTTAATTCCTGAATCATCGATGATGCTGACCCGGATGCTGTCGGTGGCAAAGCATCCGTTCATACCCACCGTCACCCAAAAATAATGATCACCGGTACTGTAATTTTTTCCTATGATATCGAAATAGCTGGCTGTACTGCCGTCCTGCCATTCGTACAAATCAAAGTCGGGAGGGACTGTCAGGCGGAGGGTGCCGGACATTTTCAGCACCGTATCGGGACCGATATCGAAGACAGGCGGGGGTTTAATTTCTACATATATGGAGTCTGTGGCTTCACAACCGGCACTTGTAACAGTGACCCAGTACAGGCCTGTCGAGGTTATTTCGAGGTACGGCAAGGCGGAGCCGTCAGACCAGTTGTAACCGAGAAATCCGTTTCCCGGACGGAGAATGAGACTGCCGCAGACAGCCGTGTCGTTTCCGAGGTCAATGGAAAAGTGGCTGTTAAAGTACTTTGAAACGAATACATCTTTAAAGCCGGTCTCGGTGAGGGTGTCGGGACCGAAATATGCGTGGCCGTCAAAATCACCGGTGACGATGGGATTATCGCAATGATCCAGTATCATATGCCATATGCGCAAACCTTTGTTCGGTCCGTTAAGTCCTCCACTGGTCGAGATGGTTCGGATGGGGATACCCTTGTTGTTAAATTCTGCGACAAAACCCTGCTGGTTATTGAAACTGAAAGTGGTATCACCGATGGTCAGCGTATATTGATAATATCCTCCCAGCATGATATGTCCGTTCTTCATCAGGTCGATCTGCGTGGCATATAAAAGCCTGTCGCTGTTAATGGTTGTATACCAGGTATTCCGTAGCTTGTCGTCATACCTGGCCAGGATCATAGTTCTGTATGCACTGACCGGTGTGACGGTGTCGTTCCCTATAATGACCAGGGTATCGTCATCATTGAGATTGAGGCAGCAATACATGTTACTTTTCTGGTCAAACCGGTAATCATAGATCCTGGTATTCGGTAATTGTTTTATCCAGAGGACCTTTCCGTAGGGATCATATTTCCTGAAAATATTGGGATAGTAATAGTCGGGGTAGACGATGGTATCGGCGTAACACAGCGAGTCACTGAAGATGGCGAGGGTGTAAAGATTGCCGTTGGGATCGCCGGCGATGTTGGAGGATTGGAAATAAGGTGAGTGTGTTGATCCCACATCCGCCCATTCAAATTGGAGGTCAGAGTCGAATTTAGCGATGGCATAGGCAAAACCTTCACCGTATATGGTATCGCCTCCATAAATGACATAATGTGCTTGAGGATCAAATGTCTGATCCACTCCCACGTACAGCCCGTTGTTCCATATCAGCCCGTTATAACAGTTGTCGGCAAAGGCACCTTTTATTTCGGTCAACCCCATCGGATCACCTCCCGGGTTGAATTTGGCTATAAAAATGTCCCAGTTGCCCAATGATTCAATGGTTGTGTCGCCAATCTCCATTGTAAAGGTATAATTACCCGCCACATAGACATTATTGGATTCATCGGTGACGACATTGCACATGTAAACAAATCCGTTTGGATTCAGGCTTTGAAAGCTTCTCACCCATAAGATGTCGCCTTCCGGTGAAATTTTAGCCAGATAAGTTGCTATCTGTGATGAGTAAAGAACGGTATCGCCGATGGTCACATTTCCGGTGTATTCGCCGGTGATATAAACATTGTTTAACAGATCGACAGCAAGATCATAACCCGATTCGGTACCGGGACTTCCGATCGATTTCCCCCAATCCCAGTATCCCTCCTGGGAAAAGCAATGAAATGATAAAATAAGGGATGATGTGAGTAGAAGAATTTTAATTTTCATTGAGGAAAGATTTTAAAACGGACTAAATATAGGGAAGAATTTAATATTGTGAAAAAAAATTTACCGGAATTTGAGGCCGGTGGCGGTAGTGATTTGGCGAGATTGAATTTTCCACGTTCGATGTTCGAAGTGCAACGTCGAACATCGAACATCTTATCTCGTCAAATTTTGGTGGAGCTGGAGGGAGTCGAACCCTCGTCCAAACAAGCAGCCCATGTGGTTTCTACATGCTTAGCTTTCCCTTGGTTGTCGGGACGTGGCCGGCGGAAAGCCAGCCTACCGCGTCCTTATCCCTTTAATTTTACAGCTGTATCAGGGCTCTGCAACTGCTATCCGGACTTTTGCGATGCTCCGGCCGCGACACCGCCCGGAAGGGTTTCGCGCGGAGCAGACGGTTACCTGATCCTGGATCAGGCAGCCATCGCATAACTAAAATTATTGCCAGTTATTGGCACGAGAATCAGTGTTAACGGGTCGTATCCTCAATACCCGGCATGCTTGCACACCAGCTTCCTTGCTGTCAAATCCGTACAGCCCCGAAGTGGGTGTGGGTGTGGGTGTGGGTGTGGGTGTGATTTTATTTAATGCAAAGATACAAAAAAAACCTCACCCTCCGATCTCCCCTCTCCTTTTTAAGGAGAGGGGGCCAGGGGGTGAGGTTATCCCCCGGTCGGGGTCATATCCCCAGAATCTCGTAATTGAACTTCCTCGGGTTGATGCACATAACGGGTATTTGCGACGCGTTGAAGATCATCTCTTCGTCGTAGGTGCCGAGGAGGAATTTTGTGAAGCCCTGGTCGGGATTGGTCATGATCAAGATCATGTCGGCTTTGATGGAAGCCGCATAGTCGAGGACCTGTTTTGAGAATCCGGATGCTTTGTCGGAGATGGCATAGGTATGCGGCACCTGGTTTTTTTTGAAATATTCTCCGATGACCTTGGCGGCCTGTGCCACGCCGTCGTCGGATGTGTTGATCTGGAAGATATGTATGGTGGCGCCAAACTGCCGTGAGATGAATACGGCCCATTTGGTCTTCTCCCAGGGTCCTGCCTCGCTGGTGATGGGCAGGACGATGTGTTTGTAACCTCTGTCGTAAGGTCTTTTCTGAACAACGATGACAGGCACCGGTGAGCCCAGCACCACTCTGAGGGCGAAGCTGCCGGTGAGCTTCTGCATGCCTACCTTGCCATGGGTTCCCAGATAAATGAGGCTGGTGCCTTCCTTTTTAGCGACTTCAGGTATCATTTTAAAAATGCTGCCCTCCTTAGCGACAGTCTTCACCTGTATATGATGCAGCTTCCTGATCTCATTGGCTTTGGCCTCGAGTTGCTCCGTGATGGCTTCGGCACCCAGTATGGCTTTATCGAGGTAGGCTCTCGTGTCCTTGTTAATCACATGCAAAAGATGCAACTCGAAGTTGAGCTGTTTGGCCGCTTCCACGGCATGGTCGATGGCATTATCACAAACTTCCGAGAAATCGGTTGGAACCAGAATGATGTTGTTCAGCGTTTCTTTCATCGTTCAACGATTTATGATTATAAAAATCTCAGACAAAGATAGAAAAAAATGTTAATGCAAAGATACCGGGCTAATATTTAAGGGAGTGGCGTTCATTTCCTCAGTATTTTGTATCCATGATCAGCACGCCGTCCCAGTCGTCAGGTAATCCGGTATGAATGATCTTCTCGCACCTATTGATATAGAGCGCTGCGGCCCGGTCGTGGAGGTTGGCTTCCTTCACTGCGGTAAACTCCTGCAGGGCCTGACGAAACTGTTTGTTCTTGTAAAAATTGATCCCTCTTGCAAATGAAGCCTTGGTCTGTATCTTCAGGCGTTTGATGTCCTCAGGTTCGCCGTCGAGGATCTCAAAGATATAGATAGCCTCTTTCTTACCTTTCACCTTGACGATGTCGAGAAAGCGGTAGTTATAAGCGCTGGGATCTTCAAGGCGGGCGAGGGTATCCTCACTGATGATGATCGAGCAGCCATAAAGGCGTGTAAGCCCTTCAAGGCGTGAAGCCAGGTTCACCGCGTCGGAGATAACCGTGCCGTCCATGCGTCCTTCGCCGCCGACCACACCCAGCATCAGCAGCCCGAAATGGATACCTATGCCGCTGTCGATTTCAGGTTTGCCGAACTGACCCATCACCTGGTTGAACTGGGTCAGCTTGAGCCTCATCTCAATGGCCGCATTGATGGCATGACCCGGATTGGAGGGGAAAAGAGCCATGATAGAGTCACCGATGAATTTGTCGATGAAGCCGTTGTTCACGCGGATGACAGGTTCCATGTACCCGAGATAATGATTGAGAAAATCGAAATTTTCTTTCGGTGACATGCCTTCAGAGATGGTCGTGAAGCCTCGTATGTCGCTGAACAACACGGTCATCTCCTGCTGAACCTGGTCACCCAGCTTGATGTCGACAAAGTTCTCCTTGCCCAAAAATTCCAGGAACTGACTGGGGACAAAACGTGAATAGGCTTCGTTCATCCGTGATATGTTATGGATGTAACTGTCAAGTTTCTGTGACATCTCGTTATACCCCTCCGTCAGCTGGCCTATTTCATCATTTGTCCTGACGATGCTGAAGTTATTCAGTTGGCCTTCACCCGTGAGTTTCATATTGTACAGAAGCTCCTTCACGGGGCTGACGATGTCCTGTGTCGTCCATCTGACGAAGAAGACGATGTATACGAAAGAGATGAGGATGCCGGCGCCTATACCGACAAACATGGAGATATTGTCGATGGCATTGACATAAAAGAGGCTGCTGTATATGCTGTTCTGCTCCAATGTCTGCGGAAGCCCGAAGACCTTGGTATAATCACCGAGCAGTATTTTGATCTGTTCACTGGTGAGCGGGCCGAGGTCAGAGACAGGGGTGAGACTGATAAACAAATAGAGGATGACAATGGTCAGCGGCAGCAGTGTGGTCATGAAACTGCTGATAAGAAAACGGTTACGGATGCGGCCGGTCTTGAAGCTGAAGATCCTGTGACGCAGCTCTTCCGAAGTGTAGAGGTGTTCCAGGTACTTGATATGAACACGGTGTTTCTGCCAGAAATAAACGAAGAGTACCGACAACGCCGACGACACCAGTGAGACATAGAAAAACTTGCGGAAAATTTGATGCAATGTGTCATCAGGAAAGGTGCCGGGATTCGACATGAAATAGATCATGTAACCCGTGGTGATCAGAAAAGCCAGCCCCAGGATGCCGCTGTTGATATAAGGTGTGTAAAGAAGATTTTTTTTACAGAAGGTGAAAAGCTTCCTGGATATCTTACGGTTTTTGCGTTTGCGGCGGAAGTAACGTTTGTAAGGCAGGTTAAAAAGAAAACCGGCGATGAAGCTGATGATCAGCAGCCTGAACAGCAATTGGAAGGTCTTGGTGAGAGGGCTTTTAGGTTCGTTCTGATCACTTGTGGTACCTGGTGCGATGCTGATGTTGAATCCGGAATTGCCCAGTTCTTTTCTTTTTACCGTATCAAAACTGTTATTGTAAGCGTTATAGAGGATGGAAGAGCCTGTGGCGGCACTATTGGACACTGTATCCGGAACCGGCAGCGGCGGCATATTACGGTGTGGGACGGCAATATCAGATGAGGTACCGGCGGGGGATTTGCCCTGGCTCTTTTCGATCAGCTGGGGGGCGTATTTCAGGAAAAGTATGCTGATGAAGGGCATGACCAGCAGGTAATAGATCAGCGCAGCGAGGAGGAAGGTGCGAAAACCGTAATATGGGGGAACTTTGGAGTAGGTCATAGGTCGTTCAGTATACCATGGTCAGGGCCGGAGTGTAAAATTAACAATTTCTCTCATCATGTCATTTATTATCCACTTGACGGCGGTTGCAGGGGCTGCGCATAAAGCCTGACATCGTCGGCCGTGATGGTTGTGTCGCAAAGGATCGAGAGGCGTTCCACCACGTTGCGCAACTCACGCACGTTGCCGGTCCATTCATATTTTTTCAGTTGCTCCAGGGCCTCCTCTGTAAAAACCATCAGGGGCTTGCCTTCGTTTTCACAGGTCTCCTTGAGAAAATGATTGGCCAGCAGGGGGATGTCATCTTTTCTTTCTTTCAGGGGGGGCACGTGGATGATGATGACGCTGATGCGGTGGTAGAGGTCTTCGCGGAAGGTGTTCTTTTGTATTTCTTCTTTCAGTTCTTTATTGGTGGCGGCGATGATCCTGACGTCGACGGGTATTGTTTTCTCGCCGCCCACGCGCATGATGGTGTTTTCCTGGAGGGCGCGCAGCACTTTGGACTGTGCCGGCAGGCTCATGTCGCCGATCTCATCGAGGAAGAGGGTGCCGCCGCTGGCCTGCTCAAAGTCGCCCTTACGTTGTTTTATGGCCGAGGTGAACGATCCTTTCTCATGGCCGAACAGTTTGCTTTCGATCAGCTCGGAGGGTATGGCGGCACAGTTAACCTCGACGAAGGGGCCGGCGGCGCGTTTGCTTTTCTCGTGCAGCCAGCGGGCCACCAGCTCCTTGCCGGTGCCGTTGGAGCCGGTGATGAGAACACGGGCTTCGGTGGGCGCCACACGGTCGATCATCTCTTTGATATGCCGTATCGCCGTGGACTCGCCTATCATGTCGTTGAATTTATCGACCTGTTTCTTCAATACTTTGGTTTCGGTTATCAGTGAGGCCTTGTCCATGGCATTACGGATGGTGATGAGCAGGCGGTTGAGGTCGAGGGGCTTGGAGATGAAGTCGAAAGCTCCTTTTTTGATGGCTTCGACGGCCGTGTCGATGGTGCCATGACCCGAGATCATGACCACCGGCGTGTCGGTGATCTGAAGGGTTTTCTCCAGCACCTCTATGCCGTCCATCTCCGGCATTTTGATATCCAGCAGGATGACATCGTAGGTCGTATTTTTTATCATCTCCAGTCCCTGTATGCCATCCACGGCATCATCCACGTCGAACTTCTCGTACTCGAGAATCTCACGCAAGGTGTTGCGGATGCTGCGCTCATCATCGATGACCAGGATACGTGGCATAGGGGATGTTTAAGGACAAAGATAAAAAATATAACGATGTAACGAAGTAGCGATGTAACGATGTAACGAAGTAGCGATGTAACGATGTAATGAAGGAATGATTTTCGGGCCTGCCGACCTGTAAACCTCCCGACCTGCCGACCTGAAGACCTTTACAACACCACATGTATCCTCCCGCACCTCGGGCATTCCACCTTGTCACCCTGGTAATTGGGTGGTACCTTGAGCTTGACACCGCAGGGGCAGTCGATGAACCTGAACTTGTTGGCGGCCATGACCAGGTTATTGGCGTTGCGTTTGGATTGCACAGGATCGAAACCGCCGGCAGCCTCTGCCGAAGGCTGGCGGATGGCGGGGTTCTCGGTGTCGGCCCGGCCGGAAGGGGGGACGATGTGTTGTTTTTTCCCTGTGATGTTTGAATAGGCTTTCTCGTAGGTGAGGTAACCCGTGCCGCCAGCCATGCTGCGGAGGATGTGTATACGCTCGGAGATAGGCGGGTGGGTGCTCGTCAGATCCGATACCTTCATGCCCTTGCCTTTCAGGGGATTGACGATATACATTGGTGCCGTTACCTTATTGGCTCCTTCGAGGTCTTGCGTGGAGTTGGATATCTTCTCCAGTGCCGAAGCCAGCCCTTCGGGGTAACGTGTCAGCCTGGCACCGGAAGCATCGGCGAGGTATTCCCTTTTACGCGAAATGGCGAAGTACAGTAGCTGGGCGGCAATGGGAGCGAGGATGGCGAAGACGATGGCGACGATCATCAGGATGAGCTGTGCCTGGCCTCCTCCACTTGAGCTGGAACGGTAACGGGCCCCCGAGGTGAAGATGAGACCGCGGAGGTAGATCTCCGAGATGATGACGATGGCACCCAGCATGATGCCGGCATAGGTCATGAAACGGATGTCACGGTTCAGTATATGCGAGGTCTCATGGGCGATGACGCCCTGCAGTTCATCGCGGTTCAGGCGTGCCAGCAGCCCCGACGTCACGGCGATGGACCAGTCGTCGGGTGTGCGACCCGTGGCAAAAGCGTTGGGAGCATCGCTGTTGATGATGTATACCTTGGGCGTCTTGGGAAGGTTGGCCGCTATCCTCATCTCCTCAACGATATGATAGAGACGCGGATCCATCTCGGGCTTGATCTCTTTAGCATGGCTCACCGACAACATGATATGGCTTCCCGACGAGATGCTTATCAGGTTAAGGATGAAGACGATGACCATGGCGATGACAAGACCCACGGTACCGCCGTGCACAGGGTCAAAGGCCTTGCCTATCAGGTAACCCAAAAGGACCAGGGTCACCCCCATGACGATGAAAAGAATAAGCGATCGTCTCCGGTTCGCTCTGATCAGTTCCCACATGCCGTTTATTTCTGCTGTGCTGTGTACGATTCCAGATTGACTTTGGGCACTTCCTTGTCGGCTTTATCTTCGAGCTGGAAGAACTCTCCTTTCTGGAAGCTGAACATGCCGGCCACGATGTTCGAAGGGAACATCTGTATCTTATTGTTGAAGAAAAGAACCTGATCGTTGTAGTTCTGCCGGGCAAAGGATATCTTATTCTCCGTTGATGTCAGTTCTTCCTGCAGTGCCAGGAAGTTCTGGTTGGCTTTCAGGTCGGGATAAGCTTCCACGGCCACGCGCAGTTGTCCCAGGGCGCCGCCGAGGATGCCTTCGGCTTTGGCTTTCTCGCCCACGGTCTGTGCGCTCATGGCATCGGCCCGGGCCTTGGTGACGGCCTCGAGGGTCTCACGTTCATGTTTCATGTATCCCCTCACCGTCTCGATGAGGTTGGGGATGAGGTCATGACGCCTTTTCAGCTGCACGTCGATCTGTGACCACGCATTCTGGACCTGGTTGCGTAACCGCACCAATGAGTTGTACATCCCGATCATGATGAAGACCAGGATCAGGATAATGACTAAAATAATTAAAGCTATCATAGTTATGTTCTCCGTTATTTAAGTTTGTTGCTGAACATTTCCTTTAAAAGATCGAGTATCTGACTGTTGCCGCCCACGCTGCCCATGGCTATGATGCGTTGCAGCTCGTCCCTGTCGAACCATATGCCATGGTGATAGCGGCATCTGTCGATGATCAGGGGATAGCCGTCGCCCACGCCTATCTTGTGCATCTTCCTGCGGCAGATGGGGCACCGCACCGCTTTTTCATCGATGTCTTTTTCCACTTTAAATGACTTCAGGAGATCCCGTGCCTGCTGTGAGTCGCCCAGGAGCGTTTCAAGCTCGCCGGCATCAAGCCATATGCCCGAGCAGAAAGGACAGTAATCGATCTCGACCTGACGGAGCTCGAGAATGACCATGGCATGTTTACATGAAGGGCATTGCATGGGTGCATTGCATTAAAAGGGCAGCAAAAGTACTAATAATTAGAATAATTAACAAAATTGAAGGCGATAGGTTTTTAAGGTTTAATCCGTTCTTAGTGCACCGGTGAGTTCTGAGGCTGAGGTGATCTGATGGCGTGTCATATAGCTTTCGATGCCGTCGATGATTTTGATGCTCACCTGCGGGTCGATGAAGTTGGCCGTGCCCACCTGTATGACTGTGGCACCGGCGAGCATGAACTCAATGGCGTCGGTGGGGTTCATGATGCCGCCCATGCCGATGACGGGTATCTTAACGGTGTGGGCCACCTGCCATACCATGCGCAGGGCTATGGGTTTGATGGCGGGTCCCGACAGGCCGCCGGTGACCGTTGAGAGCACCGGTACCTGTTTTTCGGCATCGATGGCCATGCCCAGGAAGGTGTTGACGAGCGAGACGGCGTCGGCTCCGGCTTCTTCCACGCCCCTGGCGATCTCGGTGATGTCGGTGACGTTGGGTGTCAGTTTCACGATAAGGGTCTTCTTCCAGGCGGAACGCACCGCCTGCGTCACCGCCACGGCCGAGCGGCAGTGGATGCCGAACAACATACCGCCTTCCCTCACGTTGGGACAGGAGATGTTCAGCTCGATGGCCCTGATGCCGTTGACGGCCGCCAGCCGCTCGGTGACGGCGACATACTCTTCTATGGTGGAGCCGTTGACGTTGGGGATAATGTAAGTACCGCAGTCTTTTATCCGCGGGTAGATGTTTTCGATGAAGTCATCTACACCTTTGTTTTGCAGGCCGATGGTATTGAGCATGCCCGAGGCTGTTTCGGCCATGCGCGGATAGGGATTGCCTTCCCTGAGTTTGAGGGTGAGGCCCTTGACGAAGATGGCGCCCAGGCGCCCCAGGTCGAGGAAATCACTGAACTCTTCGCCATAGCCGAAGGTGCCGGAGGCTACTGTCACCGGATTCTTCAGCACAAGATCATGTATTTTAACCTGAAGGTCTACCATATGATATCGTTCGCATTAAAGACAGGTCCTGAGGTGCAGGTGCATTTGTTACCGTAGCGTGTCTGCACCACACATGAGAGACAGGCGCCGAAGCCGCAACCCATGGTGTTCTCGAGTGACGCCTCACAGGCGACGCCATGTTGCAGGGCTATTCCGGCGACAGCTTTCATCATGGCGCCGGGACCGCAGGTGTAAACCCGGTCGAAGGAAAAGGCCTCCCCGCGGAAGACAGGGTGATCCGTCACCATGCCTTTAACACCCTGGCTGCCGTCTTCTGTCGTCACCAGCACCTGCCCGAAGGGACGGAAGAGGCCGGTCAGCAGGACATCTTTTTTGCTTTTGCCCCCGATGAGGAAAGTCATCCCGGTGTTGTTTTTCTGCAGCTCACGTCCCAACAGGATGAAAGGGGCTATGCCGGTGCCTCCGCCGACGATCAGCACGTTCGATCCCGGATTGACGGTGAAGGCATTGCCTAAGGGATAGATGACGTTGACCACATCGCCGCGCTTCAGCTGCCCGAGTATACGGGTGCCATGACCGACGATCTTGATATAGAAGCTGAGGGTGTTCCTGCAGTAATCGGCATCAAGGACGGAGAAGGGACGCCGCAAAAAGACATCGGGTGAATTGTCGATGCGTATCTGGGCAAAATTGCCGGGTAAGATGACGGGGATTTTTTCCGGTGCCTCCAGTTTGAGGATAAAATTGTCGGGATTGAGCCAGGTATAGTCTGTGACTTTACAATCCTCGATGCGTTTCATACCGTTATGTTGTTTCGCCTGATGTCGTGTCTTCAGGGTGTTCGCTCTGGGTGGCATCGCCGGGAGCCTGTACTTCTTCCTTGCTTTCTTCTTCTTTCTTCTCTTCGGTGAAGTCGAGCATCTCTTTCTCCTGAAGGATGTTGTACCACAGGATGACCTTTTTTATGTCGGAGGTGTACACGCGGTCTTTGTCATATTCGGGTACCACCTCTTCGAAGAAGGTGTGAAGCTCCCTGGGGTCGCTTTTGGCATCGGGAGCCGGCCGGCCTTCGAGCTTGTCATGGATGCGTTTGAGCACATCCCTGAGGATGAGGTCTTCGCCGGTGGTGAGGATGCTGATCTCTTCGAGGGAGCTGATACGCTCGTGCGGGAAAGCCGTGAAACGCTTGCCGTCGGTGAGTGACTCGACGATGATGCCGTTCTTGGTCTGCGCGATTGATCTGTACAGACCCGGTTTCCCCGAGATAGCCATGATCTTGGATAAATCCATGGTTTTTCAGATTTTGTGCAAAGGTAGAATTTTAATGGGTAGATAAATAAGAGAATTGGAATATTTCGTGTTCATAACGTCCATTGCGCCTTCATTGCGCTCTTTGCGGTTAATAAGAAAAACATCCTTTTACAGTTCTTCCTCAAACTGAAAAAGCTTCTTATTTTACCGCAATGAACGCCAAGAATGCGCAATGGACGCAAAGGATTAAATAATATTGTTCTAATTCAGTATTCAATGTTGGAGTTGGCACTTGATATTCGATGTTAAATATTCCGTTTTTATTTACTTTCAATCATGTCATAAAGTATCCTGATTTCCTCAATCCACTTAGTTTCGTCGGGTGTCTCGAGTATAAGAGGCATATCGTCGAAGCGCGGGTCGTTGACGATGCGGCGGAACACCTCTTCGCCCAGCAGCCCTGTGCCGATGTTGTCGTGCCTGTCGACGCGGCTGCCGTATTCTTTCTTTGTGTCGTTGAGGTGCAGGCCACGGAGGTATGAGAGGCCTATGATCCTGTCGAAGACGGTGAAAGTCTTCTCATAGCCTTCCGGGCTCTTGAGGTCGTAACCGGCGCTGTAGGCGTGGCAGGTGTCGAAGCACACGCCCACGCGGCTTTTGTCTTCCACATAGTCGATGATGAAGCGTATCTGTTCGAAGGTATATCCCACGTTGCTGCCCTGGCCGGCGGTGTTCTCGATGACGGCGGCTACGCCCCTGGTCTTGTTGAGGGTTCTGTTGACCGACTCGGCGATGGTTTTCAGGCACTGCTCCTCGCTCATCTGTTTAAGGTGGGCGCCCGGGTGGAAATTGAGACGGTCTAAACCGAGGAGCTCGCAGCGCTGCATCTCGTCGAGGAAAGCCCGGCGCGATTTCTCCAGACCCTCCTTGTCGGGCGACCCCAGGTTGATGAGGTAGCTGTCGTGAGGCAGGATGTGCCGGGGTTCATAACCGTATTTCTCACAGTTGTCGCGGAAGGCACGTATGTTCTCCTTCGTATAGGGGCTTGAGAACCATTGCCGCTGGTTTTTGGTGAAGAGGGCGAAGGCTTTGGCCCCGACTTCATGGGCGTTGACGGGAGCCTGCTCCACCCCGCCGGAGATGCTGACATGTGCACCGATGTATTTCATGATATGAGTTATAAAAGTTAAGTTATGATCGCAAAGATAATCGATTGAAGCGGATTTTGTTTGTAATCGAAGTGTTGCACGATAGGGTATTAACAAATTAAAATAAATTTTATCCCATGAAGGATGACCTCAATTTGTCACAAAAGTTTAGATCCGGATTTCATCAGGCATATTTCTGAATTTCGGACTGATCATAATGTCACCCCTCCCGGGGATGAGACCTTAAAAAACAAAATACTGCAATGCCAGCAGCACACCGCCGGTGATGATGCCCACAGTGAAGTTATCGTCGATCTCCCATGAGAAGAGCTCGGCGAGGGCCGATACACACGAGCCTATGATGACGAAGATGAACCGGACAGGGAAGAGGGTATAGATGATGAAGCCGGCATAGATGCCACCCGTGACAAAGCCCACGGTACCCTCCAGCGTCCTGCCATACAGCAATGCCGTCCGGCCATATTTTATACCCGTAATCTTGCCGAAGAGATCGCCCAGAAGAAGAAAAGCGAGGCAGAGGTAGGCAATGTTGACAGGGAATAGCAGGAAAACAATGAAAATGGATACTAAGAAGGCCGTCATCGACGAAAAGCTGTGCACCTCCTTCCTCTTAAAGAGGTAACGGAACTCCCTGCGTGAGATCAGGCGGAACAGGTCGATGGTGATGAAGACCAGTGCCACGACACCGATGACAAAAAGCAGGATGTGGTGACCGAGGTAAATGTTGATGGGTATGAACAGGAAGGCGAAGGGCCGGGCTATGATACGCCAGGGGATGATGTCGTGACCGCCGGCCATCAGGAAAACCTTCCGCGTGACGGCCAGCCACAACGCAACGGCCAGGACCAGCAAGATGATCAGCCACACGATGGCAGTAATGACGGTGATGCCGAACCATAGCGGCATGGCGATGAGCAGAAAGCTGGAGGCCGCTACGGTCATGAGGATGAGGCTGCGGGTGGCCGCAAGCAGGGGAACAGCGATCAGGATCAGGGCGACATAAAATGGATAATCATGAGCCATGGCTTCATTTATTTTTGATGATGAGCTCTTTTAGCCGCCTGACACCGATACCGGCATTCAGCCAGGCGATGAAAGCCGACAGGACAATGACCCCGGTGACCACATACCACGGATGGCTGCCCACGGTTATGCGTCCGGATATGTGCAGATGAAAAAAGAGATCGGATAAAATGACGAAAACCGGAGTGAGGATGATAAAGAGCAGGGGTGTTATCTGGCTGATGGAGAAGCCCAGGTGACGGAAGAAGATACGCGCCGTCAGAAAGGCTATGAGCATGGCGCAGAAGAATTCGACGGGTACAAAGAATGAGAATACGCCGATGCTGGTGGCCAGACCGCCGCCCCCTTTAAAGTGGTAATACAACGGCCGGCAGTGACCCAGGATGGCAGCCATGCCACAGATGAAAAGAGCGAAGTAATCGGCGTAGTTATTTCCGGTGAACAGGTACTTGCGCGCCACGATAAGAGGTGCCAGTCCCTTGCCTATATCGAGCAGCAATACGAGAGCACCCCAGCCCTTGCCCAGGTAACGCCCTATATTGGCGGTGCCCGGATTATGGGTGCCGACCTTTCTGATGTCGGTTTTGTGGAGTGCATGGGTCAGGATGACGGCGAAATTAACGCTGCCAAGCAGGTAGGCGACAATAACCGTCACTATCAGACAGAGTGACCACATCATCCCTTGATTATTTTATAGTTTTTATACTCTCCAATACGCCACCCTTTCAATTTTTCGATGGCATGCAGCACTTTTGTTTTGAAAGAAAAACGTTGCCGTGCCGGATCGAAATCGAAGAACCAGTTCAATTTTTCTATTCTCTCCTTCATAACGGCCGGGTGAGTACCTTCGAAGCGGGTTAGTGAATCGATGCGTGAGTAGTCGAATTCTGTCACCGGCGGTATTTTCTCGGCCACCCAGTCATCATCGTGCCAGTATCTGTTGAAGCTGATCTGTTTGGTTTGTTGTATGGCTGGCGGCCTGACCCAGCTGTAGTAATACACCCGGGCGTCGACGGCTTTCACATGCAACGGTTTGGAGCCGTTACGGAAGCCCTCGGCGTCGCGGTAGGCTTGGATACCGGGCAGGGGCCTCACGACAGGTACCTCCCGGCGGTACCACCGTCGTGAGCCGCCGATATAATCATACGAGCCGTAAAAATGCAGGTAATTGAACAGCAAACCCTCAACATGCCGGTCGTCATAATATTTTTGCATGGCTGCAACGATGACGGGCAGATACTTCTCGTGCACCACCTCGCTGCCCTGGATATAGAAAGCCCCGTCGGCATCGGGGGTGATCTGCTGCAGCGCCTTGTCGCACTCTTCTGCCAGTACCCTGCCCCCTTCGCGCAAGGTGTCATTCCAGAGGGTATGGATGATCTTCAGCTTAGGCGAGGCGATGGTGGCCAGCAGCCCGTCGGTGTCATCGTCGGGGTTGCTGTTTGCGATGCCGAACTCATCGCAGACAGGAAGAATGGAAGTGATGGCCTCGGCGATGGGGTAATCGAATTTGACGGCGTTACGGATGAATGTGAAACCGCTGACTTTCATGGTCGTCATATGCCTGCCTCAAAAATCGATGATGCCTGCATAGTTGTGGGGCGTGATCTTTTTCAGCTCCTTTTTAACCTGGCTATCGACCTCCAGGCTGTCGATGAAAGCATGAAGCGTCGCCTGGGTTATTTTTTCCTGGGTGCGGGTGAGCTCTTTCAATGCCTCAAAGGGATTGGGGTAATTCTCACGCCGCAAAACGGTCTGGATGGCTTCGGCCACGACAGCCCAGTTGTCATCGAGATCGTGTTTGATCTTTGGCTGGTTGATGACGATCTTGTTCAGCCCCTTGACGAGCGACCTGACGGCGACAAGCATGTGGGCCAGGGGCACGCCGATGTTGCGTATGACGGTGGAGTCGGTCAGGTCGCGTTGCAGACGTGAGACGGGTAGCTTGGCGGCGAGGTGCTCCAGGAGGGCGTTGGCCAGACCCAGGTTGCCCTCGGAGTTTTCGAAATCGATGGGATTCACCTTGTGAGGCATGGCCGAGGAGCCCACTTCGCCTTTTTTGATCTTCTGCTTGAAGTAATCCATCGATATGTAGGTCCACATGTCGCGGTTCATATCTAAGAGGATGGTGTTGATTCTTTTCAGGTTATCGCAGAAAGCGGCGAAGAGGTCGTAGTGTTCTATCTGCGTAGTGGTCTTCAGGCGCTTCAGGTTGAGGACGTCATTGAGGAAGGCGTCGGCGAAGGCCACCCAGTCAATATCGGGATAGGCCGCATGATGGGCGTTGAAGTTGCCTGTGGCGCCGCCGAACTTGGCAGCAAAAGGTATGGTTTTGATCATCTCCAGCTGTGTCGCCAGACGCTCAGCGAAGACATATATCTCCTTGCCCATGGCAGTGGGCGACGCCGGCTGGCCATGCGTGCGCGCCAGCATGACCACACCTTTCCACTCCGTGGCTTTGTCTTTTATCAGGGCGAGGAGCTCCGCCAGCCCGGGCTCCAGCACATCTTCCCAGGCATCTTTCAGCGAAAGCGGCACAGCCGTGTTGTTGATATCCTGTGAGGTGAGACCGAAATGAATGTACTCCTTAAAGGCCGACAAGCCCATCTCTTCAAACTTCCCCCTGAGAAAATATTCCACTGCTTTCACATCGTGGTTGGTGATCTTTTCAATGTCTTTGACGGCCTGAGCATCGCGGTGGCTGAATCCGATGTACAATGACCGCAAGGCATCGAAATGGCTCCTGTCGAAATCCTTCATCAGGCCCAGGTGGCAGAGGGCAATGAAATATTCGACCTCCACGAGAACCCTGTAACGTATAAGGGCAGCCTCGGAGAAATAAGTGGCGAGAACGTCTGTCTTGTCCCTGTAACGGCCGTCAACAGGGGAGATGGCATCGAGCGGTGTGAGGTTCATAAACAATGGCTTTTAAGATAAGTCAAAAATACAAAATATTTGATGTGTTTGATGCAAGTCGGATGGAATGGTTGATGGATT
>CAZVNP010000026.1:0-41322 GCA_964628285.1 uncultured Lentimicrobiaceae bacterium
ATCTGTTGATGTTCAAAATACTGATATTGCAGAGGTATTATAATTTGTCGGATGACCAGACAGAATACCAGATATTGGACCGGTTAACATTCATCACTGATTTTCACGGTAAAAATATAGTGTACTTGTTATTTTGTTGATATTCAGACATTTCATGATTTTTTTATCTAAAAAATCAAATTCGTTAATTGCTTGTTTATCAGACACATAATTGTACGGTAATATATTTCCGTGAAAATCTATGTTCATGCGCTTTTTAGATTTGGAATTAAGCGATAAAGTACCAGATAGTAAAACCATATGGTTGTTTAAGGAAACTGTAACAAGATCAGGAAAGACGGAAGAGCTATTCCATACATTTGAAGAATTGTTGGAAAAAGAGGGATATATTGGTAAGGAAGGGAAAATAACAGATGCATCCGTTCACGATTCCACGCCTGTTACGGATATTATGGAAGAAAAAGATGCGGATCAGGAACTTTATGGAGATAGCGCATATACAGGCCCAACTGTAGAAGCAGCCATTTTAAAAAACAAAATGAAAAACTGCACACACGAAAAAGGTTACCGAAATAAACCGTTAACAGAAGAACAGAAAAAAAACAATGGAAGAAAGTCTTCCGTAAGAGTGCGGATAGAGCATATATTTGGATTTGTGGAAAACAGTACGCATGGTTCATATATTCGTTGTATAGGCAGGATACGGGCGGAGTCACAGATAGGGTTAATGAATTTGATATACAATTTATTTCGGTATATTCAACTGCAAAAGACAGGTTACGGGGGATAAGTATGCCCAAACGTGAACGATGTCTTTTGTAAGTAATTGATATATAAGTAAATAAAAAATAGGAGGGGGTAAAAGTTAGTTTTTTGAAAAGCAATGTTATAGCTTTATTGTATTATTAACCGGGCTAAAACCTGTTTTTAGAGGTGCCCTGAAGTTATATAAGAGCTAATGTGCTGATGTGCTGATTAGTTTGAGGGATGGGCCATGTGTGTGGAATTACGCTACCAACAATATGACAATATAACACTATGACAATATAGTTGATGTGCTGATTAGTTTGAGGAAAGAGGAATGAATGTGGTGTGACGAATCCAACAATATGACAATATATCAATATAACAATAAGTATCGATTGAACAATTGAACAATGGAGCAATAGAACCACGTTATCAACGTCTGATTGTTGGCTACTTCTCAACCGAGACTGTTTTTTCATCCTTCGTTTTACTTATTTTTGCGACCGGTGCAACAGGCCCGGTAAAACACAGAAGAATGCCCGTTAAGAAAACCAAGGAGAGCGCTAAGGAGAAAGAGAAGAAGATATTTGTCCTGGATACTTCCGTCATCCTTTACAATCACAACTCCGTCAACAGCTTTCAGGATAACGACATCGCCATCCCCATCACGGTTCTTGAAGAGCTCGACAACTTCAAGAAAGGCAACGAGATAAAAAACTTCGAGGCGCGTGAGTTCATCCGCATCATGGACAAGCTCTCGGGCAAGTCGACGCTGCAGGACTGGATACCGTTGGGCCGAAACCTGGGCAGGGTAAAGGTGGTCATGAACGAGCAGAGCAGGCCCGACGCGCAACAGATCTTCGGCGAGATCAAACCCGACCACCGCATCCTCAACGCGGCCATGGTCATGGCCAAAGAATATCCCGGCCGCAAGGTGATCCTCGTCACCAAGGACATCAACCTGCGCATCAAAGCCAAGTCGCTGAAGATCACCGCTGAAGACTTCGAGACCGGCAAGATCAAAAACGTTGAAGAGCTGTATACCGGCAAGACGCTCGTCGAGAAGCTGGACCCCGCCATCATCGACCTCCTCTACCAGCAGGGTTACTGCACCCCCGGCGACATCGGCATCAGGGATCCCATACCCAACCATTACTTCATCCTGAAGAACACCAAGACGTCGGCACTGGGTTTCTACAACCCGGTGACGGCCCACATCGAACGGGTGGAGAAACGTCCGGCCTACCGCATCACCCCGCGCAACGCCGAGCAGGTGTTCGCCCTCCATGCCCTGCTGAACCGCGAGGTGAAGCTGGTGACGCTGCAGGGCGTCGCCGGCACCGGCAAGACGCTGCTGGCCCTCGCCGCCGCCCTGGAACAGAAAAGAGACTTCAAGCAGATATACCTGGCACGGCCCATCGTGCCGCTGAGCAACAAAGATATCGGCTTCCTGCCCGGTGACATCAAGTCGAAGCTCAATCCGTACATGGAGCCGCTGTTCGACAACCTGAAGTTCATACAGAACCAGTTCGGCGAGAAAGACAAGGAGTACAAAAGCATCAACGACAACCTGCAGAACGAGAAGCTGGTCATCACACCGCTGGCGTACATACGCGGGCGCAGCATCTCCAACGTCTACTTCATCGTCGACGAGGCCCAGAACCTCACACCCCACGAGGTGAAAACGATTATCACCAGGGCCGGCGAGAACACCAAGATCATCTTCACCGGCGACATCTACCAGATCGACACGCCCTACCTCGACTCGCAGAGCAACGGCCTGTCGTACCTCATCGACAAGATCAAAAACCATCCGATCTACGCCCACATACGCCTCGAGAAGGGCGAGCGTTCCGAGCTGGCCAACCTGGCCAGCGAGCTCCTGTAAACGGCCGGCTTATTCCCTGTAAATGACGGTCAGCACCACCTGGCCCACAACCTTCAGAGTGCTTTTGTCGATGATGCTCATGTCATCGTGGGTGGTGTGCCACTGCTCGAAGAAGGTCCCGTTCGACGACGTCGGCCTGAGGTCGATAATGTCGATGGTGGGGACGTGCATGATGGTGTTGATGAAGTAATGATCGTCGTTGATCATAGCCCCTTCGTCGGTGACAAAGTAGTGCTGGTAGCCGAGGTCACGGGCGATGGTCCACACTTTATTGACGATGTCGGGAGCGTAATAGTTCGAGAAGTATTCTTCGGGAAAGCGTGCGTCGGCGGCACCTACCATGTCGAGCAGGATGCCGTAACGGGCGCGGTATCCCGGTACATGAGGGTTCCCGGCCCAGTACTGTGCGCCCAGGCCCCATTCTTCGTCGGAGTCCTGGCTGCGTTCATCTTCGGGAGGACCGTAATCCTCGACATCCAGGAGGACGATGTCGACACCCACCGGCGGTGACTGTCGATTCAGCTGCCGCGCCACCTCCAGCAGGACACCCACACCGCTGGCACCATCGTTGGCGGCAGGCACCGGCAGCATCCTCCTGGCAGGATCGGGGTCATGGTCGGCAAAAGGCCGTGAGTCCCAGTGCGCGGCCAGAAAGATGCGCGTCTTCATATCCGGGTTGAAGGAAGCCATGATGTTCTCCATGTTCAGCACCGTGCCGTTGTAAGCACGTACCTTACCCCTTTGGATGATCATATTAGGTGTGTAACCTTTCAGCGTGGAGGATAAATAAGCTCCGCAACGGTCATGAGCTTCGGTGTTGGGAACACGGGGACCGAAATCCATCTGGCGCTGTATGAAATAATAAGCCGTGTCGGCATTGAAAGAGGGGACAGCGACGGTGACAACAGGCTTCTCAACAGGCGGCGGCGCCTGCTTCGGATGACATCCCTCCATGAGGAACAGGATGACAGGAAAAGAGAGGATCAGAAACGGCAGGAGTCTTTTCATCAGTATTTTATTGGGTCCGCGATAGCCATGAAGCTCACACCCTATGCATGGATATATCACTTGCTGCAAAGGTACTTAAAAATGTATCATGTGTTATGACACTTTTCAGAACGACATCGTGAACACCGTACCTTCCTGAGGTTGCGACCGCACCGTGATAGTGCCCTTATGCAGGTGCATGATCTGGCGCGAGAGACTCAGGCCGATGCCGGATCCTTCTTTTTTAGAGGTGAAGAAAGGCATGAATATCTTCTCAAGGAGATCGGGCTTGATGCCGTTGCCGTTATCGGCCAGCTCGATGATGACCCTGCCTGCGGGGCTGGTGCCGGCCCTGATACTGATCTTCGGTTCAGGATTCCCTTTCACCGCATCGATGGCGTTGAGCATCAGGTTGATCAGCACCTGGTCGATGAGATCGGGGTCGGCGGTGAGCATCAGATTGGGGGGGGTGATCTGCCTGGAACAGGCAATGCCCGACTGTTGCAGCTTGGGGCTCAGCAACATCTCACAACGGTCGAAGAGCTCCGCCACGGGGAAGTGCCTGAAGTTGGGCTTGGGTATGCGGGTGAGGTTGCGGAATATCTCCACGAAGCCGGATAAGCCCTTGCTGCGGCTCTGGATGGTCCTCAGGGCACTCAGCACCGATTCGACATCCTCCCGGCTGAGATGATGAGCGCCGGCGTCATCGGAAGGGATATCCGACAGCAGGTCGATAATGGTGGAGGCCAGCGAAGAGATGGGCGTGATCGAATTCATGATCTCATGCGTGAGGACACGTATGAGGTTCTGCCACGACTCGATCTCTTTCTCTTCCAGTTCGGCGCTGATGTTCTGCAACGACACCAGTATGAAATGATCGCCGCGCATCCTGAACTCGGTGGCATACACCGACAGCTGCAGCAACTGCCCCTCGACGATCACCTTGATGAGCTGCTTGTCGCCCGCCCGCATGGCATGCAGGGTCCCGGGAAGATCGTCTTTGAGAGCCTGCAGCTCGCCGATGTTCCTCAGGTTGCTGATCCTGAGCATGCTCTTGACGGCGTTGTTGACGATGTCCACCTCGCCATCCCTGCGGAAGGCGATGATGCCTATGCTCACATGCTGCACCACCGTCTGCAAGTAGTTGTAGTGCTCCTCTTTCTCGGCACGGGTCACCTTGAAATCGTTGACCACATCGTTGAGGGCTTTGTTGAGCTGCTCGAAGCTCTTACCAAGCCCCGGGTCGGAGAAGGAAGAAGAAAAGTCGGAATGACGGATGCCCTCGAGAAAGCGGGTGATGCGGTCGTTGGTTTTTTCGACGAAACGTATCAGGTTGATGACCAATACGATGATAACGGCGAAGACGATGAGGCTGGTGACCGTGTGGCGGGCAACAAAAACCAGATAGGCCAGCAGCAGGACCGCCAGTATGAGGAGTACCACCCTGGCTATGACCTGGAAACGGAAGTTCTTATAGATCATATTTCTCTATTCGTCTGTATAAAGAGGCCCTGGTCAGCCCCAGTTCCCTGGCGGCTTTGCTGATGTTGCCACCATGCTTGTCGATGACCTTCCTGATGAGTATCTTCTCCGTCTCCTCCAGATTGGAGGTATAGGATATGATATCGGCGCCGTCCCTTTCGTCGGCTTGCGACAGGAAGAAGTCATGGGGCTGTAAAATGTTCGATTCGCCCATGATGACCGCCCTTTCCACGGCATGCTGTATCTCGCGGATGTTACCCGGCCAGGGATGCTTCTCAAGACGCTTGAGGGTGTTGGGTCCCAGGCGTTTGAGGGGCATCTTGTACTTCTTGCAGTATATGGCGAGGAAATGATCCACCAGCGCCGGGATGTCCTCGACACGTTCACGCAAGGGCGGCACCTGTATCTCCACGGTGTTGATGCGGTACAGGAGATCCTGCCTGAACTTGCCCTCGTTGACCATCTGATACAACGGCATGTTGGTGGCGCATATCAGGCGCACGTCGATGGGTATCTCCCTGTTGGTGCCCAGCCGCACCACCTTGCGGTTCTGCAACACACTCAGCAGCTTCGACTGGAGGGGGAAATTGAGGTTACCTATCTCATCGAGGAAGATGGTCCCTTTATTGGCAGCCTCGAAGCGGCCGGCGCGGTCTTCACGGGCATCGGTGAAAGCGCCTTTCTTGAAACCGAACAGTTCGCTTTCGAACAACGTCTCGGTAATGGCCCCCAGGTCCACGCTGATGAACACCTCGTCATGGCGGGCGGAGGCTTTGTGTATGGCCCTGGCGATGAGCTCCTTGCCGGTGCCGTTCTCACCCAGGATGAGGACGTTGGCTTCCGTCTTGCCCACCTTCTCCACCGCCGCCATCACTTTTTGCATCGCCGCCGACTCACCGATGATCGTCCCGAAACCCTGCTCCTGGCTCGCCAGCAGAATCTTCTGTCGTGACCGCAGCTCCTCCAGCTCCTGCTTCGACTCCCTCACCTGCAGGTTGGCCGTGATGGTGGCCAGCAGCTTCCGGTTATCCCAAGGCTTAAGGATGAAATTGGTCGCACCCTCCTTGATGCCCTGCACCGCCAGCTCAATATCGCCATAACCGGTGATGAAGATGACCACGGCCATGGGATCAAGCTCCAGGATCACCCCCAGCCAGTGAAAACCCTCCTTGCCGCTGGTGGCATCACGCGAGAAGTTCATGTCGAGAAGGATGACGTCATAACTCTCACTCTTCATCAACATGGGTATGTTCTCGGGATTCTTCTCAGTGTGGACGATATTGAAATGCTGCTTGAGAAAAAGCTTGGCTGCTAAAAGGATATCCTCATCGTCATCGACAATGAGGATCTTGGCGTCGAGTTTATTCATGCAGAGCGATTTAACATGCTAAATTACGTAAATTGTCCATAAATGTACAAGTAATGAACGGAACTGGACAGGGATTATTGTCATGACGAGCCGCGGACGGCCGGAGGTGAAGAAAATCAGTGCAATACAAAAAGTGGCATAGTATTAGCCAAAATGGGTCAAAATTTTTAATGAATGGACCGACCCATTGAGAAAAAACGCTGGACATTAAAGAAGATCATCACCATCATAGCTATCGCGGTTTTCATTTTTTTCCTCCTATATCTTGTCTTACTCAGAGATAAAAGCAGCAGGCTTTACATTCCGGTCAATCAGGTCTCTATTACCCTGGTAACTAAGGATAACTTTCAGGAATTCATACCCGTTGACGGCGTAGTCCTTCCCAGGAACACCATTTATATCGACGCCGTGCAGGGGGGTGTGGTGGAGAAGATCTTTGTGGAGGACGGCTCCCGTCTGAAAAAAGGCGATCCCATCCTCAAACTTTCCAACACCAGCCTGGAGCTGAGTTACATGGACCAGGAGACGCGCATATACGACGCCATCAACAACCTGCAGAACAGTAAGATCAGCCTCGAGGAAAGCAAGTATTACAGACAAAAGGAGATCGTCCAGCTGGAGTATGATATCGACAAGACCAAAACCGATTTCAGGCGCAGCCAGGAGCTGTACAGCGAAAGCCTGATCTCCACGAAGGAATTTGAAGATGCCCGGAGGGACTATGAACTCAACCTGAAACAACTCGAGCTGTCACTGCGCCTGAAGATACTCGACTCCATCGCCAATGCTTCCAGGGCCATACAGATCGATAATTCGGTGGAACGCATGCATAACAACCTCCAGCTGCTGAAAGACAACATAGAAAACCTGACCATCAAGGCTCCCGCCGACGGCATCCTGTCATCATTCAACAGCGAGGTGGGACAGACCAAATCACCGGGCGGGCACCTCGGACAAATCGACATGGAGGACGGCTTCAAGCTGCAAGCCACCATCGACGAGCGTTACATCTCGCGGGTATACAAGGGGCAGGAAGCCGAGTTCGACCTCGACAAGGTCAACTACCGCCTCCACATCAATAAGATATACACCAACGTCAGCCAGGGTTCATTTCTGGTGGACCTCCTCTTTGACGGGGATTACCCCGCATCGGTGAAAAGGGGCCAGACCATACAGCTGAAGCTGGAATTCAGCAACCCCACCGAATCGGTCATCATCAAGCGGGGAGGATTTTTTCAGGAGACAGGAGGAAACTGGATATATGTCGTCGACCCGTCGGGTAAATTTGCCGCTAAGCGCCAGATCAGGCTCGGCCGGCAAAATTCATATTATTATGAGGTCCTGGAGGGCCTTGACCCGGGAGAGAAGGTCATCACCTCGTCATATGACGGCTTCGGCGACAAGGATAAACTTGTTTTCAGATAACCCATGTCAAGGTTTTATTTTAAGATAGCCTTACGGCATCTCTTCGGTAAAAAAGGATATTCCGCCATCCAGATATTTGCTCTCACCATCGGGATGACCAGTTTCATCCTTATAGCCTTATATGTGCTGGATGAGAAGAGTTATGACCGTCAGAATGTGAATGCCCGTGATATTTACAGGGTGGTGAGCGTCTATGATTTTCAGGGTGTGGGTGAACGGTCGTCGAGTTGTCCCTTCCCGCTGGGGCCTGCGCTGCAGCGTGAGTATCCCGCCCTGATCAGGGACCAGGTACGTTTTTTCAATAACTGGTCCACGCCTTTTTTTGTGGAGTACGGCGATAAGGGATTCAATGAACGGAACCTTTTCTTCGTCGATTCAACCGTCTTCAATATCTTCACCATCCCTTTCGTGGAGGGTGATCCTTCCACGGCGCTGAACGGGACAGGGACGGCCGTGATCACCGAGACGACAGCCAAACGCTATTTCGGCGATGAAGACCCCTTGGGAAAGATACTGCGCGTTCAGGGCCTGTACAACCTGATGGTGACAGGAGTCATCAAGGATCCTTTACCGGAGTCACATTTTGCTTACAACATCCTGGCCTCCTTCTCCACCGTGCGGCAGATATACCGCCGTGAACCCGTCACCTGGGTCTGGAACCCCTGCTGGACATATATCCTTCTCAGGAAAGGCGCCTCACCGGAAGCCCTGCAGGGCATGCTGCCTGCTTTTGTATCAAAATATTTTTATGACGCTGAAAAGGAACATGTCTCACTATACCTCCAGCCTCTGTTAGATATTCACCTCAAGTCGGATCTCGATTACGAGATGGGACCTAACGGCAATATCGTCTATGTGAGGATACTGATGGTTACCGGCATATTGTTACTGATCATCGCCTGCATCAATTTCATCAATCTGTCAACGGCCATGGCCGGTAAGAGGATCAGGGAGATAGGCATCAAGAAAGTGCTGGGCACACACCGCCGGCAGCTCGTCATTCAGTTCATCACCGAGTCGGTCACCCTGAGTGTCCTGAGCCTGCTCATCGCCCTGGCACTCGTGGAGATCATCTTACCCTATTTCAGTGAATTCACGGGCAAGACCATCACATCGCATTATTTCTATGATTACAGGAAGATATTGCTGCTCCTGGGCCTGGCGCTGGTCACCGGCGTGTTGTCGGGATTATACCCGGCTTTCTATCTGTCGGCCTTCTCACCGGTTAAAACGCTCAGGGGCGACCTCACCACCGGCTATGAAGGCATCGTGGCCCGCCGCATCCTGGTGGTGACACAGTTCGTCATTTCCATCGCCCTGATCATCGGGACCATAAGCATTTACAGGCAGATCAGGTACATCAACAACACCGACCTGGGATTCAGGAAAAAAGATATCCTCTTCATCCCGTGTCAGTTCAACCCCATTGTCAACCGTTATAATGATGTGAAAGCCCGTTTGCTGAAATCACCGGATATACTGTATGTGACGGCTGCCGACTACATTGTGGGCACCGAGTTCAACCTCCATGAGTTTCACCCCGAGGGGTTCCCGACAGACCAGTGGCAATATTATCCTGCGCTGGTGGTGAGGGACGATTTCCTGGAGACCTTTGACATACCGGTGGTGGCGGGGCGCGGCTATTCCAAAGAAAACAAGACCGATCCCATGAATGGCATCATGATCAATGAGGCCATGGTCAGGTACATGGGCTGGAAGAACGACAGCGCCGCCCTTGGCAAGATATTCAGCTCTTACAACGGCAAGGAGAGAGTGATCGGCGTGTTCAGGGATTTCAACGCCGGATCATTGCATAATAAGGTGTCACCACTGGTGCTGAACATGAAGGAGACCCCCGGTGAGATAAGTTACTATACCAGTTATCTGGTGGTACGTTATGTGCCGGGGCAGCTTTCGGAGATCGTACCCTATATCAGAAAGGTGTGGGATCAGTATGTCCCGGAGCGGCCCTTTGAGTATAAGATCCTCGAGGAGGAACTTAAAAAGACTTACAGGGAGGAGGATATCCTGTTCCAGCTGTCGGCCATATTCACTGCTATCGTACTGCTCATCGCTACGCTGGGGCTTTATGGCCTGGCGTCGTTCACCGTGTACCAGCGCACCAAGGAAATCAGTATACGCAGGATCCTGGGCGCCGATTTCATCAGGATCGCCGCCCTGTTGTCAAAGGAGTTTAACATGCTGGTCCTTTTTTCCGTTGCCATCGCCTGGCCATTGACATACCTCGCTGTGAGTTACTGGTTCAGCCATTTTGCCTATCATGTGAACACGGGCCTGCTGGTGTACCTCCTCGGCGGTATGATGGCACTTCTGATCACCACGCTGGTCACCGTTTTTAAGACATTTACAGCCACACGATTAAAATCTGTCGACTATCTTAAATATGAATAACCGGTTGTAACGATTGAATTATTTAAACGTCTAATCAAAAAACAGCTGCTATGATTAAAACTGAAAACCTAACCAAGATCTTTCGCACCGACGAGGTGGAAACCGTCGCCCTCAACCAGGTGAGCATGGAAATAAAACAGGGTGAATTCATTGCTATCATGGGCCCGTCGGGATGCGGTAAATCGACGCTGCTCAACATCCTTGGTTTGCTTGACAATCCATCCGGCGGCAATTATTTTTTCATGGGCGATGAGGTGTCACATTATTCCGAGAAGCAGAGAGCCCGCATCAGGAAGGAAAACATCGGGTTCATCTTCCAGAATTTCAACCTTATCGATGAGCTGAACGTCTTCGAGAATGTCGAGTTACCTTTGATTTATCTCAACTACAGTGTACGGGAACGCAAGAGGAAAGTGGAAGAGGTGCTGGAGCGGATGCAAATCACGCACCGCCGCAAGCATTTCCCGTTACAGCTCTCGGGCGGGCAGCAACAGAGGGTGGCCGTGGCCAGAGCAGTCGTGGCCAGCCCCAAGCTCATCCTTGCCGATGAACCTACGGGAAACCTCGACTCAGCCAACGGCGAAGAGGTGATGAACCTCATCGAGTCGTTGCATAAAAACGGCACCACCGTCGTTATCGTCACCCACTCACAGCGTGACGCCGACTTCAGCCAGCGCATCATACGCCTGTTCGACGGCCAGATCATCACCGAGAACATCAAGGAGAGTGTCATGTGATGAGGCATAAGCCTGATTTACTGCTTATCATCTCAACCTCTAAACATCTGACGTATGATACTCAACTACCTCAAGAGCACGTTGCGTACCCTGAACCGAAATAAATTCCACACGGTACTCAACATCACAGGGCTTTCCGTCGGGCTGGCGGCCTTCATTCTGATCCTTCTTTATGTCAGGGATGAGCTCACTTATGATAAATCCAATGACAAATACGACCGTATTTACCGGCTGGAATCCAACTTCACCATCTCCGACCGTCATGAGAAGTTCGCCATTGTGCCCATTCCGATGGGCCCGGCTTTCAAGCTGGAGTTCCCGGAGGTGGAGAACATGGTCAGGCTGCTGAATACCGGCAATACATTGATACGTAGCGGCGATAAGGAATATTATGAGGAGAACTTCTACTTTGCCGACTCGACCATCTTCGATATTTTTACTTATCATTTTATTCTGGGTTCGCCTGAAAAAGCCCTCACGGAGCCCTTGACCATGGTCCTCACCAGGAAGACAGCCCGGAAATATTTCGGTGATGAAAACCCTGTGGGTCAGACCCTCAGAACGGGTAATGACCGCAGCTTCAAGATAACGGGAGTGATAGAGGATGTCCCAGTGAACAGTCATCTGACATTCGACGCCCTGATGTCGGTGACCAGCCTCATCGAAGGCACCACACCTGAGGATTTCAACAGCATGGACCCCATACGCTTTTGGAACATAGGCGTCTACACTTATGTCCTGCTTAACAAGAACGCCTCCATACAGACCATCTATGACAAGTTTCCCCATTTCTATGAGAAATACATGAAGCCCATCGGTGACCAGATCAACTCCGGCTTTGAACTGATGACCACCCCTTTGGCGGAACAGCATTTTACCGGCGGTCTTTCGGCCGATCTCCCCACGGGCAACAAGGCCTATATTTATATATTCACCGCCGTGGCCATCTTTATTCTTATCATTGCTGCCATCAATTACATGAACATGGCCACTGCCAAATCGTCCAACCGGGCCAGGGAAGTGGGAGTCCGCAAAGTTGTAGGTGCCCACCGAACTCAGCTGATCAAACAATTCCTGAGCGAATCCCTCCTCCTGTCGGTCATAGCCCTTATCATTTCCCTTATCCTCGTCTATTTGTTGATGCATGATTTCAATGTGCTGACAGGCAAGGAGTTAAACTTTGGTATGTTACGGCAGCCGGTCATCTTCCTTTCCATTATCCTGGTCACCCTCCTGGTGGGTTTGACGGCTGGCAGCTACCCGGCATTCTTTTTATCATCGTTTCAGCCGGTGAATGTCCTGAAAGGCCGTTACAGCGGTAATGTCAAACGCACAGGTCTTTTCAGGAAGATATTGGTGGTATTTCAATTTTTCATTGCCATCGATATGATCATTGCCACGCTGGTGGTCACGCACCAGCTCAATTTCATGAGGCATAAGAATCTGGGTTTCAATAAAGAAAATCTCGTCCTGTTGGAGTTGCAGGATACAGCCTTTCGTAGTAAAGCCGAGTCGTTCAAGAAGGAATTGCTGACCAATCCTGACATCATGGATGTGACCAATGCGACCGGGGTGCCGGGTCAGATCAACTGGATACAGGTCGTTCGCGTTGAAACACCCAACGGGATGAAAGACAATGCCCTGATACTGGCTCAGACGGATTTTGATTTCATTAAAACCATAGGCATGCAGATCGTCAAAGGGAGAGACTTTGACAGGAACATGGGCACCGATAAGGAAGAAGCTGTCATCATCAATGAGACAGGTGTCAAAACGTTGGGATGGGAAGATGATCCGATAGGAAAGAAAATACAGTATGGTTTCGATCTGAACGGATCCCAGGGTCGCATACTGAAAGTGATAGGCGTGGTGAAAGATTTCAATTTCAAGTCGCTGCATAACAAGATCGAACCCATCATCCTGTTCATCAGCCGCGTGCCACGGTACATGATGGCCGTCAGGATCAAAGGCGATAACATCCACTCCACGCTGGGTTTTATCGAGAGCAAATGGCATGACTTCGGAGCCAAAAGACCGTTCGATTATGAATTCATGGACCAGTCACTGGACAAGATGTACCAGGCCGAACATAAATTGGGCATCATCTTCCGCATTGCGGCTTTTATCACCATTTTCATAGCCTTGCTTGGTCTTCTGGGTTTGTCGTCATTCATAGCGGAGCAACGGACCAAGGAGATAGGCATCAGGAAAGTGCATGGCGCCACCATGGGCAACATCACGGAGCTGTTATTGAAGGAGTTCATAGTGCTTATCCTGATCGCATTTATCATTGCGGTGCCCCTGGCGTGGTGGCGGCTGTCGGTATGGATCGATCAGTCGTTCATCTATCATGACCGTATCCGGTGGGTTACCTTTGCCATTGCGGGCTTGCTGGCACTGGGCATAGGTACCCTCACCATCAGCTTTTACATCCTCAGGGCCGCCACCGCCAACCCTGTCAATGCAATTAAATACGAATAAGGCAGGAAGATAATTAACGGCAAAGTTAAAGCCGGCAACTTTTTAAAAAGGGATGTCGAGCAACGTCCACCGATCTTTGACGGAGCCCTCTATCATGTTTTGCTCCAGCAAGTTCCATCCGATGAAGCCGGTGAAGACACCACCAGGTGATTCCCCGGCCGTGGGAGCCAGCGGCGCACCGGTATCGGCATTATAATTTTCATGCATGGAACTGCACATCTTGATATCGTTTAACAGAAGGGGGGCGAGCATCAGTCCCAGTTTGGCAGCCTCCTCATGAAAACCGTATCTTTTCAAAGCAATGGAATAAAGAAAGTTGGCATTGATCCAAATGGGTCCCTGCCAGTTGGAATAGGGAACGATCATGATCTTGTTGTTGTAATCAGGATCCTGCTTCGACAGGGAACGCAATCCGTAAGGCGACAGCATATAGTATGGATTCCACAGGTATTGCAAGATCATCGCCTGCCCTTCAGCTTTTGGGAGAAGATCCTGGATCAACGGGATGAAATTGGAATAGGACACCCGCCTGACCGGTGAGCCGTTGTCGCGACGGATATTGTAAAAGGTATGATCGTCAGGAAACCACAGATAACGCATGATGTCCTCACGTAATGCTTTGGCTTTTTCCCTGTAAAGCTCCACATCGTCAACATAGCCTAATTGTTCGGCTATCTTGATCATGCTGAGGTACTCACGTAACTGGAAAGTGTTGATATCCGTTGCAAGAATGGCATCGGGGTCACTGGGATCGTTGGTGAGGGCCGGATTGTTGTCGGCACCCGACTGCACGGCATTCTCCCAGTAAAAGAGACCGTATTTAGGATCATACTGGGTGGCTTCCCTGTAACTGATGACTTTTTTCAAATTTCCATACACGGGTCCTATCCATGAGAAATCACCTGAATAGATGGAGGCAAAATAAGCGCCCTGTGAAAGAAAAGGTTTCATGGTGAATTTGCCGAAGATGGGACGGGGACCCTGAGTGGTGATGCATCCCGGCACGTAACCCGACGTGTCGGCACTGTTGGCGAAATTGAAAACCCAGTCCTGCAAATATTTGACATAATCTTTGTTATGGGAGGCCAGATAACAGCCGATGAAGAAACCGTCCCAGTCCCACATCTGCTTATAGAAACCCGCCGGAATAAGGTAATCGTATTTGATATAGCCTTCCGCCGGACGTATGCTGCGCCATTTCAAGGTGTCGAAGGCAGCGGTGATATTGCTGAGGAGCCGGTCATTTTCCTGGCGCACTATGGCTTCATCCTGAGCTGTCAAAGGATGAACGTATGACATCATCATGCCAGATAAAATAAGGAATGCTGACATTCTTTTTGTTCCGGAAACGGTTCGATGTGTTTTCATGGGTTGCGGTATTTAATTGAAAAGTGATCAGGAAGGTTTTCCGTCATGGACATATAACAAATTTATGACAAGAATGTCATTTCACCTCGATAAAAAAACCAATAGTGATTATATTTTCCACCTCAACGGTTGGGTTCACCTCACGGTCATAGGTGATCCTCGTCATGATGCTGGTCTTGAAGTGACGTCCGGCGGTGAGCTTCAGCTCGTTTTTGATCTTTACGTCCACGGGCATGTTGAAGTCCTTGAAGGCTTTGATGTTGCAGTCCCAGTTGATTACTTTGGTGAATTGTCTGGTCAGGGAGAGCTCGGAGCTGATGCCATAGGAAAAGTGAACATATTTGTTCTTTCCGACATTAAAAAATTTATCCCGATGTGATGCGGCATACACCGACTGATCACAGACCAGGGTCATTTTAGCGCTTGATATCCCCAGATTGAAAGAG
Organism: uncultured Lentimicrobiaceae bacterium; assembly: GCA_964628285.1. GTDB lineage: Bacteria > Bacteroidota > Bacteroidia > Bacteroidales > JAGONC01 > JAPLDP01. The sequence goes on from CAZVNP010000026.1 coordinate 15,343, forward strand.
CAAAGGTCTTTTAATGTCAGGTCGATCCCACCGCTGAAAACACATTGCAGCGGTGTCAGGAAGGCTGACGTCAGGATATTGTGTGAACCTGAGCTGTCCTGGTGTCTGTCGTAGGAGTTGAGCAACCCGGTCTCGGCATCGGAGGTCAGGGTGAACGAGACATGCCCGTTCAGGGGCCATTTTATCCGGGTGATCAGGGTGTTCCTGTCCTGTTGTTTTGTAAGAAGGGAATCGAAAAGGTATTGAAATCCGAGCTCATGATGGAAACTGCTGCTAACAACAAACCGTTCTTTCCTCTCCATGGAGGCGTTGTAGCCGAGGGTTTGAAACAGCGAGAGCCAGTTCGGATGAGGTGATTCTTTGCTCTTCGAAGTGAAAAAACTACCCAGTGAAAGGCTGTACGATATATTTTCTTCCACCCGGTCGTCGGGAAGCACAATGAAGAAAACATCCCTGAAACGGAGGTATTTATCTCCCTTGGCGGCCGATGTGGTATCCTGGCCAAAAGCTTGTGGTCCGGCCCCAATGACGATGGTGAATAAAACCAGGTATCTACATATTACCTTTAATTTTTCTGAAAGCAAATTTCTCCCCCGCAACACATCCCCACGACTCCTGTATATCAAAATTGACCTTAATCGCTTTCAGCTTCAGAGCGGTATTCAGGGTGTCCAGCATGTTGTCCCAGTCCCTGACCTTATAGATAGCCGGATTTGCAAATCTGGCCCACGAAATAGCCAGATAATAATCAGGTTGTTCCTCCCGGACGATATCCGCATGGTTACCATCCAGGGTTTTCAGTTTGCTCATAAGCATGGCAAAAGTGAATGTGCTGTCGACCTGGTAAGTTTTAATCGTGTCAAGGGCAGCCAGCAGCGTGTAGTTTTGATCATTGCATTGTGCTGAATCCCTGAGAAGAATGTGATAACCGTTACGGTCAAAATAGCATATCTCAGGCAGGTTGACAAATTTCGTCAACAGGAAACGCCAGCCGGACGAATCAGGTATGACATAGACGTTATCTGCTTTTATTTTTTCCTTGGCAAGGTACTCCCTTATGGTTTGCTCATTCTCACACCGGGGCATATGACCTCCGGTGATAAAGAAGGCTATTCTCCCGCATGAGCAAATAATAAATGCGAGAAAGATGAAACATGACAAAATGAATGGTCTCATAGCATAACGGTTTTGGTTTTTATGAGGTGTTAAAAAGCAACTACATTTTTATAACTCATTCAAGTGGTCTGGGGTTGCATCGAAATGGGTCATTGTTTTCAAATGTGCCTAATCCCGTTCATACGTTAATTTTGACACAACCCCCGCCATATCACAATAATATCTGCTGTCGACCGGTCAATCCAATATCACCGATTTAAAATAGTTAAAACCTGATCCTTAGAATATCACCATCCTCCGTGATATTATACCGGCCCGCCTTGATGGTATAACTGCCCTGGAATTGTGCAGTATGAAGTATATCCTGCGGTATTTCATAATTTTCTTCTACCAGGAAGATATCTTTGAAGTAGGTATTTCTGGTATCATTTCTGAGTTTTGACTTACTGAATTCGGCGATCAAATGTCCGTCATCATCAAAGTAAGCTTCTGCATAGGCTTGCCTGATATCCAATCCTTCCGGAGGATTCTGGGGCCCGAGAATGATATGAATGTAACATATACCGAATCCTGAACAGTCCGGATGTCTTGGATTTCCAAACTTAAATTCGAGGGTCATTTTAATTTTGAATTTCGGCGCAGACATAAACGGATCCAGGCCGGAAGCCTTTTTTCCCGGCAGAACACCGCCTAGGATTATAGTCATCATTATCAAGCTAATTATCTTTTTCATAATCCCTCCCTTACTAATCATTACTTTTTCTTTTACAAACTTTTCCTTATTTACCGGTATGAAAAAGCCGGTTGGTTTTGACAATGATCGGGGGTTGTACCGGAACGGACCGTTAATTAAAATTAATTCCTGTCATCTGTCGATCAGATACAGCCCCGTCACATCGTCGTGAATCGTCGCATCATCCGGTTGATTATACAACACCGGCTGATCCGCTTCAGAACTTGATCCTGAGGATATCACCATCCTCAGCAATATTATATTTGCCTGCCTTTATGGTATAGCTGCCTTTAAATTGTGCGGCATTCAAGACATCCTGAGGCAGTTCATAATCTTCTTCAACAAGGAAGGTACCGTTGAGGTATTTATCCCTGGTGTCGGTTCTGAGCTGTGATTTTTTGAATTCGGCAACAAAATGTCCGTCATTCTCAAAGTATGCTTCACCAATGGCCTGATTTATTTCCAATCCCTGTGAATTCAACGGACTTAAAATGATATGGAGATAGCAAATGCCAAAGCCCGGACATTCAGGGGCGGTGCCGTGTTTTCCAAATTCAAATTCAAGACAAAGTTTGATTTTGAATATCGGCACGGGGCTCACCGGATCCACGCCGGAAGCCGCTTTCACCGGAAACATACCACCCAAAAAAATCACCATCATCATCAGGCTAATCATCTTTTTCATAATTCCTCCTTCACTAATTAACCACTTACTCTGTTTCAGGCTTTTCAGTATCCGCCTTTCATGATATCAAGGAGCTCCCGAAATATCTACACCCCTTAATCAGAAAAACGGTGAATTGTGACCCTGTTTGGTGAAAAAAATTATGCTTTCCGGATAAAAAAATCTGAAAATATAACCGGTATGAAAAACCTGAAGAACGGTTTTATCCGCAGTGGAAGAATTTATTGACCAGTTTGAGCAGCTCTTCCTGGTTGTAGCTGAGCCGTTCGCGGATATTTTTATCGTTAAAGCCTTTGAGCTTATTGATAATGAGTTTAAGCAGGTCTTCGGAGAAGACATTATATTTCATATAGATATCCTTGTGCTCCTCAAGGTACTGAGCCGACTCCCAGCATGAGGAGGGGAGGTGTGCGAGATATTTGACAGCGTTATCATTCCGGCCATTATGGAGATCATCATTCACATAGGTTGCTTCGGTGATGTGGAGAGCCTCCGGCATTTGGAGGCCATGGCGGGCGGCCACAGCCAGACCGGCGAGCAAGAGGTACACGTCGGCGGAGCCGTCGGGGCAACGGAACTCGACAGTCTGCCTGCCGGCATGATCAGCCGGAATATCAGGTTCCAGAGGATTGGCATGAGCCACCATGTTCAAGGGGCTGGACCACCCCAGCGGTACCCTCACCAGCACGGAGCGGTTCCTGTCACCCCAGCAGATGGTGGTGGGTGCTTCCTGATCGGGTACCAGACGAAAGTAAGAGGTTGGATTGGTGTTGCCGAAGGCAGTCAGTGAAGGAGCCAACGACAGAAAGCCGGCGATGGTTCTTTTAGCGGTGTCGCTCAGATGACCCCCTTCCATCATCATGTTACGTCCGTCACGGACCAGTTGCGTGTGAATGTGCAAACCGCTGCCGGCCTTGCCCACGGTTATCTTGGGCGCAAAGGTGACCGTGATGCCATATTTGTAAGCGAGCGTCCTCAGTATCCATTTGGCTATGACGAGCTCGTCGGCGGCATCCTCCATATCCACGGGCAGGAACTCGATCTCGTTCTGGGCATATTCCAGGTCGTTGAGGCTGAAATTACCCACCTCCGAATGACCATATTTGATGTGACAGCCTGCCTGGGCGATAGCCAGCATGGCCTCCTGGCGGAACTCACCGAACCTGGAGAAGGGTGAGGCTTCATGATAACCACGCTGGTCCTCGGTCTCAAAGAAATGTTCTTTCTCATCGATGACATAATATTCCAGCTCGCCCATGGCCTGCATGGTGTAGCCGGTCTGCTCACGCAGAACACGATGGGCACGGCTCACAATGTTCTCGGGCGACATGGTTGTGGGCCGACCGTCCTTGTCGAAATAAGTACACAGGATATCCAGCGCCGGCACCTCGGAAAAAGGATTCAGGAATGCCGTGCGGTAACGCGGGATGACATAGAGATCGCTCTCCCCCGGCCGGATGTGAGAGAAAAGATTGGAGCCGTCGACACGCTCACCCATGGACAACAGATTGTCGAGATGCCTGCGGCTGTTGATGACGAAATTAAGCTCCTTGAGACGGCCGTCACCACCGACAAACCTGAAATTGATCTGCTCCACAAAGTTGTCTTCAATGTAACTGATCAGATCGGCTTTAGTGAAAGCGGAAGGGTGCTTGTCGAGGTACTGGACCAGAGGATTGGGATTTAGCGAAATGGTGTCGTCCATAAGCTTGAAATTAAAAGAGATAAAAAAGGAATGCGAAAATAATAAAATTCCGCTTCAGTGACATGGTATGCACTGAAATTCTGAAAACACGGGCTGATTTCAGGCACCCGTGAAATCAATCGGAAATTGTTTGTTAAATTTGACACCGTATAATGTTCACCATGAGTTCGTCAGAATTACAAATCATTTTTTTTCTCCTGTTCCTGGTTATTATAGTTTCTATCTTGTTCATTGATTTAAAGGTCATCGGCAAGAAGAGTCATATTCTGACGTTCCGCGAAGCTCTTTTCTGGACATGTGCCTGGATTTTACTGGCCATGGGTTTTTATTTCTTCCTGCTGACACATGGCGAGATCATTCATGGCGTTCTACCTGATTTTGCGCCGGAAAGGAAGATACAGATCATCCAGCACCATATTGAACGCTATGGTCAGCCCCAATGCGTTGACCTGAATGACGTGTCGCACACCCTGAAATGTTACCGGAACAACCTGGCGCTGGAATATCTCACCGGTTACCTGATCGAGTATTCCCTGTCGGTCGACAACATTTTCGTCATGATCATGATCTTCCTGGCTTTCGGTGTGCAACGCAAATATTACAAAAGGGTCCTGTTCTGGGGTATCCTGGGCGCCATCGTCATGCGGTTTTTATTCATTTTTATCGGCGCCGCCCTGATCATACGTTTTGAGGTGCTCCTTGTCGCTTTCGGAATCTTTCTGGTGTATGCCGGTATACGTATGTTCGTGCGACGGAACCGTAAGGAGGAGATCGACACCCACAACCATCCGGTTGTGCGCTTTGCCTCGCGGCACTTTGCCGTTTTTCCGCGCAATGTGCGGCATCACTTCCTCATCCGCAAAGCAGGGAAATGGCTCATCACACCCCTGATGATCGTGCTGCTGGTCATCGAATTTTCGGATGTGCTCTTTGCCGTGGATTCGGTGCCGGCGATCTTTTCGGTGACCAGGGATCCCTTTATTGTTTTCTTTTCGAATATTTTCGCCATCATCGGTTTAAGGTCCTTGTTCTTTCTGCTGACGAGGCTCCTTGACAAGTTCCGTTATCTCCAGATTGGCCTCGCAGCTTTGCTGACCTTCATCGGACTGAAGCTGGTCTATTCATATTTTTCGGATCATTTTATTAAACCGGAACATCCCTTTTTCACGACGTCCCATTCTCTCTATATTATATTGGGCATACTGGCTATGAGCATCATAGCTTCATTGGTGAAAACAGGCATTTCAAAATATAAAGGTGGAGAAGGCGGGTCGGAAGGATCACGTGATCAAAGCCGATGAGCGGGTATGTGGAAAAGGATCACCTTCCCAGGCTGCTGTAATAAGAGTCGAGCAGTTTCTGCGCTGCTGCATAAGGTGATATCTTCGAGCTGAGGAGCTCTTTCTCCACCTCGTTTTTTAATTTGTTGATGACCGGGTTGAGATAAAAATTATTTTTCAGGTTTTCGTGGATGGTGTCGGTCATGGCCTGGAGTGTCTGCTGACGGCGGCGTCTGTCGAAATATCCGTTGTCTTTGGTGAGGGCGATGTAGCTGGTGACCGTCTCCCAGATGTCGGCGATGCCTGTCTTTGACAGTGATGAGCAGGTAGCCACACGAGGTGTCCAGCCCGATTCGGCGGGGGGAAACAGATGGAGGGCATGGCTGTACTCCGTCATGGCGCGTTGTGCATGGGCGAGGTTATCCCCGTCGGCTTTGTTGATGATGATGGCGTCGGCCATTTCCATGATGCCGCGTTTGATGCCCTGGAGTTCGTCGCCGGCGCCGGCGAGCATCAGCAGCAGGAAAAAGTCAACCATGGAATGGACGGCGGTCTCGGACTGTCCCACGCCCACGGTCTCGATGATGATGGTGTCGAAGCCGGCGGCTTCGCACAGGATGACGGTCTCGCGCGTCTTGCGCGCCACACCTCCCAGCGAGCCGGCGGCAGGCGAAGGACGTATGAAAGCATCGGGGTCAACGGAGAGCTCTTCCATACGCGTTTTGTCACCGAGGATGCTGCCTTTCGAGCGTTGGCTGCTGGGGTCGATGGCGAGCACCGCCACACGGTGTTCCCGGCCTGTAAGATAACGCCCCAGCGCCTCGATGAAGGTGCTCTTGCCTACACCCGGCACTCCCGTGATACCCAAACGGATGGAATGACCCGCGTAAGGGACACAGCGCTCGATGACCTCCTGCGCCAGGCCGTGATGCTGCGGCAAGGTGCTCTCAATGAGCGTGATGGCTTTGCCCAGCCAGGTGCGGTTGCGTGTGAGAATACCGCTGACATACTCCTCCACACCGGACGTTTCTTTTTTCAGGTTCTTGTAACGCTGCACCGCTTCATGGTGGATGGAAGGAGGCTGCTCCCCACCTTTGCGGACATTTAAGGCACCCTTTAATTTTCCCTTTTCTGCCATAAGCCGGATGAGATGTTTCCTTTTCATCCGCAAAGGTAATGAGATTGAGAGTAATATGTTATATTGAACGGTACGGATTATTGCATCGAAAAAAATAGTTATCTTTGCACCCCTGAAATCCTCTCCGTAGCTCAGCTGGCAGAGCAGATGACTCTTAATCATCGGGTCGAAGGTTCGAATCCTTCCGGGGAGACGGGCAAAAACCATCCCGACACAGGAGGTCGGGATGGTTTTTAATTTATGATTAAAGATTAACGATATTTGATATTTGATTTTTTCGTTATGAATGTCATGAAGACAATTTTCAATAACGTTCTCCCGGGGATCCTTGTGTTTTTCCTGGCAGGACGTGCCATGGCCGGTATCAGCGATATTAAAGCCGTTACACGCTATGATTATTACACCGACGAAGCCATGGGAGAGGTTCTGGTCATCGTGCCGCAGGATCTCCTGGACAAAAAAATAAAGATCGACCTGGCCTTTCGTTACCGTTTCCTGACCAAAGGCTATCCAATTCCCGCAGGACACGCCCGTTGTCTGGTCCCTTTTCCTCTTGAGCCTTTCGACCGGGGCAGCGACACCGTCATCTGCTCGTTTTATGTGAACGACGTGTGGATGCATTCGGTTTATGTGATGGTTACCAAATTACCTCCCGTACCAAATGAGGTGAAAATAGACCGTTACAGCGGCGGTCTGATCGTTGACGGCCGGCCTTTCTTTCCTTTCGGATTTTATTGCAGTACGCCGGTTGATCACATCTTTCCGGTGGAGGATCATGAGGCTATCTTTAATACGGTGACATTTTATCCGTATATGAAAATGAGTCATTTTAAGGAACGTCAGGCTTACATGGATCGTTGCGCCGCAGCAGGGATAAAGGTGAATTATAATGTGACGGGCATAGTGAACGGTCGGGACAACAATCGAAAAGCTGACATGAGATTATATAATAAGTGGAAGAATATCCTGAAACGCGAGATTCTGGCTTTGCGTGACCATCCCGCTTTGCTGGCGTGGAATCTCAACTGTGAATCGGCAAATGGCAGCATCTCCCCCGACTCAGTGAAAACCCTCTGCAACGTTATCAGGATACCGGATCCCTGTCATCCCGTCAGCGTGTTATACTCCGATACCCTTCAGGCAAAAGCCTCCGGATGGAATGCCGATGTGGTCATGATTGAAAGACAGGTGATCAAAGATACGGGGATAACGGATACCGAACTTGCGGTCCGGGCGTTGCATAACGAATTTTATCCGTATAAACCTGTATGGATTGTACCACAGGTATCCAATGATACCGGATTATGTGAGAATGCGGTGACACCCGGGGAAACGTGTGCAGCGACATGGCTGGCCGTCATGAATGGTATAACAGGCATCCAAAATATCCCACCGAAGGAGCCATGTCATTCTACCTTATCGCTCATGCTGTGGGCTGAGGCCAGCCGGATGGCACTCGAAACGGCTGAGCTGGCGCCGTTCTTGTTGCAGTATGATGACCAGCCACAATATGGATGCTCCATAAAAGAGATCAGGGTGAAGGGATGGGTGAAAGACAGCACGGCGATCATTCTGGCGGTCAATACGTCCGGTCAGCCGCGGAATTTCACCGTCGACACCCGCGACTCGACCTTAACGGGAGATGGTGAGGTGATGTATGAGAACAGGAGAGTAACCTTGGATCATGGGAGATTAAATGATATCATCGATGGTTGCGGCATCAGAATATATAAACTGTCCGGTTTCCATTGACAGTTGCAAAAGTAGATGTATAGGCAGGGTTCGGGTTCCCGTGCCTTTTTGACGGCCATTTTGCCTCATACTGTTGAACAAAGGGGTAGAGAATTATGTTTATATAAAAAATCTGTTTTTGAATAAAGATATCCGAATAACATTTGTAAACTGTTATCCGATATGAATCCGACATTATTAATCATGGCAGCGGGCATAGGAAGCCGTTACGGGACCCTGAAGCAAATGGACAAGATAGGACCCATGGGTGAGACCATCATTGATTATTCGGTGTACGATGCTATAAAAGCAGGCTTTGATAGGGTTGTTTTTGTTATCAGGAAGGATATTGAAAAGGACTTTAAAGATGTTTTTGTCAGCAGGTTGGGACGGCATGTTCATGTTGATTACATCTTTCAGGAGCTGACCGATGTGCCGGAAGGGACAACGATACCTGAAGGGCGTGTCAAACCATGGGGTACGGCCCATGCCATCCTGAAAGCCGCCAGGAAGGTCGACACCCCTTTTACGGTGATTAATGCCGATGATTTTTACGGCTCCGGATCATTCATGAACGCGGCCATCTTTTTATCGGAGCTGGATCCGCAAGAAACCGACACATACTGCCTGGTAGGTTATCATGTCAAGAATACCCTCTCGGAAAACGGCCATGTGTCACGGGGTGTCTGTGAGGTGACCAGGGATGGCTATCTGAAAAATATTGTTGAACGGACGCATGTGTGGCAGGATGAGAAAGGCATCAGATGTAAAAATGAACGTGGCAACCATGTGCCGTTGCATCCCGAAACCATCGTCTCGATGAACATGTGGGGTTTCACACCGTCGCTTTTCGGATACCTCGACGATCATTTCAAAAAGTTCATCCGTGAAAAGGCAGATGATACCTCTTCGGAGTTTCTTATTCCTTCGGTCATCGCCGAACTGCTCAATGAGGGCAAGATCAGGGTGAAGGTGCTGGACAGCTATGAACGATGGTTCGGCATGACATACAAAGATGACAAAGCGGTGGTGATGCAGCGCATCCGTGAGCTCGTCGGCAAAGGCCTTTACCCCGTTAACCTTTGGGGATGAGATGCCCCCCTTCCTTTCCCCAGACGTTATCACATCAGTAGATCAGCCTGAGTGTTATGATATCCCAGGGATCCATTGTAATTACCCCTGCCGGTCCGAGCGTATCGCCATCAAAATTGCTTATATGGATTTCCCTGGCTCCGCAAGTCCAGATCAACGGGGCAGTCTTGCCCGACACATTATACAAGGTGACCAGGATATCTTTTCCATCGCCCACCGGTTTAATTTCAGTGGTGATAATACCGGCCGTGGTGATGTGGAAGAGCGGTGCAGCAGCTTGTGTCAGCACACCGACGGGGCGGACGATGAGAGGCTGGCGTTGTTCGAGACCGAATTTTTCGGCTTCGGCGGGATTAAATTTACCGTGAGGGGCGAGAGAATAGCTGAAGGTGACAGGGCCTTCCTGCGAAGCACAATAGTTGGTACCCCAGTAGTTGTTCATGATGTAGGAATAGAATGTCTGGTTGGGCTTCAGGTGTTCAATCCATCCGTATACCGTGGCATCGTTGGTGATGGCGCCGGGTTCTATCAGCGGTGCGTCGGGAGAGGTCCAGCTCACTCCGTAATCGTCGTTTGAGACATCCACGTAGTTATCGAAGGTGAGGTAGTTGCGGTTTGACCCGGGCAGCTGGTCCTTTTCTGCGCGACATACGGCATATGCCAGATCGTAGCGCAGGATGCCGCCGGGGACATGAAAGGGAAAGGCGATGTGGACACCTTCGGGGTGAAGGGTTTTGATCTTGTCGATGGTCGTGATGATGTCTATCTTACCTGTTCCCCTGGTCAGGCGTATCTCACTGCGGAGGCTGCGGGCTCCGGGAGCCTGTGATTCAACCGTCAGGGATTGCACAAGGGGACCGTTTTCTTTCACCGTGATGTGGGCATGGCTGTTCCCTGCCACATTGACGGGATTTCGTCCGTTGACATAATAGTAACCATTGAGCCCGGGCAGGGTGGAGCAGTCAACCAGATCAAAGGGGATATCCCTGTCCCGTAAGCTTGCTATGGCGCCGGTGGCGGTGTCGAGGGTCAGTGTGATGTCATCCGACGACAGGGTGTATGGTTCTCTGTCAGGAAAGGCAGCATCAGGTTCACCGGGTTGCAGATAGAATATTTTGGATCCCAGGGGCGGCACATTCTGCGCCATGAAGGCCAGCTCGCCGCCGGTGAGTACCTGCGACGGCATAAGGTTGCCGTCGGCGTCGCTGATTAAGAAACCGGCGAGGGTGAAGCCTGGCGGCAAGGCCACCAGCTCCGTACGCGGCCAGGTGAGTGTATTAAACACCTCCACGGCGGCAATCACAGGACTTTGTGACAGACCTTCACGGAGGACCGCCGTCAGCAACTCACCGGAGAGGGAATCGCCTTTTTGAACATACGACTGTTTTGTCTTCCACTGTTGCAGCGTAAAGGGTGAGTCAGGCTCGCTGATGGAATTCCATGACCCCCAGGTGTGCTCGTCAAACAAGAGAATGTTTTGCCAGACGGCATCTGCCAGCGCATCAGGATAATATCCGGGGTCGAGCATCGCCCACAGGGTCTCGGCCATCGCCATGCGGTCGGCATTGTGCCTGTTCATGGCCGTTTCACGGGCCGAAGAGGCGGCGCCATCCTCCCAGTAAGCGGTCAGATCACCGCTGTAAGTGGGTAATTGTGAGCCATATTTCTCTTCAAACAGCCTGAACGACTCACCCACCGTGGAAATGACAACCTTCGGGCTGACGTATTTCTCGTTCCATTCCCTGACCGTCGTGGCCAGGGCTTCATCCACAGGTCCGTTATCGGAGCCGATATTGTATCGCAGCGTCACCATATCGTAAGGATAATTATTAGCGGCCAGCTCATTCATATAGCTGAAGACCAGATCCTCACGGAGTTTTTTATCGAGGCTTCCGTAACCCAGACCGGTGTGAAAAAAGGAGTAGCCTTTGCCATGGATCCAGCAGAGCACTTTCTCATGACCTGACGGCGACACCCAGTAGAAAGGCTTGTCGCCCCATGTTTTATTCATGGTACCCACACGGTCACCCGAGTTGTTACCTATCGAAAGGTATTTCACGTTGCTTTTAGCAAGGATAGGCACCAATCCCCAGGTCCAGCCCGGGATGTCGCTGATCATAGCGGCCTGGGGTTCCACACCGTAAGCCCCGGTAAGACGGCGGTATGCTTCGGTGAGATGAATGAGTTCGCGTTGGTTGCACAGGGCCGAAAGCTCGTTGGCAAAAAAAGCATCGGGCTCGATCCATCCTTTTTTAATGGCATTCATGATGATGTGTCTGTGGGCGGAGTCGGCATGAGCCAGGTAGGAGTCCAGAGCCCACATCACCTCGGTGTTCCACCTGAAAACGGCCCCGGCGGGGAAATTCCGGCTTTCATCGCCCAGACGGGCGGCACCGGTCAGGTTATCCCATTGCATGCGTTCAACATCACTCTGGAGGTTGGTATAACCGATATCGTTGTGCGAATGATGCAACAGATAGATGGTCATAGGTTTGACCGGTTTAACGGCGAATATCTCATCAGCCAATATGCCGGCCGCTGTTTCCACGGTCAGATGCACCTGTTCCTCTTTGGTGATGGCGGGTATTTTAAAATAACCCGCATTGAATCCGAATATCAGGCTGAGGGTGTCGACGAAGGGGCCGAAGCGGATAACGGCATCGAGAGGTTTATCATAGTACACCACCTCTACCCTCACCATCTGGTAATTTCCTTTCATGCCTTTTATCACGGCATTTTCCGGCACAACCCTCACCGATGTCGCAACAGGGTATTTGAAGACCATGAACCATGTCCGGCTTCCGGCGCTCTCACCCATGACCTTCAAATCCATCACTTTCCCCTTGCCAATCAGACGACGGGGGACACTCAGTATCAGGTAACCCATGAAATCACCATATTTATCCACGAAACTGGCATGGAATGCCAGGACCATACCGTCGAGGCCAGCCCAGGTCAGATCTTTCTTAAGGGTATCCAGAGGTGTCGCGATGGTAAAATGCGGTATACCGTCGACCATAAATTTCCAGGTGTGAGGATCGCCGGCATTGACGTCGATGCCTGCCAGCATCAGGAAACGGGCCGTATCGCTGCTGAAATCCTCCGGCACAGGCTGTGTCAGCCATTCGATGTAGCGGCTGCTGTCTCCGGAACGCACCAGCAACGAGCTGTCGGCATCGGGCTGCGGCGCATGATAGAACAAGACCTCTCCGGCGACAGCCCGGTGATAACCTTGCAGCCAGACTTGAGCAGGTAAGTCTGCTGATTTAAGATCCTGCCATTGAGCAAGCTTCTGAAGGACAAGGGAATCGGTTTCGGGGACATAGAGGCCGGTCTCCTCCTGTGCCCGGCCATGAAGTAATGACAACCATGGCAATAACATCACGAGCAAAATTTTAAGCTTCATAGTTTTATGTCTCATCATTATTTATATCTGCTATTTATATCTGCTTTTGTTACCAACTGCCTTCCAGGTTTTTCACCCACATCAGCTCCCGTTTATCGAGGTCCAGAGCCGCCAGATAACCCAGGCTGCGGTACATCGTGTACACACAGCCTCCGTCGATGTTGATATCATTGGCTTCAGGATCATCGACCATCTCCCTGATAACGGTCAGTGGCACCGGCGTGTGACCGTGGATGACTTTCCTGTTTCCGAGCACTTTTTTTTCAATAACCGTTTGACGGGTCCACAGCAGGATATATGTTTCACTGAAAGGATCGGGTAACGACAGGTCAATGCCGGCGTGGACCAGAATGACATCATCCATCTCAACATAAAATTTCAAATCATGTAAAAAGCCCAGGTATGGGTCGGGTAATCCGAATCCCGACATGTATCCCGTTTCAATCATCTTTTCCAGCCCGAAGCTTTTGAGTGTGAAAGAGCCGCCATTTCTCATCCACTGGTTAAACTGTGCGCCACCCTCCATGGCGTTAAGCAGCATGTCCTCATGGTTACCCATCAGCGTGAGAACCCGGTATCCTTTTTCCCTCAGGGAGATGATGAAATCTATGACACCCTTTGAATCGGGTCCGCGGTCCACATAGTCGCCAAGCAGATACAGCGTATCGCCCGTTTCGAGCCGGATGATCTCTTCGACCATGTAGCGCAAGGTCTTCAGGCATCCATGGATATCGCCGATAACATACCGATGCCTTGTCATATGCGATGGATGTTGTGGTCATAAAGGTACGATATCTGCAAAAACGAAGGCCCCGGAAATGGAAATCGGAAAATTTATTCCCCTGATAATCGAGATATGCATATCTTTGCCATCACCTGATATCAATCAAAAAAATTATAAAGGGTTCCCAAAGCATGAAAAAATTTACACTTCTGCTGTTCATATCATTGATATATTTTAACAGCCAGGCCGGCACGCTGGTTCTGATCAACAGTCCGGGCCCTGATGCCACACGCCGTTATTTCAGCACACCCGGATTAACCGTCAATTATTATAACGACCGCTTTGTCATCGCAACTCTTGAACGTCCCGTTCATTTTGACGTGGTGGTGCTGGAGCGGGAAGCCTGGATACCGGGTATGGACTATTACCTGACCTGGGTCAGGCGGGGAGAAGCGGACCGTTATGTTAAGGCTATCTCACGCTTTGCCACTATTTTATACCGTGACGGTGATCATCTTATCTTCAGGGTCAGCGACAGGCAGGCGGGTTTGGTCTTTCCTTCCGTTGAAGACGGGTTGGTCAGGCTTTACAACCGGCCGGCGCGGCTGGCAAAACCCATGGCCTGTGGAATCCACCACACGGTCAGGGCCGATTCACTGATCACCGAGCTGATCACCCATGTCAATGCCGACACCCTGCTGAGCCTGATCCAGCATCTCCAGGATTACGGCACGAGAAACTGCCACACCACCCAGGGTGTCGAAGCCCAGAACTGGATCAAAGAGCGCTTTGAGAGTTACGGTCTGCAGACCGAGCTGATGGACTTCACCATGCCCGGCGGTCCTGCCAGCGACAACGTCGTCGCCACCCTGGAAGGCACACTGTATCCTGATGAATATGTTATCCTGGGTGCTCATTATGACACCTATTCCTATTCAGGCAATGCCCCCGGCGCCGATGACAACGGCACGGGCACGGCCGGCATCCTTGAGATAGCCCGCATACTGAGCCAGTATCAGTTCGACCGCACCATCCTCTTCTGCACCTGGTCGGGAGAGGAATACGGTCTCTATGGCAGCGAGGCTTATGCCAGCTACGCCGCTGAGCTGGGGATGAACATTCTGGGGTATTTTAACATCGACATGTCGGGTTACCTGAGAGAAGGCGACACGATACATACCGATGTCATCGCACCGGCCTCGGCTCAGGATCTCGTCGATTTTTACGGTATGGTCACTTCCATCTACCTCCCAGATTTCCTTGTGGAACCAGGTAATCTGGTGGGTGGCGACAGTGATCACACCTCCTTCAACAACCACGGATACATGGGCATCTTCCCCTTCGAAGACAGCCAGTATTACAGCCCGTACATCCACACTTCGGGTGATACCATCGGGACTAGTGTGAACAACATCGAACAGGTGAATATCTTCACCCAGGCCATCATGGCCAGTGTCATGACCATGGCCGATATGCTGGCGCCGCCTTCCAACCTGGTGGGGTATGCCGGCGACGGCTCCGTGATGCTGGCGTGGGATACCATCCCCAATGCCCTGTCATATAACGTTTACCGCGACAATGAGCCTGATGCCCTTGCCAATGTCACCGGAGGTGCCTATACCGATTCGGCTGTGACAAACGGACAATCATATACTTATTATGTGACCGCCGTATATGAGGGTGGAGAAGAATCCATCCCCTCCAATGTCATCACCGTCATCCCTCTGCCACCGATTGTCTTTCCTTTTACGGATGACTTTGAGACAGGGGCTGTCTTCTGGAACATGGAGGATCCCTGGGCTTTGACAACATCGGCTTCACATTCACCGACGCATTCCATGACCGACAGCCCAGGTGGGGTATACAATAACAACATCAACATCGCCTCCACACTGCGCAGCCTAGATCTCTCCTATTACACCGGCGCCTCCTTCAGCTTCTGGACACGCTATGCTCTTGAACAGGGCTATGACTATGTGTATGTCGAGGCCAGCATCAATGGAGCCGACTGGATCGTGCTCGATCAGTACACCGGAACACAGACATCATGGATCAATAAATCCTATTCTTTGGACGGTTATCTCGGCCATCCTTATGTATTTCTGAGGTTCAGACTATACACAGATATTTATTCACAGGCTGACGGTATTTACGTCGATGACTTTGAGATCAACGTCGAGGGGATCGGGATGAAGGATGAGGGCGTGGCTCAGAAAGACGGATTGAAGGGTATCTATCCCAATCCGTCGGCGGGGGAGACCAGCATATCATTCATCCTTGAAAGCGACCGGCATGTGCTGATCGAAGTCTGTGACCTGCTGGGTAAAAAGACCGCCACCGTCGTCAGTGAAGATTTTGCGGCCGGCATGCATACCGTGGTATGGGACGGTTTGAATACAGTCGGCCGGCCGGCCGGGAAAGGGATATATATTATAACAATGAGCACCGGCGACAGCCGTTCCGAGAAAAAGCTCATCCTGATAAAATAAAACAACACACAGGATTTCCGTCAGAAAGTAAGAAGATACTGCAGGGCGATGTTCCTGGGAGGCTGGATGTCGCCCGGCCGACCCATGTATTCTTCGTTGAAAGCATTTTTAATGTAAAAAGTCAGCCGGGAATCCCGTGTAACCTGGAACGCGAAACGGAAATCGAACGCAATGATGCCCTTGTCGTGCTTCTGCCGGTATTCTTTCAGTCCCGGCAGCAGTTCCTGGCCCAGAATTTCGGCCTCGAAGACGGTGTCGATATTGATGATATTGCTGTTATAAATGAAACTCATTCCCACCGAAAATTTTCCGATGTCGGCCTGGATGTCGCCTTTGGCCGAGTGGTAAAAACGGTACTTCAGAACTGTGTTTTTTTCCTGACCGGGATTCAGGTTGACCGGATTGGTATAGGTGTAGCCTGCAAAGAAGGTCGTGTTGAGACCGGCAATTTTACCTTTGCCTGTGAGTAAAATATCGACGCCTGTGATACGGGCATGGCCGACGTTGAGTGATTTGAATCCGACATCTTTGATGGTCGGGACGGGTACCGTATCGGGTTTGTAGATGCCAAAGGTGAACTCGACCATGTTTCCGTATTCGGTCCAGAATCCCGCCACATCGATGTAGCCGTCCCATTGTCCTATCTTCAGGCCCTGTTTGATGCCGGTCTCGAGGCTCCATCCTGTTTCAGGTTCCAGGTCAGGGTTGGGGAAGATGTTAATGATGCCCAGGCTGGTGGAGGCATACTTCTCGGCGATGGACGGGAAACGGTACCCCTGGCCGAAGGAAGCCCGCAGGAACGTGTACTTCGCCGCCTGGAAGTTGAGACCCGACCTCACGACAGGATTGGACTGCGCCGTGGTGGGACCCAGCTTGTAACCCTCCCATCGCACACCCAGTGAGAAAGACCACCGTTTGGAATACTTCCAGTCGAATTGTGAATAAGCGGCCACGCTCGTGCTGTAATGATCGCCATAGAGCTGCGACACGATGGAGGCATAGGTGCCCGTGACGCCCATTGTCCAGTTGAGCCGGTTTTTAAAGACCGTATGGTATTGGTATTCACCGTAAAACTGATCGGCTATGCTGTTCTTATCGCTGTGTCCCGGCTGGATGTTGGTGACCCTGTAATATCGGCTCCTCAGGCTGTGACGGTCGCCATGGGGATTGTAATACACGATATAGGGATCAACGTTCATTCTGAGCCCTTTGGTGGGCGTGACCAAGTACGACGGCTGGCGGAACGCGCCCGAGTCGGCATCGATCCACAGGAAAAAATCGGAGTTATGCTGGAGCATGACGTTGGTGTTAAAACCATACGACAGGCCCTCCACTTTTTTATTGTGTATCCTGAAGTTGCCGTTGAAACGCACCCTCTTGAAATATTCATCCTGGCGGTAGCCGGCATCGCTGAATGCATTACCACCCAGGACCAGGTCGATGTTGTTGATTTTGCGCAGATGGGCTATAGAAGCATTGAGGACCAGCGGATCAGATTCCCACCACCACGCCAGCTCACGCCGCCGGGGTTTGAGGTACATGCCCCCCGACAGATTGACGGTCGTTTTGGGGTTGACGCCCGGTTGTGCCGTCCGTATGTTGATGACGCCGTCGAGGGCGGAAGAGCCGTATAAAGCCGAAGAGGCGCCCTTTAATATCTCCACCTGCGCGACGGTCTCGATGGGCAGGAAGTTCCATTTCACGTCGCCTGCATCAGGGCTGATGATGGGCAGGTCGTCGACGAGGAAGAGGACGCGGCTGCCGGTGCCGTAACTGTAACCGCTGCCGCCGCGGATACTGGTCTGGCCGTCCATCACCTCCACGCCGGGCATCTGGTTAACCACCGTCTCCAACGTCGTCGTGTTGATACTCTCGATGTATTTGGGTTTGATGATATCCATCGAAACGGTCACATCCGACAGCTTCTGCTCGAACCTGGCCGCCGATACGACGGCCGTATTCAGCTCCAGGGCCTGCGGCTCCAACCGGATATTGATCACCGTGCTTTGACCTGGTGGCAGCATCACCTCACGCCGCAACGATTCGTAACCGATGTATTTAAAGAGAATATCATAACGGCCGGGAGAAAGCTCGATCCGGTAAATGCCATCGGGACCTGTGGCCACACCCGTGACACTATCGATGACCACGTTGACACCCACCAGGGTCTCACCGGTGACGGCATCGGTCACCTTGCCCGTGAGGACACTTTTCTGGGCTTGGACATGACCTATGACCAGCAGCAGAATGATAAGGAGGGAAAACAGTCGGTTGTACATTGTGGTCTTACCGCGTTTTGACCATCGTCCTGGTGAATTTTTTCAAACCGTTGGAGACGGTATAGTAATACAGCCCCTCCTTTAATTGATGCCCGTCAAAAGAAAAGTAGTTTTCCCCCTTGTTGCCTGTGATTTCCTCAGAATAAAGACATTGACCAACCGGATTGAAGACCATGAGTGTCACTTTTTCCGGAGCCGGACTGTAATATCCGATGTGGGTCAGGCTGTTAAAGGGATTGGGACTGTTGGGGATAAGCCGGAAAACATTGCCTTCAGGATTGGCGATGCCGCTGTTATCCGGCACCACTGTGATTGCAAGCGATGTGGAGTCGGTAACTTCGGCAAGCATGACAGGAGTTTCCCCTATGGATACATAAATATCCACAACAATTTTTAAATAATAAGTCCCTGTTGTTGTGGGAATGCCGGAAAGGAGAATACAATAATAAGTTCCTACCATGAAAATACTGTCAGTCGTATTGGACTGATAGGTGATGCCGGGAGGCAGGTTACCCACATCCATCAGCTTGATATGATGAAGCGGGATGTAAATATTATGGACCGTGTCAGCCAGCACTTCCGGTGGTGGCAGGATTGTGGCGACGGTGGAATAATTATGCCCCACCATGCCGCCCGGCAGGCTGTCGGGGCAGACCTCGCCGTTGTGCTCGGGATCGGGGCAACTGATGGAATCCTGCGGCGTGCATTGCGAAAAAACCGCGTGAAAGCTGAAAAGAAGAAAGGCGATAAAAAAGAGGGGTAGCAGTTTATTTCTCATTGTGATATAAATTTAGTGTTGCTTATGCAAATATAAGCATTTGAGAAACCCCGGAGCTAAATCCACCGTTTGACATTTTTCTTATAGTCCGGATAGCTATCGGGAGCAGAGTGTTAAAAATTAATCGTATGATCCTCTGTGCTCCTCCGATCCCCTCCTTTACCTCCGTGTTTAAAAGAAGCTATTCTTTCAGTGATGATTAAATATTTGATAAGAAAATAAGTTTTGATTAAGCCTGTAACCTGCAATCCCGCCTTTGGCGGGATATCCGCTCCGCTCCGACCTGCAACTTGTAACTTGCAACCGCTATTCCTTTCACAGCGGCACCACCGATAGGATGAGATTCAGGACGCCTCCGGTGATGAGCGTCGCCAGGATCATGATCCCCGTGGATTTGAGCATGTCGACCGTGCCGAGTTCCCTGAACAGTGTCGCAAAGGTGGCCACGCAGGGAAAATACATTGACAGGACCACGGAGGCGACGATAAGTTGCTTTAAGGTCATATGCAAGGGAATGAGCATACCCACCGCCACGTCTTTACGCAAGAATCCCATGAGCAGGGCGCCGGCGGCTTCCTGAGGCAGACCCAGCACCTTGGTGAAGACCGGAGCCGTCACCCTTCCGATGAACTGTATGATGCCGAAAGTGTAAAGGAGATTGGCGATCAGGACTCCGAGCAAAACAAAGGGTATCGCTTCTTTAATGAACCATTTCAGCCGTATCCAGACTTTTTTTATCAGCCCTTTGATATAAGGCATCCGGTAGGGTGGAATTTCCACAAAAATCTCGGGTGAGCTCCCTCTCACCATTTTCCTGAGGATAATTCCTGCCAGTATGAATACGATAAATAATGTAAGGGATACGATGCCCAGTCCTTTTATCCCGTACTGTCCGACCAGTCCGATGATCATTGCCTGTAAAGCCATGCAGGGGACGGCGATGGAAATCAATGTGGCAGCGATAAATTTCTCTTTCCTGGTCTCCAGGATCCGTGTCCCCAGGACCCCGGGGACGTTGCACCCGAGACCCAGCAGCACAGGTATGACGGCCAGGCCATGGAGCCCCAACCTGTGCATGACTGTGTCCACCATCACGGCGGCCCGGGGCAGATAACCGGAATCCTCCAGAAAACCCAGGACGATGTAAAAAGCGATGACATATGGCAATACGGCTCCTAACGGGACATAGAGACCGGTGGTCAGCAGCCCGAAAGACTGCCCGAAATCGATCCCGCCGTTAATGAGCTTTCCGATGAGTAAATCATGTAGTATCCCTTTTTGTCCCAGTACAACGGAGAACTTCAGCATGAGCGGCGCCCAGACACGCTCGAAAAAGGGATCCAGGGCATAATTGATCAGGCTTTCACCAATAAGACGTATCAAAGCAAATGTCAGCAGCAGAACGATGATCAACAGGGGTATCCCCGTCAGCGGTTTAACCGAAAAATCACTGAGTCTCTCGGTGAAGGTATGATGCTTATGGATGATGGTTTGTACTTTGCTGATGATGACCCCTATCTCATTCCATCTTTGATCATTGTTGAATTTAAATGAAGAAATGCGGGCTTCTTTTACTGCTTCCACCAGTTCTTTAATACCCTGGCCCGTCAAAGCACAGGTCGGTATACAGGGAATATCCAGTATCTCCTGAAGTTTTTCTATATGGATGGATATGCCCGTATGTTTCGCCTCATCGATCAGGTTCAGGGCAATGATCATCGGTTTTTGCCGGCTGATCAGTTGGAGGGTCAGGAAGAGATTGCGTTCCAGATTGGTCGCATCGACGACATTGATGATGACATCGCCGTCACCGAGCATGTGAACGGCGATCTCTTCGGCTTTATTTGTGGGCTCCAGGGTGTAAGTCCCCGGCACATCGATCAGTTCGGCTTTGTCGGATCCTATGTTAAGATAGCCTTTGGTGAAATCAATGGTGGTGCCCGGGTAGTTGGAGGAGATGACATCTATACCCGTCAACCGGTTAAACACAACACTCTTTCCGACGTTAGGGTTACCGACGAGTAAGATCTTCATCTTGCTGTTAAGGGTTATGTTATCTCCACCATGATTTTTTTGGCCATACCGAAACCAATGGCAATTTCAGTATGTCCACGCCGGACGATGATCGGTCCTTTGATCCATTGTGCGCTTACCTTGGTAATTTCTGTCCCCGGGTGAAGCCCCAGGGTGTCGAGTTTTTGAATCAGCCCGGAGCCCCCGTATATCACGGCAATGGTACCTTTCTGACCTGACAGCATATTGGTTAGTGCGGTCATCGTTTAAGTTTTATTTTATTTATCCTTATCTTCCTTAATCAGTCGATATTAAAAATCACCCGGCCACCTTCAATTAATATGGTACTCCCTTCCACAATGGCTTTTGCAATTTTTTTCCTGGTGCTTTGGTAGACCCTGGTAAAAGTAGGCCGCGAAACACTCATCATTTCGGATGCCTCAGTCTGGTTGAGTTTTTCATAATCGCACAGCTTGATGGCTTCGTACTCTTCATAATGCAGCATGACTTTTCCGGTACTGGTTTTTTGCGTGCCAAAAGGTCTGAATCCGCTGAAATCGGGAGCCTGCTGTATCCTTCTGTATTTTTTTGTCCTGGGCATGGATATGATAAGGTGCCACAAAAATAATGAACGTGCGTTCATATTATAACATTTCACTGAAAATTTTTTCAGCGTTTTGCCAATCCCATAAACACACCCTCTTCTGACTGCCGATCCCGCGTTCGCTCCACTCCGTGGGACAGGTTGTTAACTGCCGACTGAAAAAGTCGCGATGGTGAGATTGCCTGCGGTGATCTCTTATGGTGAGTTAAAAGCAAAAATACCTTGATTCGCTTCGCTCATCACGGGCTTTTTTTATTCCGCAAATTTGAAAGCAAGCTTTCATTTGCTTCATAAAAAAAGCCCTGTATTTCATACAAGGCTTTTTTGTTTGTCGGGATGGTGAGATTCGAACTCACGACCCCCACGTCCCGAACGTGGTGCGCTAACCGGACTGCGCTACATCCCGGCGGCCGGTACAAATACAAACGCTGCCGGATGCAAAATTAACTCTTTTTATGACAGAAACAAATATTGACGAGAGGGTGATTTGGCATGGTATATGACTATTTTCAGGCTTTTGCACCAACGTTCCGTCAACCGCGTAATGTTCTGAACATCTTACCTTAATGGTTGTTGTTAAAGTGTTATATTTAAATTGATGTGACTATGAAAAAAATGAGCGTTATTATTTCCTTGCTGTTGATCTTTGCATCTTCATTGGCTTTTTCCCAGACCCAGGAGCCGGCAAACCGCAAGCAAACCCGTAAAGCTGACCGGCAAAAGGAGAGGGAATACATGGCCAAGATCACCAAGACCATGATCGACAACCACCAGTTTGTGCTGGAAGCCGATTACATCCATGGTGTGATGGGTAATCTTATCCCTGTCAACTCGATGTTTAACTTCATCATGATCGATACCACGAAGGCCACCCTGCAGATAGGCAGCTGGTCGGGCACCGGTTTCGGCGGCACAGGCACCATTACCATTGACGGGAACGTTACACAGTATAAATTCACCAAAACGGAGAAGAAACTGTTTAACGCCTATAACCTCAACATCACCGTTTTTTCGCCCGTGGGGACCTATTATATCAACATGTACGTGACCGATGACGGACAGGCCGACGCTACGATCTCAGGCAACACGGCAGGGCAGCTGACATATACCGGGAAGATTTTTCCGTTGAGTGTGTCACGCGTTTATAAAGGGGTGCCGCGATATTGAAACCATCACAGGGATTCCGGGAACCGGTGACCTGATTTTTTCCGTGAGGTCATTATTTTCGTTATTTTACTTGAAATAACGAATGGAATAGGTTAATTTAGCTTTTCATTCGGCTGTTAAATTAAATTCATAACACGATGAAAAAGCTATTGACCCTTGTTTCTTTTTTTCTTACGGCCTCAGTGGTATCACCTCAGAACGGAGTTACCCCTGTCACGCTGAAAGGTGATGCCTGCCGTTTCCATGCTTCCGTTAATAGTTCCATATCTGCCGGGGCGATGTCCGGCCAGGGAACCGGGCAGCGATCACCTTCTCAGATTACCGATACCATTTGTGACACGTTGCATTATCCGTTACCGGGTACAGTAACCTATTATTTTCTGTCAAGTCCCAACAGTGGTTACATCTCCGGCAACAATTCTTTCGGGGATCTTGCCAAAGCTGATTATTTCAAAATCGCCAGGACAGCAAAGTACGTCACAAGTGTCGTATATGGTTTTGCAATAGCTAAAAACACCTCGGGATCTGATCGCGATATCACGTTTGCATTATGGGATACAACGGGAGCGAATGGTTCTCCCGGTACCATGATTGCAAGTCAAACCCTCAAGCTGTCGATGATGGTGTCGGATGTGAATCACGGTTATCTGACCCTGGTTATTTTCAGTCAAGCGGTGAGTGTAAGCGGATCATTTTACGCCGGTGTCATACTGCCGACACAAACCGGTGACACCCTGGCCCTTTACAACAATAAGGATGGCGATGTGACACCGGGAACAGCCTGGGAGATGTGGAGCGATAACTCGTGGCATCCCTTTTCGGCTGACGAATCCTGGCGCATCAACGTGATGGAGGCCATTTTCCCTGTCTTCTGTTCCTTTACAGGCATCGAAGCCAATGAACCGGCCGGTGATGACGTGTACGTGTATCCCAATCCGACCACGGGCCGGGTGCAGCTTGGCATGGTCGCCGGCACGCACCGGCCGGCAGTCATCACGCTCTATAATTCATCAGGTTTGGAGATCGACCGGATCCTGCCGTCAGATAATAACAATCATCTTTCCGGCTTGGATCTGAGCGGTTATGACCCCGGTTTGTATTTTATGAGACTCCAGTGGGATGACCGGGTCATCATGAAAAAAATGCTACTTATAAAATAATGGGCACTATAAAAGAGTGCATTTAGAAGATATCTTGATATAAAAAGATTCACCTCATACCCTGGCAGAGAAATATCAAAACCATTTTAACCACGGAGGCGCCGGAGGATAAACGGAGTACACAGAGGTATAAAGAATTAATTTTCAATCCTCTGCGGTTAAATAAAAACGGCAGTTCGGATAAATCCCTTTTTGGGGTTGAGGATAAAGAGAAATATTGTCCCATTTAATAGGAGGAAAAAATATGAAAAAGGTCATCATCTACGTTTTGCTGGTGGCCATTGCGGGTCTGACCAGCATGTGCAGCGGCAACTCCGGCCAGGGACCCGGTGAGGAGAAGAAAGACAGAGCAAAAGGTAAACCGCCACAACAGAAGGGTAACGTCATCAAATTTAAGCAGTACAGCTGCATCGACCGGCAGGGCACCGGCGGCGAGGCCTTCAGCTTCCTCATGCCGGTAGACTGGGTCTTTGACGGGGGCATTATCTGGTTTCTGGATAATCCCGCCATGCCGGCTACGGCCGCCATGAAGCTCACCAATCCCAGAGGATCGGAGCAATTCGAGCTGTTCCCGAACCAGGCTTTCTGGTATACCACCAACCAACAGATGCTTTACATCAAACCGGTCGGATCGAGGTATTTCGGCTGTGAGGTTCGTCCCCAGATGAATGCCATGCAAGCCCTGCACCGGGTGGTGCTGCCACGCTTCAGGAGTGATGCAGGCAATCTCAGGGTCATCAGCGAGCAGGAGGTGCCTGAACTGGCCCAGATCATCAAAAAAACACAACAACCACAGGCCGGCCTGAGAGCCGATGCCAACGCCGGCAAGGTCAGGGTGGAATACACCATGAACGGGAAACCCATGGAAGAGGAGATCTACGCCGCGGTGGAATCATACACCTATCCCATACAGTCATGGAGCGGCGTCGTATACAACACCAACTGGACGGTGGACTATATTTTCTCTTTCAAGGCCGAAAAAGGAAAGCTGGACGAGGCGGCTAAAATCTTCCAGACCATCATCTATTCATTTCGTGTCAATCCCAACTGGTACAACAAGTACACACAGCTTGTCAACTACCTTATTCAGCGACAGATTCAGCAGATACACAGTATCGGTGAACTAAGCCGCATGCTGGCGCAGACCAGCGACCAGATCAGGGAAGATAACATGCGGCAATATTATGAGCGTGAGGCCATCCACGATAAGATCTCGGAGAATTTCAGCGATTATATCCGCGGAGTGGACAGGTATTATGATCCCAATGTGGGTCATCAGGTGGAGCTGCCCACAGGTTATGACAATGCCTGGAGTAATCCCCTGGGCGAGTATATCATCTCGGATGACCCCAATTACAATCCGAATATCGGATCCAATCTGCACTGGGAGCAGCTGGAGAGGAAATGACCGCCGGCAGGTACATTTCTGAAATGGGATACCGCCGTAACGATTAATAGTTTATTTTTGCATCGTAAAAAGCCACTTTAGCTCAGTTGGTAGAGCGGTTCACTCGTAATGAACAGGTCGAGGGTTCGAATCCCTTGAGTGGCTCGCTACTGATGGAACAAAGATAATCCCCGTATTCAAAAAGAATGGTTATTCATCCATTCACCACTTCTTTTTATTCTGATTTTTTACCAGTACTAATATATGGGTATCTCTAAAAACTCTACAATGCTTATGAGATAAGGTATTTTGAATTCAGAGCAGTTGTAAACAATTGATTGTTAACCCTCATTGCAGCTATGAGTCTGTAACATTCTGATTATCTGATTTTAAATTTTTCGAAATTTCCATAGGGGGGACTACGGATTTTTTTCTTATAAAGGGGACATATTTGTAATTCATCGTATCGTAGATTTTTTTCACAGCAAGGGAT
>CAZVNP010000027.1:0-39505 GCA_964628285.1 uncultured Lentimicrobiaceae bacterium
TAACATAAATTATTGATTGTTAGGATATTATGATTTTTTGTCATGTACTAAGTAACTCCATATATTTCTTTATCCGTAGGTAAGCAGACAGCAGAACAATATCCATTAAGTGGTTGGGGTTCATTAACATTTTCAGGAAAGGGAATTTTTCTATCTTATGGGGGAGACATTACTTATAGTAGGAAGTCTTTATATTTACCTTTTTCTGTGGGTCTTTCTTTTGGTGTATATATTGGACCAAATAGTGGAATAACAGGTTATAGTGTTGGTGGTTGTGCTGGTTCAATTGTAGGATTAAACACATCTCACTCTTTAAATACTGACAGTAAGCTCTCATTTGGAAATACATATTCTTTTGGGATTACACTATCTAATACTCCTGCTTATGTTTCTGCAAATGTGGGTAATACATTAAAATTTCCATTAATTATTACACCTGGTATAATGTATTTACCAAATAAATAAAACATATGAATTTGGGAAAATTAATAGTTAACATTCAATTATATTTTATATTATGTTTAATGTATTTTATAATTCGTGGTATAAATAAAGATGAATTAAGTTCAATAGGAATTATTTTTTATTACATTCTATATTATTCATCACCAGTATTTATTATCGGTCCCTTTATTTTCTTTGCATTGACTAAAAAAGTCTCATACAGGAGAAATTTTATATATGTCATTCTTTGTCTTGCATTAACGATAATACTCTTTGAATTTTTTCTAAAAAAATAAATTATTAATATGAGATTAACATAATATGAAATATATGACATTATTAATTAATAATTTCATAATTTAGGATAATTTGTTTAGTAAAATAATGATCATGTTTCATTCTTAGTTGAAGATTTATCAGGTTCTTCAGGTTATTTCTTGCTTCCATCCTTTTTTATCTCATCCCAAACAGCCTTTTGAAGAATAGTCAGGTATCGCTAATTATTCACTTTTCTGAATTTGGTTTCTAATTCCAACATAACCCTTCGGCCTGCTGCATATTAACCTGTATTCAGCCCCCATCCCCGGCCCTTCCCCCAAATCGGGGAAAGGGAGAATGAAACATCCAGTTTGAAAATGAATCATTTTCACTATTTTCGTTGAATAATACTGAGGGGATATGACAAAAATATCCAGGGAGCAATATCGCAGTTATTTTATGGCCAATCCGGAATTATTAATAGTTGTTGCTGAACTGCGCAACAACATGACACTCGCTGAAAAAGTTCTTTGAAATAAATTAAAAAACCGGAAAATACTGGGATTCCATTTCAGAAGATAACATCCGATTCACAAATTTATCGTTGACTCTTACTGTAATAATGAAGTATTTATGGCTATTGAACTGGATAGTGAAGTACATGTTCCAGTATAACAGAAAGAAAGGGATCACGAAAGAACTCAGATCCAGAAAAAGCTTGGATTAAAAGAGTTACGTTTCAGGAATGAAAAGGTCATGAATAACGTGGCTCTTATCGCCGAAGAAATCAAAAATGAACCATATATAGCTTGAAATACCACACACCTCCCACCGGGTGGGGGGAGGTCGGGAGGGGGGCTGAACAAAGAGCCGCAGGATGATTTTGGATTAGAGTGGTATGATTACGGCGCACGGTTCTATGACCCGCAACTGGGAAGGTGGCACGTGGTAGATCCATTGGCGGAGAAAAGAAGTTGGGTGTCATCTTATAGTTATTGTCAGAATAATCCGATCGTAAAAATCGATCCAAGCGGAATGTTTGATGAAGTCTTTATTAATGGAGAAGCAGCAGAGCAAGCAAAAAAGCAACTACAACAATCGACTTCGCTTACAATAAGTAGAGATAGCAAAACTGGTAAAATCTCAGCAACTGGTAAAGCCAAAACTAAAAGTGATAAACAGCTTTTAGCAGCCATTAATGATAAATCTATTACAGTGAATGTGACTGCATCAAATTCAACGAAAACATCAACAGGAGCTAATTTTACAGGGGGCGCATTTATGGGGAATGAGGTAACTTCCAATACAGTAACTTCTATAATAGGTAGCAAACCATTTAAAACAATGGAATGCACTTTTAATACAGTGACAACACAACAAGAAGTTAATCCGACAATATTAGGGCAAATGGATTCTTATTTTGGCAGCCCTGGTGCAAGTATTTTGCATGAAGTAACTGAATCCTATGAAGGAGGCTTGATATCTAATAGTTCAGGAGTTTCATCACCTCATGCTGGCTTAACAGGTAGTGTATATGAACAAGCTCATGAGGCAGCAACTCCTCAACCAGGGGAAGTCTATAAAAGGGATGTAGATGGGAGACGAGAAATTTATATCAAAGAAGATGGAAGGCCAGAAATAATTTTAAACACGTATAAATTAAAATGATGATGAAGAACCTCTTATTTCAACTGATATTTCTTTTGTCAGTTTTACCATATCAAATAGTTGCTATTGAAAATAATAACCAACAAGAGACATTAGTTCCTGAAACATACAAAGTATTAAAAATAAAACGAATAAAAAATATATTTGTAATCTATGCATTGAAAGTAAATGATAATACTAAATTTGAAATCGTCTCCATAAAGGGAAAAACAGATAATTGCACTAAAATCAGAGTGGGTAATGAATACAGGCTAGTTCTATATCCTGATTTCGATGAAAATGATTTTTCAAGGTTTACTGTTACGCATGTTGAAATAAGCGGTATCTTAATACCATTAGAGCGGGAATACAATAGAAATTTGTATTTTACTTCTAATCTGATTGGTTTATGTTACATAGAGCCAGGAAAGTAGTAGAATGTTATTAAGGTAATAGGTATCGCTCTCCGTAGTGTTCGGGAAAAAAGGATAAAGATTAAACAGCAACACCAGACTTTTGCTTGGTGTTGCTGTTTCCCATAAGGAGGCAAAAGCCCCTAAACGAGCGGAGGGAGAGGGGATCGAACCTTTGTGTCCTTTTCAGACAGCCATTGATTATCAGTCAGGCACCTTACCACTCTGGTCATCCCAGGCAAAGTCTTTGAAGCGCTTTCCCTGGGATGAAAATATTTTTACAGGTTCTTTTTTATGGTCTTCGGTATGATCCTGTTCCGGCGTGGCATTCGCAGCAAAGGATCTCGCAGTTGGAAAGTGTGTCGGGACCGTTTGAGTTAATGTGATGCGCTTCCCAACAGCCCCTGTTGCCGTTTTTACCACGATTATCCCAAACGAGTTGTTTGTTGCACCTGACATAGTGGTGGTTATGGGTGGTTCTCCTGCATTCGCAGTGACCGCCTGATCTTCTCCAGGCTTCCTGGACAACGGATAATGGAAATGCCAGGGTATTTGGTTTTAGAGGTTTTGCATTACAATGCCAATTGCTTCAGTTTTCCCTTGGTGATAAAGGCATCGATCAATTTTTTCACGACCTGTTTATCGTCCTCGTTCATTTGCGCGATGGCTTTGAATTGTTGCAGCAGCTCGGAATCCTTCAAACAAGAAGATCGCATTTTGTGATACCTGAAAATGATTAGCTTTGCGACATCAAGTTTGAATAGTAAAACACACCTGAAATGCCACAGGATAAAAGCCAATTGATCATCCCCGATGAGGTCGTAATGAGTAAGATTTACCTTATTCGCAATCGAAAAGTAATGTTGGACAATGATTTAGCGGAGTTATATGAAGTTGAAACCCGTCGTTTAAACGAGCAGGTAAAACGAAACATAAACCGGTTCCCTGATGATTTCATGTTCCAGCTCACAAAACAGGAGTTCGAAAACTTGAAGTCGCAAATTGTGACATCAAGTTGGGGTGGCAGACGAAAGCTTCCATATGCTTTTACCGAGCACGGAGTGTTAATGCTATCAAGTGTGTTAAACAGTGACAGGGCCATTAAAGTTAATATACACATCATGCGCATTTTTACCCGTTTACGGGAGATGCTGCTCACCCATAAGGATATTATTGAAAAGTTAAGTCAGATCGAAAGAACCTTGGCAGATCATGATAAAAAGATCCTGTTGATCTTCGAATACATCAGGCAGTTAGAGAAATCCAAACAACAGCAGGAGGACCAGACCAATCGTAAAAGGATCGGTTTTAAGCCTGGCAATCAAACATAAAGCTCTGTCGTATAAGAGCCACTGCGTATAAGTTACGCTAAGCGCCAAACTGGGATTTGTCTGCCTTGGTAGATTTAAATATCATTAACAAAGAAATTTGAAATTAAATTTAGCTTCGAATAGGTATATAATAGAACGCGGAAGACGCGGATTATAGCAGATCATTGCGGATTTTGGAATTGTTCTTCCGGCACGCGTTGCAAACGCGCGCAAGCAGGGGGCGATTGATGTGCTGATAAGTTGATTAGCTGATGTGCTGATTAAATGGCATATCAAAAGAAATTCGCTTTCTGTCAAGCGTTTATAGAACGCAGATAACGCGGATTATACGGCTTATCGCGGCTTTTAGGTGCAACCCCCCACAAACATGTAAACAGGAAATAGTCAAATCTTAAAATAAATCAAAAATCAAATATCGTTAATCTTCAATCATATATCAAAAAACCTGAACTCCTGTTCAGGTTTTTTGTAGCCCCACCAGGGATCGAACCTGGATTTAAAGTTTAGGAAACTTCCGTTCTATCCATTGAACTATAGGGCCGGGTGTCAATGTGCTGATTAGCTGATGAGTTGATGTGCTGATTAGCTAATTAGCCAATGTGTTGATTAATTGAGGATGTAAAGATACGATGATTTCGGATTGCATGAACCGGGTCAAATGATCTTCTCTAAATCCTTAAATCCTTCATTTGATAAATAATCAGCACATTAATTAGCACATCAGCTAATTAGCACATCAGCTAATTATCTAACCGTGCTTCCGTTATCGAATGTTTCGGAGGGTCCTATGAAGCACAGGGTGCCTTCGCCATTTTCGGCCATGAGTATCATACCCTGGGATTCGACGCCGCGGAGGGGGCGTGGCTCTAAGTTGACCAGGATAAGCACCTGCCTGCCGACGACCTGCTCCGGTGCAAACTGCCCGGCTATGCCGGCCACGACGGTTCTGCGGTCGATGCCGGTGTCGACGAGGAGCTTCATCAGCTTATCGGATTTAGGCACCCGTTCAGCCTCCAGAACGGTGGAGACACGGATATCCATTTTAGCGAAGTCATCGTAAGTGATGATATCCTTCTGTGGCGGCACATGGCGTGCCGCGGCGGCATTCTGCATTTTGGCTTCCATGAGCTTTTGTATTTGTTTCTCGATGACCTTATCCTCTATTTTCTCAAAAAGATATTCAGGCGGGCCGAGTCGGTGTCCGGCTTTGATCAGATCGGTTTTGCCGGCGTCGGGCCATGTCAGCACGGGCATGTTCAGCATCCTGACCAGGCGCGCAGCCGTGAAGGGAAGAAAAGGCTCCGACACAACAGCCAGGTTGGCACAGATCTGCAGCGAAATATTCAGGATGGTTTTGACTCTTTCGGGATCGGTTTTGATGATCTTCCAGGGCTCGGCGTCGGTCAGGTACTTGTTGCCGAGCCTGGCCAGGTTCATCATCTCGCCGAGGGCTTCACGAAACCTGAAATGATCCAGACTGTCGCCAATTCTTCCGGGGTACGCGGGTATGTCGTCCAGGACCTGCCTGTCACGAGCGGTCATTGTTGACAGGGGAGGCGTCTGACCGCCGAAGAATTTCTGTGCCAGCACCATGGTGCGGTTCACGAAGTTGCCTAAGATGGAGAGGAGCTCGTTGTTGTTGCGTGCCTGAAAGTCTTTCCAGGTGAAGTCATTGTCCTTGGTCTCCGGGGCGTTGGTGGTGAGGACGTAACGCAGCACATCCTGTTTGCCGGGGAACTCGTCCAGGTACTCATGGAGCCACACGGCCCAGTTGCGAGAGGTGGAGATCTTGTCGCCTTCGAGGTTCATAAACTCGAAGGCCGGCACGTTATCGGGCAGGATATAGGTGCCTTCATGTTTTAACATGGATGGGAAGATGATGCAATGGAAGACGATGTTGTCCTTGCCAATGAAATGGATGAGGCGTGTGTCGGGACTTTTCCACCATATCTTCCAGTCCCTGTCGTGCTGCAGGCCCCATTCCCTGGTGGCCGAGATATAACCTATGGGAGCGTCGAACCAGACGTACAGCACCTTGCCTTCGGTATGGGGCAGGGGTACCTTCACGCCCCAGTCCAGGTCGCGGGTGACGGCTCTGGGCTGCAGGCCCTGGTCGAGCCACGACTTGCACTGACCGTACACATTGGGCTTCCAGTCCTCCTTATGGCCTTCGAGGATCCATTCCTTCAGCCACCCTTCGTATTTATCGAGCGGCAGATACCAATGTTTGGTTTCCTTCATCACGGGCGTGTTACCGCTCAGCGCCGACCGCGGATTGATAAGCTCCGTCGGGCTGAGGGAGGTGCCGCAGTTCTCACACTGGTCACCATAGGCTTTTTCGTAACCGCAATGCGGGCAGGTGCCCGTGATGTAACGGTCGGCCAGAAACTGGCCCTGTTCCTCATCGTAATATTGCAAGGTGACTTTCTCTACAAATTCACCTTTATCATAAAGGGTCTTAAAGAAATCCGATGCGGTCTCATGATGGATGGGGTTGGAGGTCCTGAAATAAATATCGAAGGAGATGCCGAATTTTTCAAACGATTCCTTGATCATGACATGGTACCTGTCGACGATCTCCTGAGGTGACACTCCTTGCTGGCGGGCTTTGATGGTGATGGGCACGCCATGCTCATCCGATCCGCCGATAAATATGACCTCCTCGCCCCTTGAGCGGAGGTATCTCACATAAATATCGGCCGGGACGTAGACGCCCGCCAGGTGCCCGATATGAATGGGCCCGTTGGCATAAGGCAGCGCCGAGGTGACGGTCGTGCGTTTATAATCATGATGTGAAATGACCATACGGTATTGAAATTTAATCACGGGTATGTACCCCAGGGCAAGTTGAGCCTGCGAAATGCCGCTTCAGCAGTACCCTGGACCCAATTTCCGCCTCAAAGGGCGGTGTATTATACCCTCCGCCTCCAGCGGGATTGTTCAACTTACAAATTTTAATTCATTACGTTCTTAAAATTTGAGTTTCACAAATAAATTAGTCAGGTGTATCCTTAACAGGCGGCAAAGATAAGAATTAATGGGTACAAATTGTTAACAACTTGCGGCGAGGTGTTTTCAGTCCGTTACGATCCTATCATTTGTTTTGTTTCCTTTGTGTGAAAGAATTAAGGATGAAAACACCGGATTATTTAACCGGGGGTGACAGGGTGGCCGTTGTCGCCCCGGCACGGT
The DNA here is from genome assembly GCA_964628285.1 of uncultured Lentimicrobiaceae bacterium. GTDB lineage: Bacteria > Bacteroidota > Bacteroidia > Bacteroidales > JAGONC01 > JAPLDP01. The sequence goes on from CAZVNP010000027.1 coordinate 7,286, forward strand.
CAGTCACGGTAAGACAGGTCGAGACTTTTATCCGTATTCTCACGGATTGGGATCTGGAAGTCATCACCGGCCCTCATCTGTATAGTATGTACCATCAATTTGCTGGTACCGATGACGAAAGGGCTTCCGATGTTCAGATGATGCTGGATGATCCTTCCGTAAAAGCCATTTTCTGTGCGCGCGGCGGCTATGGCACCGTCCGTATCATCGACCGGCTTGACTTTACCACTTTTGCCTTGCAGCCTAAATGGATTGCCGGCTTCAGCGACGTGACGGTCTTTCACTCGCACATCCATCGCCACTTTGGTATTGAAACACTGCATGCCACCATGCCTTACAGTCTGACACAGGGCGACATCGACCCTGCATCGCTCGAATCGCTGAGAAAAGCGTTGTTCGGATCAGAACTCGAATATGAGGTAACCGCTCATACTCTTAACCGTCAGGGTCATGGTGAGGGCATTATAACCGGCGGCAACCTGTCGATGCTGTATAGTTTGTCGGGGACGCCTTCGGATATTGACACCCGGGGAAAGATATTGGTCATAGAGGATGTCGACGAATATCTGTACCACATCGACCGGATGATGCTGAACCTGAAGCGGTCGGGCAAGCTTGACCAACTGTCAGGCCTGGTGGTGGGCGGTATGACCGACATGAAGGACAACGAGGTGCCCTTCGGCAAAGAGGCTTATGATATCATCGCAGAAACAGTGTCAGGGTACGGCTATCCTGTGTGCTTCGACTTTCCCTGCGGCCATCAGGATAAAAACCTTGCCCTCATCCTTGGCCGGAAGGTGACGATGGACGTAGGTGAAAAAGTGCATCTGCTCTTCCACTCAGGTGAGTGACAGGATTGAATCGTATGCCATCTCTGAATTTTTTTACATTAACATCCCGGTAAGGGTCACATTTCTCTCTTTTTCTGATTCATTATGAAAGAAGTTGTATTTTCAATACGGAAAACATGTCTGACATTCATGAACTCGGAAAACAGGGTGAGCAGATTGCCCTTAACCATTTACGCAGGAAGGGGTATAAGATCCTGGAACAAAACTGGCGTCTGGGTAAGAATGAGATTGATATCATTGCCAGGGACGGCGATTACCTTGTGGTGGTGGAGGTGAAGACGCGCAGCTCAACCACCTGTGGTGAGCCCGAGACCTTTGTCACACGCCAGAAGCAGAGGATACTGATCCGGGCGGCCAATGCTTATATCCGGTGGAAAAGGATCACCTCCGAGACCAGGTTCGATATCATAGCCATCACGGTGACAGCACAGGGTATGGAGGTCAATCACATTATCGATGCCTTTTACCCCACCCTGTAAATTTCTTACCTTTGACGGTCAATTGTTCCCGATGCCGAACAAACCGTTAAAAAGGAAAGCGCCAACAAGATATTCCAGGGGTTCCGGGACGGAAAAGCCTGAAAGCGGCCTGATCCGGTTGAATAAATTCATTGCCAATGCCGGTATCTGTTCACGGCGTGAAGCCGATCAGCTCATCGTGGCCGGCGCCATAAAGGTCAACGGTAAGACCGTCAGGGAGCTGGGGACGAAAATATCACCTGACGATAAGGTTCAGTATGGTGAGATGACCATCGGCCGTGAACGGCCCGTTTATGTTCTTCTTAACAAACCCAAGGGCTTCATCACCACCACCGATGATCCATTTAACCGGAAGACCGTCATGGAACTTGTTAAGAATGCCTGCAGGGAGAGGATTTACCCGGTAGGCAGGCTCGACCGCAACACGACAGGTTTGTTGTTGTTCACCAACGACGGTGAGGTGGCCAAGAAACTGACCCATCCCAGTCATCGGATCGAGAAGTTATACCATGTTTATCTTGACAAAGCACTGAAAAAAAGTGACATGATCCGGATGACTGAAGGTCTTGAGCTGGACGACGGCTTCATACGTGCCGATGAGGTCTCGTGGGTTGAAGGCGCCGGCGATAAGAAACAAGTCGGCATCAGGATCCATTCGGGTAAAAACCACATCGTCAGGCGCATCTTTGAGCATCTGGGCTACAAGATCCTCCGGCTCGACCGTGTCGTTTTTGCGGGCCTGACGAAGAAAGACCTGCCCCGCGGCAGGTGGAGGTTCCTGACACAGGAAGAGGTCAACAGGTTAAAAATGCTTGGGAAAAGATAGTGCCATCTGTCTTTCAAACCCCATGACTTTCATCATCCCTTTGGCTACAATTGACTGATACTAAGTTTCATCCTGATGCTGGAGGCAAGTACATCGATGGCCACCTGGTTTTTACCTCCCTGGGGTACGATGATATCGGCATAGCGTTTCGACGGTTCAATAAACTGGAGATGCATCGGTTTAACGTAGTTTTCATAATGTTGCAGGACATCGAGGTAAGAACGTCCGCGTTCCTGTATGTCACGTCTGATGATGCGCATCATGCGGTCGTCGGCGTCGGCATCGACATACACTTTGATATCCAGTCTTTTACGCAGCCGGGGGTTGGTTAGTATAAGGATGCCTTCAACAATGATGACCCGGCGTGGCACCACGGTGATGGTTTCCCTGGCGCGTGTGCAGGTGAGATAGGAATAAACGGGCATCTGAACCGTTTGACCCTGGCGGAGCCGGTCAAGGTGCCGGATGAGAAGGTTGAACTCAATGGAGGAGGGATCGTCAAAGTTGATCTTTTTCCTTTCTTCCGGAGGGAGGTGGCTGCTGTCCTTATAATAGGCATCCTGCGGTAAGATGGTCACTATCGATTCGGGTAAGAGGGCGGTAATGCTGTTTACCACCGTTGATTTTCCCGATCCCGATCCGCCGGCGATACCGATGATAAGCATGGTGTTGTATGGTTCGTTTTGTGAATACTATGTGATATCTTTAACTCCGCACAGTTCGATCAGCACGCCGTGTGTCGACGAAGGGTGCAGGAATCCGATGTCGAGGCCTTCGGCGCCACGGCGCGACGTTGTGTCGATAAGCCGGAATCCCCGGCTTTCCATCTCTTTCAGGCCGTCATCTACATCGGCGACCTTGAAGGCCACGTGGTGGATCCCTTCGCCCCGCCTGAGGATGAATTTCGACACGGGGCTGTCGGGCGCCGTGCCCTCGAGCAACTCGATCTTGGTCTGCCCAATCCTGAAAAAGGCCGTCCTGACCTTTTGATCGGCAACTTCCTCCATGGCGTAACAGGATACACCCAGGAGTTTCTCGTACAAAGGGACAGCCTCGTCAAGGCTGGTCACCGCAATGGCTATATGTTCTATGTGTGAAATATTCATAACCGTGTATGGATCAGATAATAGTGACGGAAAGGACAAATATATATCTTTTTAGAAAAAGAAAAATAGCATTTTATTCAAAGTGCCGGATCATCATTATGAATGAAGGCTGTCACTTCATATGTTCTTCGAGGAATTTCTCCATTCGCTCGTAAAAATCAAACCTGTTCTCTTCATTATGAAAGCCGTGGCCTTCGTTTTCCTTAACCATGTATTCCACTTCAACGCCTCTTTCGCGCATGGCAGCGACCATCTGGTCCGATTCAATTTTTTTGACCCTGGGGTCGTTGGCACCCTGGGCGATGAACAGCGGGGCTTTGATGTTACGGGCATGAAATACGGGTGATGTTTCGGTGAGACTTTCTTTATCCTTTTCAGGATCGCCGATCATTTCGTACATCATTTGGCGGTACGGTTCCCAGTAAGGGGGGATATTTTCGAGGATGGTGAATATGTTGGACACACCCACATAGTCAATGCCGCAGCGATAGAGATCGGGTGTGAAGGTCAGGCCGGCGATGGTGGCATAACCCCCATAGCTGCCGCCATAGATGGCGATTCGGTCTTTGTCGGCAATGCCTTTTGCGATGAGCCACCTGACGCCATCGGTGACATCATCCTGCATCCTCCGGCCCCACTGCTTGAATCCTGCCTCCCAGAAATCCCTGCCATAACCTGTGGAGCCCCTGAAGTTGACCTGCAGCACGGCATAACCCCTGTTGGCCAGGAACTGCACTTCGGGATCGAACGACCAGACATCCCTGGCACTGGGACCACCGTGCGGGTTGACGACGACGGGAAGGTGGCGTGCCGTCCGCAACGTCAGCCTGTCGGGGAGGGTGAGATAGCCATGGATGGTAAATCCGTCACGCGAGGTGTATTTGATGGGGTACATCTCAGCCATATCCTTTTCCCTGAGCCAGGGTGCCACCTTATGGATGAATGTCAGCGCATCGCGTTTTTTGTCGTACATGTAATAGGTCACCCTCGCCCTGTCACTGTGGGTGCCGACGATGAATATGTCTTCCTCTTTATCGACGTCGAAGATACCTATTTCATATTTATCATTTCCAATGGCTTTCTCGAGTTTGAAAATAAGATCCCTGAAATCGTCGTCAAAATAGTACCTTTCGGTCTTCCATGAGATATAATAAGCGGCCTGCAGGATCTTGTTTTTTTTCGAATAACTGGCTCTTTCCACATCATACTGAGGGTTTTCATAAAGCACTCTCAGTTCTTTTCCGTTGTTCAGATCAAACTCAACGAGCGCCGTTTTGTCACGCCCCAGGTTGGAGACAGCATACACATTGCGGTTGTCGAAAGTAAAAAGCAGGGGGTCGAGGGTTTCTTTAAAATCGGTGGTCAGGACAATGGTGAAGTCATCTTTTTCGGATTTGCGGTACAACAGACTTTGGTTGACGCCATCGGAGGTCACGGCCACACGGAGCCTGCCGTCATGGTCGGTCATCCATCCGGTGATGGTTCCGGGATTTTCGGCGATCATGGTGAGCTCACCCGTGACGATATTCAGCCGGTAGGCGTCAAAGATGCGGGCATCGCGTTTGTTCATCCCAATGATGACCTCGTCAGGGATATCTTCCAGCTCGTCGATGATCGTTGTTTTCACACCATCGAAATCGGTGAGGCATTTCAGGTTGCTGCCATCGATATTGACGCCGTACAACCTGAAGTTTTCATCGCCTCCATTGTCTTTCAGGTAGAGGATACGTTCATCGTTGGCCCAGAGGTATCCCCCGATGTCCCTGTCGGTCTCAAATGTCAGCTGTTTGGCTTGTTCCTGGCCGGTGTCATGGACAAAGATGTTCATTCTCCTGTTATAAGGGGCCATAAAGGAGAGATGATGACCGTCAGGTGATATCTGGAAGGATGTTTTTTCCGGTTTCCTGAAAAAATCCCTCAAAGGTATCAGTGGTGTTTTCATCGGACGATTATTTCACGGTTTTTCTCACCCTGACAAAGACATTGTACAGGCATGGCACCACGATCAGGGTGAGGAAAGTGGCAAACGACACGCCAAAGATAATGGTCCACGCCAGCGGTTTCCAGAATGTCGCGCTGGGACCGCCGAAGAAGATCTCCGGATTGCGGTGGGCGAAAAACTGAACGAAATTAAAATTCAGTCCCGCTGCCAGTGGTAGCAGGGCCAGAACGGCAGCGCTGGCCGTCAGCAGTACAGGGGTGATCCTGATAGCACCGGCCTGGATAATGGCTTCCTTCTTCTCAACGCCCCTGGAGATCAGCACATTGGTGAAATCGATCAGCAGGATACCGTTTTTAATGACGATACCTCCGACGGCGATGATACCCATGCCGGTCATAATGATGGAAAAGTCAAGACCAAAAATAACCGTACCGAGCAAGACGCCGATCATGCTGAACAGAATCTGCATCACGATGATGATCGGTTGCACGATGGAGTTGAACTGTGTGACCATGACGATCAGTATCAGTCCGACAGCCAGCAGGAAGGCAAACGACAGAAAGTGCGCATTCTCCTGCTGTTCCTGTTGCTCACCGGTGAATTTAAGATTATATCCGTCGGGCATCTTAAAACTGACGAGTGATTTCTTCAGACTGGATACAATGTCATTGGCATTGTAACCGGTGAGGACGTTTGAGCTCAGGGTGATGACCCTTTTGTAATTTTTCCTGAGTATGCCGCCCAGTGTGGAGGAGTAGTCAGCCTTGACCACGGAGGAGAGCGGGACCATTTTGGGCTGGCCATGGCCGCCGCCATTGCCGCCACCTTGCATCGGCATGGTCATGTTCAGCAATGTCTCCAGATTTTCGCGGTAAGGTTTCTCCAATCTGAGGCGGATGTTATATTCATCTTCCCCCAGCCTTATTTTGGAGATCTCCTTGCCATAGAGGGCCGTTCTCAGCGTAGCTCCGATGGATGCCGTGCTGAGCCCCAGCTTGCTGGCTTTCTGCCGGTCAATGGTCAATACGAGTTCCGGATTATTGGCTTCTATGTCCATTTTCAAGTCCTCTATTCCGGGCATATTGAGAGAGTCGATATAGTGTTTGAGTTCGTCGGCAAGCGGTATCAGCTTGTCAAAATCATTACCGCTGACTTCAATGTTGATGGGTTTCCCGGCGGGAGGACCCATGATCTGCTGTGCCACCGTGATCTCCGTACCCGGTATGTCCTTGAGGTTATCGCGGAGAAGATCCATGTATACGGCGGTGTGAGGTTTCTTCCTTTTCTTGTATTCAATAAATCCGATGGTGATCTTACCCAGCCGTTCCTGTGTCGACCGTTCGAAAATGCTTTCACCGGCATTCATGGCCACATTGGAGACGACCGATTCAACATCGTGATTATTATTACCGAGTACCTGGAAGACCCGTTTTTCGGCCAGCATGGTCACCGAATCGGTCACATCGATATCGGTTCCGGCCGGCATTTTAATATAAACATAGATATCGTCCGGATCGGCAACCGGAAAGAACACCACCTTGGGGGGTTTTAATCCCATGAGGGAAAAAGTGAATAACATCAGGAAGATGACACCGCCTATCACGGCAAAGGGGCGCTTGCCCTTCAGGAAGAAGGCCAGTTGCCGCTTATACAGCGCCAGGAATTTGGGATAGATCTTTTTCTGGAAGATACGGATCATGGGGATGACGATGTACTTGGTCAGGAGATACATGATCAGGATAAAGACCAGTACATTTCCCATGAATTCCACCTTGAGGGTAAAGAAAAGTGCCGCTGCGACAAGGAGGATCAGGGCGACCAATAATATCTCTTTATTTCGTAATTTTTTACCCGGTGTCACATTCTCTCTGTACTTCATGAAGGAAGCGGCGAATACGGGGTTGATGAAGAAGGCCGACACCAGCGATGCCGCCAGGCTGATGATGATGGTGATGGGTATGAACAGCATGAACCTGCCTGCCACGCCGGGCCAGAAAGCCAGGGGCAGAAAGGGGGCTATGGTGGTGAGCGTGCCCGTGAAGACCGGACCGGCCACCTCCGCCGTGGCCAGCTTGGCAGCAGGCCCTATGGGGAGATTGGGCGTGTGCATGAAATGACGGTAAGTGTTCTCCACAACGACGATGGAGTCGTCGACGACCAGCCCCAGCACCAGGATGAAAGCCACGAAGACAACCATGTTCATGGTGAAGCCCACCAGCGGGATCATGATGAATGCCATCAGCATGGATAGGGGAATGGAGGTCGCCACAAACAATGCATTGTCGACACCCATGAAAAACATCAGCACCAGCACCACGACCATGAAGCCGAGGATCATCGTATTGAAAAGTTCATTCAGGTAATCCTTGGTCATTTTGCTCTGGTCACCGGTGGTCTTGATGATCAGGTTGGGAGGAGCTGTCTTTTGAAAGTCGGTCAGGATGACTTTGATCTTGTCGATGGCATTGATCAGGTTCTGACCGCTTTTTTTAATGACATTCAGGGTGATAACGTTCTGTCCGTTGAGGCGTGAGTAACTGGTACGGTCGGCGAAGCCGTCCTGCACGTCGGCAATATCTTTGACATAGATGCCGTCTTTTATCAGGATGTTTTTTATGTCATCAGCATTCTTAAACTCACCCACGATGCGGAGGGTCCTTTTCATACCCGACATGCCGATCTGACCGCTGGAGATGGTCATGTTTTCGTAGGTCACCTTGCGGTCGATATCATCAAAAGTGATATTGGCTGCCTGCATCTTATACATGTCAATATTGATCTGGAATTCGCGTTCCAGAGCCCCGACGATGTCGACGCGCGTAATTTCCTCCAGCCCCTCGATCTTATCCTTGAGTTCATCGGCATATTTTTTCAGTTGCACCAGGCCGATATCGCCTGAAAGATTGATATACAGGACAGGTATTTCGGACAGGTCGATGCGAGTCACTTGAGGGTCTTCGGTCAGATCACCGGGCAGCTCTTTTTTGGAGCGGTCCACGGCGTCCCTTACATCCTGCTGCGCCGTCCTGTCGTCGACATTGGTTTCGAACTCGATGAATATGAGTGAGTAATCCTGTAATGAGTTGCTGTAGATATTTTTAATGCCCTTGACGGTTTTCAGTTCATTCTCGATATGCCTTGTCACGAGGTTTTCCATGTCGGCGGGCGAGGTTCCGGGATAGATGGTGGTGATGGAGAAATAGGGGAAGACGATTTCAGGGAAGGCTTCCTTAGGGGTGGTCCGGTAAGAATAAATACCGAAAACGACCAGGATGGCGATGAAAAAATAAACGGTGAAACGGTTGTCGATGGCAAATTCAGTCGGTCGGAATCGTCTGGTTTTCATGCGTGCTGATTTTCGGAATATGTTGAATGTAAATGATTAACCCCGTGTTTTTCCGTCTGCTCAATCGACGATATTCACATACTGTCCATCGGCCAGATCCTGGTATCCGACGGTGATAACTTTGTCGCGCGGCGAAAGGTTATGCGTGATCTCCACCTGGTCGTTATAATATCTTCCGGTGGTGACGATCCGTTTGCTGGCTTTCCAGTAATTGCCGTCCTTCACGGCCACGAAAAGAAATTCCTCGTCACCGCTGTTTTGAACGACGTTGACCGGTACGGTGATGGCTTCCTTGTTTAAATAGTCCATAATGCTGATGACCACCAGCATGTTATTGGCAATGTTGCTGTATTCTTTCGGTACTAGTATCTCGATGCCAAAGGTTCTCGTATCGGCGTCGATGACGTTGGACACGGCATTGAGTGTCTGCCTGAATTCGAGATCCAGCCCCGGGATACGGATAAAGGCCGTGTCGCCGACGTGGAGGTTCTCGATGTACTTCTCCGATATCTGCGATTTGATTTTCAGATCGGATTTCTGCACCACGCGTATAGCGCCAAAGCCGGCGGCTGCCGTCTCTCCTTCTTTGATGGCAATTTTATCGACCAAACCGTCGATAGGTGCTTTGATCTTAGTCTTGTCATATTGCTCCATGGTGGTCGCCAGCCTGTTCTCCAGGTTTTCATAGGCATTTTTAGCCTGAAGGTATTGTATCTCGCTGCCTATCTTCTGGTCCCACAGGCGTTTTTGTCTTTCATAGACCGTTTTGGCCAGGTCGAGGTTGACCTTGATCTCTTCGATCGATTTTTCAATCAGGGAAGCGTCCAGCTGTGCCAGCACCTGGTCTTTTCTGACATGATCGCCTTCGTTGACGTATATCTTTTCGACGATACCGGGTGATTGTGCAGGGACAAAGATATCCTTATCCGATTCCACGGTACCCTGCACCTGGATGTAATGTCTGAAAAGGCCCGGGACGACTGTTTCGACCCTGATGTTTTGCCTGCGACCTGTACCCTCGGTGGTATCGCCGGCGGCAAAGAGTGCCTGCCGGAGCTTGTCGATCGAGTCGTCGAGGATCTTTATCTTGTCGAGGTATTTCTCCCTTTCTTGCCTGAGCTTCTGAAGCCTTGCCAGATTATCGTTACCTTGAGAACAGGCCAGTATCATGACACTGATCAGCGTGATGAGTGAGGCATTCAACAGGATACGTTTACTAATCATCATTTATATTGATTTTGTTATGATTCAATGTGTTCTTGTCAGCACTTTCTCAAATCTTGCCTTGGAGGAGAGGAGATCCCTGGCTGCGAGGATATAGGACGAAAAAGCGGAGAGGTACTGATTGTACGACTGCTGTATGTCCATGCTCGAGGCCATTCCCTCCTTATATTTCAGTACTATCTTATTATAGATCCTGTTGGCCAGGTCGGTGCTTCTTTTCTTGTTTTCATAAACTTGCAGAGCGTTGTTAAAGCTTGATTTGGCGGTGCTGTATTCCAGCAGCAGGCCTTCCTTCACCTGTTCATCCTGCACCTGTGCTTTTTGCAGCTCCAATTTGGCCTGCTGGACGGCTGAGCTCCTGACGCCGGAGCTTAATATGGGTATGTCCATGGTGATGCCGAACTGGGAGGTTCTGAACCAGGGCTGGTGGGGGGCAAAGAAATCAAAAGTGGCACGCTGGGCATCCTCGGCAATACTGACAAAACCTGACAAAGTGGGGAGGTAGGCCGCTTTTTTCACTTTCATGTTCATGGTCCTCAACACCTCCTGATCCTGTGCCAGCCGGTAATCGACATGCTGTGTGTATTCAAAGGCCGAGGTCATCAGCATGCCGCTGTCCATATCACGTATTAGCTTATCCAGATCGTCGGTCAGCGTGATGGGCTGGCTGATCTTAAGACCCATCTGAAATTTGAGATAATTGTAAGCGATCTCAAGCTGTTTGGTCAGGTTGAGCTGCGTTGTCTCCAGATCCTGAACCATGAGATCGATCTGGTCGACGTCGGTATTTTCAATGAAACCGCTCTGGTACGTCTGCTCCATTTCAAACTGCATCTTTTTCAGGGTGAGAAGCGTGCTGTCGGTAATTCTTTTGGATTCCTGTAAAAGAATGACGTTGTAATAAGCGTTGGCAATATCTTCCCTGATCTGGTCCTGGGTTTTCTGAAATGTTGTTCGCGACAGTTCGACAAAGGAACGGGCTGCTTTCAGTCCGATAAAATAGGTGCCGCTGAAGATCAGCTGTGAAAGACCCACTTTAGCTTCTCCGTTATGGGGTGTGCCGAACTGAATGGGGACGTAAGTCCCTGAGGGTTGACCGAAAAATTCACCGGGCAGGAGATAGACCGGCAGCTCAAAGAAATTGGTATAGGAGATAGCTCCGTTGATTTGTGGCAGACCCGTTGCGGTCAGCCCGTCGACCTGCTTGCGGGCAATGGAGATATCGGTTTGCGCATTGCGTGCCGTGTAGCTGTTGACGATGGCATACTGCTGGGCCTCCTCAAGCGAAAAATGCCTGACCGTCTGACCCCACAGAAGGTTCCCCTGACACAGCCATCCTGCCAGTGCCAGGATGACAAGGGATTTTTTCACACCGTTGAAATTTGATATTACCGACATTTGCTTTGAAGCTTAATTTCAAAATATTTTATGCCTTCCTCATTGGCTATTCCCCTGATATGGTTCTCGAACATCATATTGAATACCTTCCTGAATGAGAACTTACCTTCAGGAAAAAAATCCGGATCGAGGATGTCCTCCAATTTTTTTATGTAAAGATTGGCGACCAGCTCGGGCTCAAGGTCGGAACGATAAAGCCCCTCGCCGATACCCTGCCGGATGTTTTCCTTGATGTACTTGATCATCAGCTTATCCCTCCGTTCAGAATGAGTATGATAGATCGCGGGATAATATTTTCTGAGATCGTATTCCAGGGAAGGGTTTGTTTTGTTCTCTTTCAACAGTTTTCCAAGATGTTTGCTGAAAACCAGCAGGGTGTCGATCGCGTTCAGTTTATCTTTCAGAACATTCTGAAACAGATCATACACCAGTGAAAACTGGTAGTCAAGCATTTGTTCCACCAGGTCTGACTTTGAATGGACGAAGCGGTAAAGTGTCTTTTTCGAAATACCCATATTACGGCATATATCGTCCATGGATATGCTGCGGATGCCATAGCGGTTAAACAGCAAGATGCTTTTATTCAGCACTTTTACGAGATTTTCGTCCATACAGGTACCGTTGAAAAAACAAGGCGGCAAAAGTAGAAAGGAAAATAATAGGAAACAAAAAAAATATATTACGTTTCCATTAAATTTTCTGTGAGGCCCCCATCAATGGATATCGAAATCGACGTGTTTGATTTTTTCTTCGAAATATTTAATGCCTTCGGGTTTGGCTATGCTGCGGACGAGGTTCTCAAACATGACTTCAAACAACATGGAAAAGGAGAATTTGCCCGGGGGGAAAAAGTCGGGATTATGGATATCGATCAGCCTGCTGATATACAGACGGGCCACCAGCTCCACGCTCAGATCGTCGCGGTACATGCCCTGATTGATGCCTTTTTCTATATTCACCTTGATCTTTTCGAAGATGAAATCGATGCGTTTCTGGATGTGATCCTGGTATACCTCAGGGTAATATTTCTTGAGATCGAAACTGATGGCCGGGCTGATGTTTTTGAAGTTTTGACTGATCTCCCGGCTAACCGTCATCAGGATATCAATGGCATTGACCCCTTCAAAATCGTACTCATCAAATATGATCTTAAAGCTTTCCCTTTCAAATTCAAGCACTTTCTTTACCAGGTCGGATTCATTTTCAATATAGCTATCGAACTGATCTTTGGATACATGTGAGCATTCGCAGACCTCATCAAAGGTGAAATTTTTGACTCCTTTCCTCTCCATGAGATCCCTCACGCATTCCATGATGCTCTTGTAAACCGGATCAATGGTAATGATGTGTATCTTTTCGGCTTCTTTCATAAGACAGATTAAAGATAAGGATTTATCGGTGAACGGATAATCATTATTTAATATAAACCATTTTGCGGCGCAGGATGTTATCCCCGCTGCTGAGTACAAAGTAATAAACTCCCGGTGAAATATCATATTTCAGAGGATCGAAATGCTCCACATATTTTCCGCTGCCTCTTAGTGACCGGTCAATAAGGGTGGTTATTTCATGTCCGAATAGGTCGAAAATTCTCAGGGTGATGACAGAGGGCTTTTGCAGCTTGAACGGGAAATTGAAATAAAAGTAATTGTCGATATTGGCGCCCCCGATGAAATGATCGGTGTTATCCGGATCCAGATAAATGGAAGGTTCATCGGGCCAGTCCGTATCGGTGATCATTACATTGGTATGCTGCGCCCGGGCGTGATAGAGGAAAATAAAACAGATCATATAGCACAGAATGAACCTCATTTCATCCGGCAAATAAAAACGGCTAAAGTTAAGAAAATTTGAAATAAAACAAATTACCTGTTATTTTCTCCGGTCCTCACCTGCCGGTGAGGGGTGGCGCTCAGGATGTCACCGGAAAGAGGAATGAATGATGTCTGTATCATGTTTTCTTTGGATATTAATAAAATTCCCTACATTTGAAAAACCAATACCGATAAATGTTCAAAAGTGTAAAACCACATTATTTTATTCATAAAATCAAATCACAATGAAACGAGCATTACTTTTTATCCTGCTGATGGGCGTCATCAGCATGTTCTCCTGCATGCAGGGGAACTACAGGGTTTTGAAAAAGACCGACAAGAACGGTTATACTTACGAGACCGTCACCGGTGATCCTTTGCAGGCCCGTATTTATACTTTGAAGAACGGGCTGAAGGTCTATCTTTCGGTCAACAAGGATGAGCCGCGCATACAGACCCTCATCGGTGTGAGAGCCGGTTCCACTTACGACCCGGTCGAGACCACCGGCCTGGCCCATTACTTTGAGCACATGATGTTCAAAGGAACACGGAAGATCGGCACCGTTGACTGGGCCGATGAGGAACCGCTGCTCAATGAGATCTCCGATCTCTTCGAGCAACGCCGTGCTGCAACCGATTCGGCTGAAAAACTGGCCATTTACCACAAGATCGACAGCCTGTCGGTGGAAGCCGCCAAGTACGTCGCCACCAATGAATATGACAAGATTGTGTCAAGCATCGGCGCCAAAGGCACCAATGCAGGCACAACCTATGACATGACCGTTTTCCTTAACGACATCCCTTCCAATGAGCTGGACAAGTGGGCCATGCTGGAGAGCGAACGCTTCAGCGACGTTGTCCTGCGTCTGTTCCATACGGAACTCGAAACGGTGTATGAGGAGTACAATATGTACAACGACATGGACCGCAGCCGCGCCGATGAGGAGCTGATGAAAGCCGTTTTCCCGACACATCCTTACGGACGTGATGTCATAGGCCTGCCTGAACATATCAAGAACCCCTCGATGGTCAATATCTATAAATTTTATCATACTTTTTATGTGCCTGATAACATGGCCATCGTCCTGGCAGGTGATTTTGATCCGGAGGAAGCCGTTCAAATCATCGATAAATATTGGGGCAATAAGGAAAGCAAACCTTTACCCAAGATTGTTCAGCCAAAGGAAGAGCCCATCACCGGTCCGATCATCAAGACCATCACCGGCCCCGATGCCGAGTTTGTCACTATGGCCTTCCGTTTTGACGGTACCAATTCTGAGGATGAAAAATACGTCACCCTCATCGACCAGATCCTGAGCAACAGCCAGGCGGGCCTGATAGACCTGGACCTCAATCAGGAACAAAAAGTCCTGCGTGCCGGGAGCTATACCAACTTCATGAGGGATTATGGTCTGCATGAGTTTTATGGCAATCCGCGGCAGGGGCAATCTCTGGAGGACGTCAAGGAGCTGCTGCTGGCCGAGATACAAAAAGTAAAAAATAGCGAATTTGAGAATTGGATGCCCCAGGCCGTCATCAACGACCTGCGCCTGTCTGAGATACGCCGCCAGGAAAGCAACATGGCGCGAGCCTTTACCCTCATGAGCGGATTCATCGACGGCACCTCCAGAACCGACCAGGTGAAATTCCTCGACGACCTGGAGAAAATAACCAAGGAACAGATCGTGCAATATGCACGCGATCATTATAAGGATAATTATGTGGTGGTGTATAAAAAAATAGGTGAGAAAACGGGCATCAGGAAAGTCCAGAAACCTTCCATCACCTCCGTGCCCATCAACCGTGAGTATCAGTCCAATTTTTACAAGGACTTCTCAGCCATCACCCCTGAGGAGATCAAGCCGGTGTTTGTGGACTTTGAAAAAGAAATTGCCAGGGACACCATGCCACAGGGAATCGATTATTTCTATATGAAAAACAACACCAATGAGCTGTTCAGCCTGAATTACATCATTGACATGGGTAAGAATAACGATCTTTATCTACCCATTGCCGTCAATTACCTGCCGTATCTGGGTACCGACAAATATACGCCGGCTCAGCTGCGTCAGGAATTTTTCAAGCTGGGTGTCACCATGGGCGTCAACACCGGCAACGACCGTTCTTACATATATATTTCGGGGTTACAGAAATCATTCGAAAAGGGAGTGGGATTGCTCGAACATGTCCTGGCCAATGCCAAAGCCGATCAGAAGGCTTATGACGAATATGTCAAGGGCATCCTGAAAAAACGTTCCGACAGCAAGCTGAATAAGAACACCATCCTGTGGGGCGCCTTGTTCAATTATGGCAAATACGGCCAGAAATCACCTTTTACCGACATTTTAACCGAAGAGCAATTGACAAACACCGATCCCGAATCGCTGACCAAAATGATCAAAGAGCTCTATTCGTATAAACATAAAGTCTTTTATTACGGCCAGGATAACATGCAAAATGCGAAGGCTGTCATAGAAAAGTATCATCATGTCCCGGCCGGGTTAAAAGATTACCCCGCGGCTACCGAATATGCCGAGCTGGATTTCGATAAGAACAAAGTTTACTTTGTCGATTATGACATGACACAAGCCAACATTCTATTTCTTTCGAAAGATCAGCTCTTCGATAACGCTCTGCAACCCCCTGCCAGGCTCTTCAATGAATATTACGGTGGCAATATGGCTTCCATCGTATGGCAGGACATCAGGGAGTCGAAAGGGCTGGCTTACGCCGCCTTCGCAGCCTATTCCCAGCCTGACAGGCCTTACAAGCATAATTTCACCTATGCTTATGTCGGGACGCAGGCCGACAAGCTCAAAACGGCCGTCGACGCCATGCTCGCCATGATGGATGAGATGCCCAGGGCCGAGAAACAGTTCGACCTCGCCAAGGAGTCCATCGTCAAACAGATCAACTCGGAAAGGATTATCAATGAGGATATCTTCTGGACCTACCTGTCGAAGCTTGACCTGGGCCTTAACTACGACACCCGCAAGGATGTGTACGACCAGGTCCCGGCCATGACCATGGATGACCTGAACAATTTCTTCGATGAACATATCAGCGGAAAGAAATACACATTCCTGGTCATAGGTAAGAAGGGCGATATGGATATGAATGTCCTGAGGCAGCTGGGTGATCTGAAGGAGCTTTCATTGCAGGAGATATTCAATTATTAGTTGGCAATTGGCAGTCGGCAGATGATAACTCACGGCTTTGAGTAATTTGCTGACCTGAAGACCTTAATTATGAGTTGCCTTTGCGCCTGAACCAAGGCACGAGGGCGGACGTCTTTTTCATATAAGCGCGGTAACCTTCTTTTTTCCGGAGCATGCGCTTATCCATGATGGGTACGCTGATGAAGAGGAAGAGCAGGATCATGGCCACTGGCCCCGGGAATGTCCACCATTGCACGACAGCACCCAGGTTGGGTGCGACAGGCGTCAGCGAGAACAGGAACAAGCCAACCCAGAACAGAACCTCGCCGAAATAATTCGGATGACGGGAATATTTCCACAAACCTGACTGCAGGAAAGTTCCTGATGGGTTTTTAATAAAATGCCTCAGCTGCCTGTCGGCGATGGTCTCAATGACGATGGCCGAGAGTGTCACCACTGTGGCCAGCACATCCACCGGGCCGAAGAGTGAGGAATGGTAGGCCAGGGCGGGATAAACGGCCATGCACCCCAGAAAGACGATCATCGTCGGGAACATATGTATGCCCAGAAAGCTGACGACCCAGTAAAACCGTCCGGCGCTGTTTCTGAAATTAACATAACGAAAGTCTTCATCCTTCATACCCTGCCAGCGACGGGCCCAGTTGTATGTCAGCCTGACAGCCCACAGGATGACCAGGATCAGTATGACAACCTGCCTCACCGTGTTCACGGCCATCTTATCGGATGATACCACCCAGTAAATCATGACGGGCACCGGGGCCACACTCCAGTAAGTATCGTAGAAGCTGGAGTTATTGTAAATGACGCTGAAAATGAAAATGACAGCCGTGGCTATGATATCGAGGATGAATACGAACAGGAGAGGGCTGTCGATGGATATAAAAGGCGCAACGAGAAAAATGATGATAAAGGTAATTATGTAACCCAGCAGGCATATGACCAATGACGGGGTGCGGTCGAGGTGTCGCTTCATAAGTTTGTTTTAAGGAGGATAAAAATAAAAAGAAATTGTTAAACGATGCTCCGGGGATATTCAGGAAAACATTTCCGGTACGTGACACAGAATAAGGGTCATCAAAAGGACAAATGAAGAAAATTTGAGGTACTTTTATACTTATGAATAATGCTGCAAAATGGATGGGGATCCTTATCGTGTGTGGGATGCTGGTTCCCTGTCATGCTGATTCTCAAATCATACGTTCATCCGTCCGGCAGGCCGGGCTGATGGGTTATGTAACCGATTCGGTCACCCAGAATGCCATTGCGGGAGCCATGGTCAGCGTGGAAGATTACCCTGCGGTTTTCACCGACAGCACCGGTTTTTATTCCATGGCGGTCACTACAGGGATATACAATGTCACTTGTGCGGCCTTTGGTTACCATAAGAAAATAGAAGAAGGCTTCACCGTCACGGGTGTGATGCAGCTTGACTTTGCCCTGACGGACGATCCCTGCGGGCCGCCGCTGGATGCCCGGGGAGCCCTGGTGAATTTCAATTACGCTTTTATTTCATGGAACCCCACCTCCAACGCCACCTCACCGGATGACTGGATCGCTTTTGACAACGGCATCAACGCCACCAGCATCGGACTGGTGGGCGGAGGCTCCTTCACCGTAGCCATCAGGTTCTCCTCCGAACAGCTCCAGCCCTATGCCGGATGCTACCTCACCATGATCAAGATATTCCCTACCGGCATGAACACACAATACATTTTGAAGGTCTGGACGGGTGCCAATGCGGGTTTTCTGGCCTGCGAGATACCGCTGACCGATCCGGTGCTGAATACATGGAACGAGACCCTCATCGACGTTCCTGTTTACATCGACCCGTCACAGGAACTGTGGTTCGGTTATGACTGCCTGAACCACCCGGCGGGCGTGTATCCGGCCGGGTGTGACAACGGCCCCGCCGTGACCGGCTTCGGCGACCTGTTCTCTCTCGACGGCACTACCTGGGAAACATTGACGTCGTATGGCTTCGATAACAACTGGAACATCGAGGGATTTGTGCTGAATCCTAACGCCATGCCGGCGGGGCCCGTGAAAATGAATCAAAACCGTTCCCTGTTGGGATTCAACATCTACCGCAACAACCAGCTTATGCCCCAATCACCCTTACAGCATAACCTGTTCCTTGATGGTCCTCTGCCTTTGTCGTCGGTTTTTATTTATTACATCACGGCCCTGTATTCCGACTGCGAGTCGGTGCCCAGCCATCAGGTGGTGGTTTGGACACCGGTGGGGATCGATGACAAGAACAGCGAGAATCCCGTCACCCTTTATCCCAATCCTGCCAGTGACATTTTAACCGTCAAATCGGACACCCCCGTCAAATACCTTTATATTTATAACGATCTGGGCGTCTTGGTGAAGAGTGTCACAGCCAATGCCCGGGAGGTCAGGGTTGACATCAGCGTCTGTTACCGGGGTATGTATGTTGTTTCGGTGATGACTGAGAAAGGGATTTATTCCAAAGGATTTGTGGTGGAGTGAATTATGCATTTTCATCATAGTTAAGACTGTCTGTTGCTTTTCCCGTTTAATCATTGTATCTTTCCAAGACACTGACGGATGAAAATGGACACAGATATGAAATCAGCATTGATACCAATGGAAATCTTATTACAGAACGGGAATGGATTTGCGGTGACTCGCTGGTAGATGCCAGGGATGGGCAGGTCTATGCAACCGTTCTGATCGGCAATCAGTGTTGGATGGCTGAAAACATGAATATAGGCACTCTGAAAATTGTTGGTTATGGACAATATGATAACGACATTATTGAAAAGTATTGTTGGTGCAATCTTGATTATTATTGTGAAATCTACGGAGGATTATATCAATGGAATGAAATGATGCAATATACCGTTAAAGAAGGAGTACAGGGGATTTGCCCTGAAGGATGGCATATCCCAACAGATGCGCAATGGATGGTCCTTGAAGGAGAAGTTGATAGTTCATATAGTGTTGGGGATACCGTGTGGTACGCTGAAGGATGTCGCGGTTCAAATGCAGGTAAAAATCTTAAATCAACGTATGGATGGGAAAACAATGGTAACGGCACAGATCTTTTTGGATTTACTGCGCTTCCGGGTGGTAGTTCCGATATTTATTCATTTTATAACATTGGGTTGAACGCTTTCTTCTGGACATCTACAATAATTGATGAATTTGATATGTGGAACAGAATATTGGATTACGACAATAATAAAATATGTCGTTGGCCCTGTTAATATACTCAGGGCCGATCCGTCCGTTGCATTAAGGATTGCTTTTCTGTGTCTTCACAAGCAGATGCAGGACCTGACCAGTTATATATTTCCGGAACATCGACCTACCTTGCTGGGAATTATCCTTTAAGCGGAACAGGATTTTGGGATATTATTCATGGAGCCGGTGGAATTATAACAGATACAACAAGTCCAACAAGCGCCTTCAGTGGTTTATCTGGTAATTTATATATTCTAAGATGGACGATTTTAAATAATTGCGGTTCAAGCTCAGATTATGTTGCAATTTTATTTTCTTCATCAGGTCCCTCATGTGATCAACCTCTTATTGACCCCCGGGATGGACAAAGCTATTCTACAGTTCAAATTGGCACTCAGTGCTGGATGGCGGAAAATATAAATATAGGCACCCGGATTGATCGTGACAATAGCCAGACGGATAATCAAGTGATGGAGAAATATTGTTATAATGATAGTGAAACCTTTTGTGATGACTACGGGGGTTTATACCAGTGGAATGAAATAATGCAATATGATACAATCCAAGGCTCACAAGGGGTTTGTCCTGAAGGATGGCATATCCCTACAGATTTTGAATGGAAATTATTGGAAGGAACGGTTGACAGCTTGTATGGTGTTGGTGATCCGATATGGAATGTCTATGCTTTAAGAGGTTATAATGCAGGTTTGAATTTGAAATCCACAAGTAGCTGGTTGTCAGATGGCAATGGCACTGACTTATATGGTTTTTCAGGTCTTCCCGCTGGTCAAAACTACTTCAGCATTGGTCTTTACTATATTGATCTTGGCTACGATGCGTACTTCTGGTCTCCATCACAGAACAGTTTAACTGGCGTATGGAGCCGAAGACTTGATTTCGATAGCTTTAAAGTAAAACGATTTCCTAATAATAAAGAAGAGGGCTTTTCTTTGCGTTGCCTCAAGGATGGCTAATTTATATATAGCATCCTCCAAGATATTTTAGATGTGTGATTCATTATTTATTAGTTATTTTTTGCTAAATTATTGATTTTAAGTGAAAAATGTGGTAATTTAGTCTGTTTATTTCTTAATTATTTGTAAAATGAATGCCACAATATTCACAAGAGTTTTTATACTGACAGGTATTTTTATAATTGCCTGTACAGCATGGGAGTCCTGCCAGTTACCGGAGGAGGATAATCAGCAAACCGAAGAGGAGCAATATCTCGAGCTGCTCAATCTGATGACTTCTGATAAAACGGCAGAGCCATTGTTAAATGAAGGTTATGAATTGGAGAGTACGTTTATTGAAAACCAGGACGCCATTTACCCTGATGACCAGACCGTTTATGATGCCGGTGCCATCTGGTTCAAAAACAGCGAAAGCGATTATCATTTTGTTGTCGCTGTGCTCAATAACTATGCATCCCGGGATGAGGCTATTGCTGCCATGAATGGTGATGCGAAATTGAATGATGTTATTCCCCAGGCCATTGGAGACACGGCCCGGCAGAGCATCATTGATTACAAGAATAACAGGATTGCAAATGCCTTGGCATTTGTCAGAAATTCCTGTTATGTCTTTATCAGCTCCTGCAGCAGTGATACCTTATCCCCTGCTGCCGACTTCACGATGCTTTATTCAATGGCTGCCAAGCTGGATAGTGGCTTAATAAAACTGGGTCCTCTGAAATACAAGGTTGTGAAGCAGTATAATCATCCTGACAATGGCCAATCACCTGAATCCCCGTATGAAAAAGATTATAAAAGTATGGCAAGTCAACGTTGGTACCAATTCCCGGTGATAAAAAATACAAGGATTGTTGGTACGGCGGATGTGCGGTTCAAAGCCACTTTAAATATTGAGGGTGATTGTTTTGGATCTTGTGAAGTAGGTGGTGAAAATGTTTACTGCCACCCTGTTATATTAACCGGAGAGCTTGTCCGTTTTCATCTGAATCAGGGTGAGTCTGACGGGGATCCTGTCGCCTGGGACGGGGACATATTGCTTCGTGGAAATGTCATATTTACTTACGAATGTTCAGTGGAGAGAACCCAGTACGAATCATTTGATATAGGATCGGAAATAGGCGATATAACCGATAATGAGACACTCGCAGGAGATATTTCCAATACGGCTGAACCCATGGAAGGAATGTGGCCTGTCCTTTTCATTAGCTATCCTTTTTGCCAATGTCCTGCTATAGAAAGAATTATACTTAATTCCCTCGTGCTGGAATTTCACGATAATGACAGCGGAGGCGCACTTGATATAATTTCAGAGGCTGTTAAAATCTTCATGGAATACAATGACAGGTTTAAAATCATAAAATTCAGCAATCCAACTTCATTAAAGATACACCTGATATATGGAATGGTGAGGTTGATTGGAAAGTATATTGTCGTGCCTATCTGGGATGATATTAACTTTGTCGGTGGGGTGTATCATGAATTTAATGCTGATGAGAGAGAGTTGCCCTGGGGGCTTTGATTTTCATTAATAGATTAAAGTGATGCTATGGTACTTCTGAAGTAATGTGCTCATATTTTTACATGATATCAAAGGCAAATTGTTAAAGATCAGTTTGATGAGTTTTATGGGCAGGGATTTTATCATATACTGCAAAGTCGTTATTCAGTAACTGCAATGCCATAGGGAAGTTTGAAATAGATTATCCTATCTATCCTTATCCTTCCCAGGTCACATCGATAAGCTTCTTCGTGTAATCGGCAAGAAACAAGGGAATATTCAGCAATCCATCACTATAATGAAGGTTTCTGAGGGAAAAACGGATTCGTAATGGAGGATGGTAGATTTGATTATAAATTGCCAGGCTTTTGGTTTTTATATTTTCATCCGATTTAACTTCCACAGGCAGGATATGATTCTTATATTGGATCAGGAAGTCAACTTCGGCTTTTCCACTTGAAACCCAATACCTTGGTGAGGAATCAAATGGAGGGATCAGACTTTGTAAAATAAAATTCTCGGTAAGAGCACCTTTAAACTCTGTGAAAAAACGGTTTTCCTGAAATAAAACCATAGGATCCAGGTTGGCCATAACCCTTAGCAGGCCGACGTCAAGCAGATAGATTTTGAAAGCTGTCAGGTCGTCGTAAGCCATCAGCGGAATGCCGGGTTTTTGACAGCGATTGACCCTGTGCACCAATCCGGCTTGCTGTAACCAGAGCAAGGCATCTTCATATTCCCTGGCTCTGGCTCCCGATTTAATGGCCCGGTACAGGAATTTTTTATTTTCGCGCGACAGTTGTGACGGGATCGAATCCCATATATAGCCGATCCGGGCGATGTCTTTCGTGGAGGCATGTTTTGCAAAATCGAGGCGGTAGGCTGTCAGAATGTCCTTTAAGATTTTTTGCACCCGTTGCAGATCATTTTCAGTTATTAAAACAGTGGCTGCTTCAGGCATGCCTCCGCTGATAAGATACATTTTGAATTTCTCTGTCAGATTCGTAAAGAAGATATCCGGAATGGATTCTGTTTTATTCATACTTCTCAGGTAATCAGCTAAAGAAGAATCGGCCTGTTCTAAAAATTCAATAAAAGTGAGGGGATGAAGTTCCAGAAAATCTACCTTCCCCACGGGAAAAGAAGCATCTTGTCCCAATGTAATGCCCAATAAAGAGCCGGCGCTGGCTACTGCATATTCAGGGCTGTTTTCATAAAAATACTTCAGGGTGTTCAATGCCTGGCGGCATTCCTGAATCTCATCGAATACAAGCAGCGTATTTTGTGGGGTTATAGCGGTGCCGTGCACTAATGAGAGATTTTGTATGATGCGTCTGACGTCTTTTGTTTGCTCAAAAAATTGTTTCAGGCCCGGCTGCTCTTCAAAATTGAAATAAGCCATCTGTTCAAAAGAGATTGTGCCCAGTTCCTTTAAAAGCATCGTTTTACCGGTCTGCCGTGCCCCTTTGAGCACTAGAGGTTTCCGATGGGGTGATTTAACCCATTGTTGCAGTTGTTCACTGATAAAGCGTTTAAAGTACATGATTACACATTATTGGTTCCAATAATGTGAGATTTATCACAATATTGGAACATATCCTGTGCAAAAATAATCATTTTATGCTGCAATCAGTAAATAAAAATATCTCATTCAATATCCTTATTCCCTGGCTATCGTGTGGGATCGTGTTAAAACCATCACTTAGTTTAGCCACAAAGTCCTAACTTAAAATGGATTTAGAAACATCATACCGGATATGGTTCTTATGTCACCTTTTGTTGTATCTGAGCATTTTTTAAGAAAAGATCGTGCGTGTTTGTCCTAATGGTTGAAGACTAAGAGCATATTACAAACGAACCATCCATCTAATCATCCCGGAGACAACGGACACTGAAACCGGTCTGCGGGGTCTCATAGCCCTGAAAGACTTCCGGGTTGCCGGTTACGAGGCCGCGAGCCCAGAAAGAGTGGAAATCGTTCCTTGTCGACGTCCACCACCATCCTTCACTACCACCTGAGAAGAAACCATTGATGTTACCATAACCCCCCGGCAGAGCTGAAAAACCATACAGATTGGTGCCATTACCATTCTGGAACCATCCGTAAGTGGTTTTCAGGTTTTTTCCGGCATCATAACCGTAAGAGGCATTAATCGCATCCCATTCCGGGTCTCCGATGTGATACTGGCTGTCAACGGCCCCTTCCAAAACTTTCCATTCCTCATCCGTGGGGAGGTGCCAGCCATCAGGACAGATACCACGTGCTCCCGGTTGCATAGTATACTGTACCATTTCATCCCACTGATACAGACCGCCATATTTGCTGCAGCTATCAGGTTTATTGTTGTAACAATACTTTTCGATGATTCCATTATCCGATTGTTGCTGAGTTACCGGAATCATTATTCCCACATTCAGGTTTTCTCTAAGCCAGCATTGACCGAATATCTGAATGGTATTGTAAATTTGACCTTCATATTCCACAATCGGCGTTTCAGGGCATGGAATATTGGTAGCAAACTGTAAGGTACAGGTCCTGCTGCTGTCAGGCATATCTATAATACCCGACTGGAGTGTGCTTGAATAACCAATATACAATAATATATCACCCCATTCGAATGGCACTTCATCTTTAAGTACTACTGTTGTGTCAGGCCAGATCAACGTCGTTGACTCTTTATGTGTCCTGTTAATGATTTTTATACTGTCAAGCTGCCGATAGGTTCCGTTATCCGTTGCTGTAAAAGTCAATTCTATAGGAGTTGTCATATATCCTGCATCCCTCAGGCAGCGGACGCTGAACCTGTTGATTTTATCGCTACCTGACCGGCTTGTCTGCGTCATATTATAACCGAGGTTATAGTACCAGGAATTATCGCTATCAATCTCTGTCGATGTCCACCAGTAACCATATTTACCAATATCATAGAAGAGCGTATTGAAGTTTCTTGTACCGCCGGGAAGACCTGAAAAACCAAACATATCAATGCCGTTGCCTTCATTATACCAGTCATGGATAGCCTTCAGGTTTGTCCCGTCATCGAAACCTCTCCAGCCAAAATTATCCCATTGAGGATCTCCTATACCATACTGGCTGTCAACCGATCCTTCCATTAATTTCCATTCTTCATCGGAGGGTATATGCCAACCGTAAGGACAGATGCCACGTGCCCCTTCTCGTGAAGTATATTGCATCATCATATACCACGGATAGATTCCTCCGTATAGGTCACAATTATGAGGTTGGCCATTGTAGCAAAACTTCTGGATGACATCGTTATTACCCATAGGGTTCATATCAGTTATCATTACCCCAGCATTCAGGTTTTCCCTGAGCCAGCATTGGCTGAATATCTGGATGGTATTATAAACCTGACCTTCATAATATAGGGTTGGTGTGCCCGGGCAAGGTATGTTGGTGGCGAACTGGAAGGTATAAGATTTATTTGTTGCCGGCGAATCAAGTATGCCGGATTGCTTAATGATATTTCCAGGAGGCGGTGATACTTTCATTGAAAGGTCCCTTTTACCGGATCCTATATACTCGAGCTTGCAACTCTTCCCTGTATTTGGTGCTACGCTGACTATCTTTATGCTTTGTTTCATACCGTGCCATTGTGCCGTCACGAGATAAAGAGAACCGTGGCAGGGGGAGAAACGCACGTAATGTACACCCTGATCCATTTGCCGGTCAAGCGATGCAACGATCCTGCCCTGAACATCTGTTACCATGGTGCTTACAGTTCCTTTTTCCGGGATGTACATGGTGATAAGGCCATGGTCAGTTATGGGATTCGGGTAATTCTGCAATAATTTGAAAGATGGAATATTCAGGTTAGGATCTTCAATTCCAACATTGGGGAATGTGGCATAACCGACATATAGCAACAGATCTCCGGTGTCGATCTGGAGTTCCACTGCAGTGTCAGGCCAGTGCAATACCATTTCATCTCCCTGAGTGCGATTCATTATCCTGATACTGTCGAGCCGGACATAGGCGGCGCTGTCAATGGCAGTGAAGGTCAGCTCGATAGTTGGACGTTGCCCGTATGACACTATTGATAACATAGTGAGGAGCAACAGACAAGTGATTTTAATTTCATGGCTGCCGGATGATGAAGGGTAATAATTAATCGGTGAAAATACGAAATTTAATAATTAAAAGCAAATTATATATTTGATTCCTCTAATATTGTGAGATTGTTTAGAAGACAATTTTTTGTTTCTCACAGATGACACAGATTTTCACAGATAGCAATAACCTTTATTGCGCCTCCTTTGCGTCATTGCGGTTAATATGAAACGTATCGGTTTCTATGTCACCCCTTCGGGGCTGAGGGATTGTAATTGGTTACTCCGGCTACAATCATGTCACCGCTTCGCGGTTAAGGCAGGAAGGGTTTTACAGGGAAACTTTATAGTGATGGTTATGCCGGTACCTTGCTATAAGCTATTATGACCGAAGCCTAGTAAATATGTCAGGCAATAAAAATAATGAAAACGCAATAGCGGTCACTCCCTCCTTCCAATCATCAATCGCAAATCTTATATCTTCTATCGGATATCGTGGAGGTACCAAGCGGATTCGAACCGCTGTACGAGGTTTTGCAGACCTCTGCCTAGCCACTCGGCCATGGTACCCTGCGCATTCAGCTTACAAAAATACGAATTTTAACAGAAATTCCAATAACTAAATAATGTGCTGATTAGCCGATTAGTCAATGTGCCGATTAAATTAATATGCTGATTAGCTGATGTGCTAATGTGCTGATTATTTTATAATTGATTGATTGATGAATTAATCAGCACATCGGCTAATCAGCTAATCAGCACATTGACATCAGTCTTCTGTGGAAAGGGTGATGCTGACGCAGTCCGTCTTTCCGCCCAGTTGCGGGTTGAGTTTGGAAACGGTCACCTCGGCAAATTCGATCCGGGGATATTCACTGCAGACTCTGTTGAGGATACGCCGGGCGATGTGTTCCAGCAAATGCGACGGCTGTTCCATCTCCTCTCTGATCAGGGCGTAAACAGACTGGTAGTTGATCGTATCGGCCAGCTCGTCGCTCTTTTCCGCCAGGGAAGTATCACTTTCGAAGGAAAAATCGACGATGAAACGGGTGCCGATGGTCTGCTCCTCTTGCGAACAGCCATGATGGCCTGAGAATTCCATGCCCTCGAGGGTGATCAGTGACATTGTGGGTTAAATAAGAGGACAAAATTAAAGAAGGGGATTCAATTTTCAATATTCATTTAAGAACATTCAATGTTGAATGGAATATTCAATGATCATTGAAGATTTAAATTTTCAGTCATCATTTAATTGACTATTGAAAATTCCTCATTCCAATGTCCAATGAATGTTGAAAGTTGAGTGTTAAAGATTGAGGGCTCTTTTCTATCTTTGCTCCCTTAACATTTTATTATCAATGAATAATAACGGTGAGAGCAGGGAATCATCCCGGTCGCTCAACTTTCTTGAGCTGATCATCGAAAAGGACCTTTCGGAGGGGAAGAATGACGGGCGTGTGCATACGCGGTTTCCGCCTGAGCCCAACGGCTACCTTCACATCGGCCATGCCAAGTCGATCTGCCTCAATTTCGGTCTGGCGCAGAAATACCATGGCAAGTGCAATCTTCGTTTCGACGACACCAATCCCACCAAGGAAGAAGAGGAGTACGTGAACTCGATCATGGAGGATGTGCGGTGGCTGGGTTTTGACTGGCAGGACAGGCTTTTTTACGCGTCCGATTACTTTGACCGGTTGTACGAATGGGCCAAGCAGATGATCAGGGACGGCAAAGCGTATGTCGACGACCAGAGTGCCGAGGAGGTCAGCGAGCAGCGCGGCACGGTCACCACCCCCGGTGTGGAGAGCCCTTTTCGTAACCGTTCCGTGGAGGAGAACCTCGGTCTGTTCCATCGCATGCGGGCGGGAGAGTTCCCCGACGGATCACGTGTGCTGAGGGCCAAGATCGACATGTCGTCACCCAATATGTTGTTACGTGATCCGGTGATGTACCGCATCCTGCATGCCCGTCACCACCGCACCGGCGACAAATGGTGCATCTATCCCATGTACGACTGGGCTCACGGCGAGTCGGATTACCTCGAGGGCATCACCCACTCCATTTGCACGCTGGAGTTTGAGGTGCACCGGCCGCTGTATGACTGGTTCATCGACCAGGTGAAGGAGAGCGACTACCGTCCGCAGCAGATCGAGTTTGCGCGGCTTAACCTGAGCTACACCGTCATGAGTAAACGCAAGCTGCTCGAGCTGGTGCAGGGCGGCTATGTCAGGGGCTGGGACGACCCGCGCATGCCCACCATCAGCGGACTAAGACGAAGGGGCTACACACCCGGGTCGATACGCAACTTTGCCGACATGGTAGGTGTGGCAAAACGCGATAACACCATCGACCTCTCCCTGCTGGAATACGCCATCCGCGATGATCTGAACAAACACGCCCCGCGCATGATGGCCGTCATCAACCCGCTGAAAGTCATCATCGACAATTACCCCGATGACCTTGTGGAAGAGATGCCTACCGTCAACAATCCGGAAGATGAGAGCATGGGAACGCGAACGGTACCTTTTTCAAAGGTGTTGTACATCGAACAGGATGACTTCATGGAAACTCCCCCTCCCAAATATTTCAGGCTGGCACCGGGACAGGAAGTGCGTCTAAAAAGTGCTTATATCGTCAGATGTACCGGTGTAGTGAAGGATGAAGTGTCGGGAGAGATCAAAGAAGTGCATTGCATTTATGATCCGCTGACGCGCAGCGGCGGACCCCAGAGCAACCGCAAGGTCAAAGGCACCCTGCACTGGGTGTCGGCACAACATGCCATTGAAGCCGAGATACGTCTCTACGACCGTCTTTTCAGTGACCCGGAACCATCGGAACACAAAGACGCTGACTTCAAGGTGTTCCTGAATCCTGATTCATTGATGACCGTCAGGGGATATGTAGAGCCCTCCCTGAAAGATGCTAAAGCTTTCAATAAATTCCAGTTCATCCGGTTGGGGTATTTTTCCGTGGATCCTGATTCAACGGACAAAAACCTCATCTTTAACCGAACGGTGACCTTAAAGGATACCTGGGCTAAAATCGCGAAAGGGATGTCCGATTAGCGAGTAGCGAGGAGCGATTTGATTTATAAATCATTAAATCCAAATCATATATCGCTATTCGCTCCTCGCTATTCGCTACTCGCTAATCGCTATTCAATCAGGCATTTTCGATTATGCCATCCTGAATTTGGAGCCATCCGACATACCGAAAACGATCTGTCCGGGATAGTTCATGATCCTCAGCGACTTGATCTTTTCAGAACTTCCCTTATCTTCCTACAATAAATGTCTCTCTTTCAATAATGTTCCTGGCATTTTTCAGCAGCGGCAACCATGACAAACCGCAGAACCCTGGAGGGATGACATGATTGTTGTCGGTCTCGTTCAACTTTGTAAATTCGCTACTTCGTTACTTCGTTATATTTCCTTATCTCTCCACCATAAACTTTTCC
Organism: uncultured Lentimicrobiaceae bacterium; assembly: GCA_964628285.1. Taxonomy (GTDB): domain Bacteria; phylum Bacteroidota; class Bacteroidia; order Bacteroidales; family JAGONC01; genus JAPLDP01. The sequence continues at coordinate 36,661 of CAZVNP010000027.1, forward strand.
CTCCCGAGAATAACCGTGGCATTTTTCAGCACCGCCAGGTACAACCCGGACCGGTAAGCCGAGACAGCAACCTGCATATCCTTAGTATGCGCCGGCACGGCCTTTTCCTCCATCAGCCGGCCATAGCTGTCATAAATGCTCAATGTGGTGGCGGTTTTCAGATCTTTAAATTCAAAATTAATGGTTGAAATAGCCGGATTGGGATATACCTTCAGCATCTTGTCGTAATCTTCTTTCAGCGGTATGTCTTTGATTGAAACATACAGACCGCAACTCAAATCAATCGTATCAGAGGTAATGGGAACAGGACATAAGCTGTCGTAAGTAAAGGATTGAGTATAAAGAGTATCTAACTCTAAATCTGAATTAAGTTTCCATAAATATATATCCCAATTATTACCAATTGCATAATTACCCGTTACAAGGATTTTTTTATCAAATGTGGTTGCAATATCTTTTGTACCATGGGGATCATCAATCAATGATCTAATCTTCAAAATATTTCCGGTTGTATCCGTAGTCACCACATCGGTATAGCCTGCACCTACCGGAAACGGCACATTTGACCAGGCAATGCCGACAATTAGCGTTGAATCGTTATATTTCGCAATTGAGCCGGCACCACCTGAAACTATTGTGTCACCTAGCAGATAATATTGCCCTAATAATTGTCCGCTTTCATTCAATTTGAAAATGGAAGGGCCAAGACAGGTTTGATTCCCATATCTGCCGGCACTATAAAAGATACCTGTATCTTTTTCAATCGTCTGGAAAAGATAGCCTGTATAATTGCCCCACACCAAATCCCAAAGCTGCTCTCCTGATGAGTCGGTTATAAACCAGAAAGGACGCAACCCGGGGTGAGTACAATAACCCGAGACAAGATAATGACCGTCGGCAGTCAACAATAAATGCAATCCTTCTTCATTGGTCATCAACGTGTCGTCCCATGTGCAATTCTTTATCCAAACCGGATTACCCTCAGTATCGATCTTCACCAGACTTATTCGTTGATTATGATTATATCCTGCATAGTATCTTAATATGGCAATATATTGGTTATCGGTTGATTGAATCACATCTTCCGCAACATTATAACCTTCTGATGATAAAACTGTGCACCATTCAACATTGTAACAGGAATCCAATTTAATGACCATGGGGTCCAATTCGGCATCATATTTTGTGGTGGCTCCCCCAATGATTATTCCGTGATCGCTGGTGAGTTTACAATTGTTCAGATAATACTGGTTGGTACCATTTCCCAGCTTCTTGTCCCAGAGTACCGTTCCGTTGATGTCGGTTTTTATGATCCAGGCATATTTGAATGTGTTCGGATCAGATAAAATTGATCCCCCTATCAGGTATCCTTTATCATAACTCTCATGAATATTATTCACATAAGCAAGGACATTATGGCCATATATCTTCGGCCAGTTTTGTCCAAAAGAAAATCCAATATCACATATCAGGATTGACAACGTAATATATAGTTGAATTCTGAACATATAGATAATTCAAAATCAATATGTATTATTAAGAATTTAATGTACAATTTTTGTTAATTTCTTACTTTCAACTAATTTATTTCGCACGTATAAATTAATAATGTATATCCCATCAGATAGGTCCTTTAAATTCACGGTCAGTTGATTTTGACATTTGTTGAGTTGGATCATTTTAACTGTCTTGCCATTTATATCGCTGACAATTAGCTTGCCCGGGTAGTCAAATTCAACCGTATTGAAACAGATGATCACATAATCCCATGCAGGATTTGGGAAAATCTTCAGGTGTTCATTTTTATCTGCGTTTGCTTTTTGAGGAATGAAATGATACACGGGGTAGGACTTAACACCAGAAGGAAAGTAAACTTTCTCGTCATAAGTGATGAAATGGCCCTGCATCAATAATCCGCGTGCATAACCACTGATCAGGGGATAATGGTTATCCATGATCGAAAATAAAGTGCTGACCGATAATGAATCTAATTGTGCAGCACTCCGTGTGCTGTCATGCATCATCTTTAATATGCTTAAATAATCCTCATAATCCTGGTGAATGGCTGTCTGATACTCATCCAATGTAAAAGTTGACGGGATATCGTTCAATGTACCAAGTGCTTCATCCATCTGATCATTGTTAAAATAGCAAAACGCCAGCCTGTATTTTGACTGGAGATCCGTTTCACTCTCATACAGAGCTATCAGGCTGTCGTAAGGATTTGAGATGGTGGTGTCGGACAGGAATTCAGTTATCAGACGGTTTTTAGCCTTTGCACGGATTTGTTGCCAGTAACCGAGTTTTGATTCAAGGATTTCTTTTGCTCCAAGATAAGTTCGTCCCTGCATGATATCTGTAATAATGTACTTTCTTTTGCTTGTCCAACGCACCTCATCCCCCGTCCCCATCTCCTCAGGGAGAAAGGGTGATAATTCTTCCGGATCGAATTGAACTTCCTGCTATATCGCTATTCCATTACTTCACAATATCACTCAATTTCCCGGCCTTAATCATCCAAAGAAGCTTGAAATTGAACGATTATGTGATGACTTATTGAACGATTTACTTCGGCCATCGGCCATCGTTCAATCGTGCAATCGCGCAATCACTTTTACTTAACGACCATAAACCTTTCTCTCCCGAGTATGGCCCCGGTATTTTTCAGCACCGCGAGGTACAACCCGGGCCGGTAAATCGACACCCCAATCTGGAGTTCTTTTGTATGTGCCGGCACAGTCTTTTCCTCCACCAGCCGGCCATAACTGTCATAAATGCTCAATATAGCACCGGTTTTCAGATCTTTTAATTCAAAATTGACAGTTGAAGCGGCAGGATTGGGATA
>CAZVNP010000028.1:0-39484 GCA_964628285.1 uncultured Lentimicrobiaceae bacterium
ATTCCAGTACCCCGTCGAAGTGTGCCGTGGGGTACCCGGTGATGTTGTAATAGCTGTTGCGGGCATTGGAGTAAGTGTTCGCGAAGATGTCACCGTTATGGTACTCGATCACGCCGACTTCCTTACCGTTCTCGATCAGATCGTCGGCACCCATGGCGGCGCCGGGGCAGTACTGGCACCAGGTGCCCGTGCCGATCTCGAGGATGACCTTATCGCGCGTTACCTGCTGAGCGTAAATAAAAGCCGTGAGACAGAAAAGTCCGATGAAAAGGGTAAATGATTTTTTCATAATGGTTTGATTAGAAATGTTAAACATTTAAGAACTTAACTATTTGGTTTGTTTAATTGGCAAAAATACTTTAAAAAAGTCACACTGTTAATTTTTCTTAAAGAATAATCCAAGCACCGGGAGATGTGAAAAAAAGTTTAATTTTGCCTCCGTTTTAAAAGTCTGAATGATCTATAATATAAGGAAAAATGAAAAAGTTGTTACTTCTAATTTCATTCGCGTTTTTTCTTTTCATAACCGGTTTTCCCCAGTCGTTATCGCTGTCATGGTCAGGAGGGGCAATTCCTCATAATGGTGAAATTACTGTTCTCCATGAACCTCCTGTCAGTGAGACCATGGTTGCCCATGTATCGGTGACAAATAACGGGGGCGACAGCATCAGTGTGAGAGTAAGAAAAATTGAAGTGCAACTTCTCGATCAAACCATTAACACCTTTTGCTGGGGAAATAATTGTTATGGACCTGGCACTTATGAATCTACCGATTCAGTGAAATTAGGCCCCGGTCAGACCGACAGCACGCATTTCAGCGGTGATTACACTTCAAACAGCGGTGCGCTGGGTACATCGAAAATATGGTATGTATTCTTCGATAAAAATAATTCGGTCGACAGCACCGGGGTACTGGTTAATTATACAATTGGTTATTCCGGTGTGAATGATGCTCTTTTGAAAAAGGTGCAGCTTTCCGAGGCTTATCCCAATCCTGCCGGTAACTATACTTCCTTTAACTACGACTTACCTGAAGGGTTGAAGAATGTGACGCTGACAATTCGTAACATACTGGGATCAAAAGTCAAAGAGATACACCTCACCGACAGGCAGGGCAAGCTCGTTGTCAACACATCCGGTATGAAAGAGGGGATTTATTTGTACTCGCTGGCGGCCGGTCAGCAGACTATATTGACCAGGAAACTCATCATCAACCGCTGATAATCAACAAAACGTTATAATATCTCACAGGTTGAACTCTTTCCTGAGGATATTGATGTAATCGAGCTTCTCCCAGGGGAAGAATTCCACTTTTTTAAATATCCTTTCCTGGCCGTTCACTGTTTTCCTGTAAGTTTCGCTATTCTCATAGAACACTTCGACTTCTCTTTCAAAATGATCCCTCCCGAAATGACCGTAGGTGGTTGTTTCGAGGAATATAGGGTTTTTCAGTCCGAAGCGTTTGATGATCTGGCAGGGACGAAGGGAGAACAGGTCTTTTATTTTTTCCGAGATTTCGCCGTCGTGCATGATATTACCCCGGTCATCACGGATGTGGGCGGTGTGGTTGGTGTTGACGTATACGCCCACGGGGTCGGCAATGCCAATGGCATAGGCTATCTGCACCTGTACTTCGTCGCATACGCCGGCGGCGACAAGGTTCTTGGCGATATGCCGTGCGGCATAGGCCCCCGAACGGTCAACCTTGGAACAGTCTTTACCCGAGAAAGCCCCGCCGCCATGCAGGCCTTTGCCGCCGTAAGTGTCGACGATGATCTTGCGGCCGGTGAGACCCGTATCACCGTTAGGACCGCCGGTGACGAACTTGCCGGTGGGGTTCACATGTAGTTGAAAACCGGGTTTGAAAAGGGGTTTGATCCGGTCGGGTAAAGTGCTTATGACACGGGGGATGAGGATATGCATGACATCGTCCTTTATCTTCTCCTGTATGGCTCTCTCGGCCTCCTTGACGGCCTGCCTGCTGTCATCTGCCGGCATGATGAACTCATCATGCTGCGTTGAGAGCACAATGGTATGTACGCGCAACGGGTTGTCGTTATCGTCGTACTCAATGGTCACCTGCGACTTGGAGTCGGGCCTGAGGTAGGTCATCTCCCTGGCCTCTTTTCTGATGGCGGCCAACTCCTGCAGAAGGATATGGGCCAGCTCCACAGGCATGGGCATGTAGTTGTCCATGTCTTTAGAAGCCATGCCGAACATCACGCCCTGATCACCCGCACCCTGGTTCTCGCCGTCATCTTCCTTATCCACACCCTGGCGGATATCGGGCGACTGTTCATGGATGGTGGAAATGACACCACACGAGTCGGCATCGAATTTATATTCGGCTTTGGTATAACCTATCCGGCGTATGGTTTCCCGCACCACCTTCTGAATGTCCACATAACCGTTCGTATGTACCTCACCGCTGCACACCACCAGACCTGTGGTCACCAATGTTTCACACGCTACCTTCGACTCGGGATCCATGCGCAGAAACTCATCAAGCAGGGCATCAGAGATCTGATCGGCAATTTTGTCAGGATGACCTTCCGAGACCGACTCGGAGGTGAATAAATAACTCATGTCGATAATATTTTAAATGGGGGAATGTTACCGCGCGCAAAATTATAAATATATTCCGAAAAGAAGGTCAGCCATCCGCTTTTTTCGTCAACGTCTGAAAGACCTTCTCGAGACTTTGTTCTTCTTTTTTCAGTGACAGTACGGTCAGGTGACGGGCCACGGCGAAGTCGAAGATATCGGACCGGATATCCTGTCCTGTCCTGGAATGGATGATCCAGGCGAAGCCTTTTTCCCGCACCATACCGGTGATGCCGGGTATGGTCTGTAACGACGCCATATCAACCTCTTTGTTGAACTCCACATAGTAGCTTTCATGACTCTGTGCCAGGTGGGAGAGATTGACCGTGAGGTCGTCGGCAGCTATTTTCCCCTCATCGATGATGATGACCCTGCCGCAGACGGCTTCCACCTCCTGCATGATGTGCGTGGAGAGCATGACGGTTTTCTCACGTCCTATCTCCTTGATCAGGTTCCTGATCTCGAGAAGCTGGTTGGGGTCGAGACCCGATGTCGGCTCATCGAGGATCAGCACGTCGGGATCGTGTATCAGCGCCTGTGCCAGGCCCATGCGCTGCCTGAAGCCCTTTGATAAAGCGCCGATCTTTTTGTGCCGTTCGGCTTGCAACCCCGTGATGCCTATGATTTCTTCGACGCGGCGGCGGGTATTGCCGCCGAGCTTATGAAGACCGGCAATGAAGTTGAGATATTCCGTCACGTACATGTCGGGATAAAGAGGATTGTTTTCAGGGAGGTAGCCTATTTTCTTCCTGACATCGATTGAATGCTCGAAGATATCAAATCCATACACCATCACCTTACCGGCCGTAGGCGGTATAAAACAGGTGATGATCTTCATCAGGGTGGTCTTGCCCGCGCCGTTGGGGCCCAGTAACCCCACCACTTCACCCGGATGAATGGTGAAGGTGACATCGTCGAGGGCCTTCTGTGGGCCGTAAACCTTGGTGATGTGACGCACTTCGATCGACATGGCCGTTCTGCCGTGTTGCAATGATTGCACCGGCAGGCGGCGAAATTAATAAAAATGTTTGATCGCAGGATAAATAATGTCAGGGTATGACGGCGGGGAGGACCCGGCCGGCAGGATTCATTTAATCACGGGAAACAGCGGGGCGGTGTTTCATTCCCCCGGCAATGTACAGGACAACGGCTGCCAGTTGCACGATAACGCCGCCAAGGAAAAGATACCATTTGAAATGGCGCGGGACAAATGTCGATGTGTAACGCATGATCGCTGCCTGCCGGGAGGAGGAGAAGAAATCCGTGAAACGGAATGCGCCGCTCATGAAGCGGATGTATTCCTCCGTAAAGGCTGCCAGGATCACCATTGACCCCACGATCAGCAGGATCCATTCATACCCGCTGAAGGTTGCCTTTCTCCCCTGATGGGTGAAGTGTATGATGTAAAATGCCAGGACTATCATGGTCAAGGAGTTGATGACAGGTGCCATCACGGGGCCGACCCATGGCGTCGGCAGCAGGAAAAGAATATCCCACGTCACCAGGGAAGCGGGCCACCCCAGGATCACCTTCAGAAATACATAATAGAAAATGTCCCACACGCCAAAACCCAGCAGAAAGAAAGCCAGGCGCTCCATCCGCGTTTTGCCGGCCAGCAGGGCTACGGTCACGAGCATGATCAGGGTGGCCGCTTCACGCAGCAACTCCGTCAGGGCTATGGAAGGGGGCATCATTTTCAGAGGGAAAGCAAAGCCTTCAGGGTAGTAAAGAGCCCGCAGATAGCTCACCACGGCACCCTCAAGAAAAGCCATCGCGATGGCAAAAAGAATGAAAACGGTCAAAATCCTGTTTCTGCTCATGGCTAATCGTTTGGTCAAAAGTAACGAATTTATTCGTCCCGACAGGGTGTCATGAAATCCCTTCATGACACCCTGTCGGGACGGGGTGCTGGAAATAAAATCTCCGGGCATAATTTGTTTAATCGAAAATATAATTCTATTTTTGCACCCCTTTTCGGTAGGAGATTTTTGTAAAAATACGACAATGGATTTCTTGAGTTATAAGACCAAAAGCGCCAGTTATAAAACGGTCAATAAGGAGTGGTGGCTCATTGACGCCGAGGATCAGGTGCTGGGCCGTTTGGCTTCAAAGGCTGCCATTTTGCTGAGGGGCAAGCATAAACCTGATTTTACCCCCCACGTCGATTGCGGGGATCAGGTCATCATCATCAATGCTGATAAGGTGAAGCTGACAGGCAGGAAGATGACCGATAAGGAATATGTCCGTTATTCCGGTTACCCCGGCGGTCAGAGGATCATTACTCCCACCAGGGTGATGCATAAAAAACCCACATTTATGGTTGAACATGCCATCAGGGGTATGTTGCCGAAAAACCGTCTGGGAGCGGAACTTTTCAGGAATCTGTATGTTTATTCAGGCAGCCAACACAAGCATCAGGCTCAGAATCCCAAACCCATCAATTTAAATGATATCAAGTGATATGGAATTAATAAACGCCTTAGGCAGAAGAAAGACATCGGTGGCCAGGATCAACCTTCAGGCCGGTAACGGCAAAATTACGATCAATGACAGGACAATCGAAGAATATTTTCCTACCTCTTATCTTCAGCATATCGTTCGTCAACCTTTTGAAGTGACCGGCACGCAGGAGAAGTTTGATGTCATGGTGAACCTGAAAGGCGGTGGTTTCAACGGTCAGGCCGAAGCGTTGCGTCTGGCCATTGCCAAAGCCCTGACGGCCGTCGATAAGGAGTACCGGCCGCTGCTTAAAACCAAAGGCTTCCTCAGCAGAGACTCCCGGATGGTGGAACGTAAAAAACCCGGACAGAAAAAAGCACGCAAGAGGTTCCAGTTCAGCAAACGATAATGATGTGACGGAAAAGCAAGTTTAGTATCTAAATTGCTGAGACTCACTCATGTGGCTACTCAGCAATTGCCTTAACAAGGAATGTAAACTTAACAGTAAACTGACATGCCAAGAACCACTTTTAATGAATTACTCGACGCAGGCGTTCATTTCGGGCATTTGAAAAGAAAATGGAACCCGAACATGGCCCCTTATATTTTTATGGAACGCAACGGCATCCATATCATCGACCTGTACAAGACCATGGCCAAGATGGATGAAGCGGCATCGGCCCTGAAGCAGATAGCCAAGTCGGGCAAGAAAATACTCTTTGTGGCCACAAAGAAACAAGCCAAAGAGATCGTGGCCGACCACGTCCGTAAAATCAACATGCCCTATGTCACCGAACGCTGGCCCGGCGGCATGCTGACCAATTTTGCCACCATCCGTAAAGCGGTGCGTAAAATGTCTTCGATAGATAAAATGATGAAAACCACCACCTATAAAAATCTCTCCAAAAGGGAACGCCTTCATGTGACCCGTGAAAGAGCTAAACTCGAAAAACAACTCGGCAGCATAGCCGACCTCAACCGCCTGCCGTCGGCGTTGTTCGTAGTGGATATCCTGAAAGAACACATCGCCGTTTCGGAAGCCAAGAAACTCAACATACCCACATTTGCCATCGTCGACACGAATTCCAATCCCAACGCCGTCGATTTTCCCATACCTTGTAACGATGATGCCTCCAAAGCAATCGACCTGGTCGTGAAGATCATGGTTCAGGCTATTGAGGAAGGTCTTAACGAAAGGAAATTCGACAGGGATAAACGCATGGAGGAAGAAAGGGAGATGGAAGAGGAAATACGCTCACGCTCCCGGATCATTGAGGAAATAGAAGCCGATGAGGAGATTGAAGACGAAAAACTGGCCCGCAGGGAATTTGAGATAGAACCCAAAAAGATGAAAGACATTGCCAAAGAGGAAGAAAAAAGAATCCCCGGCCGCCGTCCACGCAAAATCATCTCCAAAGGCGCCAAGAGACCGTCTAAATGATGCCATCGTTCACAGGGTATTGATTGGTTTATTTTAAGTATCACAGATCATCGTTTATTTATAATTATAATAAAATGGCAACTATTTCAGTAGCGGATATACAGAAGCTGCGACAGCTGACGAGCCAAGGCATGATGGATTGCAAGGAAGCGCTCATTGAATGTGACGGAGACTTTGAAAAAGCCATCGACTACCTGAGGAAAAAAGGTTTGAAGGTGGCCTCCAAGAGAGCCGAACGTGAAGCCAATCAGGGCCTTGTCATGGCTGACGTGAGCAGCGATCAGACCTTCGGCATTATCGTCATGGTCAACTGTGAAACCGACTTCGTATCAAAGAATGAAGAATTCACCCTTTTTGTGGGCAGTACGGTGGTGAAAGCCATCGAGAAAAAACCACGGTCTCTTGATGAGTTTGTCCATCTCAATCTGAACGGGCGGACAATAGGGGAGAACCTCACCGACTGGATCGGCAAGACGGGCGAGAAGATGCAGATAGCGCACTATGAGACCATCACGGCACCCAGTGTCTTTGCTTACAACCATTATGGCAACCGCCTCGCCTCCCTTGTGGGATTTAATAAAGCCAAGGCCAACCACCTCGAGGAGGTGGGTCATGAAGTGGCCATGCAGATTGCCGCCATGAACCCTGTGGCCATAGACAGGGATGATGTCCCCAAGGATGTCCTCGATCGTGAAATAGAAATAGGTAAAGAACAGGCACGCCAGGAAAACAAACCTGAAAACATGATCGAAAAGATCGCCATTGGAAAGCTGAATAAATTCTACAAGGAAAGCACCCTGCTCAACCAGGATTTTGTGAAAGACAACAGCAAAACCGTCAGGCAATACATCGAAGAGCACGATAAGGAACTGAAGGTTAAGGCCTTTTACAGGCTGATGCTCGGAGAATAATCACCATCGGTATCCTGATACCGTTATGTCAGGCAGTATGACCATCAGCCAAGCAATTCCCTGACCACGGCCGCGATCACCTTGTTCTCCGCCTTACCGGCCAGTTTTTTGGTGGCCATGCCCATCACCTTCCCGAGGTCTTTTAATCCTGTTGCACCGGTTTCGGAAATGATTGACCGGATCTCGTGTTTAAGCTGTTCCTCTGTCATCTGCTCCGGGAGATACGAGGCGATGATCTTGGCCTGGAACAGTTCGACGTCGGCGAGATCTTTTCTGTTTTGTGCCTGGTAGATCTCAGCCGATTCTTTCCGTTGTTTGACCAGTCTTTGTATCAGTTGCATGGAGGCCTGTTCATCCAGTTCATGTGCTGAGCCTTTTGTTTTTTCAAGAAGGATAGCCGCCTTGACGGCGCGGAGCGCTTCCAGCTTGTCGTGCTCTTTATTGAGCATGGCCGCCCTGATGTCGTCGTTGATTTTGTTTTCGAGGGTCATGGCTTATGGAATTAACGGTTTCGTTGTTGTCACAGGCAGTAATGGTCAATCCACATTATCATGCAGATATGAATTGGTGGGTTTGAGCTCCGGATTATTCTCATCGTCCGATGTGAGCACATAGCGCGACGCGGAGGGGCTCGACGACGGCACCACATCGGCCAGTTTGACATGACGGCGTATGTATGCCGGTTCATTTTCCATCTCGGCGATGCCTTCAGGTGTCTTCAGTTTGATGCTCAGCTCCTTGAGTTTCCTGATGCGCTCCAGCGCTTTCGCTTCCAGCCCGTTGGTGGTATTGGGCGGCGTGGCGGCTCCTCCCGCCTTCTTGTCATGGTATTCGTCCTCCGACGCCAGCGAATCCACCATGGCAGCTTTTTCAAGTTTTTCCTCCTCCTCTGCCGGCTCCCGCTCATGGTCGGTCAGATCATATGCAACCGGTGGCTGGTTCAGGTTAAAGACCACGGTGCGCTCTTCTTCAGGCTGCTCCACGGCGCCAGGGTGGTCATTCTCCGCAGGCCCGGCTTCCCTGGTGATGAGCGTGATCTCGTTGTTGAGGACATCATCCGTTTCGAAGGGCATGTGGGGCGTGGGCTCGAAGCCCTTATCTTCCAACTGGTAAACGATCTTGTTTTCGTCATCCACTCTGGCCTCTTTCTTATTGCCGGGGCCAAAACCCGTGGCGATAACGGTAATGCTGATCTGCCGTTCAAGGCTTTCGTCGGATGAATTGCCCCAGATAATCTCCGCATTATGACCGGCTTCGCTCTGAATATAATCGGTGATCTCGCTGACCTCGTCCATGGTGATCTCCTCTTTGCCGGAGGTGATGTACAGCAGAATGTTGTTGGCTCCCTTGATGTTGCTGTCGTTAAGCAGCGGCGACGCCAGGGCCTCCTCAATGGCTGTGAGTGCCCTGTTCTCACCCTCGGCCACACCCGTGCCCATGATGGCCACACCGCTGTCCTTCATCACCGTTTTCACATCTTCAAAATCGACGTTAATGTACCCCGGCACGGTGATGATCTCGGCGATGCCTTTAGCGGCGGTGGCCAAAATATCATCGGCACGGCTGAAGGCCTCGGACAGCTTGACGTTACCATAGAGCTCACGCAGCTTGTCGTTGCATATGACTAAGAGCGTGTTGACATATTTTCTCATCTCCTCAATGCCTTGCTCAGCCTGCTGCCGTCGTTTTCTGCCTTCAAACGAAAAAGGGATGGTGACGATGCCGACGGTGAGGATGCCCAGTTCCTTAGCCACGGCGGCGATAACCGGCGCACCTCCCGTGCCCGTGCCTCCGCCCATGCCCGCCGTGATAAATAACATCTTGGTGTTGACCTCCAGGATGGATTTGATCTGTTCCATATTTTCCAGGGCGGCTTCCCTGCCGACGGAAGGGATGGAGCCGGCGCCGAGACCTCTGGACCCCAGCTGGATCTTCACCGGTACCGGATTGATAGCCAAAGCCTGTGCGTCGGTATTACAAAGGATGAAATCAACGCCCTTGATGCCCTGCCTGTACATGTGCGCCACAGCATTGCTGCCGCCGCCACCGACGCCAATAACCTTTATGATCGACGATTGATTCTTGGCGGAATCAAATGTTACCTTTTCAGCCATAATTTCAATTTTTTAAATTTATTGTGAATTAGAAGTTCCATCATTAAGAGGATAATAATTTTATCCACAGCCTGAAGGCTATTTATTCATATCATTTCATTCCGAGGTCTCCTCATCGAACCAGGCTTTGATCTTGTCAAAGAAACTGGGTCTGTCTTTTCTGGTGCCTCTCTTTTCTTTTTTAGCCCCTGTTGATTCCCTCTTGGCTCTTTCCTTTTCGGCGCGCTGCAGGCCGATCATCACGAGGCCCACGCCGGTGGCATACATCGGACTGGCTATCTCCTCGGGCACATCAGGTCCCAGATGCTCATTGGGATAACCTATCCTGGTGTCCATGCCGGTCATGAACTCGGTGAGCTGTGCGATGTGTCTGAGCTGTGCCCCGCCACCGGTCAGCACGATACCTGCGATGAGCTTCTTCTCGAAGCCGGAGTTCTTGATCTCAAAATAGATATGTTCGATGATCTCCTCCATGCGTGCCTGGATGATATGTGCCAGGTTTTTCAGGCTGATCTCCTTGGGGGGACGGCCGCGCAAGCCGGGGATGGCTACGATCTCCTCCTCCTTGTTCTCACTGGCCAGCGCTGACCCGAACTTGCATTTCAGCTCTTCGGCATGACGGTGCAGGATGGTACACCCCTCTTTGACATCTTCAGTGATGACCTCACCACCGAAAGGGATAACGGCTGTATGCCGAATGATGCCGTCCTGGAAAATGGCTATGTCGGTTGTGCCGCCGCCGATGTCGACCAGCACCACCCCAGCTTCTTTCTCTTCTTCGCTTAACACGGCCACGGCCGAAGCCAGCGGCTCGAGTATCAGACCGCTCACATCCAGTCCGGCCTTGCGCACACATTTGTAAATATTCTTGGCGGCGGTGGTCTGACCGGTGATGATGTGAAAGTTGGCTTCGAGTGAGATGCCCGACATGCCTTTGGGTTGCCGGATGCCTTGTTCACCGTCGATGATGTATTCCTGCGGGATCACATCGATGATCTCTTCGCCCGGATTCATGATCAGCTTATACATCGATTCTGTGAGGGCGTCGATCTCCTCATGGCTGATCTCGTCGTCGTTGCTGCTGCGTATGATGCTGCCATGGTGCTGCAGGCTCTTGATATGCTGTCCCGCTATGCCCACATTCACTGCCTCTATGCGGACATTGGACCTGATCTCGGCTTCCTGTACCGCCCGCTGAATAGAGTTCACCGTGTGTTCAATGTTTGACACCACACCCCGTTTCACACCGATCGATTCGGTCTTCCCCGATCCCAGTATCTCTATTTTGCCATGCTCATTGTACCGACTTACGATAGCCGCTATTTTGGATGTGCCAATGTCAAGACCTACTATAATTTCCGAAGGCTCCATGTGATTAAATTTTAGAACATAAAACCTGATTCCTGAATTTTACCGAGATGGTATCGTAACGGTCCCATCCGGTATCCCGAATACAATTTTTATAAAAAAGGACCAGATGATCCAGTTTCTCCTTCATGAATGACGTATCACCCAGCATGATCAGATGATGCCCGATCTTGGGTATCAGTTCATATTCCCCCTCTTCATTCACATATATCTGTTCGATCTGTGCTTTCAGAAAATCGTCATCATTGATTTCCGCAGCCAGCAGAAATACCTTATTGAGCTCCGCCTCCGCGGCCGTCCCGTCGGCGCGGCAGCGGAAATTCTTTTTCAGGACCGCTTCATCGCTTAAATCAACGTTTATGTTGCCGCTGGCCACCAACAGTCTGACCACATGACCGGGAGACAGGGCCATCAGCCGCCCCTCCTCATCGATGTAACTGCTTTGGTCCTGAGCGTTGAAGATGCGCAGTACAGGTTTACGCTGGACTACTGACGCCCTGATTATCCCGTTGACGGTGATCATCACCTCCGCCTCTTTCACAAATTGATCGTTCAGGATCACCTGTCTGAGCTTCTCGACGCTGATCCCGGCCAGGGGTCTCCCAGTCACCGGTCCCAGTGTGGCTTCAATTTCTCCCTGCAGATCACAGTCGGTGATAAAAGGTACGCCGCCATGGTAGTCCACGTTGATGATCATGTCTTTACATATTGACTGCTCCTGGCGTCTGTTAACGAAGCTGACCGATACCGCAATGGCGGCGACCACAGCCATCCACATCATGGTCTGCAACACACTTATGATCCTTTTCTTTTTCATTGCGGTTTATTCTTTAAACGGTACTGTTCCTTAAAAAGCCGTTCCAACGGATCGACGAGCTGGTCGATGTCGCCGGCGCCCATGGTCATGACAACCTCCCGCTTTTTTGCCGCCAGGAAGGGCAGAAGTTCATCCTTCGACAGGAGGGTCTTGTTCGTGTTGTGTATCTTGTTGAGGATCAGACCGGCGTCGACACCTTCCAGCGGCTGTTCACGTGCCGGATAGATATCGAGGAGGATGATCTCGTCGAGGTTTTCAAGGCTGCCGGCGAAGTCATCGGCCAGATCACGGGTTCTGGAATAAAGATGGGGCTGGAAAATGCCGGTCAGTTTTTTCCGTGGGAAAAGACCACGGGCCGTGCTTATACATGCGTTCAGCTCCCGCGGGTGATGGGCGTAATCATCCACATAGACAATCTGCGGACTGTTGATCCTGATATCGAAACGGCGTTCCACGCCGGCGAAGGACGCCAGCGCTTTGCGAATATCCCCTTCGTCGATGGCCAGATGATGAATGGCAGCGATGGCGGCCATGGCGTTCTCGACGTTGAAAAGCCCGGGCAGGCCGAGCCTCAAATCACGGATAACGCGCCCGCAAAAGCTGAGGTTGAAAAACTGACTGAGATCGCGGACCCGGTAGCCGGTGATGAATACATCGGCATGCTCCGCGGTGCCATAACGGATGACCGATGCCCCCGTACCGGGCTGGATAGGCAGGCCTTCTTTCACCACCAGCGTGCCGGAGGATTTGACATGAGAGGCGAAGGCAGCGAACGATTCAATGAGCGCCTGCCGGCTGACATAGACATCAAGATGATCGGCATCCATAGAAGTGATCACCCCCACGTCGGGATAAAGGTTAAGGAATGACCGGTCATATTCATCGGCTTCCACCACCATGAAATCACTGCCGGCTGTGAGAAGGAGGTTGGAATGGAAATTTTTGCTTATGCCACCGATGAAAGCCGTGACCTTTTTACCTGCTGTCTTCAGGATGTGAGCGATCAGGGAGGTAATGGTTGTTTTGCCATGGGTGCCGCCGACGGCGAGGGTATAGGTGTCCCGCGTCAGCATCCCGAGCACCTCGGCACGTTTGAGAAGGGGTGTCCGCTGCCGGAGGAAATGTTGCATCTCGGCATTGTCGGACGGGATGGCCGGCGTATAGATGACCAGGTCGACAGGCAAGATGATGTTTGCCGGATCATCATCGTAATGAACGGCGATGCCTTCCCGTTCCAGTTGTTGTGTCAGATGCGTCGGGGTTCGGTCATAGCCCTGAACCTTTTTGCCCAGAGCATGAAAGTAACGCGCCAGCGCGCTCATGCCGATGCCTCCGATACCCAGGAAGTACAAGCTGCCGGTATTTTTCAGATCGGTCATCTGTTGTTCACTCTTTCGTTTTAATGTCAGCCAACCCGATGATCTCCCGTGCGATGCGGTCAGCAGCGCCGGGACGGGCCATTTTACCTATATTTTCTCTCAGCATGGCACACCTCTTCTCATCCCGTGCCAGTTCCGTCACAACTTGGCCAAGGCTTACGGCTGCCTCGCTGTCGCTGACCATTACCGCCGCGTTCTTTTCGGCCAATGCCCTGGCATTCTTGGTCTGATGATCTTCGGCTGCATGAGGCAATGGGATGAAGATGACGGGCTTTTTCACGGCACATAACTCCGACATTACAATGGCGCCTGCCCGCGATACCACCATATCCGCAGCGGCATAGGCATAGTCCATGCGGTTGATGAAGGCCAGTGCCTTCACCTGCTCATAAGCCCTGCCTTGTATCACCTCCATGGCACGTACATGGTACATCTTCCCGGTCTGCCAGAGCACCTGCAAACCCGCCGCCACGAGGGCATCCAGATGAAGAACCAGGCTTTCGTTCACCGACAGGGCCCCCTGGCTGCCTCCCAGAACCAGCAGCGTCTTCATCTCTTTCTTCAGACCAAAATAGTCCAGGGCCGCATCTCTCTTGCCCCTGATGTTGACCATGTCGTCCCTGACGGGATTGCCGGTGATGACGATCCTGTCGGCAGGGAAATAAATGTCCATGTTATCGTAGGCCACGCATACCTTAAGAGCTTTCTTGGCCAGAAGCCTGTTGGTGATGCCGGGATAGGAGTTCTGTTCCTGTATGAGCGTGGGAATACCCTTCCATGCCGCCACTCTTAAGGCCGGACCACTGGCATAGCCGCCAACCCCCACCACCACATGCGGTTTGAAATTGTTCAGGATGATGTTTGATCTGAGGAGACTGGCCAGCACCTTGAAAGGGAACAGGAGATTCCTGAGCGTAAGCGTGCGTTGCAGCCCTGAAATCCATAAGCCGGCGATGGGATAGCCCGCTTCCGGGACTTTTTTCATTTCCATGCGGCCTTTGGCACCGATAAACAGAATATCGATGCCCCTGTCAATCTTTTTAAGGGCATCGGCAATGGCTATAGCCGGAAAGACATGGCCGCCTGTGCCGCCACCGCTGATGATTATTTTCAGCTTATCCTTCTGCATACGTTGCCGCCTCAGGCGGATTTGTTTCAATATCTTTGCTTACACTTATAATAATGCCTATGGCAATGCTGGTGAACCACAATGAGGTGCCGCCCATACTCACCAACGGGAGGGTCTGGCCGGTCACCGGTAATATATGAACGGCTACCGCCATGTTAATAAAGGCCTGGAACACCAGACTGAAAGCCAGTCCTATGGCAAGAAAAGCACCAAAATGCCGTGGACACCTGATGACAATCCGTACCGCCCGGTACAATAATATCATATACATCAGGAGGACAATGAAACCTCCGACGAGCCCGAACTCTTCGATAATGATGGCATAGATGTAATCGGAATAAGCCTGGGGGAGGAAATTTTTCTGCGTGCCGTTGCCGGGCATGACCCCGACGATCCCTCCGTTAGCAATGGCGATCATGGCCTGCTCGGGCTGGTAACGGGCCGCCTCGCTGCTGCCCCCGTTCACAAAACTCTCAATGCGGTGGCTCCAGGTCTCCACACGCCCCGCATGGTGCAGCTTCTGACCCCCCAGGTAAAAGATGATCAGAATGACACAGCCCAAGCCGATCATGGCGAAAATGTATTTCATCCTCACCCGCCCGATGAACATCAAAACGAGTGAGGTAACAAACAGGATGGCGGCCGTTGAAAAATTGGCCCAGAATATCAGTCCACAGACAATGAGCACCGGAATGGTAACAGGAAGAAAGCCCACCTTGAAGTCCTTTATGTCATCCTGTTTCTTTGTCAGTTGCCTGGCAAGGAACATGATGAGGGCCAGTTTGGCCAGATCCGACGGCTGAAACGAGATGTTGATGCCGGGAAGGGTGTACCACCGTGACGCCTCATTTACCGTGGTGCCGAAAAGTAAGGTATAGAGCAGCAAGGGTATGCATATGATCAACAGGATCTGTGATATTCTGGAGTAATAGCTGTACCTGACCAGATGAGCCAGATACATCAGCACAAGCCCGAGGATCAGAATGCCGAAATGCTTGAAGAGGTAATATTCGGTGTTGCCCGACCTGTATTTGTAAGCGAGCGTGCTGGTGGAACTGTACACGGCGATGATGGAAAAAATTGACAGGATAATGACCACCAGCCATATGACCTTATCACCTCTCAGATTTTTAAGAAAAGCAGGCATGCTTTACGTGTTTTATCTTCCCAGATGGTGTCCGTTAAAGATTCCGGACGGCATTTTTGAATTTTGTACCTCTGTCCTCATAATTGTTGAACAGATCGAAACTGGCACATGCCGGCGACAACAGAACGACGTCGCCCTGTGTACCCAGGTTATAGGCCGCATTCACGGCCTCTTCGGCGCTGTGAGCCTCCATGATGACCGGCACGATGCCCTTGAACGACCCTATGATTTTTTTATTATCCAGACCCAGGCAGATGATGGCTTTGACCTTGACTTTCACCAGTTCCGTCAGCTGGCTGTAATCGTTGCCTTTATCCACTCCCCCGGCAATCCAGATGACGGGCTTGCTGACCGACTCCAGTGCATACCACGTGGAATTGACGTTTGTGGCCTTGGAGTCATTGATGAACTCAATGCCATGAATCTTCGCCACATGCTCCAACCGGTGCTCGATGTTTTGAAAATCGGAGAGGCTCTCTTTGATGATCTCCTTGCGCAGGTCCAATACCCTGGCTGCTATCCCGGCAGCCAGAGAGTTGTAAATGTTATGGCGGCCCTGCAATGCTAGACTTTCAAGTGTCGTTTCCAAAAGTTCAGATTTTATGTTTATGCATAGTTTGTTACCCTTAATGTCGTCGGCGGAGGTGTAAGGCCTCTTGAAGGGACGCAGCAGATATCCCCCTTCGCCGCTCAGCGTACGGCGCACAGTGAAGGGATACTGGCGCGAAACGATATCCCTGCGCGCCGTTTCCCTGCCGATGACGTCGTCATCGGCACAGTAAATGAAAGCATCGGCATCCGTCTGGTTCCTGACGATCCTGAATTTCGTGTCGGTGTATTTCCCGAAATCATTATCGTAGCGGTCGAGATGGTCCGGAGTGATGTTTAACAGCATGGCTACCTCGGCTTTGAAAGTGGTCACGCCGTCAAGTTGAAAGCTGCTGATCTCCAGCACATAGTAGTCATGTTCCCCCTTTGCCACTTCCATGGCGAAACTCCTGCCCACATTTCCGGCCACACACACATCCAAACCGGCTTTTTCAAGGATGTGACCGGTGAGAAGCGTGGTGGTGGTTTTGCCATTGCTGCCGGTGATGCATATTTTTTTTGCCTGCGTGTAACGTGAGGCGAACTCTATCTCCGATATCACGGGTATGCCCTGTGCCCTCAGCGCCGTCACCGGAGTAACATGATCGGGTATCCCCGGGCTTTTGACCACCTCGTCGGCCGTCAGAATCACATCCACCGAGTGCCGTCCCTCCTCAAATGGTATGTCATCATGTAAAAGAACATCCCTGTAATTATCTTTTATGACCCCCTGATCACTCACAAAAACCTCATATCCTTTCCTGTTTGCCAGGACAGCCGCTCCCACACCGCTTTCACCTGCTCCCAACACGACAAGCTTTTTCATGCCATTCATTATATTTTATATCCTGTAGGTCATCTGATTTTTAATGTGACTATCGTAAAGACTGCCAGTAATATCCCGATGATCATAAACCGCTGGACGATTTTGGGTTCCGGAGTGCCTTTCATCTGAAAATGATGGTGCAGTGGAGCCATCCTGAAGATCCGGCGGCCTTCCCCGAATCTTTTCCTGGTGTACTTAAAGTATCCCACCTGCAGTATCACCGACAGATTCTCGACCAGGAAAATACCGCAGAGTATGGGGATGAGGATCTCCTTGCGTATGATTACGGCAAAGACGGCAATGATACCTCCCAGTGCCAGACTGCCCGTGTCGCCCATAAAGACTTCGGCAGGGTAAGCATTGTACCATAAGAATCCGATACAGGCCCCCACAAAGGCACTGATGTATATCGTCAGCTCTCCGATATCAGGTATATACATGATATTAAGATAATCTGCAAAGACGATGTTGCCCGAGACCCATGCCAGTATGCCCAATGTCACACCGATGATGGCCGAAGTGCCTGTGGCCAGACCGTCCATGCCATCGGTGAGGTTGGCGCCGTTCGACACGGCGATGATGATCAGAATCACAATAGGGATAAAGACTGCCCAGGCATACTTGCGGTAATTATTACCTATGAAGGCCAGGAGACTGGCATAATCAAATTCGTTGTTTTTCAGAAAAGGAATGGTGGTCTTGGTCGACTTGACAGGCTCCTTTTCGAAATGAAAAACCGCCGGGATTCTTTCTTCTTCCAGCGACGGTTCTGCCGTCACGGCCTTTTCCTGGGGCAGCTTCTGCCTGATGACGATGGAATCGTTGAAGTACATGGTGCACCCAACAATTAATCCCAGTCCTATTTGACCGATGATCTTGAACTTACCGGCCAACCCTTTCTTGTCCTTCTTGAATACCTTGATGTAATCATCGAGAAAACCTATCAGGCCGAGCCAGGCTGTCGAGATCAGGATAAGGGTGATGTAAACGTTGTGGATCTTGGCGAATAATAACGTCGGTATGAGGATAGCTCCCAGGATGATGAGCCCCCCCATGGTGGGTGTACCTTCTTTTGACTTTTCACCGTTCAGCCCGAGCTTTCTTATCTCTTCACCCACCTGTTTTTTTCTGAGAAAATTGATCAGACTTTTACCGAATATCATGGAGATGACCAGGGAGGTGATCACGGCCAACGCCGCCCTGAATGAGATGTAACGGAACATGCCTGCCCCGGGCAGATCAAAAGTGGTATCCAGATATGAGAACAAATAATAAAACATACTTCATCGGTTTTCCATGGCCGGACCAAGGATGGTCATCAGTATTTTTTTATCGTCAAAGGGGTGTTTGACACCGTTTATCTCCTGGTACTTTTCGTGTCCCTTCCCGGCTACCAGTATGATATCGCCGGGAACGGCCATGAGGCAGGCTGTTCGGATAGCCTCACGCCGGTCCGGTAAAATAATGGCTTTATTTAACCGTTCCGCTTCAAGGTCAGTGGTCATATCCCTGATGATCTGGCCGGGATCCTCGGTGCGTGGATTGTCGGAGGTGAAGATGACCCTGTCGCTGTTATCACAGGCGATGCGTCCCATCAGGGGTCGTTTCGATTTATCACGGTCACCACCGGCACCCACCACCGTGATGATCTTGCCGTGGCCACGGCGTATGCCGGCAATGGTGATCAGGACATTGAGCAGGGCGTCAGGGGTATGGGCGTAATCCACGATGGCCGTGATATTTTCCCGGTTGGTGAAAAAGTCGAAACGGCCCTCCACAGGGGTCATTACACTCAATCCTTTCAATACCTCCTGCTTATCCTCGCCGAGCAAAACGGCGGCACCATAGACAGCCAGGATGTTATAGGCATTGAACTGCCCGGCCAGCCTGAACCATAACTCCTGACCGTCAATCCACAGCAACTGGCCTTCGAGATGACTCTCGATGATCTTGCCTTTGAAATCGGCGGCCGTTTTTAGTCCGTAAGTGTGACGGGATGCTTTCGTGTTTTGAAGCATGTAACGGCCGTTTTTATCATCGATATTGGACAAGGCAAAGGCACCGGAAGGTAACCCGTCGAAAAATGTCTTCTTTGTTTTCAGGTAGTCGTCAAAGGTTTTGTGATAGTCGAGGTGCTCATGGGTGATATTGGTGAACAGACCTCCGGCATGTTCAATGCCTGCGATGCGGTGCTGTGCGATGGCGTGGGAGCTGACTTCCATGAAACAATAACCGCAACCCCTGGCGGCCATGGTTTTCAGGAGCTCATTCAGACGGAGCACATCGGGAGTGGTATGGGTGGCCTCGAGGACCTCATCATTGATCTGGTTGTGGATAGTAGACAAAAGACCGCAGGGATAACCCAGGTGGCGGAACAATTTAAAAAGCAGAGTGGCTGTAGTGGTCTTTCCGTTTGTTCCTGTGATGCCTGTGATCCTGACCTGTCGTGAAGGCTGGTCATAGAAGTTGGCTGCTATCGTGCCAAGGGCCATGGCGCTGTTTTTAACCTGGACATAGGTCACCTCCGGGGAGGTAGCCTCAGGTATCTCTTCGCATACGACGGCGGCCACACCCTTCTCAACGGCACTCTGGATGAAACGGTGCCCGTCGGTATGGATCCCTTTCATGGCGGCAAACAGACCCTGCGGTTTCACCGCCCT
Source organism: uncultured Lentimicrobiaceae bacterium (assembly GCA_964628285.1). Taxonomy (GTDB): domain Bacteria; phylum Bacteroidota; class Bacteroidia; order Bacteroidales; family JAGONC01; genus JAPLDP01. Next base: position 19,424 of record CAZVNP010000028.1, read on the forward strand.
TGAATCGGAGTAAATGGCTTGCACAGGACGGTCAGCGGTTCCGATGATCCTGACCGGCGCCACGTGCTTCAATATGTTATCCAGTGTCTTCAATGCGTCGCTGGTTTATTCATTATAAGGGATTAAGCGTCAATATGATCTTTTCCCCCTTGAAACAGGTGTCGCCCGGCATTGGTGATTGCCCGGTGACATGCCCCTTGCCATCGATCGACGGCGACAATCCTATTGATTCGAGGATGCAGAGAGCATCTCTTGCGCCAAAGCCCGTCACGTCGGGCATAATAATGGTGCCGCTGTCCGGTATCTCGGTCACCATATCTTTGAAAAAGAGCCGTTTATCTTCCATGATGCCCCTGATCCATGGCTCCATTAGTAAAGGGAAAGTGACGGGCACTTTGGCATCGTTGCAGATGGTCCTTATCTCGTCCCGGTAACCGCCGGCGATGACCGGTATGACCTGTCGGGTGGAATCATTTATTTGTCGGGGTGGGAGCGTGGTATGGGTGGCCACCAGCTTATCGGCAATGACCTTGAAAACAGGCACGGCCACCTCCGCAGACAGGTACTTGCCTTTGGAAGGACGGTTAATGACAACGATACAGGAATATTTCGGATGATCGGCCGGGAAAAAGCCGACAAAAGAGGGACTATAGGCACTTTCGTTGTACCCCTCATTGGCGGTGGCCAGCTTGGAGGTCCCTGTTTTACCGGCTACTTTGTAAAGCGGATTCTTCAACCTGACGCCGGTGCCTTCCTCCACCACCTGCTCAAGAAGGTTATACATGGTATTCAGCGTCGTTGCCGAACAGATGGACGGATTGATAACCACGGGATCGAAGGCTTTGACCATCTGCCCTGAACGCCGGATCTCCCGCACGAACATGGGCCGGACCATTTTACCGTGGTTGGCAACGGCATTGTAAAAAGTCAGAAGCTGCATGGGAGTCAGCTTAACCTCATAACCCATGGCCATGGAGGGGAGACTCTGTAAAGACCACAGGGGATGATCGGGTGTGTGCAGAACAGGGCTTTGCTCACCGTTGATCTCGAGACCCAACGGTTTATTGATGCGGAACTGGAGAAGCCTGTCGGTGAAAACTTTGGGATCTTTGGCAAAACCGTTGATGATGATCTTCGACATACCCACATTCGAGGAGTATTTGAAGACATCGCTTACGCGGGCCAGCCCGTCACGGAACCTGTGGACATCCTTGATCGTCCTGCCATGGTAAACGAAAATACCGTTGCCGACATTGATGACATCATTCACATTCACCCTTTTTTCTTCCAGGGCGGCCATCAAACTGACCAGCTTAAATGTCGATCCCGGCTCAAGACTCTCACCAATGGCATAGTTGAGGATCTCATCATAATGACCGTTCCTGTCCTTGCCCAGGTTGGCGATGGCAAGAACCTGACCTGTCACCACCTCCATCACCACGGCACAACCATGGTCGGCATCCTGAGCGATGAGCTGAGCAAGCAGGGCATTCTCCGCTACATCCTGGATGTTGATATCAATGGTGGAATAAATGTCGGCTCCGTTTTCAGGTTCCACTTCATTTTCATCCGTGACGGGGATCCACATCCCGCCGGCAATTTTTTTCATGAGACGTTGCCCGCTTTTACCGACCAGGTAACTGCTGTATGTCCCCTCCAGTCCGACGAATACCCTGGCATCCTCCGACTCATAACCGATGGTTCTTTTGGCCAGACTTTTAAAAGGCATCTCACGGCGGCTTTTCTCTTCAACCGACAGCACGGCCACGTTCTTCCATAACTGATAGGCCGGTGAATTTTTTAACCTGGCCAGCTCGTCACAGGTGATTTTACTTTTCAGCAGGAAATACCGGTTGCCGGCCTGCCTGGCATCCGTCATGGCCTTTTTATAGGCTTTGGGAGTGAGATCCTTGAAAATGCGGGCAAAGCAGGCGGCAAGGGAATCGACGTTTTTATTGAAGAAATCATCACTTATCTCCGGTTTATCGGCATCCATACGTATGTCAAAGATGGGTATGGAGGTGGCCAGCAGGCTCCCGTCACGGGCATAAATGTTGCCCCTTCTTGCATCCACCTGCTCATAAGTTATCAGATGCTCCCGGGCTTTTTCCCTCCACATCTTACCCTGGTAGAACTGGATGTAAACCACCCTCGTGATGATGGCCACGGCAAACAGCAGCATCATCACATAGACGAGGTAGACCCTCCAGAGGATATCTTTTTTAATGTCTTTCACTAATTATCTGTTTTAATCTCTTTCTTGTCACCTGAAATACCGAGTTGATAGGCCGGAACGGTCGTCTCTTTGAGACCAATGGCAGCCGCTTTTTTGGATACTTCCGATTGCCTGCTGATAAACATCAGCTCCGACTTTGTTGATATGTAGTTATAGTCCAGTTCTTTAAGCTCTTTTTTTAATTTTTCAATGGCAATCATATCTCTTTGGGCATAGTATGAATTGGTGATGTACAGTAGCGCCAGCAAAGCCAGGTAAAGAATGAAAGGCAAGGTTCTGATGACCCGTTCACGAGTGAGAAAAGTACCGCCAAGGAGGGAATGAGCGGCCCTGCCGAAGCTCTTGCCGCTGCCTCCCGTTTTGGAGCCGCTTTCCTGGGGCTCTGTGATGAGTGTATTTTTTTTAGGATATGCTGTATCCATTTTTAATTACGATTTTTCAGCTATTCTCAGTTTGGCGCTCCTTGACCGGGGATTGGCAGCCATCTCGGCTTCCATGGGGCGGAGAGGCTTGCGGGTGATGACCTTGAAGATTTGCTCACGATGCCCGTAAATATCCGCATGCACGCTTCCTTCAGTATTACCGGTGCGCATGAAATTTTTTACCAGACGGTCTTCGAGGGAATGGTATGAAATGATGACCAGACGCCCTCCCTTTTTCAGCATGACGGCACTTTGACGTAACATGTCGCCCAATGCTTCTAGTTCATCGTTCACCTCTATCCGCAGTGCCTGCAAGACCCTGGCTAAATACTTGTTTTCAGTTCTCCTCGGAATGCAGGGCATGATGACCGCACGGAATCTTGCCATCGTTGTGATGGCTTCTTTGTCCCTCGCCTGCTGTATGATCCTGGCCAGCTGCAGGGCATTATCTATTTCGCCGTAAGACCTGAATACGCGAAAGAGCTCTTCCTGCTTATAGATGTTGAGGACAGTGGAGGCAGTCAGTGTCGTGCGACTGCTCATACGCATGTCAAGACGGCTGTCATAACGCATTGAAAAACCCCTGTCAGGCGTGTCGAACTGATGTGACGAGACACCCAGATCAGCCAATATCCCATCCACGGGAGGATACCCGTAGTACTGAAGAAAGTTCTTCATATAACGGAAGTTATGATTGATCAGTAGCAACCGTTTATCCCTGATGCTGTTTTGCATGACATCTTCATCGCGATCAAAGGCCATCAACCTGCCGTCGCCGATGTGCTTGAGGATTTCGATGGCATGACCTCCACTTCCAAAAGTGAGATCCACGTAAGTGCCACCCGGCTTTATGTTCAGTCCGTTAATGGTTTCTTCAAGCATCACAGGCTGATGGTAATCCATATCATTCCTGCTGTTTTTCTTTCGCTTTATTCCCCAGCACCTCCTCGGCTAACCTTGCCAACTGCTCAGGTTCGATATCCACCAGGGTATCGTAACTGCTCTTATTCCAAACCTCAATCATATTTGAATAGGCAAGCAATACCACATCCTTATCGATGCCGGCATAATCGAGCAGCGTTTTCGGAAGCAGTAAGCGATTGTTGCCGTCGAGCTTCAGTTCCACCACTCTTTGGTACAATCTTCTGAATTCCCGGTCTTTGGAGTTATAAATGTTCAGGGTGTTGAGCCTTTCGCTGATGATGCGCCATTCATTTATGGGATAAATGACCAGGCACCGTTCGAGACCCCGGGTTATAATATACCGGTCTTCCGATTCCGGCGGTATCTGCCTTTTAAGAGCCGCCGGTAGCATGATCCGGCTCTTAGGATCAAGCCGGCATTCATATTCACCTGTCAGGTTTAACATCGTCTTCATTTAATGGTGTAAATATATAAAATTTTCTACCACATTCTTCCACTTTTTACCACTTTGTTAATAAAAAGTTCCACTTTTTTGATAAAAAAATGTTTTTTATTTACAAATAATGGGATATCAGGCCATTATATTATACGGCCGGAACCGTCAGGTCAAAGGATTGGGTGGGGATATAAGCCATTTCCGGTCGGAAATATATCAATTGCTTCCGGTTGCGTTTTAATACCCGCCTTATTTATATATTTGTAAAGGCCGATTGGTCATTTGTTTGTTTTATTATTATGGCAACTGAGGAATTATATTCCCTTCCGGCTACTCCGGGAAAATCCGACGGGGATTTTATCAATCTTGAACAAGTCATAGCCAGTAAAAATCCGAGGCTGTTGAAGGTTCTGCCCCGCTTTGTCATCAATTACCTTAAAAGGATCGTTCATATTGATGAGATCAATGACTTTCTGAGGCGAAACAGTGACAAGACGGGACTGGCGTTTATTGAAGCCGTGATGGATGAGATGAAAGCCTCCGTCAGCCTAGTGGGCATAAGCCACCTGCCGGTAGGGGAACGGTTCATTATTGCATCCAATCATCCTCTTGGAGGGCTCGACGGCATTGCCCTCATCCATGAAGTCGGGAAATTCAGGAAAGACCTTATCTTCCCGGTGAATGACATCCTGATGAACATACCCAATCTCCGTGAGCTGTTCATACCCATCAACAAGCACGGAAAGAACACCGAGAACATCCGGTTGATTGATGATACCTTCTCATCCGATGTGGCCATATTATATTTTCCGGCGGGATTATGTTCGCGAAAGCAGTCGCACCATATCATGGACCTGGAATGGAAGAAGACCTTTGTGACCAAAGCCAGGACATACCACCGGGTGGTGGTCCCAGTCCATATCGGGGGCAGAAATTCAAACTTCTTTTACAACCTGGCTAACCTCAGAAAGAGGCTGGGGATAAAGTCCAACATCGAAATGCTATATCTGGTGGATGAAATGTATAAACAAAAAGACCGGAACATCATCATCACCTTCGGGAGCCCCATCCCATATCAGGTTTTCACACGGAACCATACGGATTACGAATGGGCCAACCTGATAAAAAAATATGTTTATACTCTGGGAAAGGGGCCACAAGCCACCTTCATGGAATGGATTAAATCGTAATTTTATGGCGCCAAAACGAAGGTTATGGAACCAATCATACCACCCATTGATCACCGACTTGTTGAAGCCGAACTGACCAAGGATAAGTTTGTCAGGGATACTAATAACGGCAAGAAAAAAATATACATCATCACCTGGGAAGACTCTCCTAACACCATGCAGGAGTTAGGCAGGCTGAGAGAGATCAGTTTTCGCGACGCCGGCGGGGGCACCGGTAAGGCGGTGGATATCGACAGGTTCGACACCGATCCGGTCAATCCTTTCAAGCAAATGATCGTGTGGAGTCCGCAGGACCACCAGATCGTCGGCGGTTACCGTTTTCTGGAAGGGTATAACATTCCCCGCGATGAAGAAGGAAAACCGCAAAGTCCCACGACTCAATTATTTCATCTATCACCTACATTCATTGACGAATACCTTTCCTATTCCATCGAATTGGGCCGTTCCTTTGTCCAACCCGATTTTCAGCCCATCTACAATGTGCGTAAAGGCATTTATTCACTCGATAACCTGTGGGATGGCCTCGGCGCCCTGACCATCGATTACCCTGAGATCAAGTACTTCTTTGGTAAGATGACTATGTACCCCCGTTTCAACATCACGGCCCGTGATATGATTCTTTATTTTCTTGACAAATATTTTCATGACGGTGAGGGGCTGGTGACGCCATATGAACCCGTTAACCTGGTAACCGATCTCAACGATCTGGAAAGGACCTTCACAGGTTCCGACTTTGATGAAGATTATAAGATCCTGATCAGGAACGTCAGGCGGTTTAACGAGACCATCCCCCCGCTGTTTAACGCTTATATGAACCTGTCGCCGACCATGCTTCTCTTTGGCACGGCTATTAATGCCTCCTTCGGACATGTGGAGGAAACGGCCATACTGATAACCATCGAAGACATTTACGACATCAAAAAGGACAGGCATGTGTCGTCATATAAACGTAAAGACAAGAAACCATAAGCCTTCAGCGCATGCTTATCAAGAGCTCGATCTTTGTGGTGAGCAGCACCGATATCAGAAAATGCCCCAAACCCAACCGGCCTGAGTATGCTTTCCTGGGCCGGTCCAATGTCGGTAAGTCGTCGTTGATCAATATGCTGACAGGCATCAGAAACCTGGCCAGGACATCATCCGTCCCGGGCAAGACACAGCTCATCAACCATTATCTGATCAATGATGAATGGTATCTGGTCGATTTGCCGGGATTGGGATATGCCAGAGTGCCCAGGGGTGTGAAACAGGCATGGCAGAAAATGATCACACGCTATCTCCTGTCACGGACCAACCTGATGAACATTTTTTTTCTGGTCGATGCCAGGCTGGAACCACAGGCCATCGATATTGAGTTTATCAACTGGATGGGATCACAGTACCTTCCTTTCACTCTGGTGTTCACTAAGACCGATAAAATATCACGGACGCTTTTATCCGAACACATGAAGCGTTTTAATGAAAAACTCAGTGAGACCTGGGAGACCCTGCCTCGTAGGATTGTCACATCGGCAGTCGAAAGAACAGGCAGGGAAGAGATTCTGCTCGAGATTGAGAGGGCCAATATAGTATTTTATTCTCCCGAAGAAGCATGAACCTTCGAGGGTTCTTTATCTGAATTCGAGCAGGATAAACGATTTGGGAACGTTATCGCCCGGTTTGACATTCACTTTCTTCACTGTGCCGTCGCGTGGTGAAAGGATATAGTTATTCATCTTCATCGCTTCCAGTACCATCAGCTTGTCGTTCGTTTTCACCTTGTCGCCGGGTTTGACATTTACTTTTCTTATGGATCCGGGGATGAACGACAGAACCTTTTTCGGGTCTGAAGGGGTGAAAGGCTTACGCTGAAGAAATTTGGCGGTGAGCTGGGTGCGGTACTTGATGCTGTCGAGCGTCAGGGTCTTGAAGTTATTTGTCGGTTCTCCGTTTTCTTTCATGGTTGACAGATTAAAGTGATGACCACTGTCTGGTTGAATGACTGTCATTTTAAGGGGTAAACATCCTTGTCTGCCGGGTGGCAGGTGGAAGTGTACCCACTAAAAGACAGATAATCAATGAATTTAGAAGGGCGGGATGCCGTGTTTTTTATTCGACCGCTCTTCGCGTTTGTTGTATGATATTTCAAGAGCGTGCAGCAGTATCTTTCTGGTATCGTTAGGATCGATGACGGCATCGATATAACCATAAGCGGCTGCTACATATGGATTTGCAAATTTATCCTTGTATTCTTTTATTTTTTGCCGGCGCACCTCTTCAGGATTTTCGGCATTCATGATTTCATTTTTAAAGATAATGTTGGCGGCGCCTTCGGGTCCCATCACGGCGATCTCGGCCGTGGGCCAGGCAAAGACAAAGTCGGCTCTGAGGTGGTACGAGCACATGGCAATGTATCCTCCTCCATAGGCTTTCCTCAGAATGACCGTCAATTTGGGTACGGTAGCCTCCGAGTAAGCATAAAGCACTTTGGCGCCATGCCTGATCACGCCTGCGTGCTCCTGATCCACCCCGGGGAGGTATCCGGGCAGATCGACGAGGGTGATCAACGGTATGTTGAAGGAATCGCAGAAACGGATAAAACGCCCGGCCTTATCCGATGAGTCAACGTCGAGAACGCCGGCCAGCACCAGGGGCTGGTTGGCCACAAAACCCACCGTTTCACCGTTCATCCTGGCAAAACCAACGACAATATTCCGTGCAAAGCGCTCCTGCACCTCGAAAAACTCCGAGTCATCACAGACGGCTTTGATGATATCCCTCACATCGTAAGGCTGACGCGGATTGGAAGGGAAAATCTCGTCGATCTTGTAATAACGCGATTTGGGAGGCCTCTTGGGAAAGGGTTGGGCTTTGTTTTCACAATTCCAGGGTATGTAACTGACCAGGGTCTTGATCTGTGCAAAACAATCGGTTTCGCTCTCGGAATAGAAATGGGCGTTGCCCGATATCTCGGAATGCACCTTGGCGCCGCCCAGATCCTCCATTGACACTTCCTCGCCGATGGTGGCTTTGATGACTTCAGGCCCGGTGATGAACATTTTGGAGATCTTGTCCACCACAAATACGAAATCGGTGAGGGCCGGAGAATAAACGGCGCCGCCGGCACAAGGTCCCAGAATCACCGAGATCTGCGGGATATAACCCGACGCGATGGTGTTACGGTAAAAGATCTCACCATAACCTGCCAGCGAATTCACCCCCTCCTGGATGCGTGCGCCGCCGGAGTCGTTGATACCGATGAGGGGCACTTTCAGCTTCATGGCCAGATCCATGATCTTGGTGATCTTTTTGGCATGCATGTAACCCAGTGAGCCTCCGGCCACCGTGAAATCCTGAGCATAGATGCAGACAGGATAACCGCTGATGGAACCCGTCCCGGTGATCACACCGTCACCCGGCAGATACTTTTTATCCATGTCGAAATCTTTCCCGGCATGCTCGACGAAAAGGTCGTATTCGTGAAACGATTTAGGATCAAGAAGAGTGATGATGCGCTCGCGTGCCGTCATTTTCCCCGTGGCCTTCTGCTTTTCAATTGCTTTTTGTCCACCACCTTTCAAAGCAAAACGCATCCTCTTCTTAAGATCAGAGGTCTTCTTTCGCAAAGTCGACATAAAAAATATTTTGTCCGATAGAAAAACTGACTCTTATGACAAAATTACTGATAAAATTCTTTTTTCCAATAAAAAAATATCTCAGCCTGGTAAACATACGGGGCTGTGCCGGATGCGAAGATATTGAATGGGTGAATCATTCCTGTGTCATTGTGAGGAAAAGGATGCAACGAAGCAGGCATAGCTAAAAGGAACAGGACCTCACCACATGAAACGGGGTATCCCGTTATGTTTCCGGTCCCAGTCAAAATTCTCATACGAATCTGACGAGAGTGATGCCATCCCCGCCTCTTTCGATGTGCTCGTCGCCGTAATGTTTTATTTGGGGAACGGTCTTCAGGTATTCCCTGATGTTTTCACGTAAGACACCATCGCCCTTGCCGTGGAGAATGGCTATCTCAGGGATGCTGAGCATGACGGCATCATCAAGGTAGGTGCGTATCTCCGATAATGCCTCGGCGACACATTTGCCCCTGACATCGATGGTGAGCTTGAAATTGGCCATCCGGTGGTGGATCTCTTCCATGATGTTACCGGTGGTTTTGACAGGTGTGGGGGTGATGATCCGGGCTATCTCGGGATTTAATTTTTCAAGCTTGTCAACATGCGCTTTGATTGTTACATGACCGACGGCGATGGTGGCCTCCTCGCCGCTGACGTCGATGACTTCGCCCGGTACATGCTGACCGCTGATATTGACCAGATCGCCCTTTTTCAAGGTGTGCGGAGGGGTTGCTTTAGCTGTTTCCTTTTTTTTATGTAGCTCTTTTTGTGATGCACTGACAGGAACTGATTCCTTTTCATCCGGCTGCAGGGTCTTTGAAAAGGCTTTGATCTCTTCCCGCAGGTTTTTTGTCTCTTCTCGGGCGGCCTGTTTTTCGCGTATTTCTTTGATGGTCTTTTCTATCAGGCGGTTGGAGCTCTCGATGATCTGGCGTGCCTCTTCACGTGCTTCTTCGAGGATTTTCTGCCGTGAGTCCTGCAGATCCTGAAGGAGTTTTTCATACTTATGGGTCACTTCGGCAAGAAAATCATCAGCCACCCTGAACTGTGCGTGTTTTTTACTGACCTCCTCTTTTTCAATTTCCAGTTGCTGCAGTTGCCGGTCAAAGTCGAGCTGCGTTTTGCCTGTTTTCTTTACGGCGCTGTCGAGGATCTCTTTGGGAAATCCTATCTTGTTGGCTATCTCAAAGGCATAAGAACTGCCCGGATGACCGGTGCTGAGCCTGTATAACGGTTGCATAATGCGTGTGTCGAAGAGCATGGCACCGTTGAAGATGCCTTCGACCTTGCCTTCCAGAAGCTTGAGGTTGGCATAATGAGTGGTCACCACACCAAAGGCTTTCACCTCAGCAAAACGTTCCAGAGCCGCTTCAGCAATGGCGCCGCCGAGCTGCGGTTCGGTGCCGGAACCGAATTCATCAATAAGAAAAAGCGAACGCCTGTCGACATGGTTTAAAAAATACTTCACATTCAATAAATGTGAACTGTAAGTGCTCAGATCGTTTTCAATGGATTGTTCATCGCCGATATCCAGGAATATCTGATCGAAAAGCCCCATGGCCGATTGTTCATTTAAGGGCACGAGAAGCCCTGTTTGCAGCATATACTGCAGTAAGCCGATGGTTTTTAAGCCGATCGATTTACCGCCGGCATTGGGACCGGAGATGATCAGTATCCTTTGCTTTTCATTCAGATACACCGACAGGGGCACGACAGGTTTTTTCTGCGGTGCATGGGATAAATAAAGCAGGGGGTGAACGGCATCGATCCAGTTAAAGGAGCAGCCCGGCTGAATGCCCGGTTTGCGGGCATCTATGAGTAATGCCAGACGGGCTTTGGCACGTATGAAATCAATGCGCCCCAGGAATTCATAGGCTTTGATGAGCCCGGCGACATGCGGCCTGAGGAAATTGGTCAGATCGGTCAGGATCTTAATGATCTCCCGCCGTTCCGACAGTTCAATCTCACGCAACCGGTTATTCTGATCAAAAACCTCCGTCGGTTCAATATATACCGTCTGGCCCGTCGCAGATTCATCATGTATAAAGCCTTTTATCCTGCGTTTGTGCATCGCCGGCACAGGTAACACCGCACGCCCGTTCCTGATCGTGACGGAAATATCGTCACGGATCCATCCCTCCTGTCTGGCATGCCGTAACATGAGCCCCATTTTTTTATCGATCAGTCCGCGGAGGGCAGTCATATCGGTCCTTATTTTTTTTAATGACGGCGAGGCGGTGTCACGTATCTTTCCCTTCTCGTCAATGATGGTTTCAATGCGTTCAATGATCACAACCGGAAGGGTGAGGTCATGGATCAGAAGAGACAGAGAAGGGTATCGTGAGGATCCCTGCCCCTTGAAAAAGGAAATGCAGCCTTTGATGGTTTTCAGGGAGGAAAGCAGAAAGGGGAGGGTGTCTTTATCGAGGTAAGTCCCTTCAGTCTCTATCCGTTCCAATTCAGGAAGCATGTCATAATAATCCTGGGAGGGAAAAGAGGGATCTTCAGTCAGAATGTTCCTGAATTCCCAGGTCTGATTGATCAGCTCTCTAATGCGGTCAATGTCATTTAAAAATTCAATCCGGTCAACATACCCTTCACCTAGGGAGCACAAACACTCCTGCCTCATCAGTTCCCTGATCTTGTCAAAACCAATTTTTTTCTCGAAGTCGGCCGGATAGATCACCTTTTTTTATGCAAAGTTAAAATAAAAATATCCTGTTTAGCTGGCCAATCCTTCAGGGATAGCACTGAAGGAACTGACTTGGGAACCCAATATGTTAATGTGATAGGTAATCCCATTATCAGGATGGCGGATAACTGAATTATCAATTCTTGACTTATTTATCTTATACCATGTATTGGGCAGTATTATAAATTTCTTTTAACTTTAGCCGCTTTTCTATTTTTATAATGTTAACAGGCAGGTCCTTACTAACAATAAAAAGATTGTTATAAGCAATTACAAAACTATTGGTTTATTTTGTATTACCTTTTTGTAAAATTCGGATAAAACACAGAATTAATGATCTATTACAGAGATGAGGCTATTCTTGAGGGAATCCTCCTGGGCGATAAAAAGATCCTGAAATACATCTATGACGCCTATTTTAGGATGATTAAAAGCCTGATACTGAAAAATAACGGAAGAGGGGAAGATGCGGAGGATATTTTCCAGGATGCGTTGGTGATCATCTATCAGAAAGTGACGGATCATGAATTGACACTTGATTGTTCTTTTAAAACGTTCTTTTATTCTGTTTGCAGGCATCTGTGGTTGCAGCATCTTGAGAAAGAGAGAATCCCGGTTACCATCAAAGACATGGAAAACCACATCGAACTCTCCGGTGAGATGATGTTTGATATCTATGATGAGGAATCGGAGAAATTAAGATTATACCAGCACCATTTTCTCAAATTAAGCAAAGACTGCCAGAAGGTTCTGAAACTGTTTTACAGCCATACATCATTGAAGGATATTGCCGAGATCATGGGCTACAAAACGGAAAAATACGCCAAGACAAGAAAGTTTCTTTGCAAGGAAAATCTGAGACAACGAATTCTTAAAGATCCAAAATGTAAAAAATATTTCAATCGATGAATGAGAGGTATCAATATTTACTCTTGATCGACAAGTACCTGGCAGGTGAAATGGATGAATCCGAAGTCAGGCAGTTTGAGCAGAAATTGCTCGAAAATAAAGATCTCCTGAATGATATGGAATTCGAAAAAGATATCTCCAAAATACTCGGCCAGACAGATGTCATTGAGTTTCGCCAGAAGGTGAAAGAAGCCATAGGTATGGCCAAACTTGAAAGTCCTTTAAGAAGGGTTATTCCTTTAACGCCACGGCGCATTATGTTGATGGCAGCTTCCATTACTATTCTGATTGTGCTGGCTGCGGCCGTTTATATTCTGGTCCCGAAGACCTATTCGAACAGCCGGCTTTTCAGCATGTATTATGATTCAGAGAATCCCATACACATCACCCGGTCGGGCAGCTCCAACCTGGTGGAAGCCATGCGTTACTACCAGCAAAAAAACTATCCCGAAGCCATCAAACTTTTTAAGGGATTCCTGAAGAATGATCCCCATAATTCAGCTGTACGCTTTTACATGGCCATCGCCGAAATTGAAATCAACCAGTATGAAGATGCCATAGCCTCTTTCAGGGAAATCATCCATGATGGTAATAACCTTTACGTGGAACCCGCTGAATGGCATCTGGGTTTATGCCTTCTGAGAACTAACCAGAATGAACTGGCATTGAGGCAATTTTCTGAGATCGCTGCCGATAAGCACAACAGTTATCAAAATGAAGCCGTAAAAATTATTAGGCAGATCAGGAAAGAAAAATAAGATCATCCCTTTAATCGCTTAAAGGGTTCCGAAGACTGGTGTCACGTATCTTGGGTATCTGTTGGTTGTGTTGACAGCACCTTACAGCCTTCCTAACAACTTTCAATGGTTACCTCTTTTTTACCGGTAAAATTCGTTTTCAACAAAAGATCGCCAGTGGCTCAAATTTTTGTAAGTTTGCCATTCTTTACGGAATCATGCAAGCTACAGGAGGGCAAGGTATATGAAGAATATCATTGGCATCAGGTATGAAGACAAATATGTCATGGAAAGGAGAGTGCCTCTTATTCCATACCATATTGAGAAACTGATAAAGGAAAAGGAATTGCAGGTGCACATCGAAGCCTCTGCCAAAAGGGTATTTTCTGATGACGAGTATGAAAATGCCGGGGCCGTGGTCACCTATGATCTGAAAGACTGTCCGGTCATTTTTGGTATCAAGGAAATACCGGTCAGCAAGCTTGAGCCGGATAAGACATATGTGTTTTTCGCTCACGTTATCAAAGGTCAGCCACATAATATGGCCATGCTGCGACGCCTGATGGAGCTTAAGTGCAATCTGATTGATTATGAACGCGTCGTCGATGAACTGGGTAAACGGTTGATTTTCTTTGGCCGTTTTGCGGGTCTGGCCGGAATGATTAATTCATTATGGTCGCTGGGGGAACGACTGAAGGAATTTGATATCGAAACACCCTTTCTCGACATTTCCCAGGCACGCACCTATTATTCGCTGGATGAAGCACGGCATGTGATGTCCAAGGTGGGTCAGAAGATCATCGAGACGGGTCTCCCATCCCGCCTTAAACCCCTGGTCATAGGTATCGCGGGTTATGGCAATGTCTCTCAGGGAGCACAGGAGATAATATCGTTACTGCCTGCCAAGGAGGTGTTGCCGGATGAATTGCCGCACCTGTTTAAACACACCCAACTGCCTGATAACATCATTTATAAAGTCGTTTTTAAGGAAGAACATATCGTCGAACCCATCCGGTCATCGGATCAGTTCGATCTGCTTGATTATTACCGGCATCCTGAGAAATACGGGAGCCAGTTTGAGAAATACATACCCTATCTGTCGGTACTGATCAACGGCATATATTGGGATGAACGCTATCCACGGCTGGTGACGAAAGATTTTACGGAACAGTTGTTCATGAAGGGCCCGCCCAAACTGACGGTCATTGGTGACATCAGCTGTGATCCGAATGGTTCAATTGAACTGACCCATAAGGGTACTGAAATCGAAACCCCCGTGTTTGTGTATAATCCCTTTACACGTCAGCCCACCTTTGGTTTCAAGGGTGAAGGGCTCCTGATCATGGCTGTCGATATCCTTCCTAGCGAGCTCCCGCGTGATGCCTCTGTGGCTTTCAGTGAATTTCTGTGGAACTATGTTGAACCAATCGCTACGGCTGATTACAGCAAGCCCTTTGAGTCGCTCAAACTGCCGGGATCCATCAAAAAAGCCCTCATCCTACATAAAGGCCGGCTAACACCTGATTACGAATACATTGCAAAATTTCTGGAGATACATTAAATCAGTCATATCCTAATTATTACAGCTATGAAAAAAGTATTGATCCTGGGAGCAGGAATGGTTGTAAAACCCATTGTCAGGTATTTATTATCAAAGGGATACGAGGTCACCGTGGCCACACGGACCAGATCAAAAGCCGACGCTATGATAGCCGGTTATCCCAACGGTCATGCCGTTGAATGGACCGTCGACAGGGAAGAGGAGCTGGAACGCATGATTGCCGGACATGATCTCACCGTCAGTCTGTTACCTTATGCCTATCACCTGATGGTGGCTAAGAAGTGCCTGAAACAGGGTAAGAACATGGTGACCACATCTTATGTAAAGCCCGAAATGAGGACTTTGGATACGGAGGCACGGCAGGCCGGTATCATTATATTAAATGAAGTGGGGCTGGATCCCGGCATTGATCATATGTCGGCCATGCGTCTCATCGATCATATCCATGCAAAAGGAGGGAAGGTGGAGGAATTTTATTCTTTCTGTGGTGCCCTCGTCGCCCCTGAAGTGGAAGAGAATCCGTTTCATTATAAGTTTACCTGGGCTCCCAAGGGGGTGGTCATGGCAGGTAATAACGACGGCAAATACCTTCATCACGGGCAGGTGATCTATGTTCCGACAGAGGATTTGTTCAAGAGCCCCCTTAAGGTTAATTTCCCCAACGTGGGCGTTCTGGATGTCTATCCCAACAGGGATTCATTACCTTATAAAGACCTGTATGGAATAACCGGAGCCCAGACCATTTTTAGAGGCACCTTCCGTTACGAGGGATGGTGTGAGATCATCGACGCCATGAAATCACTGAAGCTGTTATCCTATGATAAACTGAATGTCGGCGGGCTCACTTACGCCGGATTCATGGCCAGGATGACAGGTGAAAAAAATCAGTCCGGGATGCGTGAGAAAGTGGCCTCAAAGCTGGGGATGCCCGTTGATTCAAGAGCGGTGAAAGCGATGGAATGGCTTGGGCTTTTCTCCACAGAACCCATGAAGCGCAAGGAAGACAGCCCTTTTGAGATCGTTTCCGACCTGATGATAGGCAAGATGATGATCCAGCCTGAGGAACGTGATATGGTGGTCATGTTGCACACCTTCGTGGCCCGTTACAAAGACGGCAAACGGGAGGTCCTCAGATCCAGAATGTTGGATTTCGGAACACTGGAAACAGATACCTCCGTGGCCAGAACGGTTGCCCTGCCGGCCGCTTGCAGCGTGGAGATGATCCTTGAAGGTAAAATCAAAGCCAGGGGTGTTCACATCCCGGTGATACCTGAGATATATGAACCTGTTCTCAATCAGCTGGAGAAACTGAACATAACCATGGTGGAAGAATACGGATTGCCACTGACAGAAAATATTATGTGATTCGGTGTTTGTTCGTCACTTAAGGGTTTCATGATCTTTTCCTGTCAGCGAAAACCGTCACGGGCTTCATAAACGAATGCCGAAATAACCAATTATCATGGCCAAATACGGCAAATGGATCGGAGGCGGACTGGGATGGGTGCTGGGTGGCCCCATCGGCGGGATATTGGGATTTATTTTCGGAAGTGTGGTCGACAGCATGCACGTTGCCGGTACGCTGCCCGGTGATTTTACAGTCAGCCTGATGGTGCTGACGGCTGCTGTGATGAAAGCTGATAAAAAGGTCGTCCGTTCCGAGTTGGATTATGTCAGGACATTTTTGCTCAGGCAGTTTGGAGATGCAAAGACCGAGCAATTCCTGCTGGTGTTACGTGATCTGCTGAAACAGGATATCGACATCAGGGAGGTGGCTTTGCAGATAAAGCAGTACATGGAGTATCCCTCACGGCTGCAGCTGATACATTATCTTTTCGGCATCGCCCAGGCTGACGGGGTAAGCCATCCCGATGAGATCAGGATCATAGAGGTGATCGCCGGCTACCTGGGAATCCAGGCCAATGATTTGGCCTCGATAAGGGCCATGTTCATCAGGGACCTCGACGCCACTTACCGTGTTCTGGAAATCACCCGCGACGCCAGTGACGAGGAGGTTAAAAAAGCTTACCGCCGCATGGCCGTCAAATATCACCCTGATAAAGTCGCCCACCTGGGACCTGATGTCCAGCAATCGGCCAAAGAAAAATTTCAGCAACTCAACCAGGCTTACGAAGAGATTAAAAAACAAAGAGGGATCAGGTAGTTTGTTCTTGTGCCATTTTAATCATGAAAGCGCCAGTTGACCCCGAATTTTAAACGTTCGTTCGCTACCGGATAATGAGGGACCATGTAATAATCTTTTTTTCCGAAAAGGCTGTTCAGATGCTGGTAAACCAAAAACAGACGCACCGTTTTAATCCTGAATTTTAAAGCGACATCGAGAATAAACAGCTGGCTAAGTTTTTTTTCATCCTGGATGAAGAAACTTCTTAATTCCGGCATATAGGCATCGGCATAATAGGAGGTATTGTAATACGCATCAAAACCGGTCTGGATAAATAGTGCATGCTTGAAAAGGTAATGGCTGAAATAAAGGGAAGCGTCACCCATAATGGCAGGAACCCTGATCAGACCGGGATTTGACACCGACTGCCACACCACTCTGGCAGCGAGGCTCAGGTGGCTGAACTCCCACTGGCCGGAAGCATACGCCTCCATCGTGCTGAGATCGCCGTTATACTGATGAGGGACGGTGTCGGTGCCGAAGTAGATGTAATTGATTAAATGGTAAAGGTGAACGCCTGTTTCAATCAGGTCAGTCTTTAAAGAGATCCCTGCAAGGAATATGTCCTCCTTTTTAAAATCATTGTCCCATCTGAAGTGATTGGAATTATAATGATGAAAAAACCACGGGGGTGTCAGGCTATAGTATCCGGCATTGGCAGTCAGTATGTTTGAGGATTTTTTTCTGCCGAAAGTCTGTTGGATTGAAGCGATGAGTTTCTGATCATCCTTGATGTAATCGCCCTTTGTCCACCGGGCGTCGGCTTTCAGCACGGTATGTTTGAGGGGGATGATTTTAACGCCTCCCTGAAAGATCAGATGATCGAACTGATCGTTCCGTGACAGGGTATAATTTGTGAACTCCTGTACCCGGGTATACTGGTAAGTGCCACCCAGATAGACCATAAAAGGGCAAAGGGGGCTGCGGCTGTTCATCCACATGATCGTGTTTTCGAACGTTTTCATTTTCGTTTCGTCATAAGTGAGCGCCGAATCGTAGTAAATGTTCGGAAAGAAAAGCGTATCAGGCTGATTGTCGTTGAATTGAAGCTGGTATTTGGAAAAACTGAACCAATGGATAAAACTGCCTGGACTGAAAATCCTCGAGATTGCCGTTCGGCGGGTAGTATCTTCAGCAGGTGTATCTTTCTTTGAGAGAGAATAATATTGAGTCAGGTGGTATCCTGATTCTTTCCATCTGTTTTCGGCATCCTGAAGATTAACAGGGATGAGCCTGGTGTCGGTTTCAATTTTATTCTCGAAGATTGAATCATTGGCAATGCCTCCGTTTTCCTGATCGGTGAGATGGTTAAAGCAATAATCGGCGATAATCCCGTAGCGTTTGTTTTTGGTAAAATAACTGGTGTTAAGGTCCACGCTGTTGTCATCGGCTTTTTGCCGGAGGTATCCGCCGAAGGAATTGATGATGGAAAACCGGGCGCCGACGTTAAAATTTTTACCTATGGGTTGATTGTGTATACCCTGGAACACCTGTTCGCGGTATTTGCCCATGACGTAAAATAATTCGGTAAAGGGCCGGATGGTGGTGAAAAACTGGACGGTTTGGTCTCCTAAAAGATAGAGGTCAAAGGTGTGTATCCCCAGATCAAATCCGGCAGGGGAAGGTGGGGTGAAGATCAGATTGTGCACGGCCAATCCGATATTTCCCAGGGACGCATAGTTATGTCCGGGGTAACGGGCGGGGTTGTACTTTTGAAGATAAAGCAGGGCTGAATCCTTGGGATAAAGGACCGACGGATCATAGATAAAGTTTTTTTTATAGAAGTAAAAGGCAGCGCTGGAGTCGGGTGGGTGAGGCAGGCTGTCACCGACCTGCGCTGAAGAAAACAGCCATGGGAAAGCAAGAAACAGAAGCAGGCAGCATGTTTTGATCATCGTCATGAAACGGGGGTAAGAATTGATTTCAAAGATAGGTATAAATAATAAACCTGAAGGCAGAGGTTAAGGAGGTATAAAACAGGTGCCTGGCAGGTGGATGAAATAAAAAACCCCCCGGACAATAATCCGGGGGGTAAAAGGATAAGGCGACGACATACTCTTCCACCCTTGTGGGGCAGTACCATCTGCGCTGATGGGCTTAACTTCTCTGTTCGGAATGGGAAGAGGTGGGCCCCATCGCCATAGTCACCTTAAGGTCTTAACATCAGGTTGAAAAGAACCATAGATCGACATATTGGGAGAAAGAAAATACGGCTGACAGTGATATTTGCGGCATCAGCTATTAAGAAAGCGTACGGGTAATTAGTACTGCTCGGCTTTGACATTACTGCCTTTAGACCTGCAGCCTATCAACGTCCTGATCTTGAACGACCCTTAAAAGAAGCCTCATCTTGGGCTGAGTTTCGTACTTAGATGCTTTCAGCACTTATCTCATCCAAACATAGCTACCCTGCGATGCAGCTGGCGCCACAGCAGGTACACTAGAGGTTTGTCCAACTCGGTCCTCTCGTACTAGAGTCGGGTGCCCTCAAGCTTCTGACGCCCACAACAGATAGGGACCGAACTGTCTCGCGACGTTCTGAACCCAGCTCGCGTGCCACTTTAATCGGCGAACAGCCGAACCCTTGGGACCTTCTTCAGCCCCAGGATGTGACGAGCCGACATCGAGGTGCCAAACCACTCCGTCGATGTGAGCTCTTGGGAGTGATCAGCCTGTTATCCCCGGAGTACCTTTTATCCTTTGAGCGATGGCCCTTCCATGCGGAACCACCGGATCACTATATCCTAGTTTCCTACCTGGTCGACTTGTAAGTCTCACAGTCAAGCACCCTTATGCTATTACACTCTACGCACGGTTACCAAGCGTGCTGAGGGTACCTTTGAAAGCCTCCGATACTTTTTTGGAGGCGACCACCCCAGTCAAACTACCCACCAAACACTGTCTCCCGACTGGGTCGGGATTAGGCTCCAGATAAACAAAGGGTGGTATTTCAAGGGTGACTCCACGACCCCTGGCGAGGCCGCTTCACCGTCTCCCACCTATCCTACACATTGTTTACCCAAAGTCAATGTTAAGTTGCAGTGAAGGTTCACGGGGTCTTTCCGTCCCGTTGCGGGTATCCGGCATCTTCACCGGAACTACAATTTCACCGAGCTCGTGGCTGAGACAGTGCCCAGATCGTTACACCATTC
>CAZVNP010000029.1:0-38510 GCA_964628285.1 uncultured Lentimicrobiaceae bacterium
TTATAAGTTATCGAATGCTCATTCAACTCGCCGTGGGATGCCCCTCCGTAAAAGTCGGGAATCAGTAATGTCATCGTCTCGCCAATGCCATAACTCCACGCCGTAGCGTAATCCTTCTCAAGCCCGGAAGTCAGGTTTTCTTTATTCAGTGTCAGTTCCGACTTGCCCCTGATGCTCACCTTACCATATTCATATGTCGTCCAGAGTTTAGTGATATTCGGTGCCAGGGCCAGAATCAATGGAATGATCATTAACACCGATGAGAGAATGTAATCTTTGACTTTTTTCTCGCGAATCGAAGATATAAAGTATACAACCAGGTAAAGAACAATCATGATCATCAGGTAGTAAGTGATCTGCAGATGATTATAGAAAATGAGCATGCCAATGGTCAGTGCGCTGAGTGCAAGTCCACCCCAGTATTTTTTCCTGTATACAAGGATCAACCCTGCCAGTGTCGGCGCCATATAACCGATGGCATAGGCCTTCGTCACATGACCTACCTCAATGATGATGATGTTATAACTCGAAAAGGCGAAGGCAAGGGCTCCGAGAAAACCTACCCAGGGATTGACACCAAGGACCATGAGAAGAATATACATCCCCAGCAGGTAAGTGAAGAAGAGATCCATAGTGTATTTGGGAAGCCCGAACCGCAAGACTCTTCCCAGAAAATGAAAAATATTATTTGAAGGGTTGCCGAATATTAAATAAGCCGGCATTCCCCCGAACATCGAACAGGTCCATTGCGTATACTGACCCGTTTTCTCGTGAAAATCAAGACACTCCTTCTGACCCCCCTTAGCGTTGATCGTATCAGACTGCTGCACCGTTTTACCTTCAAAGACAGGATAAAAATAAACAGCTCCAATAATGAGAAACAGCAACAGTATGATGACATGCTGTAATACCTTCCTGAAGTTAACTGGACAACTTTTCATGCTCGGTAAATTATAATGTGATATGCGAAGATTTATTTAAGGTATTGCTTAAAGAATCCTGAAATCATCTGCAAGGTAAAATTATAAAAAAAGAAAGGAGGCAATAATGGTTGATTACCTCCTTTATCATATTTTCAATTGAGTGACTGATCAGATCTGCAAATAAACTACCGCTTATCCAGTTTTTCATCTGATACCGATAATTTCCTTCTTCCCTTTGCCCTGCGTGACGATATGATCTTACGTCCGTTGGCTGTGGCCATCCTTTCCCTGAAGCCGTGTTTATTTCTCCTTTTCTTTTGTGAAGGCTGAAATGTTCTCTTTGTCATCGTCATTCTTTATTAAGGTTGGCAAAGGTATGGAAATATTTTTACATGACAAGGGGATATGAAATTTTTTACCGGTCAGCCTCCTGCCTATAAACAATCTATTCTTTAACAGGGATATGTTTCAATGTTTCCACAAGGTATTCCCAGAATTTCTGTACCGTTTTGATATCCACTTTTTCATCGGGTGAGTGTGGAAAGCGGATCGTCGGTCCAAAGGATATCATATCCCAGTTGGGGTACGAAGCGCCCAGAATGCCACATTCCAGGCCTGCATGGAGGGCTTTAAACTGGGGCACCTTGCCGAATTTGTTTTTATAGACCTCCATCATGATCTTCAATATGGGTGAGTCGGGATTAGGTTTCCAGCCCGGATAGGTGCCGTCAAACCACACCCTGGCACCGGCAGGTTCGAAGATGCTTTGGATCATGTTACCCAGGTCTTCTTTGGCGGTGTCGACGGAGCTGCGCATGAGGCATTGGACAGATATCTTCTCCTTCCCGCATTTGACTACAGCCAGGTTGGTGGATGTTTCGACCAGGCCTTCCACGGCGTCGCTCATCCTCATGACGCCATTGGGGCAGCCATATAAAGCGTTGATGAGACGGTACTGAATGGTCCCATCGATCAGGTAAGCCGGTTTTTCAGCTTTATCACAGGTCACTTTAAGCTGTGGCTCGGTGAAGGAAAGCTCACCACGGACTATCTTTTCAAAGTCACGGAGGCATTTTTCAAAATCGCCGGTGTTACCAGCCGGCACGACGACATGAGCCGAGGCGTCGCGCGGGATGGCATTTCTCAGGGATCCACCGTCGATGGCGGCCACCTGTAACCCATGTTTCTTCATGGCATGCCACAGGTACCTGACGAGAATCTTGATGGAATTGCCCCGTCCAAGGTTGATATCCAGACCTGAGTGCCCCCCTCTCAGTCCACCGGCCGTCAACTTATAAGCCACATGATCGGGTGGTACCTCCATCTGTTTACAGGTGAATTCCATGTTCGCATTGGTGCCGCCGGCACAGCCGATGTACAGCTCACCTTCGTCTTCCGAATCCAGATTGAGAAGTATCTCCCCTTTCAGCTGACCCGGTTTTATTCCAAAAGCACCTGTCATACCTGTTTCTTCATCAATGGTAAACAATGCTTCAATGGGTCCATGCGGAATATCCTCCGACTCCAGGATGCTCATGATAGCCGACAGGCCCATGCCATTATCGGAACCCAGTGTAGTACCACGTGCCGTCACCCACTCACCGTCGATGTAAGCGTTGATGGGATCCTTCTCAAAATCATGTGTCACGTCGTTATTTTTCTGCGGCACCATGTCTAAGTGTCCCTGCAGGATCACTCCCTTGCGGTTCTCCATACCAGGAGTGGCAGGCTTGCGGATGATCACATTTCCCGTGTCATCACTCAATGTTTCAAGACCCAGGTTTTTACCGAAAGTCATCATGAACTCCCGGACATGTCCCTCTTTCTTTGACGGACGCGGAATCAGCGTCAGCTCGCGAAAATACTTCCAGATCACCTTGGGCTCAAGGTTCAACAGTTCTTCATTCATATGTGTGACTTTTTTTATTGATTCAACATCACCGGCATGACAAGCATCAGCAGATCTTCATGCTCACTAGGATTATCAATGGGAAGGAGGATACCCGCACGGTTGGGGGCCGACATCTCAAGCCTGATCTCGTCGCTGTCGATGTTACCCAGCATATCAAGCAGAAACCTCGAGTTGAAGCCAATTTCCATATCATTGCCATCATAGTTGCAATTAAGCCGTTCACGTGCTTCATTTGAGAAATCGACATCCTCGGATGAGATGACCAGCTCTTTGCCGCTGATCTTCAGCCTTATCTGGTGTGTGGACTGATTGGCAAAGAGGGCTACTCTTTTTATTGAGTTCAGGAACGACATCCTGTCAACTGTCAATACATTGGGATTATCGGTGGGTATGACCGCTTCATAATTGGGATAGCGACCTTCAATAAGCCGGCAGATCAGATTGATATTCTCGAATGAAAATGAAGCATTGGTCTGGTTGTATTCGATGGCGACAGAAAACTCCTGACCTGCCAGTAATGTCTTCAGTTGGTTCAGCGGTTTCTTGGGAATGATAAAGGATGATACCTCCGGTGTGGAAGCATCCGTTCTCCTGTACCTGACCAGCTTATGTGCATCGGTGGCCACGAATGTCAGATCGTCGGGTGAAAACTGGCAGTAAACCCCCGACATCACCGGTCGCAGTTCATCACTGCCGGTGGCAAAAACGGTCTTGGACACAGCCCGGCCCAGAACAGAGGAGTCAATGGTCAGCGAAGACAGGCTTTCCATGACAGGTAACTTGGGAAACTCCTCACTGTTATGTCCGGCCATTTTATACTTCCCTTCACCGGCCGACAGCTCCACACTGAAGTTCTCTTCGTTGACGGTGAAAATAATGGGGATGTCGGCAAAAGTCTTTAGCGTATCAATAAGGATCTTTGCCGGTATAGCAATGATACCGGCTTCCTCAGCCTTGATGGTGGGGATGGTCACCGTCATGGTCGTTTCCAGATCCGAAGCCGTGATGACCAGATCCTTGTCCACGAGTTGAAAGAGGAAATCATCCAGTATGGGTAATGTATTGCTTGAACTTAATACACCGCTGATGGCCTGCAGGCTTTTCGACAGAACCGTACTTGACACAATGAATTTCATATCTCTTGTTTTATTTTTTCATCCGAATTGTTACCGTAAAAATATAAAAAATTGGATTCGACAGGATAAAAAATTCGTTTTCTCTCCCGCATTTCATCATGATTAATCTCTCAAGACAATATACTCCCCATCTTCATTAATTTTTATGATGGTCGAAGGTTTGAGCTCGTTCAGCCTGTTCTTGTTCACCTCGACCACGTAATCGACCTTTGAGATGATCTCCTTCGAAATATTGCTGAACACAAGAGGGGGAGGATCGCCGCTTATATTGGCCGACGTGGAGACGATGGGCTTACCGAAATAACTGATCAGTCGCCTGCAGAAATCATCCCTGACTATTCTGATGGCTATGGAGCCGTCGGGGGCGATGACATTCTTCGCCAGGTTCTTCGCTTTAGGATATACAACCGTCAGGGGTGTTTCGATGCTTTTTAACAAGTCCCAGGCTATGTCGGGTACTTTCTCAACGTAGTTCAGCAATTTTTCGGGTTGGTCAAGCAAAATGATGAAGCTTTTCTCAGTGAGCCGTCCTTTGATGCCATAAACTTTTACCACGGCCTTATAATTGGTGGCATCACAGCCTATACCCCAGATAGTATCGGTGGGATATAAGATGGTTCCGCCCGCCATAAGAACCTTCGCAGCCTGAATGATCTCGTCTTTCATCTTACAAAATTCTCAACAATTGTTCATTTCTGATATCATATGCACATTTAAAATGTTTTTCCGGGCACTCTCTGAATCCATGCAATCCACAGGGACGGCAATACAGTTTTTCATTTATCTCGATAATATGGGATGATTCGGATAAGGGGCCAAAACCAAAAGCCGGTATTGTGGAACAAAAAATGGTCGTCACAGGTGCATTCACTGCCGAAGCGAGGTGTTGAGGAGCCGAGTCGTTGACAAAACTCATCACGGCGTCTTTCATCAGGGCCGCCGTCTGTAAGTACGTCAACCGGCCGGCCAGGTTTTGCATGCCGTCACGGCCTGATGTTTCCATCAAATAGTTACAAAGCTCTTTATCTTTTTCTGATCCGATACAATAGATCGTATAATCGTTACTGACCGACCGGATAAACTCAATCCATTTTTCAGGGGGATATTGTTTTGTATACCACAATGATGCCGGGGCAATGCAAAGATAGGGCCTGTCTTTGTATACGGCCGTTGCAGCAAAGTCACCCGGCGACGGGTAAAGCACGGGTAAACGGCTTGTTTTATCCGTTATCTCACGGATAAGCATGAGGTTACGGTCCACTTCATGAATATTGTTTTTACCTGCTATCTCATGGTGCACACGGTAACCGAAAAAAATGGAAAGGGGATTTTTATCAAAACCCACTTTCACCCTGGCATGGGAGCAGGCCGTAAGCCATCCGGTTGAAAAAAAACGCTGGACATTGATGACATAATCATAACGTTGTTTTCTAATATGGGACAAGAGCCTGAAAAAATTACGGTGCCTGCCCTTCTCTTTATCCCAGGTGATAATGTCGCGGAGAAAAGGGTGTCCTGTAAAAAGCGTTTCATTTCCTTTTTTCAGCAAATAATCGATTTGTGAATCCGGGATGCTCTTATGCAGGGATTCAAGTACCGGTGTAGTGAGAATAACGTCACCCGCAGAAGCGGTCTGTATGATCAGGAATCGGGTCATCACATGGTCACTCGCAGTGCTGACAAAGTTAAAATATTCCCGGGTGAAATAATATGAAACCCTTTAAATCCATCAATTCTACCCTCTGCACGGTCAAATCTGAAGCTGGTATTCTCTGAGAGCCTGATTAAGGGATATTTTTTTATCTGTGGAGGCTTTTCTTCTGCCTATGATCAGGGCGCAGGACACCTGGTAGCTGCCTGCGGGGAATTCTTTGGTGTATGAGCCCGGGACGACTACCGACCGCGATGGAATAAAACCTTTGTATTCAACGGGGGCAGATCCTGTCACGTCGATAATCCGTGTGGAGGCCGTCACGACGACATTAGCTCCCAGCACGGCCTCACGGCCCACGCGAACCCCTTCGACGACGATGCAACGGGAGCCGATAAAACAATGATCTTCGATGATGACCGGTGAAGCCTGTACCGGTTCCAGGACACCTCCTATTCCGACGCCACCGCTCACATGCACTTCCTTGCCGACCTGGGCGCATGACCCGATGGTCGCCCAGGTGTCGACCATGGTCCCTGTGTCGATATAAGCACCTATGTTCACATACGAAGGCATCAGAATAACACCCCTGGCGATATAGGAACCATAACGTGCGACGGCATGGGGTACCACCCTCACACCCAGCCGGTCATACCCGTGCTTAAGGGGTATCTTGTCATTGAACTCAAACGGCTCAACACGGCTCACCACCGTATCCTGGAGAGGGAAATACAATATCACGGCTTTCTTAACCCACTCATTGACCCTCCACAGGGATTCTTCTCCGGAGGTCTCATCGGAAGCAGGTTCAGCCACACGTATGCGACCTTCATCCAGCATGGCGATCACCTCTCTCACCGCCTGTTGAAACGAAGCCTGCCGAAGCAACTCCCTGTCATTCCAGGCCGCTTCAACAGTTCTTTTTAATTCATCCGTCATGACATCATCGTTTTGCTGATCAAAGTTAAATAAAAAAAGCGCCCCGCCGTGGTATATATTTTTGTTATCTTTGTGGCCGTACCATGGTTCATGCATTATGGGAAGACTTATGGCTATCGATTATGGGCGTAAACGCGTCGGCATAGCGGTTACCGATGAGCAGCAGATCATCGCTACGGCGCTTACCACCGTGGCGGCAAAAGATATCATGGATTTTTTAAAGGATTATTTGTCGAAAGAAAAAGTGGACAGGTTTATCGTCGGAGAACCCCGGCAGATGAACAATTTACCTTCCGAATCTGTTGCCTTCATCAGACCATTTATCAAGCAATTGAGAAAGCAATTTCCCTCGGTCCCTGTGGTGGAGGTGGATGAGCGGTTTACATCGAAGATGGCAGGGCAGACGTTGGCTCATTCAGGCCTGAAAAAAAAAGACCGCCAAAATAAAGGGCTGCTCGACAGGATCAGCGCCACGATCATCCTCCAGTCCTATATGGAATCGGGCTCTTAATCTTAGAAAGGAGTTATCATGATATTACCGATAGTAGCTTACGGCCACCCCATTTTAAGAAAAGTCACCGGTCAGATCGACAAGGATTATCCAGGCGTGCAGGAGCTCATCAATGATATGTTTGAGACCATGAGAGATTCAAAAGGTGTTGGTCTGGCAGCCCCTCAGGTCAACCGTTCGATACGCCTGTTCGTGGTGGATGCCTCCCCATATGAAGAAGATTATCCTGAAGTGAAGGGATTTAAAAAAGCGTTTATCAACCCTACGATGATCAGTGAATCGGGAGAAGAATGGCCATTTAATGAAGGGTGTCTCAGCATCCCAGAAATACGTGAGGATGTCATCCGTAATTTTGAAATCAGGATCCGTTATCAGGACGAAAATTTCCAGCTACACGATGAACGGTTCAACGGCGTTATTGCGCGGGTGATTCAACACGAATATGACCACCTTGAAGGGATCCTGTTTGTCGACCGCATCAGCTCCCTCCGCAAGACATTGCTTAAAAGGAAATTAAGCGATATATCCCGAGGGAATATCGATGTCAGTTATAAGATGATATTCCCTGTTCAGAAAAAGAAATTGGCTTATAAATAATGATCATAATGAGAAATCCCATTTTGAACCGTCCTTTCAACATGGACAGGACGACATTGATCAGCCTTCTGACGATTTTGAGTTTCCTGGTCTCTTGCGGGAACAGTGAAAAGAGCAAGCTGGCAAAGAGTATCAAAGTCATGGAAGACACCCTGTTTTCCGAAACACATCCGGCTATAGATATGACCATGACCACCAAACTGGTCGACACCTATATTGAATATGCCGACAAATACCCCAATGATTCCCTGGCGCCGGTTTATCTTTTCAAAGCCGGTGATATCGCCATGAATCTTCTTGATCCCAACAAAGCCATTCAGATTTTCGACCGCATCCTCACGGAATACCCCACCTACGAAAAAACACCTCACTGCTTATTCCTCAAAGGCTTTATCTATGAGAACGAGCTGAAAAACCTGGAAATGGCCCGCCAGATTTACCAGGAGTTTCTGACCAAATACCCTACGAATGAATTTGCCGACGATGTGAAGATCTCACTCGACAACCTGGGTAAGAGTCCCGAAGAGCTGATAAAGGAATTTCAGGAGAAAGCCAAGACCGACAGTCTCCAGTAACTGACCGGTTTCAATTAAATTCCTGATCCAGGAAATTCTTCAGTTGTGATGCGGTGACGTGCGTAAACAAACGTGTTTCCTTGCTGAAGGCGATATCACCTGTTTGTTCTGACACGACAATGGCCACGGCGTCGGAGAGCTCGGTGATGCCCACGGCAGCG
Source organism: uncultured Lentimicrobiaceae bacterium (assembly GCA_964628285.1). Lineage (GTDB taxonomy): Bacteria > Bacteroidota > Bacteroidia > Bacteroidales > JAGONC01 > JAPLDP01. The sequence continues at coordinate 8,406 of CAZVNP010000029.1, forward strand.
CGATGCCTTAAGCCGTAATCCTCGGGGAAATTCACATTGCGTGTTAACGGCAAAACACACCGTGCCGCATGGATCTTGTTTCTCAGTATGATAACCGCCCCGTCATGAAGGGGGCTGTTCTTGAAGAAGACATTTTCGAGCAGCGGCTGTGTCAACCTGGCATCAAGCATCACACCGGTCTCCGCAAATTGACGCAATTCATTTTGCCTGGCCACGACGATGATGGCTCCCGTCTTCGTCCGGCTCAACTCCTGACAAGCCTTGACAATGGTGTCCACATCCAGGTTGTCGGCACCTTTCAGAGTCAGATTCCAGAATAACAGATGCCGTTTGCGTTTGATGAAGGCCGGGGTGCCGAGGATCAGCAGGAACCTCCGTATCTCGGGCTGAAATACGACGATCAGTGCGATAAATCCCACACTGATGAAAGCACCTAAAATCTCACTCAGCAACTCCATGTGCAAGGCGTTCACCAGTTTCCATATCAGGTATACGGCCACAATGCCTATGAAGATATTGATGGCTGCCGTACCCTTCATCAGATTATACAGGAAGTACAGGAGCAAGGCCGACATGAAGATATCAACGACATCCAGCGGACCAATCTCAATGAATCCCGTTATGACTGACAGCGTCATTTCCCCGTGTTTGATTTCTTTGACACAATATAACAAAAACTAATGATTCAACCCTTCACCGGACCTGAAATGCTTACTTGCAGCTCTTCAGAAACGAACCACCTGTTCACATAACCTGACGACTTCGACCGCTTCCTTAACATCGTGAACCCTCAGGATGTTCACTCCCTTCAATACGGCAATGGTATTTAGAACCGTCGTGCCGTTCAGAGCCTCGGAAGGAGAAGTGTGGAGCACCTTGTTGATCATCGACTTCCGTGACAGACCCGCCATGACGGGTACACGCAGTGATGTGAATTCGTTAAGGCGGCATAGCAGCTCATAGTTATGCGCCACCGTTTTCCCAAAACCAAATCCGGGATCGACAATAACATATTTCACTCCCACCTCATGTAATGACCGCAGCCGGTCGGAGAAAAAACCCATGATCTCACCGACCACATCCACATAGTAAGGATTGTCCTGCATGGTGTAAGGGGTTCCCTGTATATGCATCATGACATAGGGCAACATGATGCCGGCCATGGTTTTGAACATCTCTTTATCGTTATTGCCACCTGTGATATCATTGATCATGTCGGCTCCGGCGTCGGCAGCCTTCTGTGCCACCTCAGACCAATAGGTGTCGACGGAAAAAATGGCATCCTGAAAATGTCGCCGCAATGACTTCAATGCCGGCATTAAGCGCTGCAACTCTTCAGCGGGAGTTATCTGCCGGGCGCCGGGACGTGTCGAAACGGCCCCGACGTCGATGACAGCCGCTCCTTCCGATAACATCGTCTCTGCCTGCGCCAGATAATCCTTTTCCGATAAATACCGCCCCCCGTCATAAAATGAATCGGGTGTGATATTCAGTATACCCATGACGACGGGCTTTGCAAGCGACAGCTCTTTCCCGTTGCAATTCAAGTTAAAATCTGAGGAAAAAGAATTACTTTTACAGGCTTCTTCTTTTTGCATCATGATATGAAATCTGATTGATCAGCTCGCTAAGTTACAACAATGGACGATAAGACATCCCAACAATTCGACGAAGCTATCGGTTTATGCCGTCATATTTATCTGGCCAAGATGAAGGACTACGGGACCGCATGGCGCGTTTTAAGAACCACTTCGCTGACCGACCAGATCTACATCAAGGCCAACCGCATCAGAAGCATCGATCAGAAAGGCGCACAGAAAATAAATGAAGGCATCATTCCCGAATTTGTCGGCATCATCAATTATTCGGTGATGGCCCTGATCCAGCTCGAACTGAAAGATTCAAAACAATTCGACATGGATGTGGAAGAAGCGGTCGGCCTGTTCGAAAAATATGTCACGAAAGCTAAAAATCTCATGATGGATAAAAATCATGATTACGGTGAAGCATGGCGTAACATGAGAGTAAGTTCCTTTACCGACATTATCATGATGAGATTGTTGCGCATTAAACAAATCGAAGATCATCAGGGTAAGACTTTTATCTCCGAAGGCGTCGACGCCAATTACCTGGATATAATAAATTATGCCGTTTTTGCCCTTATCAAACTGAAGGAATCCGTTCATCCGGACCGGGAGGAATGATCCGGGCCGGTATGCCGGAGAAAGATCGATGATACCGGATGCTAATGTCAACATGTCAATGAAAACACTGCGAACCATCAGCCGCATCGTCATAGGGCTTGTTTTTATTTTCAGCGGATTTGTGAAGGGTGTCGACCCGATGGGAACCATGTTCCGCATCGAGGATTACTTCATCGCCTTTCATATGGAATGGGCCATGCCGACGGCACTGGTCATGACCATTCTGCTAAGCACGGTCGAGTTCACCCTCGGGTGGCTCGTATTGTTAAATATCAGAATGAAGATCGTGACCAGGGTCCTGCTGCTGATCATCTCGGGATTTACGGTCATGACCTTTTTTGACGCCATTTATAATCCCGTTCCCGATTGCGGGTGCTTCGGCGATGCGATCATCCTGTCAAACTGGCAGACATTTTTCAAGAACGTCGTACTGCTCATGCTGACACTGGTCATTGTTTTCACACGAAAACATGCAGTCACAATGATGAAAGTGCACACGCAAAATGCCATTGCCCTGACCGTAATAGCCCTCTTCGCCCTGTTCTGCATTTATTCTTATAACCGTTTGCCGGTCATCGATTTCAGGGATTGGAAAGTGGGTGATAAGATCATCGAACGGCCGTCAGGACAGGATAAAACCACACTGGAGTATAGAAATAAAATGACAGGTGAACTCCGCGAGTTGCTGCCCAAAGACCTTCCCTGGCAGGATTCCGCCTGGATGTCGCAGTGGCAATTTGTCGAAACAAGAACCGAAAAAACGGTCTTTACAGGGCCCGTGCTCCACATCACCGATTCAACAGGGGCTGACGTCACGGGCAATTTCATTGAAAACCCTCATTTTCAATTTATTCTTGTCTCCTACGACCTGTCGAAAGTCAATCGTAAAGCCCTGGTAAAAATGAATGAGTTCTCGAGGCAGGCCGAGGCCGATGGCTACTCATTCATCATGTTGACCAATGGGTTAAATGATGCTATAGAAAAATTCAGGAACGATAATCACGTCCCTTACGAGGTCTATGATGCCGACGACATCGAGCTGAAGATAATGATCCGGTCGAATCCCGGGTTGATCCTGATGAAGAACGGAGTTGTCGTCGCCAAATGGCATTTTCATGACTTCCCTGATTACGGGCAGGTCAAATCGAAATACCTTGAAGCCAAATGATCAGGTTCATCCTCCGGCGGTTATGGTATGGATTACTTGTCCTGACCGGTGTCGTTACGGTCATCTTCCTCCTGTTTCATGCCCTACCCGGCGATCCGGCCAGGATGATGCTCGGACAACGTGCCGACATGGCATCGGTCGAGGCCATCAACAAAGACCTGGGCCTTGACAAACCCCTGGCGACACAGTATCTCAATTTCCTCAACGACCTCTCCCCCATATCCTTTCACAACACATCCGATCCCGGTAATTACTGGTATCTTGACAGTAAAAAATACGGCCATGTGCTGAAGATTGCCCCGGTAAAAAAAACAGGTGCCGTCGTCCTGAAGAAGCCTTACCTGCGGCGTTCTTACCAGACCAAAAGAGAGGTCACGGAGATGATCGCCAAAGCCTTTCCCAACACCTTGCTGCTGGCCTCCGTTTCGATTATGTTCGCGATGATAGTGGGTATCATTATCGGCACCCTCTGCGCGCTTTATAAAAACACTTTCTTCGACAAGACTTCCCTTGTCTTCTCCGTTCTTGGCATGTCGCTGCCTTCATTTTTCGTGGCCATCCTCAATGCCTGGCTCTTCGCTTTCGTACTGGTCAGGTACACCCATTTAAATATGGTGGGAAGCCTATACAGTGTGGATGATTTTGGCCGGGGTGAATACCTGGATCTGAAAAACCTTATCCTGCCGGCACTCACCTTGGGCATCCGGCCCCTGGCCATTGTGGTGGAGCTCACCAGGAGCTCGTTGCTGGAAGTCCTGTCGCAGGACTATATCCGAACGGCTAAAGCCAAAGGGCTGCCATTTCGACGTGTGGTCATACACCACGCGCTGCGAAATGCGATGAATCCCGTCGTGACAGCTATCACAGGCTGGTTCGCATCACTTATGGCAGGAGCCGTTTTTGTTGAGTACGTTTTCAACTGGAAAGGCATCGGCATGATGATCGTCGATGCACTTGAAAAATACGACCTCCCGGTGATCATGGGTGCGGTGCTTTTTATTTCCATCATTCTCGTTATTATTAATATTTTTGTGGATATCCTTTACGGTTATCTCGATCCGAGGGTGAGGCTGGTATAAAATACTTCAGCCGTCACAGGTGTCCCTGCCACCAATTGCAAACAGTAACATTGACCTTAAGTCCATAACATTAAAACCATGAGAAAAAAAATAGTAGCCGGTAACTGGAAAATGAATAAAACCTTTAAGGATGCCGAGACACTATTGTATGATATTTCCGATCTGTTGGCCGAGTCGGAACACCCCGGTGTCATTGTGATCGTCTGTCCACCCTCGGTCTATCTTGAGCTGGCTGTTGATTTTGCTTACGAAGAGCAATTCCGTGTCGGCGCCCAGAACCTCCATCCTGACGACTTCGGTGCCTTCACGGGTGAGATTTCGGCACCCATGCTGAAATCACTGGAAGTGGATTATTGCATCATCGGCCATTCGGAACGACGCCAGTATTACAATGAAACTGATGATCTGCTGGCACGGAAAGTAAAGTCGGCCCTGAACCATGATATCATACCCATTTTTTGTTGCGGTGAACGGCTTCCTGAACGCCAGCAAAATAAACAATTCGATGTTGTTAAAAACCAACTGCGGGAGGCTCTCTTTGATCTTGATGAGGAATACTTCAGCCGTGTGGTCATTGCCTATGAACCGGTATGGGCTATCGGAACAGGTGAGAATGCCACCCCGGTCCAGGCACAGGAGATGCATGCTTTCATACGTAAACTGATATCTGAACGCTATGGTGCCGAAACCGCCAGCGAGACATCCATACTGTACGGTGGCAGCTGCAATGCTAAAAACGCACCCTCACTTTTTGCCGGTGTGGATGTTGACGGCGGCCTTATCGGCGGGGCCTCCCTCGATGCCAAGGAATTCGTCAAAATAGTGGAGAGCTTTACCATGTGAGGATTGAAAAGGTCACCCTGCCAACTGTCCCGTTATGGATTACATGGAGCTTCATTTTATATTTTTAAACCGATCCGTTGAATCAGAAATACTGATAGCACAGCTTGCCAATCTCGGATATGAAGGGTTCGAAGAACGCGGACAGGAGCTCCTCGCCTATATCCCGGCACAGAATTATTCGCCGCAGCAGATTGACGGGCTCCCTCAGGTGAAAAACCATCCCGGGGTTATCCAATTTACAAGCAGACTGTTAAAGGATAAAAACTGGAACAGCCTTTGGGAAAAGAATTACCCCCCCGTCATTTTTCCCTGGAAATGTGTTGTCAGGGCTCCCTTTCATCCCCAGGCCACGGATGTGGAGCTCAATATCATCATTGAGCCCAAAATGGCCTTCGGAACAGCCCATCACGACACCACCCGGATGATGGTTGAATGGCTCCTGTCCAATCCACCCACAGGGCTCTCCGTATTGGATATGGGTTGCGGAACCGGCATACTGGCTATCGTGGCGGCCAAATTAGGAGCCGGTGACATGACCGCTATCGATAACGACCATTTGGCCTGCGAAAATACCCTGGCCAACGCTAAAAAAAATAATGTTGAAGGAATCAGCGTTTATCTTGGCGATGCCGGCCTGATCGCCGCACAATATTACGATCTCATCATGGCTAACATAAACAGGAACACATTGATCAGAGACATGCCAGCTTATGCCCGGGGGCTCAGAAAAAACGGCACTCTGGCTGTCAGTGGTTTTTATCAGGACGATCTGGCCATGATCAAACATTCAGGAATTCAGGCAGGATTGACTTTCAGGAGCCATACCCTCAGGAATGAGTGGGTCATGGCACTATTCAACAAACAACAACAGGCCGAACAATAATTATTTTCAATGACCGAATCCCTGCATAGAACCGTTATTCTGATCATTCTGATGACTGTCATGGGTTATGTCCGGAGCCAGGAGATCACACATTTTTCATCCGATTCGGTTCTTTTTATCGGTGAAGTGAAGGAGTTATTCAAAAACGTCACCAATGAAAAAACAGCTGATATCAGACGGATGTTGTCGGATTTCGAGGATGAATGGACCCGGGGTATGTTCAGCGAAAGGCAGAAAGAACAGATCTATCAGACGGCAAACCTGATGCTCAGGGAGCAGCTGCGGCCTTATCCCTATTTTTATGATTACCTGAGCACCGTCCTTCATTTTATTAAATATAAACTTCCGTCAGCCGCTTTCGATTCCCTTCATTCCAGCCTTCATGCATTCATCACCGGTCCCGACAGGCGGCAACTGAACAACTATCTCAACAACCTGGTCAACGTCATGGCAGGGAGCTGTTTATATGATGCGAACGGAACGACCTGGGCTTTCCGCAACAGCGAGTTCACTTTTAAGGTCGACACCCTGCCCAAGTTTGTTTTCTCAAAACTTGATCTGGCCTGTTACGCCAGCCGCGACAGCATCACCATCGAAGATGCAAGGGGTGTTTATTATCCAACCCTCAATATTTGGAAGGGACAGAAAGGCACCGTCACCTGGGAGAGGGCAGGACTGGACAGGAAAACCGTTTATGCCCAGTTAGGAAACTTCACCATTCAGTTACGATATTCCAACTATTCGGCCGATTCGGTCAGGTTCATCCACCATGGCTTTTTCAAACAACCTTTATATGGCAGGCTCGAGGATAAAGTGATGGCCAACACCAATCCGTCCAACGCCGTATTCCCCAAATTCACCTCTTATCTTAAGCGTATACAGATCGTTAATGTTTTCGACCATATCGATTATGACGGCGGTTTCACCATGGAAGGCAGTACCGTGATAGGTTCAGGCTCCGAAGACCATACGGCGGAGGTCATCTTCAAAAAAAAGGATCAGGCATTCATCGTGGCCAGATCACAACGTTTCATGATCCTCGACGACAGGATACTCTCCAATCATGCTTCCATCACCATCTATCATGAGGCCGATTCAATATACCACCCCGATCTCCAGATGAAATATATTGACGGTGAAAAAGAAATGGCTTTCATGCGCTGGAATGAAGGCCTGTCGCTGTGCCCTTTTTTCGACACTTACCATGATATAGACATGTATTTCGAGGAATTGAACTGGAAAATGAACCGACCCGTCATTGACTTCGAGAAGATCAAAAGCATTAATAACGAAGGAAAGGCTTCCTTTGAGTCGGACAACTATTACCGTGAATACTTGTTTGAACGCCTGAAAGGCATCGACGAATTACATCCCTTGGTCATCATAAACAATTTCGTACGTCACAATCCCACCGGTGTTTATTATGTCGAAGAACTGGCCGCTTTCATGCAGCGGTCTGTCGACCAGGCCCGGATAATGGTCATCAACCTGGCCAGCAAGGGATTCCTGAATTATGACCCCAATACGGGGGCGTTTTCGGCCAGAGAGAGGCTTTTCAGGTATATCAATGCCAAAAGCGGCAAAACCGACTATGATGTCATACAGTTTAACTCGGTGGTCAATGATGAGAGCAATGCTTCCCTCAATATCAACACCTTTGATCTGACTATAAAAGGTGTCCCGCTGGTGCATCTGAGCGATTCACAACAAGTGTTCATATACCCCAAAGGCGACGAGATCGTGCTGAAAGGAGGTATGGACTTCACTTTCTCAGGCCGCGTCCATGCCGGCTTACTTGACTTCTATGCCAGCGATTGCTCCTTCGAATACGACACCTTCAGGCTCAACATGCCGCAAGTCGACTCACTTACCTTCAGCGTGCGCTCAAAACAATCAGATGCTTACGGCCATTATTCTAATATTAAGGTTAAATCGGTTATAAGGAACCTCAACGGGACATTATGGATCGATTTCCCCACCAACAAATCGGGATTGAAAGATTACCCCATCTACCCTTATTTTACCAGTAAAGACATTTCATACGTGTTTTATAATGACCCCAGTATCGGTAACGGCGTCTATGATTCCAGCACATTTTACTATGAGGTCTATCCTTTTACATTCGACAGCCTGAACACATTCAACACCGACCATCTTGAATTCAAGGGTAAATTGATTGCCGGTGGCATTCTTCCCGACATAGAATATCCTTTGAAAGTACAGGATGATTACTCGCTGGGGTTTAAAAAGAAAATACCGGCGTCGGGTTATCCCCTATACGGGGGCAAGGGCACCTTTTATGATAACGTACAGCTCAGTAACAGGGGATTAAAAGGCGATGGCACGCTCCACTACCTGAATTCCACCTCTCACTCCGGGGATTTTACTTTTTATCCCGATTCCACTACGGCGGTGCTTGATGATTTCGCCCTGAAGGAACAAATCGCCGGGGTGGAATATCCGGCTGTGAATGCCTCTACGGCCAAAATACTGTGGCGGCCTGATGCCAATAACATGATGGTTCAGAGCCTGCCTCCCGATTCTCTCCGCATGTACCACCATCAGGCTGCCCTGACAGGCACCCTGAATCTCACTCCCGGAGGGCTCACGGGTCTGGGCAAGCTGACCATCGGCACTGCCGACCTCGACTCCAAACTTTTCGCTTTCAACCAGCATATCGTGCAGGCCGATACCGTAAGCTTTCATCTGAGGACTGCCGATGGCTCACAGATAGCCCTGTCGACGACCACCGGCAAGTCGCTCGTCGATTTCAATGTGAGAAAAGGCGAATTCCGGACCCCCGGTGCCGGCTCCGCCGTTCAATTTCCCCTCAATGAATTCATGTGCTACATGAATGAAATCGACTGGTACCTGGATGGCGATGACCTTCAGCTCCGCAATACCTATTACACCCACCTGGCCGATATCAACAAACTGTCCTACCGTGATCTCATCGACTATGACCTGTCAGGCTCGAAGTTCATATCCCTGAATCCCGCCCAGGACTCCCTGTCGTTTGTCTCACTGAAAGCCACCTATAACATGAAAAATGATCTCCTCACCGCCGAGGATGTGAAAATATTAAGGGTGGCCGACGCGGCTATATTCCCCGATGACGGCAAGATAGTCATCGGCAGGAACGCCTCCGTCAAGCCGATCATAAAAGCCACCATCATTGCCGATACGGCCACAAAGTACCATTCCATCTATAATGCTTCCGTTAACGTCTTCTCACGGAAAAAATATTCAGCCTGGGGAACGTATGATTATTACGACGAAAATGGCACGGTACAACCCATTCAGCTGACCACCGTTTCCGTGGATACCGCTTTCCATACCTATGCCAGGGGGACTGTGCCCGATTCGGTGCATTTCATGCTCAGCCCCCACTTTGATTTTAAAGGATATGTCACCCTGAACGCCCTGCAACCCTTTCTCATTTTCGACGGCGGTTACAGGATACGGCAGGATTGCCTCACCGATACGCTGATGTGGGTGAAATTCACCGACACGATCAACCCGGCAAATATCCTTCTGCCGGTCGACGAGGAATTGACCGATATCAATAATAAAATGATCGACAACGGGATCATTTTCTCCCTGAGCCAGCAAATCTATCCCATCCTCTTCCGTATGAAAGAACGGTCGAGCGACAGCGCCATCGTCACATCCTCCGGTTTCATCAAATATGACAAAACGACCGACAGGTATTTAATAGGCAGCACGGGTAAAATGAGCAAAACCCAACGTTCAGGCAATCTGCTCGTACTCAACAACCAACTCTGCACCCTTTACGGTGAGGGGAGGCTGAATATGAATCTTGATTACGGAGAGATCACCTTCAACACCTTCGGCAATGCCACCAATTTCATCATCCCCGATTCTTCTGTCTTCGATCTGGTGATGGGAATAAAATTTTTCTTTTCAGACGATATCCTGGACAGGATGGCGAAGAAACTCTCCTCCGACAACCTGACACCTGTTAATATCACAAACGACAAGTTCCTTAACGCCCTCAGCAATCTTCTGGGTGAAGAACAATCGAAACAGGTGATCAATGATATCACCTATTATGGCAACCTGAGAAAACTCATACAAGCATTGGATTACACTCTTTTCCTGACCGATGTCCATATGGTCTGGAATCCCGTCAGCCATTCTTATATCTCGACCGGACCAATCGGAATTGGAAGCATCATGGACAAGCAGATATTTAAGTATACGGACGGTTACATCGAGCTGGCCAAACGCAGAAGCGGTGACGTACTGAATATTTTATTAAAACCGGCAGAAAGGGAATGGTATTTCTTTACTTTCTCCAATCACATCATGCAGTTCTTCTCCTCCGATCCGGACATCAACAATGCGCTGATGGAGATTAAACAAAAAAAGAGAACACTGAATCTGAAAGGAACACGGGCCGAATATCAATACATCATTTCAACACCCAACAAAGTTGGCGAGTTCCAAAGCAGGATGCAATCCATCAATCAATAACATGTTTTTCCGAAAGGAGGAACAGGTGTATATCAGGCTGAACAGATGACGGTCCCATGATCAATATTCAAACGATCCTTGCGGTTTTTCTGGCCTATCTGGCCGGTTCCATCCCCACCTCAGTGTGGGTGGGCAGGATATTTTACGGGGTGGATATACGCCGTATGGGCAGCGGCAATGCCGGGGCGACGAACACCATACGCACCCTTGGCTTGAAAGCAGGCATTCCGGTTTTGATCGTGGATGTGCTGAAAGGCTGGTTTGCCGTTTATCTGAGTCATTTTTTTCACCAGGGGCTGGTCACACCCGAACAGATGGCATTCTTCAGGATCATACTGGCATCAGCGGCCGTTATCGGTCATGTCTTCCCCGTTTTTGCCGGCTTCAAAGGAGGGAAAGGTGTGGCCACACTCCTCGGCGTGGGCATAGCCCTTTACCCTCTCGCATGCTTAATAACAGTGGGCATCTTCGCGCTGGTTTTTATTTTCACGGGTTATGTTTCGCTATCTTCCATCACGGCAGCGGTGGCTTTTCCGGTCGCTGAAATAGTCATCCTTCATCATCAGTCATCTCTGCCCCTCATGATACTCGCCATTGCTGTGGCAGTATTTGTACCCGTCACGCATCATAAAAACATAAAGAGATTACTCCATGGCAACGAGCCGAAATTCAGGCTGAAAAAGAAGGAGCAGCGGTAGCGTGAAATGGTATCCTCAAGGTAAGATAACGGGCTGAAGGCCGCTGTGAGTTTATTTACAACGCTGATTGACCAGGGAGCGGGCCTGTGTGTTGCCGAGCTGAGAGGCCCTTTGCCAGTCGCGGCAAGCCTCGCTGCGACGTTGCAGCTCCCATTCCGAAAGCCCCCGGTAAAGGTAAGCCCTGTCATTGTTGGGATTGAACTGAATGTAATGATTCAGATCCTCAATAGCTTCGGCATGCTCGCCTGTTATCCTTCGCACAATAGCACGCCTGTAATAGGCTTCAACATAAGAGGGTTCTATCCTGATCGCCTCGGTAAAATCGGCAATGGCACCACGGTAATCTCTTTCCTTTAATTTGAACCGTGTCCCTCCCCTGTCAAAATAAGCGGCAGCATATGACGGATAAAATTCTATAGCTCTGCTGAAATCGCCAAAAGCACCCTGTAGGTCGCCTAAGTTATCTTTAGCACTGCCTCTGTTTCTGTAAAACTCAGCCCTTGATGAATCCCTTTCTATGGCCAGGTTATAATCTCTTATAGCCTCATTATACTGTTTTGCCCTGAATCTGATGTTACCCAGGTAAAAGTGAGCATAAGCCATTTGCGGGTGCTTGGAGGCAACATCACTCCATAAAACATAACTATTCTTCCACACACCACATTGCCTGTAAGTGGCCCCGGCGCTTAATACCACCACCACAACCAAAACCAGGAAGAGACCATACTTAGCCCGCCTGAATCGGACGGCCAGAGCGTATATGCCTGTCAAAAAAACGGCTATGATACCGAGGGAAGCAAGATAGGTGTATCGGTCATTCAACATGCTGGTTTCATGACCAGGCATGCCAAGAACGGTGACGATGGTCAGCAGGGCGAAAAGAAATCCCGCCATAACAACCCTGGTGTAGCGAACGGAGAAGAAAGCCGCAATGCATAGGAGCATAATGACCATAGGGTACAGAAAAACAGTAAAAAAATAGGCAGAACGGGTAAGAAAAGCCGGCACAGGATAAATTAATGATAATTTATGGGGATAAAGTATCTGCCTAAACCAATATAATAGCCGGTAGGAGATTAAAATGCTCTTGCTGACAAAGCCGTCGATGTTAAGGAAGGGATAATCTTTACGTGCTTCACCCGCCATCGATTGAATAACTCCCACCGTATTATGGCCTTCAAAATGACCGAACTTGCCAAAAAAACCATAAATGATAAGAGCAACCAGAAAGATAATGAGATAGGGTATCTTTTCACTGATAAGCCTCAGTGTGACCTTTCGTTTTAATAAGTAATCGGTCACGAAAAGAATGAAAGGTAGAGTGAGAATCATTGACTTGCAGAGTAATCCCAGTCCGAATAACAGGGCACCAGTATATATGAACAGACTCTTTCCCTTTTCAAGATACTTAATATAACAGAGGAGACTGCTGAAAAAAAAGAAACTGTACAGCACATCCTTTCGTTCCGTGGCCCACGCCACCGATTCAACCTTTAAAGGATGTAATGCCCACAACAGAGTGATGAAAAAAGCCAGCCACAGATGGTATGGTTCCTCTTTCTTCATCTCTTTCATCAGGCGACGCAACAAATAAAACAGCAATAAAGCATTCAGCAAATGAAGTAACAGGTTGTCGAAATGAAACCAAAAGGGATTGTTCCCAAAAAGATGATATTCAACGGCCCAGGTGAGGAATACAAGAGGTTTATAAAAGGGGTTAAAAAGGCCCCAGGAGAAAATATCCCTCAGATGATCATGACTCAGCGACTGGATCATGTGGTTGTTATAAATGAAGACATCATCATCGAGACTGATGAAATCGTTTTTCAAGACAGGTGAAAAAACGATGAGAATGAGAATAACGATTAAGAACAATAATAAAATGGAAGGATCTTTCCGGGTCTTTATGGCGGTATGTGGTTTTTTGACCTTTTTTATCTTCTTTGGCATATGGCTTTTCAGAAAATTAAAAATGGGATGAATATCACACCGGGCAGTCATTATAGCCCTGTATATTCGTTTTTATAATTCTTGCCGGGTTTCCCGCCACCATCACCCAGTCGGGGACATCTTTCCGTATCACGGCGCCACCGGCAATGATGCTGTTACTTCCAATGTTCACCTTAGGCAGGACGGTGGCATTCGTCCCGATGAATGTCCCCGAGCCTATGGTGCATGTCCCGCACACAACCGCTGCCGGGCCGAAAGTCACAAAATCACCCGTGGTCACATCAGGGCCGATGGGAACAAAAGGTGTCTATTCCTTTGTCGGAACGATACCTGTGGGAGCAAAGTTGACGATTAAATCGTCCATATCACGATAAATGTTATGGTTTCATTTTGCTGCAAATAATAATGAATTCCCTCTAATCAGTCTGCAGAGCATTTCCGCCAAAATCACCCATGATCTTCACCAGATGCAGTTTCGATCGCCTGATCAGATGCTCTCTCTCATGCCTGAAATAAAACCTCATGGGAAAGGTCCAGGTATCAGAACGCAACTTTTTCCCCTCACCCAGATGAAAGGTCATCGTCACCCCGCTTATCTGGTTGATCAAATCGGCTTTTATTGATGTCACCCTGGTCAGTTTCTGTCCCCGGTAAATCCCTTCAAAATCAACCTGTTCACTAATGCCCTGGGCACGATACCTCAGATCGGGTACATAAATGATCTGCCTTTGGAGTGGAGCAAAACTACAATAAAATCTGATCAAATCATGAAAGCAGGGTCGCCAATAAACAAGTTTTATCTAACTTTGCCGCGTTCTAAAAAATTATAATAAAAACAGATGAATATCATTAAGGATCAGGTGCTCCGGGCTCTCAGCCACGTTCATGACCCGGACTTGAAGAAAGATCTGGTCACACTCAACATGATCGATGATATAACCATCGAGGGCTCAAAAATACGCTTCAAACTCGTGCTTACTACTCCTGCCTGTCCTCTGAAAGGCATGCTACAGATGGAATGCATCAAAGCCATCCATAAGTATGTCGATAAAGATGCCGAAGTGGAGGTTGAGCTGACGTCACGGGTGACCAGTAAACGTAAAGTCACCGGAGAGATGCTCGCGGGTGTCAAGAACATCATTGCCGTCGCCTCAGGCAAGGGAGGGGTGGGAAAATCAACGGTAGCGGCTAACCTGGCTGTAGCCCTGGGTGCCACAGGTGCAACGGTGGGATTGATCGACGCGGACATTTACGGTCCTTCCATACCCATGATGTTTGGTCTCGTCAATGAACATCCGCTGGTCACCGAAGTGAACGGCAAGCCTAAAATTACGCCGATCGTTAAATATGGTATCCATATTTTGTCCATCGGATTTTTCGTCGATCCCGCGCAGGCACTTATCTGGCGCGGGCCTATGGCCTCCAATGCCCTCATACAGCTTTTCAACGACGCCGTCTGGGGTGAACTTGATTACATGATCGTCGATCTTCCGCCGGGAACGGGCGACATACACCTCACCCTTGTGCAGCAGGTGCCGGTGACCGGCGTCGCCATTGTGACCACACCCCAGGAAGTGGCTTTAGCTGACGCCAGAAAAGCCATCAACATGTTCAGACAGGAAAAAATCAATGTCCCGGTGTTAGGATTGATCGAGAACATGTCATTTTTCAGCCCCCCAGAGTTGCCGCAGAACAGGTATTATATCTTTGGCAGGGAAGGCGGACGGCAATTGGCAAAGGAAACCCATGTATCACTGCTGGGAGAGATCCCTATCGTGGAAAGCATATGCGAATCGGGTGATACCGGCATCCCTGCCGCATTGCAGATCGACTCACCGGTGGGTAAGGCTTATGCCGAACTGGCCGGTCATGTGGCACAACAGGTGGCTGTCCGCAACGCCCTCCTCGAACCAACACGGGTCGTGGCTGTCAATAAACCCGGGGAATGAAATCAATAACAACACATCATATGAACGCACAACCTTCCGATAAAGAAGATCTGATAAGAAAAGTCAGGAATGTGATTGAACAGATCAGGCCGTATCTTCAGGCCGACGGTGGTGACATCCGGTTCGTCAACCTCACCGAGGATAATGTGGTGAATGTGGAGCTTCACGGAGCCTGCGGTTCCTGCCCCTTTAGCCGCATGACATTAAAAAACGGAGTGGAAGAAGCCGTCAAACGCGTACTGCCTGAGATAAAAGCCGTCGAAGCCATTGAGGCTTACTGACAGCGCCATGCCGGCGGTTGTGTCACCTTTTATCAGATCACGATAAATACTTAGCGACAATGGGCATCCGTCTGCCCATACCAAAGGCCTTGGGGGAGACACGCAGGATGGGTGGCGTCTGGAAACGCTTGAACTCATTGGTATTCACCATCCTGAGGATGCGTCTGACCTCTTCTTCTTTATAACCTTCCTCAATCAATTCGGCAGGGCCTTTACGTTTTTCAATATATTCATAAAGGATCTGATCAAGGACAGGATACTCGGGCAGGGAGTCCGTATCTCTCTGATCCGGTCTGAGCTCGGCACTCGGAGGACGGAGGATAGTATTGGCGGGGATGACCTCCCTCTCCCTGTTGATATAGGCTGCCAGATGAAAAACCTCGGTTTTATAAACGTCACCTAAAACAGAAAGACCTCCGCACAGGTCACCGTAAAGGGTGCCGTAGCCCACCGCCAGTTCACTCTTGTTGGACGTATTGAGTAACACATAACCAAATTTATTGGCCAGAGCCATGAGAATGACCGCCCTGATGCGTGCCTGCATGTTCTCCTCCGTGATGTCGAAGGGCAGGTTCTTAAAAAAAGGTTCAAGGATGTTTTGCAGACTCTGAAAAGCTGTTTCAATGCCGATGATTTCAAAAGCCACACCCAGATTCTGCGCCAGCATCTTGGCATCTTCAATGGAATGGGCAGAGGTGAAACGTGACGGCAGCATGACGGATGTCACATTGCCCGCACCCAGGGCCTCTGATGCCAGAACCAGCGTGACAGCCGAGTCGATGCCGCCCGACAAGCCAAGAATGGTTTTCTGAAATCCCATCTTGCCGAAATAATTCCTTATGCCCATGATCAACGCATCGTGGATCAGGGCGGTCTTCGACATATCACGGGACACCCGGGAGGAAGCGGTGATATTTTTGATAACCTGGCTTCCGGAGAATGTTGTCAGCTCATACACCCTGAAATCCTCATCAAAATAAGTCATCTCATCGATGACATGACCTTCCCTGTTAATGACCATCGAGCCACCGTCGAACAATAACTCCGTCTGTGCCCCCACGTGATTGACATAAAATAACGGAAGGTGATACCTGGCGGCATTGTCGCCCAGGACTTTCTTCCTCAGCACAGGCTGGTCATAGTGAAAGGGTGAAGCCGCAATGTTGATCATCATGTCGGGATGGTATCTCGACAATTCTTCCATCGGCGACACGGTGTATAACGGGACATCACCTGTATCCCACAGGTCCTCACATATGGTCAGGGCTATCCTGTGTCCTTTGAACTCGATGATCTTCCAGTCTTTGAAAGGCTCAAAATAGCGGTACTCGTCAAAGATATCATAGTTGGGCAGCAGCGATTTATGCGTCACGGCCATGATCCCGCGATGGCACAGGAAGTAAGCCGAGTTACGAAGCCGCTTGCCTTTGGGATCGGTATTGAGTGACGGCGCTCCCACGATCACGGCCAGATCGCCGCTGTCATGCGCCAGATCACATACGGCACGGTAACACCGCTCAATGAAATCGTCGAACTCCAGGAAATCACGAGGAGGATAACCCGAAACAGCCAGCTCGGCAAAGACCACCAGGTCAGCACCGGCATCCCCGGCCCTGGCAATGGCATGCCTTATCTTTTGAATATTTAATTCAAAATTACCAATATGGTAATTGATCTGCGCCAGCGCTACCTTCATATTCAGCCTTAAAATATATTATCACAACAGGATAAATCAGAAAATGACACCTAAACTGAATTCAACATAATAAAGCTGGGCCCTTTGGGTGATTGAAGGATCAACCTTGTCATGACCATGGAGAACATTTGTCAGTCCGTTGTTATAGTTCACACTCAGAATGATCGAGGTGGACTTGTCGATAAAATATTCCCCTCCTATCCCGATAACAAAACCTCCTTTGACGACATTCAGTTCGGAAGTGATAAACGATTCTTTTTCAGGTGTTATGACGGCCTGACCGTTCTTATCATAATACCTGAAAACATCTTTGGCCTTGGCCGATATCCTCACATCTCCTGTCAGGCCCAATTGTCCGAAGAGAGCAAACGGACCGAACTGATTTGTCCGCATCTTCACCATGAGAGGCACCTCGAAATACCTCATCTTATACTTGCGGTTCAGGGTACCGGTGGTATCAGGATCGCCTGTCTTGTAAGGCATGACCAACCGGCCGTAATTGTATTCAAGGTTAAAACCTGTTGATAAGAAATAGTTATCGGCCAGGGTGAAATCACTGATGAACCCCCATGAAAAACCGGCTTCTGAACCGTCATTTTTATAACGTTCCGTACCGGTGTTGAACCAGTTCAGGTTGGCCCCAACCTTCATCCCAAACCGGAAAGGTTTCACTTCCTGCGCTGCCAACGTCATGATCAGAAACAAAATCATCAACGTGAGTCCGGTCTTTTTCATAGGTCGCTTTTTCTTTCAAAAATACAAAAAAGACCCTGCAAATATTGACACGAGAAGAAATTATTATCAACTGTTCATCTGAATTATAACAAATAAAACAGTTGAACGTTAAAATCCTGAAAACATGCTGTATTAAATCCCTCATCCTGCATCAGAAGATGATCTGAACGGATAAACGAGTAAACCGATGATGAAATTAAGAACGGCTCTCATTCTGATCTTACCCCTGATCCTGCTTTTATCATGCCGCCACCGGGAACAACGCTGGTCAAGGGTTGATGTCTCGACCATACCACTCGAAAAGATAACCATACGGCGTTATGAAAAGGCTGTTTTCAACGTCGACAGGAACAACCTGAGAGACGGGCTGAAGCGACTTGCCGTTCATTACTCTGTTTTTCTTCAGGATAATCTGGATACCCTTAAGCTCATTCATATCTCCGAGTATCTCGACGATCCGGTTATTCAGGACGTTTATCATGCGACCATGTCAAAGTATCCGGCTCTTGATGACATTGAAGATCAGCTCACCACAGCTTTTAAATATGTTGTCCATTATTTCCCCTCGGAGCATATACCGCAGGTATATTCCTATATTTCCGGATTGGATTACCAGGAACCCGTCCTGTATAATGACAGCGCCCTGGTGATAGCCCTTGATATATACCTGGATCCGGACTATGATGTTTACCAGAAGCTGGGATTACCTGAGTACATCATCAGGAGGTTCGACAAGCGTTACCTTGTAAGGGACTGCATTGACGAAATGATGTCCGTGCAGTTGCGAACACCTGCACCCGGGAACACGTTACTCGACAGGATGATGTATGAGGGTAAAAGGCTTCTGCTTCTCGATGCCATCCTCCCGGAAATACCGGACACCATTAAAATCAGGTACACACCTGTACAACTGGAATGGTGTAAAAAGAATGAGTCCAACCTGTGGAAGTTTATGATTCAGAATAACCTGCTCTATTCTACCGACAACCAGATCATCAATAAATTCTTTGTGGACGGGCCTTTCACCTCCGGTTTTGAGGGATCGCCTTCACGACTGGGCAGCTGGTTGGGGTGGCAGATCATAAGGGCATATATGGATCATCATGCTGACATTTCGCTGCCTGTGCTGATAACGGAAACCGATTCCCGGAAAATCCTGATGGATTCAGGATACAAGCCTGCCCGCTAAATCAAAGACCATAAGATTTCATGCCTTGATAGGGTCACAAAATAACTTCTTTCGGATTAATTAGGTGAATTCGGTAAAACAATTCACATGTTAGTCAAGACCTTCGGTAGCGCCATATATGGCATCAATGCACTGACCATCACCACGGAAGTCAACATCGACGACGGCATCAATTTTTTTATGGTCGGCCTGCCTGACAATGCTGTCAAGGAGAGCCACCAGCGCATTGAGTCAGCGCTGAAAAATATCGGATATAAGATCCCCGGGAAAAAAATCGTCATCAATATGGCGCCGGCGGATATCAGAAAAGAAGGCTCTTCTTACGATCTGACCATAGCCATCGGCATCCTGGCGGCTTCGAACCAGATCAAGGCCGATCGTGTGCAAGATTACATCATCATGGGTGAGCTGTCGCTCGACGGCAGTGTTCATGCCATTAAAGGAGCCCTTCCTATTGCCATTGAAGTCAAAAAGAAAGGTTTCAAAGGATTTATCCTTCCCCGTCAGAATGCCAGGGAGGCAGCTATAGTTAGTGACATTGACGTGTATGGTGTGGAAAACATCCTGGAGGTCATCCGTTTCTTCAATGAAGAAGCATCGCTTGAGCCCGTCAGGATAAACACACGGGAAGAGTTTCTCAATAAGCTTAATGATTATGAGTTTGACTTTGCCGATGTCAAGGGGCAGGAGAACATCAAGAGGGCACTGGAGATAGCGGCAGCGGGAGGGCATAACATCATTCTCATAGGGCCTCCGGGAGCAGGTAAGACCATGCTGGCCAAAAGGCTGCCATCCATACTCCCGCCACTGAACCTGTATGAAGCTCTGGAGACAACAAAGATACATTCGGTGGCAGGAAAACTGAGCCGCGAGGCGTCGCTGGTCACCGTGCGTCCATTCCGCTCACCCCATCACACCATCAGCGATGCCGGCCTGGTGGGAGGAGGATCATTTCCCCAACCCGGTGAGATATCACTGGCACATAACGGGGTTCTGTTCCTGGACGAGCTGCCCGAGTTCAAGCATTCGGTGCTGGAGGTCATGCGTCAGCCCATGGAAGACCGTGTGGTCACCATCGCACGGGCACGGTTCTCGGTTGAATACCCCGCCAGTTTCATGCTCGTGGCGGCCATGAATCCCTGCCCGTGCGGTTATTACAATCATCCCGACAAAGCCTGCGTATGCCCCCCGGGGATGGCCCAGAAGTACCTGAATAAAATCTCAGGGCCTCTCATGGATCGCATTGACCTTCACCTTGAAGTGGTACCGGTACCCTTCAGGGAACTCAACATGGAGAGAACATGCGAAACCAGTGCACAGATAAGGGAGCGTGTGATCGCCGCCCGCCATATCCAGGATAAACGCTTTAAAAATGATCATGGCATCTATTGTAACGCCCAGATGAAAACACAACAGATCAGGACAATATGCAAACTGGATGAGACCTGTTCCCAACTGCTCAAAAATGCCATGGAGAAACAGGCCCTGTCGGCACGCGCTTATAACCGCATTCTGAAGGTATCGCGAACGATCGCCGACCTTGAAGCGGCGGAACATATCGAAGCGCATCATCTGGCCGAAGCCATACAATACCGCAGCCTCGACCGTGAGACCTGGGGCATGGACAAGTACTAAGGAGGATATCCGAGATACGCTAAACCGCCTTATGCTTATGATAATTGCAACTTTTCAAAATAATAAACCGCATATCATGAATGTTATTAACTTTGTTCAACTGATAAACCTTATCCCATGACTGAAGAAATTATCCATCTGGAAAACATATCCCGGCATTACAAATTGGGCACCGTCATCGTAAAAGCACTCCGGTCTATCAGTTTGTCGGTGAAACGCAACGAATATGTCACCCTGATGGGCCCTTCCGGATCAGGTAAGTCCACCCTTATGAATATCATCGGTTGTCTGGACACCCCTACGTCGGGACGCTATTTTTTAAACGGCACTGACGTCAGCAAGCTCAATGACAATGCGCTGGCTGAAATAAGAAACAAGGAAATAGGATTTGTCTTCCAGACATTCAATCTGTTACCCCGTTCAACCGCCCTTGAGAATGTCATGTTACCGCAGATCTATGCCGGTATTAATAAAGCAAAAAGGATCGAAAGGGCCAGGGAGGTGCTCGGCAATGTGAACCTCAGCGAAAGGATAGACCATAAACCCAATGAACTCTCCGGGGGCGAGCGGCAAAGGATAGCCATTGCCAGAGCACTGGTCAACCATCCGTCATTGATACTTGCCGATGAGCCTACCGGCAACCTCGACTCCAAAACCTCCATCGAAATCATGGGGTTGCTCGAGGAAATACACAATGCAGGAAACACCATCCTCGTGGTCACCCATGAGGAATCCATCGCCCGCCACGCTCACCGCATCATACGCCTGATCGACGGCATGATCGAATCGGACGAAAAGAATCCAGACATCATTACCATGGAACATTATAAGTCGGAAAAAATATCCTGACACCACGCGGTGGTAATTTTTCCCTTATACATGAATAAACCTCTCAAAGGCCGGCCGCGTTGAAAAAATATTCGTAATTTTCATTATCGATATTGTTTTTGCACGAATCTGTTCATAACCATCATTCCATATTTATCATTATACATCATGGATAAAGAATTGAAAATCTATACTAAGAAAGGCGACAAGGGAGAAACCTCCCTGTTAGGAGGTGAAAGGGTTCCCAAATTTCACCCCCGCATTGAGGCTTATGGAACCGTCGACGAGCTGAATTCATACCTTGGCCTGATCAGAGACCAGAATATCGATGCCCATACCCGGAACATCCTCCTCGAGGTGCAGGACCGGCTGTTCACTGCCGAATCCCTTCTGGCCGCGGGCAATCCCACGCTTGTGAAAAATTTACCCGCACTGGCTGAAAGCGATGTTTTGCTCCTGGAAAATGAAATAGACCATATGGAAGCCGGGTTGCAACCCCTCACACATTTCATCCTCCCCGGCGGTCATCCCGTGGTTTCACATACCCATGTGGCACGGTGCATCTGCCGCCGGGCCGAACGCCTGACAATAAAAGCGGCACAGGACTTTAACGTGGACGACCTTGTCATCAAATACCTCAACCGCCTGTCGGATTACCTCTTTGTCCTCGCCAGAAAATTTGCCCGCGATTTTAATGCGGCCGAGATACCCTGGAAAGCAAGAATAGCCTGAAATTCAACCCGCTTAAAAAATGATTTTATTCTTTGTTTTTAAAAAAAATATACTTTTGCAAAAATTTTACGATCTAATCTTCTGACTATGTATTGGACCCTTGAGTTGGCTTCAAAACTGGAAGATGCACCATGGCCTGCAACCAAAGATGAACTGATAGACTATTGCATCAGGTCGGGAGCTCCCCAGGAGGTCATCGAAAACCTCCAGGAAATTGAAGATGAAGGCGAAGTTTACGAAAGCATTGAAGACCTGTGGCCCGATTATCCTACTAAAGAGGATTTCTTCTTCCATGAGGATGAGTATTGAGATTAAATCGCCTATCTTCGCATATAACTACCCGGCTGATAATTTATCCCCGGTTTTATCCTATACCAGAAAATGATCCTATGTTATTAAAACTTGATGTGATTCATGATGTTACATTAATGAAGCCTTAACTACGATACGATTTAATACTTTCTCTTAAATACAATACAATGCCCGGTTTCCTTTCAAAGATACTTGGTAGTAAGTCAACCCGTGATATCAGGGCCATCATGCCTGTCCTGGAGCAAATAAAAGAAGCCTATGAAACCGTAAAGAATATGAGCAATGATGAACTGAGGGCCATGACTGTCAATTTCAGGAAACGCATTGCCGACTATATTCATGATGAAGAAGAGAAGATAAAAGAGTTGAAGGAGAAGGCCGACAGTACCGAGACGGACGTGGAGGAAAAAGAAAAATTATACGATACCATCGACCAGCTCGAAAAGGAAAGCTACCGGAAAACGCAGGATATCCTCAATGTCATTCTCCCTGAAGCTTTTGCCGTGATGAAAGAAACGGCCCGGCGCTTCAAGGAAAATGAATATGTCGAAGTCACCGCCACCGCTTATGACCGTGACCTGGCGTCGCGTTACGACAGCATCAATATCGTCGGTGACAAGGCCCGTTACAATCAACGCTGGATGGCAGGCGGTAACATGATCACCTGGGATATGGTGCATTATGACGTCCAGCTCATCGGCGGCATCGTACTGCACCAGGGTAAAATAGCCGAAATGGCCACCGGCGAAGGCAAAACTCTCGTCGCCACCCTTCCGGTGTACCTTAATGCCTTGCCCGGTAAAGGGGTTCACATTGTAACCGTTAATGATTACCTCGCCAAACGTGACTCGGAATGGATGGGCATGCTCTACATGTTCCATGGCCTGGTGGTCGATTGTATCGATAAACATGAACCCAATAGCTCCGAACGGCGTAATGCTTACCTGGCCGACATAACCTTCGGCACCAACAATGAATTCGGATTCGACTACCTGCGTGATAACATGACAGGTAATCCCGATGAACTGGTGCAACGTACACATAACTATACCATCGTCGACGAGGTCGACTCCGTTCTGATCGATGACGCCCGTACCCCTCTGATCATCTCAGGACCGACGCCGAAAGGCGACAAACAGGAGTTTGATGATCTCAAACCCAGCATATTCAAACTGTACAATGCACAGAAAAACCTCGTGACGAAAATACTCGCCGAGGCACGGCCTTTACTGCAGGACCGCAGTACGGCGGAAATAGAGAAAAAAGCCGGCGACCTTGTCTTCAGGGCCTACCGCGGATTGCCTAAAAACAAAGCCCTCATCAAACTCCTTAGCGAGGAAGGCGTGAAAACACTCATGCAGAAAACAGAGAACTTCTACCTGCAGGAGCAATCCAAGAATATGCACATCATCGACGATGAGCTGTATTTCGTCATCGATGAACAGCATAACTCCATCGATCTCACCGAAAAAGGCATTGACCTGCTCGCCGAAGAATACAGTGAGCCGGGGTTCTTCATCATGCCCGATATAGGCGCCGAGATCGCCGAGCTGGAACGCTCCACGATGAGTGAGGCTAAAAAAATTGAACGTAAAAACGAATTGCTGCAGGACTATTCCATCAAGTCGGACAGGATCCATACGGTAAACCAGCTCCTGAGAGCCTATGCCCTGTATGAGAAGGATGTCGAGTATGTCATCATGGATAACAAGATCAAAATTGTCGATGAGCAGACAGGGCGTATCCTGGAAGGAAGAAGGTATTCGGACGGTCTGCACCAGGCCATTGAAGCAAAGGAAAATGTGAAAGTGGAAGCGGCCACACAGACCTATGCCACGGTGACGCTCCAGAATTACTTCAGGATGTACCGCAAGCTGGCAGGCATGACGGGCACGGCCGAGACTGAAGCCGGTGAGTTATGGGACATCTACAAGCTCGATGTGGTGGTCATCCCCACCAACCGCCCGGTTATCCGCGACGACAGGGAGGATCTTGTCTACAGAACAAAACGTGAGAAATTCAATGCGGTGATAGAAGAAATCGCGCACCTCATCGATATTGGCCGCCCTGTGCTCGTCGGCACGACATCCGTGGAGACGTCGGAGCTTTTAAGCCGCATGCTTAAAATACGCGGTATACGGCACAACGTGCTGAATGCCAAGCTGCACCAGAAAGAAGCCCAGATCGTGGCCGAGGCCGGCCAGACCGGCACCGTCACCATCGCCACCAACATGGCCGGCCGGGGTACCGACATCAAACTCGGCCCCGGCGTTAAAGATGCCGAAGGACTCGCCATCATAGGCACCGAACGCCACGAGTCACGACGTGTCGACAGGCAGTTACGCGGACGGTCAGGACGCCAGGGCGACCCCGGCAGCTCACAGTTCTTCGTATCCCTCGAAGATGACCTCATGCGCATGTTCGGTTCCGAAAGGATAGCCAAAATAATGGACCGCCTCGGAATAAAAGAAGGTGAAGTCATCCAGCACCCCATGATCACCAAATCCATCGAAAGGGCACAGAAAAAAGTCGAGGAAAACAACTTCGGCATCCGCAAACGGCTGCTCGAATACGATGATGTGATGAACTCACAAAGGGAGGTCATCTATAAAAAACGACGCCATGCCCTTTATGGCGACAGGCTGGCCATCGATATTGCCAATATGATGTACGACGTCTGTGAACAGATCATCATCGATCACCAGGACAACCGCGATTTTGAAGGTTTCGAACTCGAAGTGATCAGGAATTTGGGTATGGAACCACCGTTCGGAGAAAAAGAATTACTCTCTGAAAACAGCACGGAACTAACTGAAAAGCTTTTTAATATTGCTTATTCCAACTATAAAACAAAAAGGGAGTCCCTGGCCGAAAAAGTCTATCCGGTGATAAAAGAGGTTTATGAAACGCAGTCGCGCTATGAAAACATAGCCATACCCATCACTGACGGGCGCAAGATGATGCAGGTCATCGCCAACCTGAAAAAAGCCAGTGAGACCAAAGGCCGTGAAGTGGCGCTGGCTATCGACAAAGGCGTTACCCTGGCCACCATCGACGATGCCTGGAAGGATCATCTCAGGGAGATGGACGACCTCAGGCAATCGGTACAGGCCGCCTCATATGAACAAAAAGATCCCTTGCTGATCTATAAATTCGAGTCGTTTGAATTGTTTAAAAAGATGATCGAGAGGATCAACAAGGAAAGCATCTCCTTCATCGTCAAAGGTAATCTGCCCGTTCAGGATACCGGCAACGTACGCGAAGCCCACGTGCGTGGCCGTCCCGACATGAGCAAGCTCAAGGAAGAACGTACCGACCTGCTCTCACAGGCCCACAGCAATACACAGCAGCCACAGAAAACAGGACCCATCAAGGTGGAAAAAAAGATCGGACGCAATGACCCCTGTCCCTGCGGTAGCGGCAAGAAATATAAATATTGCCACGGAGCAGGTAAATAAACAATAAATCTTCGCTTTATGAAGTACAAGCGTATTTTACTGAAACTGAGCGGTGAGTCGCTGATGGGTGATAACCGGACCGTCGACATGGGACGACTGGAATTTTACGCCTCTGAGATCAAAAGTGTGACGGAAGAGGGCGTGGAAGTGGCCATAGTCATCGGCGGCGGTAATTTCTTCAGAGGGGTGAATGGATATGCCGAAGGAACGGACAGGGTTACAGGGGACTACATGGGTATGCTGGCGACCGTCATCAATGCCCTGGCTCTGCAAGGAGCACTGGAAAAAAAAGAGATTAAGGCACACATTCTGTCCGGCTTGCCGGTCGAAAGAATTGCCGAACCGATGAGCGGCCCCCAGGCCATCAGGTACCTCGAAGCAGGTGATGTGATCATCATCAGCGGCGGCACCGGCAATCCTTTCTTTACCACCGACTCGGCAGCCGTCCTCAGGGCACTCGAAATTAAAGCCAACGTCGTACTTAAAGGAACACGCGTGGAAGGCGTGTACAATGCCGACCCTGAAAAAAACAGCGGCGCCGTTAAATATGACAAACTGTCGTATGACGAAGCCATCACTAAGAGCCTTAAAGTGATGGACCTGACAGCTTTCACCCTGTGCAAGGAAAATAAATTACCGGTCATCGTTTTCAATTTCAATAAAGAAGGTAATCTCTTACGCCTTATGAACGGGGAAAGCATCGGTACGGTTGTGGGACCGGAATAGTCGGAACAAACAACCGGAGGAACAGCATCCTCGATTCAAAATACCTTGTAATTCCTATGAATTTTTCTATATTTGTAAAGCATATCTAATCCGACCGATCATGACAGAAGAGTGTCAATTTTGTCTGGAAAAAGCTAAAGAGGGTATGAATAACGCCATCATTCATCTGGAACGTGAATTTCAGAAGATCAGGGCGGGTAAAGCTTCACCCGACATGCTTGAAGGCGTCAAAGTGGAATATTACGGTACCCTCATGCCGTTGAACCAGGTAGCCAACATCACGACACCCGACCCCCGGCAGATCATTGTCCAGCCCTGGGATAAAAGCCTTCTGGAAACCATCGACAAAGCCATCATGGCTGCCAACCTGGGATTCAACCCCATCAACAACGGGGAGGTCCTCCGCGTCATTGTCCCGGCATTGACGGAAGAAAGGAGAAAAGTGTTGGTGAAACAGGCACATAACGAAGCCGAAAATACCAGGATCGGCATCCGCAACATCAGGCGTATAGCTAACGAAGAAGCAAAAAAATTAAAAGATGAAGGCACAGCCGAAGATGACATTAATAAACTCGAAGACCTGATACAGAAAACGACCAATGACTTTATTGCCAGTGTTGACAAATTACTCCAGGCTAAAGAAACCGATATTATGACCGTTTAAATTAAACGGATTCATCTCACACTCTCCGATTTTTTAGTAATTTTGCAGCCCTGTTCACTTTTTACACTTTATTTCTTATTTCTGTTATATTAAATGATGATAATCGAAACCTGTTATCATAATGACAATTGCTATGGTTAGTTCCCGGTTTTTAACTGTTTTTTTAATATTTTATATATGGGATTTAAACTTCCTTCGTTTATTGTCATCTAACATTTATAATTCTAAAATCCTTTGAAAAAGCTTTTTATATTACTGTATATCCTTGTCTTTCATAACTTTGTTCTCCATGCGCAACGGATGCCGGAGGGCGGTTCCGTAACCAATGCCGGTGGTGTTATTAAAGGTCAGGTGCTGGAAGCTACCACTCACCAACCCATGGAATATGTCAACATTGTTCTGTTTAAGGCCAGTGACTCAACGATGGTCACCGGAACGGTAACCTCAGTGGGAGGTAGCTTCGAACTGACACAGGTGCCTGTGGGCAAATACTTTATGATCGTCAGATTCATTGGTTATGATAACCACGTGGTGGATAATGTCCTGATCACGCGGCAAAAGCCGACGGTCGATCTCGGTAGCATTGAATTAAAGGCCGCCTCTGCCAACCTGAAGGGTGTTGAAGTGGTCGCCGACAAAGAGCATGTGGTTTATCAACTGGATAAGAAAGTGGTGAACGTCAGCCAGGATCTGCAGGCTGCCGGCGGCACCGCCATTGAAGCACTCGAAAACATACCCTCCGTGCAGGTCGATGTTGAGAACAACGTAACCCTGCGTGGCAGCCCCAACTTCACCCTGCTCATCGACGGGCGTCCCAGCGTACTCGACAACAGTGACGCACTCCAGCAAATCCCCGCCTCGGCCATCGACCGCATTGAGATCATCACCAACCCCTCGGCCAAATATGATCCCGACGGCACCGCCGGTATCATCAACGTCATCATGAAGAAAGAAATCAAGACCGGACTGAACGGCATCGCCAACCTCTCGGCAGGTACAGGCGATAAGTACAGGGGAAATATCTTGCTGAACTACAGGTTGAAAAAGGTGAATCTATATGCCGGCGGCGATTACAGTAGCAACAGGTTCACCGGGAAAAGAACATCCTACAACGAAACCTTTCTCAACGATACGACTCATTACCGTAACACTTCGTCGAACATGACCATGAAGCGAAACGGTTACAGCGTCAATGGAGGGATCGATTACTACCTCGACAATAAAACGACGCTGTCACTGTCGGGGCGCGGCGGCCACTTTGAATTCGGAAGGGATAACGCCTCCCACCAGTTTATCCACACCTTCCCGGCTACACTCAATGACTATTCATTGTCGGATAACTCTTTCACGAGAGCGATGGATTTTTACAGCGGTACGCTGAATTTCCAACATAAATTCAATGATAAGGGGCATAACCTTGAGGGAATGATCTTCTTCGCTCAGCGCAAAGGCCACGAAGACCAGGGCCAGTCTGACTACGAGACCGACAGCAACTGGGTCCTCATCGATCCGAATCCCGCTACAAACAGGGTTCTTGAGGATGATCATTCTTACGAGTTAAGGATCAAGGCCGATTACACCAAACCTGTCGGCGCCTCGGGAAATTTCCAGGCAGGATTTCAAGGTCGCAAAGCCGAAGAAAACGGCACCTACCTCTTCCAGGATTATGATTACGGGCTCGGCTCATGGATCGACAATGCCCTGTACAGCAGCTCGATGGATTTCAGGCATAACGTTTATTCACTATATGCCATATACTCTGACAAACTGTTCGGCTTCGAATACCAACTCGGGTTACGTGGCGAATATACCTATCGTTGGATTAAGGACGTGAATTCGCCGGAAGCCTATGTCCTCCAATTGTTCGATCCTTTCCCCACGGTCCACATCTCACGCCAGTTGCCATTGAACCAACAGATTCTGGCCAGTTACAGCCGCCGCATCAACAGGCCGCACGGCTGGGATCTTGATCCTTTCCCGACCTATATCGACCCATACACCATCCGCCAGGGTAATCCCATGCTGAAGCCTGAATACGTTGACTCTTACGAGCTGAACTACCAGAAGAAATTCAAGGACTCGTACGTCGCTCTCGACGCTTACTACCGCATCACCAGGAACAAGATCACGCACATCACATCGCTGCGCGACGACGGCATCATGGTGCAGACTTTCGATAACCTGAACAAGGATTACTCTCTTGGCTCCGAACTGTCGGCCGACCTGAACCTTGTGAGATGGATAGAGATATATGGAAGCCTTGACCTGTACCATTACCGTCTGGTGGGCACCGTGGGCGAAGAATCTGTAGACAATTCGAGCCTCAACTGGGAGAGCAAAGTCAACCTGACCTTCAACCTGCCGGCCCGGTTTAAGCTCCAGCTGACCAACTCCTATGAAGGTCCTTCGGTCACGGCACAAGGTACCGAAGAGGGATCGTTCAGGACCGATCTTGCGGCGCGCCGGGATTTCCTGAACCGTAAGCTGTCGGTGACCCTGTCGGGACGCGACATCTTCAGGACCGCCAAACACGAAAGCACCAGCCACGGCGACGGATTTTACGAACACGACCTCTTCA
>CAZVNP010000030.1:0-35879 GCA_964628285.1 uncultured Lentimicrobiaceae bacterium
AAATATAAAATTTATTAGGATCAGTTCTCCCTGTTGTATAATAAAAATTTATTGAATAAAAAGGTTCCTGAGACGTTCCAATATTTCCCGTATAATTTATACTTGAAACATAAAAATCATCATGGGAAGAACTTTCATAGTATTCAAAATCGATATAATTTCCATTTCGATCCTTTATTGTATCTACAAGCCATTGTAAATTATAATCATCATCAATACCTTCCGCTTCGATCCTTGAATTTTCTGTGCTTCCATATTTGATAATTTGACCGTCTTTTGTCCAAACCTCAAACCAATCAGGATTAGTCATAGAAGAACTATGGCTTATTATTTTCGAGAAAGTCTCAATCTCGGTCCGGTATTCATGAGTCTCTTCATCTACCAGAATTAATCTGTTACCGTCCAAAGCAAATTTGTCATTATCATCAAAATCCACTCCATCAATAAAATCTTCATGATAAAGATCCGTTCCCACCCTTGAAATACCCGATAAGCCAGTTAAAACCGTAATTCGTCAAATATTAGGCACAGCATTAAAAGCTTCAAGTATTTCTTTTTGTTTTTTGGTTAGCTCTGTAATAATAACTTTTCCATTGTCATAAACTACGGCTTTGATTTTCTCCAGTTGAAGCAACATTTTTTCAAAACTGTACTCTTTGGTTAATTCGGCCTGTTTTAATATATTCATGATTTTCATTCGGATAATAAGCGCTAAAAGGTTAATGAATACAATGCCTTTAAGCGTTTCATTTTTATGTACACCAGGTGTGGACAGCTCAAGGTCGTTTTTCAGGATATTAAAACCGCGTTCGATCAGGTCTTTTTCTTTATACGCCGCCAGACAGCATTCCCAGTCATAGTCCCCACGATAGGCAATCAGGTATAATCCTTTCTTATTCAACACACGGGAAACGGCTTTGTCCTTTATCGTCACCTTCAGCTTGGCACTGGTGGTATCCAGGGAAAAGTATTCAAAGTGTTTGCCTGCTATTTCTGCGGCCTGCCTTCTCACACTTTTGTCAACCGTGAGCTTTTCCAACTCTTTTTTGATATCAACCAGCTTTCTGTAAAAATTATCCTTCTCCTGGGTAGCCCTGCCAGGATTATAATAGCAAAAACCTTTAAGGGTATGCGTTCCTGCGACGATATCAACCTCTTTGACAAAGAAGATATCACCGCCATATTTTTCAAGGTACTGCGTATGATCGATTTCCTTCCATACCCGGCTCATCAGTTGATTTACCTCTTTATACTTTTGAGGGACGGCTATCACAAAATCGGCATTTGCTTCTATCAGGTGGTTGATGTTTTCCAGACTGTAAAATCCCCTGTCCAGTATGATGGTAAAATATTTGATCCCGATGGCACTAAGCTTTTTTATCGTGTTGAAGAGGGTTTGGACATCAGTGATACTTCCGGGATAAATCTCATAGGAAAGCGGTATACCTTCCTGTTTATCCAATATCACTGAGAGATTGATTTGGGGCAGATTATTATGATCCCGGTTATAACCCCATTCAAGTAATTTGATTAGTTCACTGTAAGACGTCACGGAGGTGATATCATATAGAATGGTTCTCCGGCTCTCAAGTTGCCGGACAAGGTAGGAGGCCAGCTTATCCTGCAGGCGGCTCTGGCCGATTTCGGTTAGCAATCTGCTTATACCACCTGAACTCAGGGGTAAGTCCCTGGTGTGGTGATAAGGCCATGTGCTTTCATACCAGTCGGCCATATTTTGCATGGCAAGACCTCTTATCACCCTTCCATAACTGAGGGCTAAAACGGTTTTGGACCTGACTTTACCCAGTTCCTTCTCAAAGAACCTGTCCAGCTTATAATCCGTAATTACTTTTTCCACGGGTAAAAATTCACCGTACGAAAAGACATCTTTGACTTTCTTTTCCCTGACCCTGACAGGGTTACCATCCTGATTCTTACCCAGATAGGTACTTTTTTGACGAACTCTTTTCGTCTTGGGATCATAGTAAGGAGTGATTTGGTAAATATATTCAATCCCATTAATGATTTTGATGCGTTTGAATGGTTTCATAATTGCCTATTTAGGCACAAATATATAACACAATTTTACGCTTTCATTAAATTGAGTCATAAAATTTTAAACAATTTTTTGTGAATAAGTGTGCCTAAAATGTGGCGAATTACGGTTCAACAGGCATTGGATCAAAGAGTAAATCCATTGACAGAAGATCAGCGTTCCGAAATTGATCAGGGATGGTTTATCGCCGGGGCCAAAGAATCCCTCGAAGCACAACTGTCGAATTATAATGCACAAAGAAGCAGAGCTTTGTACAACATTATCAGGTATTACAATGATGACACCTTAAACTTTTCACCGGCCGACAGCACTATTGGAATTTTGCAAAATGTAAATGAACTATGGGCTAAGTACGCTATGGTTTGTGAGTATTATAGGAAAGGCGATTCGGCAGCGGTAATGAATACCTTGAATATTATTCCTGAGACCTTTAACCTTACAGAAAATGAAGCCTCTCAACATCAATTGTATGAAAATTATTTCAATGTTCTTTTACAATTGTCTTCGGTAAGCAAATCAATTTACGAAGCAGATTCTTCATCTGTTGCCGGATTATATTCTATATACAATGATGCGACCGGTCGCTTAAAAGCAAGTATACGTAGTGTACTTATGGTAATAGATACACTCACATATCATGAGCCTTACATCTTTCCGGATGAATTTAAATCGGGCAAAATCAGGCGCATACCTGTTAAAAAAATCTATGAAAAGAATGAAATGAAAATATTTCCAAATCCCACAAACAATTATGTTATTATTGAATATATGATTAAAGATATTAGTAATACGAAAGGATTTATCAATATATTTGATAATAATGGAAAATGTTTGGAGCATATAACTCTGATTTATAATCATGATTATCTTGTTATTCCGTTTAGAGATTTGCCAAACGGCATCTATATCTGTAACTTTGTGGTGAATAACGAAATTGCCGACTAGGAAAAACTGATCATTTCACGATAAATTATTGAAGCCGGTGAAAAAAGTATTATTTCGCATATTTATCTTTTTGATTCTTTTACAGTTTGGGAATACCGGTCATTCCCAGTATGTTTATTTTAATAAAAGATATTATCTTAATGAACCGGATATATGGAGTTCAGCAAAGGATATTATTGAGATTGAAGATGGGTATGTAGTGGTAGGTGCAACAGGTGATTCGTTAAATTATTATTGGAATCGTATCGGTGTCATGAAAATGGATTTTCAGGGAAATCAATTATGGGCAAGATCTTTTGGCGATACAATTGCTACATACTTCAGCGGTTATCCTGGATCCTTATGTCGAAACAATAGTAATTGTTTTTTTATAGCCGGGGCTAAACAATACTATAATCCAAACACATATAATGTAGGCCTGTTGCTTAAATTAAATAACTATTGGGATATCATATGGATTAAGGAATATTCATGGGATTATATTTCGCCTCCAGATACATCGATCCATTTTAATCAAATGAAAATTTGTGAAAATAATGATTTGGTATTTTGTGGAACTTTTAACGATGATAATATCGGATGTAAATTTCTTTTACTCAGAACGGATAGCTTGGGGAATACCAAATGGCTTAAAACATATGGTTATGGAGGCACGACATTAAACAATGCTTATTCCGTAATACAAACTACTGATAGTGGTTTTGCTATTGGCGGGTATAAATATACTCCCGGGCAGCCTGAATCTGGAAATCCCATTGTTATCAAGACCGATAGCCTGGGAAATCAGCAATGGATGAAAAATTTGGGAGGACCTTATGTTGATTATATAGCCAGAGTGTGTAATTCTATGGAAGGAAACATATTAGTTGGCACTTGCTATTCCGACTCAATGTTTTCTAATGATGAGGCATATAGCAGAATTAATATAGTTAATATTGATAATCAGGGTAATGTTTTATGGAATAAAAAATATGGGGCCAGCAGGCACCATAATTACCTGTTAAATATCATTACGTTGCATGACGGTTCGATCGTTGCAACCGGTTCCATCGCAACAGAAAGCCCCGATTTTTCGGGATGGATATTGAAAGTGACCGGCGAAGGTGACAGTTTATGGTACCGGGAATATATATATCTAAGTGGTAGTGGAAGCTCAAACTATTTGAGCGATGTCATTGAGACAAGTGATAATGGTTTCCTGGTTTGTGGTAAAGTTTTTCCTATGCGACCCGATACCGGCATTCAGGATGCCTGGGTGATCAAGTTGGACAGCATGGGATATGATACCCCCGGATGTGCGCCCGTACAGGTAAAACCGGTTGAATTCGCCGGAAAAGAGGGACTGAAGATATATCCTAACCCTTCAAGCTCTGTAATAAATTTCGAGTTTGTGGCTGCAAATAAAAGGAAAGGTTCATTTATCGAGATATTTGATCTCTTTGGGAGAAAAATAAAAGAAATGGAAGTCCCGGCAGGTGAAAACAAAGTCATTCTTAACATTGAAAGCTGGCGCAAAGGTTTATATCTGGCACGGGTCAGATATGGAGAGGACCGGATAAAAAATGTAAAAATTGTTGTTCAATGATTTACACCAAAATATTGAAAAGCAAATTAAATGTTCTCCAACTCTTCTTCATAGTGCTCGCTAAAATGTTCATTCATCGAGGCTTCTTTTATAGCCTTTCGATCACTTCGTACATATAGATAACGGTCATCTTTCCCGGCTTTTGATACCCGGCGAACTTCAATTGGATGTTCCCGTTGGTCATGCAGTGTTATAACCTTTTCCCCTGCAATTTCGTGATCTTTGAGCTTGGAACGGTTCACACAAACATACTGATACTGCTTCGATTTTAACATCGCCAGGTTCTCATCCGTTTCTATCCCGGCATCAATGACTATAACCGGCTTTCTGCCTGTTGACGATGTTCTTGCCGATAATTGATCTACTATGTCTGACAGTGTTTTACAATCGGCTATGTTGCCTCGAAAAATTTTACTGTATTTTATAAAACCTTCAACATTCACCACTAACGCCAATGCATCTAATTTTGAATCATTCCTCTTTTTTTTACTCTTGTAAAATTTTGCCAGTTTGCTCCCATCCTTCCTGCCTTCAAAATAGGTGTTGGTCAAATCACTCAATATAATCTTATCTTCCAGATCAAATAACTCACTTGTTCTGAGAGACAGATATTCTTCAAGACCTTCTTTTACCTTATATAACATACTGCCGGCACGGTATAAATGAAACCTGCTGATCTTGACAGGATCCAGATCAAATAATTCAGCCACTGCCGAATTATCCTGTATCCATTGTGCCGTTTTATGTTCGGAGGCCGGACAGGTCGCCTTACTTATTATATGTAACAAGGCGGTCTTTATTTGTGAGTCATCCCATCCACAATTCTTTAAATATGTTCCGATCCCCAATTCTTCTATGGTTTGCCAGCATAACTACTCACATCCTATTTCACAGGCATCTTCCATGGTAACACTTGAAATATCTACCTGATGATATTCCCTTTCTTGTTGCTTTTTTCCTGTCAGATTCTGCTTTCTGAATAGGATGACTTTCCAGTCCCTTACGTTTTATCTGCTCATAATAATGACGGGCAAGTTTTTCAATTTGAGCAGGTAACATTGAGCTGAATAAGGTTTGCCCACCCTTCATCAGTTGCTCGATACGATCGGCTGACAGTTTCTTTTGCTCATTGGTCTGCAATTCCTCAAGCTTTCCAAGGAATAGGAACGTTTGATCAACAGTGATTTCTGATTTGCAAATTATCTAATCATTTTCTGGGACTACAAATCGATTTTAAAAAATTATATATCTCATAATCAATATGATATATTTTTCGAAGTCGGAAATTTATCTATATTTTGCTTTTTTTAGGTCCCTTTTCGGGGTGAAAAGCTTAAGTTGGATTAAGGCGTTTCACTTAAATTTGTTTTTCTAAAACATAAAAAGCATAGTGGAAAGAATGTAACGATGTAACGACGTATCGAAGTAACGAAATAAGATTTATTGACAATATGACAATATGACAATATAGCAATATAACAATTGAACAATAGAACCATTGATTTTTCGAGCTACGGCGCCATTTCCCAGTGTCATCCGCCGGCTTTCCGCTCCCTGATATCCGTTCCCGCGGGGCTCTGGAACACTTTCAGATCGAAGTAATAGATGGCGGCGAGGAGGTGGTTGATGATCCCGGCCTGTATCTCCTCGTAGGTTTTCCATTCCTGTATCTTGCTGAAGGCATATATCTCGACGGGCAGGCCTGTGTCGGTGGGATGAAGGTGGCGTACCATCAGCGTGTGGTCAAGGCTGATATCCTCATTATGCATCAGGTACTCCTTCATGTAGACGATGAAGAGGTTAAGGTTGGTGAGCGTGAACTCCTGGACGTGGTCCACGGGATCGCCCTCGAGGAGGGTGTGGTGCCTGTCCATGGCGGACCGGTTGGTTTCGATAAACTCTTGCAGATAAGGATTGCGTGAGAAGCGTTTAAGCATATCGGGCGAGCAGAAGCGGATGGTGGTCATGTCGACATTTATGGCGCGTTTGATGCGGCGCACACCCGACTCCTCCATGCCGCGCCAGTTCTGGAAAGCGTCGGAGACTAAGCTGTAGGTCGGGATGGTAGTGATGGTGTTGTCGAAGTTCTTCACTTTTACCGTGGTGAGGGTGACGTCGATGACGGTGCCGTCGGCACCGTATTTGGCCATAGTGATCCAGTCGCCTGTCCGCAGCATGTCGTTGGCGGCGAGCTGGATGCCGCTCACAAAACCCAGGATGCTGTCTCTGAAGATCAGGAGGAGGACCGCTGACGCGGCACCCAGACCGGCCAGCAGGGCGAGGGGTGACCTGTTAACGAGCAGGGCGATGAAAAGAATACCGGCGATGGTGTACACGATGATCTTGACAATCTGGATATACCCTCTGATGGACCGTATCTTCGACATCTCATAGGTCTGGTAGATATCCTCTGCCGCTTTCAGGAACGAATTGATGACCCAGACCAGAACCACCAGACCGTATATCTTCACCAGCAACATCGTTACCTTCAGCGTTACCGGGTTATCTTGAAAGATCATTGGCAGCAGCAGGTAAAAGATGTACCCCGGAATAAAATAGCTCAGCCTTCCGAAGAAATGGTTCTTGACGAGATAATCATCCCACTTGGTTTTGGTTTTTTTTGCCACGGAGTGAATGATATACACGACGATGATCTTCACGATATGGTAGGCGATAACAGCCAACAGGATGACGGCTCCTATCTCGATCAGCTTCAGGAAGAACATGACAAAATTACCACTGAGCCCATACCGGTTTAACCATTCACGGATCAGTTCTTCGAATCGCAGAAACATGGGTGGTTAATTAGCTGATTAGCAAATTAGCAAATTAGCAAATTAGTATAGGTGCAAAGATAGGTCATTCGGATAATAATCCCAAACATGGAACGCAGATCACTCGGATCAGGGGACGATGACGTTGAGCGACAAGGGATCGACTTTAATGATCAGGTCTTTCTGCAGCTTGACGTGTTCACCGTCGATGTTGACGATTTTCCCTTTCTTTCTCGACAGGCTTATTTCTTTCCCTTTGAGAATAGTGATGTCGCTGCTTTGATCTATTTTTTTCAGGAACATGAGGTTGGCCAGGAACACCACACGTGCCAAGGGGACTTTGCGGATGATGCAGACATCGATAAGGCCGTCGTCCACTTCGGCGTGGGGCGCTATGGAGGCGTTATAGCCGAATTGGTTCGAGTTGGCGAAGCTGATAAAGAGAGCCTTTTCTTTATATTTCTCCCCGTCGACGGTGATTTTATATTTTTTGGGTTTATAGTTGACATATTCCTTCAATATGATCTTGAAATAGGTCTGGAAGCCTCTTTTTTTAGCTTTCTCATATTCTTTGGCCACCAGGGCATCGAAACCGACGCCGGCGATGCTGATGCACAGCTCGCCGTTGATCCTGATGGTGTCGATCTTTTTGATCTTGCATTGATTGATCACCTCGATGGCCTTGCTGATGCGGAAAGGTATCTGCAGATGATGCGCCAGTCCGTTTCCTGAGCCGGCGGGTATGATACCCAGTGCCGTGTTGCTGCCGATGATCCCTTTGGCCACTTCATTCAGCGAGCCGTCGCCGCCAACGGTGACGATCATAGCCACCTTATCCCTGGCCGCCTGGCGGCTGATCTCGGTAGCATGGCATGGCCTTTCGGTGTATACGATGCGGTAATGGTATTTACCCTCGTCAAGGTGAATCCTGATCATTTCTTCCACCCTCTGTTTACTGCCCGCACCGGATGCCGGATTGATAATGATGACAGCCTCTTTCTTCGATGGAGATACCGTATCCATAAGGTTCATTTGATCACCGTCAGACGGTTTTCGATCATTCTGTTGTTGTATTGCTGTATGACGGCCTTCATGAATGTTTCCATCGCCCCGGCTAACTCCGGTTTCTGTGTCAACAGGTTATTTTTCATGAGGATATCTGTTTTATAATCGTACAGGCCCAAAGGGGTGTGACCGTTCCACTGATAGGCATAGTCGCCGGCAATCAGCTGGTAAATGTTATTGAGGAAAGTGAGTGAATACCTGTGTGCTGTCGTGTCGAACACACTGGAGCCAAAGGCTATGTAAGCATCGTCAAAGTGCAGGAAATCGAGGATGGTCGGCATGATGTCGCTCTGCTGCACCACTTGGTCCCCTGCCGGCTTCAGGTGCCGCCCCGGGAGATAAAAGATGATCGGCACGCGATAAAGACCGACAGGGGTCTCATATTGCGGGAAGTAGGTCATCGATGTGTGGTCGGCGGTGATGACAAAGAGGGTGTGGTCGTACCACGGCATCGTGGAGGCCGTCTGGAAAAACCGCCGCAAGCTGTAATCGGAATACCCCACGCACTCCTGGATTTCGAGAGGTCCTTTCATGAATTTATTTTTATACTGCGGCGGTAAGATGAAAGGATGGTGGGAGGAGAGAGAGAAAATGGCCGACACGAAGGGCTGGCGTGTCGTGTCGAGACACCGGGCATAGTACTGAAAGAAAGGCTCGTCATAAATGCCCCAGCTGCCGTCGTAGTCCTTATCGTTATTGTATTCATCGCGTCCGATATACCTGTCGAAGCCGGCCATTTTGGTGAACGATTCAAAGCTCATGGTGCCGTTGGTGCCGCCGTGGAAAAAGGAAGAGGCATAGCCTTCCTCTTTCAGCAGGCTGGCCAGACTGTTGATGCGGTCACCGGCATACCTGGATGTGATGTAGGAATCGTTCATCAGCACCGGGATGCTGGCCAGGATGGCGGGGATGGCTTCAATGGATTTTTTGCCGTTAGCAAAACCGTTATATGACTGGCTGACGCCGATGATGGAGTCGAGAAATGGTGTATAACCCCGGTAATGACCGTTGTCAAGATCCTTGTTGAAAGCGCCGATATATTCCGACGAGAAGCTCTCGAGGATGATGACCACGACGTTATAACCATGGTGATCCTCGCTTGCCGCGATAGTATCGGGATGCCAGGTGGCAGAGTGAAAGGGGGTATAGACCTTATCAAGCGACGACTCGTCGCTAAAATAGTCTGCATGCTTTAACTCGAGCTGTGAGGAGGATTTGACCACGGTGAAAGGGGTGTTCAGCACCAGCGAGGTGTATTGCGCTTCCGTGTATTTCCCCGAGGTGATGATGCTGATAGGCCTGAGTTGGAAGCCGCCACGGATGCCAATCACAGTAAAAAAAGCAAAGACCAGGAAAAGGAAGGTGTTGGTCACTAAGTACATGAAACGTGAACGAGGGGGTGGCGCCGCCTTCACCCTGAAACGCGAAGCCAGAAAAACGGCCAGTAAAGACAGCGCGATCCACAGCACCAGCGGCTGCCAGAAATCATGAAGGAAATGCGGGATCAGCGACCGGTAATCATCTCCTGCACCCAGGTACCTGAAGATATCACCTGTCATGCGTTTGCCGGTGAAACGGAAATAGACGACATCGATGAAATTGCCCGCCATGGCAACGATGAAAAGCGTGTAAAGCAGGATATCATTCAGCGTCTGGTACACCGGATGGGTCCTGATCCTGAAAGGCAACGTGTTAAAGAAGATATAGGGAGCGGCAATGATACAGAGCGTGGAGAGATCGAACCGCAGACCGGCAAAGACGATTCTGAGGAACTCAGGGTGGCTCAGCTCGGAGAACAGGTGCAGGTTAAGGAAATACAGAAAAAGACGTGACAGGCTCAGTGCGATGAGAAGAATGGCTAACCGGAGAAGGAGGATAAGGTATATATTGCCTTTCAGAATGAAACGCCTGTCCATGGCACGATGGGTTTAAGGCAACAGGACGGTGCTAAAACTGCAGAACGTGCACGCTCCTCACCGCCTCCACAGCCTTGTTGCCTGCGTTATCCTGCACATTGTAATAAACATGGTAGTTATAACCTTCCACATTGGTGTTGACATCAGTGGTGGTCTTGATTTTATCCGTGATATCGCCGTCCTCCTGGTCGTAGGCCGTCGCTCCAGGATCAACGTAAGGCTGGCCAAGAGGAACCGTCAGGGGATTATCGCCCAGAATGGTGATGACGGGAGCATTGGTGTCCTTGTCTTTCTTACATGAATCAAATACGGTAAAGGTTATTATAAATAGCAGTATAAAAAAACCTGTCCTTTTCATGATGTTAACCTTATTTTTTTACAAAAATATAAAAGAGGTTGCATAAAAGAGAGTTTTTATGTTCTCACAGATTTTACAGATTTTCACTGAAATTGATAAATTGTTGATTATCAATAAATCAATTACTTTATAAATCTGTATTCATCTGTGGAATCTGTGAGAAACTTAACTCTTAATACAACCTCTCGATTTATTAACCGGTCGTTACCGGTAATTTTTACTGCTGGACCTTGACGGAAAAAGTGATAGTTCCATCTGATCCTGTTACGATAGCATCGATTTTAATCAAACCATGCTTTCCGGTGACGGTAATAAATCCAAGGATATCTCCAACTGCCAATTGATTAACTTTGGATTCAGTAACTCCATCGCCAGTTAATTGAAGAATAAGGGTATCGTCGGCAATTGAATCCCAATCAACCGCAGTCGTAATCTTTTTAAATAAAGTAGCATTTTTAACCGACCAGGTCTCGATACTAGGATAAACAGACCTGGCATCAGAATCAAATGGTGAAGCAATTGTAGCTTGATTTGTTTGCCCATAAAAATATAACCAGTCAATTTTAGTGGCATTGGTCTTCGCATCTGCAAGATTGTAAACTGTCCCATCAACGGATGCAAATGAACTTCCTGTATTGTTATTGTCATAAGATCCTAAAATTTTCTGTGTGAAAAAATTGATCAATCCGGCAGCATGCTGTGTTGTGATACTCAGTGACACCTCATTGGTCTGACCGTCCTTGTCGGTGACCTTGAAGGCGATCCGTTCGGTACCTTCCACGGTCAGCGAGGTGAACTGAAAGTCGTAGTCAATGTAAGCTTCGCTAAAGGTAAAGGTTGAATCAAACCAAATGGCATTATTGT
Source organism: uncultured Lentimicrobiaceae bacterium (assembly GCA_964628285.1). GTDB lineage: Bacteria > Bacteroidota > Bacteroidia > Bacteroidales > JAGONC01 > JAPLDP01. Next base: position 11,564 of record CAZVNP010000030.1, read on the forward strand.
ATGTCCGCGATACATACAGGCTGGTCAGCTTGGTGCCTGAGGTGGCATTGGCCGAGGCCGTGATGCCGATGGTAAAATCCTGTGAGATGTCCAGTGTTGCATCCTGGGAGATGTAATTGCCGCCTCCCTTGAAGTTGATGGTCGGTTTGAGATCCTGAGGCGTCTCCTCAGTTTTGGTGCAGGAGATCATAAAAGTGGTTCCCAACAAAAGTAAGCTAGCTAAAAAGTAAGTCAGTTTTCTCATAGTCAGATGATTTAATGTTTATGAATAAAAATTTAAGAACCCGAAAAATCAGGGCAAAGGTATGCCAATTATCCTGAATAATAAAACATCATGCGGGCGGCAATAATAGAAATTTTTTATATGGATGGTTTATGATTCAGAGTTTTGTGATAAATTTGAAGGCGAGGACGACCTCACCCCGCCTTCGTGGCCGTGTCTGCAGGTCTGCAGGTCTGCAGATAATAATATTAATAACCATATTCCCCCTCTCTTTCAGGAGAGGGGGTTAGGGGGTGAGGTCATGAAACCGGCACGCATTACAAACGCGCGCAAACGAGGGTTCTAAAAAAATGCTATGCAAACATCTACCGGTAACAAAGGCGAACGTGTCCGATCCGATTGTTTTGTCACCCTTGAACTCCCCGATCATGGTGGTCGGGAGATTACGGTGGCCAGTAAAGTAAAGGTACTCTATGGTCAATCCATTCTTAAGCTCGCGGGAGATATCCTTGACCATTTTGAGATCGCTCATGCCCGGCTGGACATAGAAGACAGCGGGGCTCTGCCGTTTGTGCTGGCGGCCCGCATCGAAGCCGCCATCAAGGTGCTGATGAAGAGCGACAGGGAATACCTTCAGGATCTGATTCTTGAAAACAGGTACCATACGGCCTGCGACCGGCATCGTTTCTCGCGCCTTTACCTGCCGGGCAACACGCCCAGCCTGATGATCAACGCGGGCATCCACAAGCCTGACGGTATCATCCTCGACCTGGAGGATGCCGTGGCACCGGACAGGAAGCACGAAGCCCGCTTCGTGGTGCGCAACGCCTTGCGGCAGCTCGATTTTTACGGTGCCGAGCGCATGGTGCGCATCAACCAGGTGCCCGCCGGCCTCGACGACCTTGACTTCGTCGTGCCCCATAACGTCAACCTCATCCTGGTGCCCAAATGTGAGAGTGCCGGCCAGATACATGAGGTCAACAAACGCATCGACGCCATCAGGGCGGTTCACGGCCTCGACAACCCCGTCTGGCTGATGCCCATCATCGAGAGCGCCAGAGGTGTCGTCAAAGCTTATGAGATAGCCGCTGCCGCAGATAATGTCGTGGCCCTCGCCATCGGGCTGGAAGATTACACGGCCGACCTGGGCACCAAAAGGACCGCCGAGGGCACCGAGTCGTTCTTTGCGCGCAGCATGGTGGTCAACGCCGCCAGGGCCGCCGGCATACAACCCATCGACTCGGTCTTCTCCGATGTGGGCGACATGGAAGGGCTCCGGCAGAATGTCCTGCATTCCAAAGCCCTCGGCTTCGACGGCATGGGATGCATACACCCCCGCCAGATCAGGGTCATACACGAGTACTTCGCCCCTGATAATGACGAGATCGACAAAGCGAAGAAAATAGTCAAAGCCTTTGAGGAAGCTACCGCTAAAGGACTGGGAGTCATTTCGCTGGGAACCAAGATGATCGACCCGCCGGTGGTAAAACGAGCCCTCAGGACCATCGACCTGGCCGTCAGTATGGGTAAACTGTCTCAAAACTGGAGAGAGGAGGATCATGAATAAAAAATACGATAAACCGGTTACCAATGCGGCAGGACGTGTTGTCCCCGCCGTCGTCAACGGCAAGGAACAAATTCCGTATATGGGTGTCGGACAATATAAGCCTACAGGCCGGAAGTATGCCCCTCCCATCGCCACCTGTGCCGATTACCCGTCTGATGGTAACAAACTGGTGCCGTCGTTGAAGGAAGCCTTAGTAAGGGCCGGTCTGAGCGACGGCATGACCATTTCGACACATCATCACTTCCGTGACGGCGATCTTATAGCCAACCAGGTTTTCGACATCGCTGCCGAGCTGGGTGTGAAGGACCTGGTATGGTATCCTTCCGCCTCCTTTCCATGTCATCAGGCTATGATCAGGCATCTGGAGGGCGGTGTCATCAACAGGATCGAAGGCAGCATGAACGGGCCCCTGGGACGTTTCTGCTCCGAGGGGAAGATGAAAGGGCTGGGTGTGCTGCGCTCTCATGGCGGCCGTTACCAGGCCGTGCAGGACGGCGAGGTGGTCATCGACATCGCGGTCATTGCGGCGCCGACAGCCGATCCCTTCGGCAACGCCAACGGTGTCGACGGCCCTGCCGCCTGCGGCCTGCTCGGTTTCTCCCTCGCCGACTCACAGTACGCCCACAAAGTCATCGTCGTTACCGACAACCTCATCCCGTTCCCCTGTGTGCCTTGGCAGGTCCACGGCAACTACGTGGATTATGTCGTGAAAGTCGATCAGGTGGGCATACCCGAGAAGATCGTCTCGGGCACCACACAGATCACGCGCAGCCCCGACAGGCTCCTCATCGCCGAGCTGACGGCACAGTTCTGCGACAAGGCCGGCATCATCCGCGACGGCTTCTCCTTCCAGGCCGGCGCCGGCGGCACAGCCCTGTCAATAGGGATCTTTTTCGCCGACATCCTCCGAGAGCGTAAGATGAAAGCGCGCTTCATGCGTGGCGGCAGCAACAAGTACCTCGTTCAGATGCTCGAAGAAGGCCTCGGCGAATACATCCTCGACGGCCAGACTTTCGACCTCGACGGCGTTCGATCCATGCGCGACAACCCCCGCCACGTGAACACCAGCCCTTTTACCAGTTACAACTATCACGGCAAAGGCAACTTTGCCAGCATGGTCGATGTGGTTATACTTGGCGCCACGGAGGTCGATGTGAATTTCAACGCCAACGTGGTCACCCACTCCGACGGATACCTCCTCCACGGCATCGGGGGATGGCAGAACTGCCTCTTCTCGAAATGCACCATTTTACCCATCCCGCTTTTCCGTGACCGGATCCCGGTGGTCAGGGAGGAGGTCACCACCCTCTGCGGCCCCGGTGAGCTCATCGACGTTATCATCACCGAACGTGGCATAGCCGTCAATCCGCGGCGGCAGGATCTCCTTGATAAGGTCAAAGGAAGCGGATTGCCCCTTAAGAGCATTGAGGAGCTTAAGGACCAAGCTGAAAAGATTTGCGGTAAACCGTCAAAACCCGATCTTGACGACGAGATCGTCGCCGTCATCAAGTGGGTCGACGGTACCGTGATCGATGCAGTGCGGAAAGTGAAGGGATAGGATCAGATTTCTCAGACCTTCACCACCAGTGTCTCGGCCATCATATCGTGCAGGGCCTGTTTTTTCTCGGTGAATCCGGCCATCATATAGCCAATGTACAAGATCATCCCGGAGATGATCTTGCCGAAATACCTTCCGGTGGCCCGTGCAAAGGATATCCGGTGGCCGGTCATGTCGGTCACCTTGATGCCGATGGCCATTTTACCCAGCGTGGCCTGGTATTTTGACGATTCCATGAGCGCGAAATAAAGCCATTTTACCAGGATGCTGACAAAAACCGCATAGATGATGAGCGAAATTGCCGGACCAACGATCCCCAGCCATTCAGGACAATGTTCGTAATCTTCTCTGTGTATGACACCGGCAACAGATAGGCCGAACAACACCCATACCGGGGCTATCAAGATGAAATTGACAAACGAGATAATCAGATCGTCAATAATATAGGCCAGAAAGCGCCACCAGAAACCGGCATAGGTCGCCGGGGGTACCAGGATGACCTGTGGTTGTTGTATTTGTCCTTCCATAAAACAAAAATTTGATTTTCTGTCCAAAAATAATTTAAATTTACTTCATGTAATCATTTTTTTTTACAAATTCATTTTATACAGACCCTAAATGACCAGTCATGAAAAGAACCATTACCATTCTGTCAGTCCTGTCCATTCTTGCTGTCTTCGCCGGATGCCTCAGCAAACGGAACATTCGCATCATCAGCACGAATTTCAGTGAAGAGATCACACGTAGTCAGGATCTTTTATTCACGTTTAATATGGCTGTTGCGCCGGATTCCATTCTGAACCTGTGGGATTCGGTCACCTACATTCAATTTGAGCCGCCGGTGCCGGGAAGGTTCAAGTGGACGGCCAACGATGCCGTGATTTTCTCTCCCTCGGCTTTATTCAATCCTTGCTGTGATTATACGGCACACCTGACATCCGGCATTCTGCATCTCGCGGGCCGGGGGGCGACATTTTTTGACAGGGAGATATCTTTTCACACTCCCTATCTTAAACTGGTCAGCGCCAATGCCTGGTGGGCTGTTGACGAAACCACCGGCGAGGTGGGGATAAAGATCAGGCTTCAGTTCAATAATGTGATCGACGCCGGTTTGTTGTCACCTCTTTTAAAATTGACGGTCAACGGCCATAAGGTATCCGTGGCCATCGCCGCTGCGCCGCCGTCGGAAACCGTGGAGATCAGTGTCCCCGGGCCTGAGACTGCCGACAGTGAGGATATCCCTCTGCAAATCGACATTATGCCGGGTCTGGCCTGTGGCTCCTGTGGCTGGTCCACACCCAAAACCATCACGTATCAATTGAACATACCACCTAAAGAGCGTTTGCAGGTGAGGGAGATGCGGCCTTATTTCGAAGCCGGCAAAGGCATTATTGCCGTTCTCACCACCCAGCCGGTGATGATGACGGATCTGGAGAAAGAGATCACCGTCACTCCCGCCACACCTTTTAAAATTGAATCCATGAAAGACGGCTTCATGATTCAGGGTGATTTTGAAGACGGCAAAAGCTACCAGGTCACCCTTTCGGGCAATGTCGCGGGTGTCTTCGGCAAAGCCATGGGAAGCTCTTACACGCAGTACGTGACCTTCGGCGAGATGGAGCCATATATCGCCTTCACCGATAAGGCCGGCCGCTACCTGTCGCTGAAAGGCAACCGGAACATCGGTGTCAGGATCGTCAATATCCCGCAAATAAAAATAAGCGTCTTCAAGGTCTTTGAGAACAATATCCTGCATTATCTTAATGAAGGAAAAACCTATGACTGGGAATATGCCGAAGGCAGGTACTACAGTTCCTATGATTATTCTTTCAGGGAGTCGGACGGCCGGACCATTTTTTCCAGGGTGATCGACATGCGTGACCTGCCCCGAACGGGCAAGGTCAGCCTGCTCAACATCAAACCTGAGGATATCGGTTTGTCGGACCAGCTCCGGGGCCTTTATCTCCTCCGCGTTGAAGCGGCCGACAAGCCGTGGCTTAGTGACGTGCAGATGTTTGCCGTGTCCGACCTCGGGCTCATCGTGAAAGAAGGCAACAAGAACATCTTTGTGTTCGTGAACTCTATCCGCGATGCGATGCCCGTCCCGGGAGTCACAGTCAGTTTTGTCAGCAGCAATAACCAGGTGGTCTTTACGGCTATCACCGATAACAACGGCGTGGCACAGCTCATGGATAAACACTTGAACGTTCCTGATTTCAACATCGCCATGATCACGGCACAAAAGGAGAACGACTTCAATTACCTTTTCTTCGATGAATGCCGTGTTGAGACCTCCCGTTATGATGTGGGAGGCAAGAGAACCAAAGACATCCCCTATGATGTGTTCCTTTATGGCGACCGTGATCTTTACAGGCCCGGCGACACGGTCTTCTTCAACGCCGTTGTCAGGACCATGACTTGGGGCACGGAGAGCGGCATCCCCGTCAAGATAAAAGTGAAAAGGCCCGACGGCAAGGAATTCCTGGCCATCAAAAGGACCCTCGACAGCCAGGGGTCGGCCGAAGGCCGTTTCTATCTCCCCACCGATGCCATGACAGGAGCTTATATCATGGAAGTATACTCCGGCAATGACGTTCTCCTGAAATCATCACGGATACTGGTGGAGGAGTTCATGCCCGACAGAATCAGGGTAACCGCTGTCACAGATAAAACCGCTTACCGCCCCGACGAGGAAATCCATCTCGACATCCTGGCCATGAACCTCTTCGGCACACCTGCGGCTGGCAGGAACTATGAAGTGAACCTGCAGGTGGCCCAAAAAATGTTTGTGGCCAAAGACTATCCTGATTTCAGTTTCGATGTCAGCCTGCCTAAGGAGATCACTTTTGAGGAGGTGACCAGGCAGGGCCAAACCGATGCCCAGGGTAAAGCCACCGAGGCGTTCACATTGAAGGGTTACGATGATATCGGCTTACTTGAAGGTAAGATTTACACCACCGTGTTTGATGAGACAGGACGGCCCGTGAACAGGCTGAATACTTTTAACATCTACACCCAGGATGTTTTCTATGGCATACGCCGCTTTGACCGGTGGGTGGACACGCGCAAGCCCGTGGTATTCACCTTCGTGGCTGTCGATAGGGACGGCCGGCCCCTCGACAATGTGCCTGTCAGGGTGCAGATAGTCCAAATCACCTGGCAGAGCGTGATCGAGCACCAGGGCAACAGTTACAGGTATGTGTCGCATAAAGTCGAGACCGTGATCCTCGACCAGCCGGTGACCATCGGCACCCGGTTGACGTCCTTTCCTTTCACCCCCTCGCAATCGGGCAGCTATGAGGTAAGGGTAATGAAGGAGGGCGCCCGTAGCCATGTGGCTGAGGAGTTTTATGCCTATGGATGGTATGATACTGAGTACACCTCTTTCGAAGTGAGCAAGGAGGGGCAGGTCATCATCGAGAGCGATAAAGATGAATACAGGCCCGGTGAAACGGCGCGGCTGCTCTTCAAGACTCCTTTCGATGGTAAGCTGCTCATCACGGTGGAGCGCGATGAGGTGTCGCTGACGCAGTTCCAGACCACCAACAATAAAGCCGTCAGCCTTGATCTGCGGCTCAACCAAGATAAGCTACCCAATGTGTATGTCTCTGCCACGCTCATCAGACCTCAGAAAGACAACAGCATCCCCCTGACCGTCGCTCATGGTTATAAGTCTCTCAGGATCATCGATAATAATGACAAACTACCCTTAACTGTTATGGCCGTCGATGACAGCCGCAGCAACCGGAAGCAACAGGTCACGGTGAAAACCAGGCCGGGTGCTGACGTCACCATTGCGGTAGTGGATGAGGGCATCCTGCAGGTCACCGCCTTCAGGACCCCCGATCCGTTTGAATATTTTTATCAGAAAAGGGCCCTGGAAGTGGTGCCGTATGATCTTTATGCCTACCTGATGCCGGAGCTGGCTGCCGCCTCCAAGACCGGCGGAGACCTGGCAGCCGAGATGGGCAGACGGATGAATCCCATTACCAGTAAAAGGGTCCGGTTGCTGGCATTCTGGAGCGGTATCATGAGAGCCGGTGACAACGGTGAATGTCATTTCGATGTGGATATACCTCATTTCTCCGGCTCACTGCGTATCATGGCGGTGGCTTATGCCGGCCACCGGTTCGCTTCGGCTGAAAAGATGATGAAAGTAGCCGATCCCCTGGTGCTGAGTACGGCCTTGCCGCGTTTTCTCAGCCCCGGTGACAGGGCCGTGGTTCCCGTGACCATCACCAACACCACCTCGAAGACGGCGACGGCGGAGGTGACTATGACCGTGAAAGGACCTCTGGCAGTGGAGGGTACCGCACAACAACAGATTAAGCTGGAGCCCAACCGGGAAGGACAGGTCAACTTTGGGATCACTGCCGGCCCCGGCATAGGCGGATCGGAGGTGACAGCCGCGGCGGACGCCTTCGGCGAGACCTTCAACGACGAGACCGAGGTGCCGGTGCGGCCACCGGCAGGCCTCGCCACCGTTAACGGATCAGGGACGGTGAAAGCAGGCGACTCAACCACCTTCACCATTAACGATGACTTCATCTCCGGTACGGTCGCCTCGAAGATCATCCTGAGCAACACACCCCTCATCAGGTTCAGCAACGATCTCAGCTACCTGCTGAGGTATCCTTACGGATGCACCGAGCAGGTCATCTCCAAAGCCTTTCCCCTTATCTATTACGGTGATCTGGCCGGCATGCTGGAGCAGAAAGAGGGGAATCGCCCGTATAATCCCGCCTACCTTGTCCAGGAAGCCATAAAAAAGATACAGTCATTGCAGATCTTTAACGGCGGCATTATGCTGTGGCCGGAGTGTTTCCGCGAGAACTGGTGGGTGACGGCCTACGCCGGACATTTTCTCTACGAGGCACGTAAAGCCGGGTATACCATCAACGAGCAGGTCTTCGACAACATCATCCGTTATCTGGAGATAAAATCAAAGGAGAAAAGTACCTGGGAATATTATTTCAGGGATATCAACGGCATGTACTATAAAAAGACGCTGGCCGACAAGGAGATTTTCTATTCCCTGTATGTCATGGCACTGAACGGCAATCAGAATCTGTCGCTGATGAACTATTACAAGGCCAGGACAGATGAGATGGACAATGAGAGCCGGTACATGCTGGCGGCCGCTTTCATGCTTCTGGGCGACAGAATGAGCAGCCAGGCTGTCTTACCCACCTCCTCGGGTGACCTGCGCATACAACGCACCATGGGAGGATCTTTCGACTCTTACGTCAGGGACCTCGCCCTGTCGCTGTACACGCTTCTGGAAGTCAATCCTGAGGACCAGCAAATACCGGCACTTGGCCGGATGTTGTCGGAGGAGCTGAAAAAGAATGACTGGTATTCAACGCAGGACAGGGCCATGGCGTTGCTGGCCCTGGGTAAACTGGCCAGCCTGTCGGCAGAGGATCATGTGGAAGCCACATTGTATGCCGGCGGTAAACAGGTCGGCCAATATGCCGGAGAGGATAAAGTGATCACGGGCAACCTGGATAACAAACCCCTTAAGATCGTGACACAGGGCACCGGGATGCTTTATTATTTTTACGATGTCAGGGGTGTCAGCGTTACCGGCAGGGTGAAGGAGGAAGACAGCTACATGGAGGTGCGAAAAGCCTTCTATGACCGTTTCGGCCGGCCGTTCACGGCACTGACCTTTCATCAGAACGACCTGGTGGTGGTAAAGATCAGTGTCCGCTCCACATCGGTAAATAATATGATGAATGTGGCGGTAACCGACCTGCTGCCGGCGTGTTTCGAGATAGAGAACCCGCGCATCACACCGCAGAAGGAGCTGACATGGGTCAAAGACCGGTCTGAAGCCGATTACATGGATATCCGTGACGACCGCATCACATTCTTCATCACCGAACCCGACAGGAATAAGCTGGGAAGAAGCTATTACCATTGGGTGACCATACGCAATGACGCATGGACCAATTTTTACTATACCGTGCGGGCCGTCTCGAAAGGAACATATAAAATGGGTCCGGTGAGCGCCGAGGCCATGTACGACGGGCAGTATCATTCTGTGTACGGGGCCGCGACGGTGGTGGTGGAGTAATCGGTGACAACCTCACCCCCTGACGAGGGTGTAACAGAACTGATTTTTTAGTTAACCGCAGAGTTCGCAAAGGAAACGCAGAGCACACAGAGTACTTAAAATAAGCACTTTATTCCTCGGCGCTCTCTGCGCATCCTCCGCGTTCTTTGCGGTTTTATAAAAAAAAACCTAGTTTTGTTACACCCTCAGAAACAATAAACGATAGAGGATAAGCGATAGGCAAAAGACGAAATGAATACACATTCTTTCGCTATTCGCTATTCGCTATTCGCTATTCGCTTCTCATTCCCCGAAATACTTACCTTTGTCGGGCACATGCATGATTTAGTATGACCAACATCTATCAATCCCTGACATCATTATTCAAGTCCTGGGCAGGTGCCGAATCTTCGACGTTCATCGCGTTGCCGGGTGCAGGCTCCTCACGTCGTTATTTCAGGCTGGGCAGGGGAGATAGGACGGCCATAGGTGTGTACCATCCCGACAAAGGCGAGAACGAAGCATTCCTCGCCTTCACAAAGCATTTTCTCAAACATGGCCTTCCGGTGCCTGAAATCTATGCAACAGATTCTGAGCATGACGTCTACCTCATCGAAGACCTTGGCGACAGGACTCTGTACGACCTGATAGAAGAGCAGAGGGATGCCGGCATCTTCCCGGAAGCTCTTACCGCCCTTTTCAGGGAGGCGGTACACCACCTGGTGCGCTTTCAGGTGGTGGCAGGCAGCGACCTCGACTATTCACATTGTTATCCCAAGATGTCATTCGACCGCCAGGCCATGATGTGGGATCTGAATTACTTCAAGTATTATTTCGCCCGGCTGACACCCGTCATCTTCGACGAGCTCAAGTTAGACAACGATTTTGAGAGCCTCATTTCCTTTCTGTTGCAGGCTGACGGCAACTTCTTCCAATACCGTGATTTTCAATCGAGGAACATCATGATCACGGGCCGAGGCCTTTATTTTATCGATTACCAGGGTGGCAGGAGAGGGGCGCTTCAATATGACCTTGCCTCGCTCCTTTACCAGGCAAAGGCAGCCATACCGCAGCCCGTCAGGGATGTGCTGCTCGATTATTACATGGATGTAGTGGGGAATGAGATCACAATTGACAAAAAGATTTTTACAGATTACTATCACGGCTATCTCCTCATCCGTCTCCTCCAGGTTCTTGGTGCCTATGGCAGGAGAGGGCTTGTGGAGCATAAAGGACATTTTCTGAGGAGCATTCCCTTTGCGGTGGAGAATATCAGGTGGTTCCTGGGCAATGCCGGCTTGCCGGTGTCATTGCCGGAACTATACCATATCCTTGAACAGATCATCGCCCTGCCGGCATGGCCGGCGCCTGCCGGAGTCAAAGACAACCTGTTGCATGTCAGACTGAACAGCTTCGCTTACCCGCACGGCATACCCGAAGACCTGTACGGACATGGCAGCGGCTTTGTCTTCGACTGCCGCATCCTGCCCAACCCCGGTAAATACGAGGAATTTCGTTTCCTCCCGGGCGATGATGTGGCTGTGATACGCTTCATGGACGAAAAAGAGGAGGTCAGAGCATACCTGTCTCATGCCTTCACATTGATTGACCAGGCTGTTGAGAATTACCTTGCAAGGGGTTTTAACCATCTGACGGTTAATTTCGGGTGTACGGGAGGGCAGCACCGGTCGGTATTCTGCGCTCAGAAGATGGCGGAGCACATACGGAAAAATGACAGAATTGTGGTTACATTGGAGCACCGGGAGAAAGAGAATTGGATGCTGAAATAGGATCTTCTTTTTAAACCGCAAAGGGCGCAGAGGATGCGCAAAGAACGCAGAGGTGAAGGAAATTAATTTTGTAACTCTGTGAAACTCCATTTTCCTCCTGTTCCTCCGTGGTTAAACAAAACATCTCTCTTCCAATTTTCAACATCCATTGAAGAACATTCATTGAACATGGGAATGTTCAATGGTCAATGATGATTTAAATGACCAATATCGAATGGGCGGTAATGCAAAGCAAAAATTAAATTTTAACGCGTTGTGCGGTTAACCTGTTAAAGCAATATTCTCAAAATCAGACAATTTAGGTCTGTTAGGGTAATGAAAAAAATTGTCAATACGATTTTAAACACGCTCTTGGTAATGTTGAAGAACTTGTCGGAATTTGTTTTTAAGTTATGCATAATAGATGTATTTTGGTGAGCAACCATACATCTATGTAACTGGTTATCCATATTATGCATAATTTATTTTATTTATTAATATATTTATCAACATTTCCAACCAGACAACACGTTTGATAATAATGGAAAATGTTTGAAGCACATAACTCTGGTTTATAATCATGATTATCTAGTTGTTCCGCTTAGCGATTTGCCAAACGGCATCTATATCTGTAACTTTGTTCTGAACAACGAAATTACTGACTCGGAAAAATTGATCATTTCACGATAAATTATTGAAGCCGGTGAAAAAAGTATTATTTCGAATATCTATCTTTTTGATTCTTTCGCAGATTGGGAATACCGGCCATTCCCAGTCTGTTTATTTTAATAAAAGATATTATCTTAATGAACCAGATATATGGAGTGCAGCAAAGGATATTATTGAGATTGAAGATGGATACATTATTTTGGGTGCAACCGGTGATTCTTTAGATGATTATTGGAATCGCATAGGCATTATGAAAATGGATTTTCAAGGAAATCAATTATGGGCAAAATCTTTTGGAGATACAATTGCTACATACTTCAGCGGTTATCCTGGCTCTCTCTATCGAAATAATAACAACTGCTTTTTTATTGCAGGAGCTAAACAATATTATGACCCAGATACTCGTAACACAGGTCTGTTGCTTAAATTAAATAAATTTTGGGATATTATATGGAGTAAGGAATATTTGTGGGATTATATTTTACCTGTAGATACATCCATTTGGTTCTCTCAAATGAAAATTTGTAATAATAATGACCTCATATTTTGCGGGACTTTTAATGATGATAACATTGGATGTAAATTTCTTTTACTCAGAACGGATAGCTTGGGGAATACTAAATGGCTTAAAACATATGGTTATGGAGGTACGATATTAAACAATGCTTATTCCGATAGTGGTTTTGCTATTGGCGGATATAAATATACCCCAGGGCATGCTGTGACCGGTGACCCCATTGTTATCAAAACCGATAGTTTGGGAAACCAACAGTGGATGAAAAATCTGGGAGGTCCGGTACAAGATTATAGTGCTCAGTTATGCAAATCGAATGACGGGCATATCATTGCCGGTACATGTTATGGCGATTCAATGTTTTCCAATGATCAGGCATATCGAAGAATCAACGTAGTCTGTATGGACAATCAGGGTAATATTTTATGGAATGAAAAATACGGAGCCAGCAGGCATCATAATTATTTGCTAAATATTATTACGTTGCGTGATGGTTCAATCGTGGCAACCGGTTCCATCGCAACAGAAAGCCCCGATTTTTCCGGATGGATATTGAAAGTGACCGGCCAGGGTGATAGTCTGTGGTATAGAGAATATACAAAACTGAATGGCAGCGAAAGTTCCAACGATTTGAGAAGTATTATTCAGTCGAGTGATAATGGCCTTCTTGTATGTGGTAACGTTTTTCCTATGCCACCCGATACCGGCATTCAGGATGCCTGGGTGATCAAGTTGGACAGCATGGGATGCGATACACCCGGATGTTCGCCGGTACAGGTGAAACCGGGTGAATTTGCCGGAAAAGAGGAACTGAAGATATATCCTAACCCTTCAAGCTCCGTAATAAATTTCGAGTTTGTGGCAGCAAATAAAAGGAAAGGTTCATTTATCGAGATATTTGATCTCTTTGGGAGAAAAATAAAAGAAATGGAAGTCCCGGCAGGTGAAAACAAAGTCATATTAAACATAGAAAGCTGGCATAAAGGTTTATATCTTGCAAGGGTTAGATATGGAGAGAACCGGATAAAAAATGTAAAAATTGTTGTTCAATGATTTGATCATTTCAAAACTAATCTTCCCAAATAAGAGAAAATGTAGAAGTGTGCAAATGAGTAAATGGGTTACGGGTTACAGGTTGTACGTTGAACGTGCCTGAATAGAGTTGACCTTTAGACCTGCCGACTTGAAGAATTACGCACTTACAGCGCTTACCTTCGCGCGGGCATGTCTTTTCCCCGGGGCTCAGCCCCGGGCTGTTGCTTGTTGCCTTTCAGGCGATGGTTTATCCCCTCACCTCAAATATTGAAATTCGAAAATCGTATCTCGCCCAATCATTTTATCATTTAATCCCTTCGGAACTGTCGCTGTTTAAATCCGAAAATATGGGAATTTAGTGATTGTTACACGCACTTCATCCCCCAAACCCCCTTCTCCTCAAGGAGACGGGGGCTTTTATCATATCCGGTTTCTGATTTTTGATTATCGATTTTTGATTTAATAAGGAATGGGATACATAAATAACTGTATTTCAATATCACCCCTTCTCCTTTAGGAGAAGGGGCAGGGGGATGAGGTGCATTTTGAGGAGAAGGGGCAGGGGGATGAGGTGCATTCCCAGGCAGGAAGGACAATTGCACGATTGAACGATGGCTGGTGACCGGCAGCCGTTGGCCGATGGCCTGCAACTTGCAACCCGCAACCCGTAACCCGCAACCCGTCACACACCAACAGACCATTATTTTTCGCAACTTTGTATCTGAATCAACCCTCCACGCTTATGCCCAAGACCGCCATGATTCTTGCCGCCGGCAAAGGCGAACGGCTGCTGCCGCTCACCGACACGCTCCCCAAGGCGCTGGTTACCGTCGGGGGCATGACCATGCTCGAGATCGTCATACGACGGCTCAAATATTTCGGCTTCGAAGAGGTCATCATCAATGTGCACCACCTGGCCGGACAGATTCTTTCTTACTTAGATGAGCATGATAACTTCGGCCTTGCGGTCCATGTCTCCCATGAGCAGGACCGCCCTCTCGATACCGGTGGCGCATTGAAAAGAGCTTATCCCTTAATCGATGACAACAAACCACTCCTGGTACATAATGTCGATATCCTATCGGATATTGACCTGGCCGGACTCTATGACGCCCATGTGCGTTCACAGGCTTTGGTTACTCTGGCGGTGAAAGAAAGGGACTCGTCGAGGGTTTTTCTCTTTGACGAGGCCGGTCGTTTATGTGGGTGGAAAAACAGGGTCATCGGCGCGGTCAGGCCTCCCGCTCTGCCGGCAGGCGATTACCGCGAGAGGGCCTTCAGCGGCATACAGGTGGTGGGACCGCATTTCTTCGAGAAAAGCTTTCGGTCATCCTGTTTCCCCGAAAAAGAGGATGTGTTTTCCATCGTAGATGTGTATCTTTGTCTGGCGTCGCGGCACCTGATCACCGGCTATGACCCCGGCGGCGGGTGCTGGCTCGACCTGGGGCGGCGCGAAGGCCTGCAGCAGGCCGAGACCCTGCCCGACCTGTTAAACCTGCATGGAAGTGACTCCTTTTCTTGATAAGGTAGCGGCACATATCGCCGGCCATTACGCCGGCCGTTACGACAGCCTGTGCGTGGTGCTGCCCAACCGCCGTGCCGGCCTCTTCCTGAAGAAGTACCTCTCCCTGAAAATAGACCAGCCGGTATGGCTCCCCGCAATTTATTCCATCGAGGACTTCATCATGCATCTGTCGGGATACAAGCTGGCCGACCAGCTGACACTGCTGTTCGAGCTGTACCGTGTGCACTGTGCCGTGGAGAAAGACCAGGCACAGCCTTTCGATGAGTTCCTTCACTGGGGCAAGGTCCTGCTGCGTGACTTCAATGAGATCGACGCCTACCTCCTCGATCCCGCGGCTCTCTTCAGCTATCTGAGCGACGCCAAGGCCCTGGCGGTGTGGAACCTTGACCGGAGGCCGCTGACAGACTTCCAGAAGCAATACCTTGCTTTTTACCGCTCCCTTTTGACCTATTACAACCTGCTCGTCGAAAATATCACCCGGCAGAATCTGGCCTATGAGGGTCTGGCGGCACGGCGACTGGCGGGCACCATAGCGTCGCGGAGCACCACCCTGTCCTGGCAGCATATCCTGTTCTGCGGCTTCAACGCGCTGACAAAAGCGGAGGAGACCATCATCGGACACCTCGTCGACGCCGGCATCGCCGAGGTGAAATGGGATGCCGACAGATATTATACTGAAAACCCGCTCCAGGAAGCCGGTTTGTTTATCAGGAAATACCGTGACGATAAACGCTTCGGCGCCTTCGAATGGCTCGACGACACCCTGGCGACCACCGGTAAGCAGATCACCGTCACCGGCATACCACAGAATATCGGACAGGTGAAGGTGGCCGGAGAGCTCATCAAAGAACTGGTCGACGGGGGTGTGCCCAAAAGCGAGCTGCACCATACAGCCGTCGTGCTGTGTGAGGAAGACCTCCTGATACCCATGCTCAATTCACTGCCGTCCAATATAGGCGAATTCAACGTGACCATGGGTTACCCGCTTAAATTCACACCGGTGTATGATCTCTTCGAGGCCATCTTCACCCTTCACGACAATGCCGCCAAGTTTTATAACATGCCGTCATCGTCCTCCTTTAAATTTTATTACAAGGATGTATTGAAAATTCTGAATCACCCCTATGTTCTGACCCTGAGCGACGATATTCCCGCCACACGCCGGACCATCGCTGGCTTGCAGCAGTCCGGCAGGGTCTTTTTTACTGCCCGGGAGCTGGAAGAGATGTTCACCAGTGAAGCAGCCGCTTATTACGGTGCGGTCAGGTCTATCTTCCGCGACTGGCGGGAGCTGGCTTCCGAGGCCATGAGCTGTCTGACGGCTCTGTTGGAGGCATTAAGGGACAAGTTGATAATTACCAATGCCCGAGGGCAGCACAACGGCATCGAACTGGAATATGTCTTTCACTTTGCCAGGATCGTGACACGCCTTAGGACGTTGATGGACGAGCACGGTTTCCTGAGCACGACACCTGTCCTGCGGAGTGTCTTCAGGCAGCTCGTCGGCGGCACCACCATCCCTTTCTACGGTGAGCCCCTGAAAGGCCTGCAGGTCATGGGCATGCTCGAGACCAGGACCCTCGACTTCGAGAACCTGATCATGCTGTCGGTTAATGAAGACATCATACCCTCCTCAAAAACAACCATGACGTTCATACCTTATGACATATGCCGTGAGTTTGCACTGCCCACTTACAGGGAACGTCATGCCGTGTACGCCTATCACTTTTACCGTCTTTTGCAGCGCAGCCGTAACATCTATCTTCTTTACAACACCGAAGCCGGTGAGCTGGGCGGCGGTGACAGGAGCCGTTTCATCACGCAGATCATCCATGAGCTGCCACGGCACAACCCCTCCGTGACCATCACCGAGAAGCTGCTCAACATGCCGCCCGGCAAAGATCACAGATTCTATAAGATCGTCATCGACAAGGATAACGCTATCATAACGAAACTCGATGCCCTGGCCGTGAGAGGGCTGGCACCGAGCACGCTGAACACCTACCGCAACTGCTCCCTGCGTTTTTATTTCCAGGAGATAGCAGGCCTCTCGGAGGCCGAAGAGGTGGAAGAGACCATCGAGGCGGCCACCATCGGCACCGTCGTCCATGAAGTCATGAAGATGCTCTACGAACCGCTGGCAGGTAAGTCCCTCATGCCGGAAAAAATAAGAGAGATGCTTCCCCTCATCGATAATTACGTGACAGCATCTTTTCACAGGAACTATAAGGGAGGCGACATCAACTACGGCAAGAACCTGCTGATCGCCAACGTTGCGAAGCTGTTTGTCAGGAATTACCTGTTAAGGGAGACGGAGTTCATAGAAGCCGGTGCAAAAGAGGGTCGCACCCTCACTATCCGCTCTGTGGAGGAGATGCTGAAAACGATGATTACCCTGCGGGTCGATGGCACCGACAAGCCGGTACTGCTGAAAGGCAAAGCCGACAGGATAGACCGGATAGATGGCTTATACCGTATCATCGACTATAAAACGGGCATGGTCAGAAAGGGCGATCTGAACGTGGACAGCATGGAAAGCCTTAAAAAGGACCTGAAGGCCGATAAAAGCTTTCAACTGCTGGTCTATGCCTATATTTTTCTTTTGGAAGATGCCGGCAAAGAACAGGAGGTGTTACCCGGCATCATCTCCTTCCGCAAGCCCAGCCAGGGTCTCATCACGGTGGCGCTGCCCGGCAATGCGCCGTTGAACAGGGAGAGCCTGCGCACCTTCGGCACCATCGTTCATGATCTGTTGCGGGGAATTTTTGACGGTCACACACCCTTCACCCAGACAACGGAGCGTGAGTACTGCAAATACTGCCCTTTTACGGTGACGTGCAACCGTTAGCCGCCTATTTCTCCTCGCCGTTTTCGGAGAAGACGTTGGCCTGGTAAGTATAGATATCGGCATTCTTCCAACCGTCCCAGCCTATACCTGCCTTGTCGCGGGCACAGTGGCCGAGGAATTCTTCTTTGGTCCATCCCGTTTCGGTGGCCACCTGCGGCAGGAAGGTGCCCCCGGCAAAACCTTTTTTGATGTATATGCCGTCGCGGCCCAGGACGATCTCATCGATGGAGTTGATCTTCTTCATGGGCGTGAGGACGGAGATGGAGATGTTGAGACCGGGGATCTCATCGGCTGTGACAGGCATAAAACGGGTATCCTCGGTAGAGGAGGCAATGGCCATTTTCTGCACCACCAAATACAAGGGCTCCGTCGCCGAGAACTGGCCGATGCATCCCCTCAGGTCGCCGTTTTTGTAAAGGGTGACGAAGGCACCGCAGGGTGTTTTGACATTATCGGAAAGCTTCGAATCATCGACATCATACATCTTCCTGTCCCTGATATATTCCTTGATCGTGTTCCTGGCGATGGCCAGCAAATCCATTTTATCCTCCTCGGTGAGCCTGAATTCCGGTGCGACCTCCGAGGTGGGTTTGTTCAACGAGAAGACGATGGATTCATAGCCCACCACCCGGCTCTTGTCACCATAGGGCCCGTCGCCCGAGTTCATGTACTGGATGGGGGTGATGGTAATATTGGGGTTGTCCTGGGTCATGTACAGAAGGGTGAGCACGGAGGTCCAGCCGCACATGCTCGTCGCCAGCTGTTGTATGCCCCTCTCGGCGTTATCGTTAAGGGTGGTGAGCAACGCCTCCGTGGAATTTTTCAGGACGGCATGGGCCGTGATACTGTCAACGGTCACGGCATCGCGGTAAGCGGGATAGTGCGAGAAATCGGTGCTGATAACGAACAGGTTGTCACTGTTGAGGTAAGGCTTCAGGATGCCCGCGATGGTGCGGCACGTGCCGGGGTCCTGCGTGCCCAGGATGATGGGGACTATAGAGAAATCCTGTTTTAAGATGTACTGCAGGAAGGGTAACTGCACCTCCACACTGTGCTCGTAAGCATCGGCTTCAGAATCGAACATGAACAACTTGCTTTTGGTCATCAGCTCCTTGCCCAGCTCACGGTTTACCCTGACGGCGCCCAGCGGCGTGATGTAATCGCCACGGGTGTATATCGAAGCGCCATCGAAATATTTTACGTGACTCGACGCCAATATAAAAATGTTTTTATACGTTTTGCTTCGGTCGATCTGGTCGTAAGAGGATGCGGCCACCTCACCCGAGAAGATATAACCGGCATGGGGACAGATGATGGCCACCACGTTGTCGGTTTTTTTCGGCACGGCAAGGCTGAACAGATCCTTCAGTTCCGTGCGCAGTTCACCGGCATTGCCGGGATAAAATTTACCGGCGGCATAGGGTTGCCTGTTCACAGGCTGTTCCGCCGGCCCCTTGTCTTGTGAAGAACATTGAGTATTGAAAAACATAAGGGCAATTATTGAGAATGAAAAAAAACGATTGGTCCTCATAATTTCTTATTTTCGTGTGATTGATGCCACGTTAAACGTGAAGTGATCTTATCCCATTTGCTCTTACAAAGATACTAAAATGGAAGGCAAATTTGAACGTCGTCTTTTTTTCTCTGTCGCCGTGGCAGGTTTTTCCTCTTTCATTACGCAGATCATCCTGCTGAGGGAATTCCTGATCATCATGTACGGCAATGAGCTGGTAATAGGCATCATCCTGGCCAACTGGATGCTCCTTACGGGGGCAGGATCGTGGCTGGGACGTTATGCTGCCGGGATACGGCGGCAGCGGGGCGTCATTATCCTGCTCCAGACACTGATGGCCATCCTGCCCATGATCACGGTGTTCCTGCTGCTTTACATGAGAAACCTCGTTTTTCCTGTTGGTGTGATGATCAGTGCCGTCCAGGTTTTTTACACCTCTTTGATCCTTCTGATGCCTTTCTGCTTAGTGTCGGGTTTTCTTTTCACCCTTTTTTGTGTCCATGCCGCGGAACGGTTCGGGCGGAACCTCACCGGTCATGTTTATGGCATGGAATCCATCGGCAGCGCCGTGGGAGGGGTGCTGTTCAATTTCATTTTTGTTTTTTACCTGAAAGCGTTCAACAGCCTGTTATTCATCCTGTTGTTGAACATCGTCACAGCTTTTATCTTGTCACTGACAGGCCGGCGTCTCTGGAGTTTCATACTGATGCCTTTGGGGCTGGCATGCCTGGTTTTATATTTCCTGATTAACCCCGGCGACATAGCGCGTAAGATGCTGTACAAAGGCCAGGACATCCGTTTTGAGAAGGATACCCCCTATGGCAACCTGATGGTCACCCGCACAGGTGACCAGGTCAACGTTTATGAAAATGGCGTCACCCTCTTCTCAACCAACAACACCATCCAGAATGAAGAGTGCGTGCATTATGCCATGATCCAGCATCCGCATCCGCGGAAGGTGTTGCTGGTATCGGGAGGCATGGCAGGGGCTCTCGAAGAGATCCTCAAATACAACCTCGACAGTATCGATTACGTGGAGCTGAACCCGTGGGTGGTCAGGATAGGTGAACGATTCATCAGCCCGGCCGACGATCCCCGGATCACCGTCATTAACCGTGATGCCGCCCTGTTCATACGCCACACCACACGGACTTACGATATTGTGATGATCAACCTGCCTGAACCTACCACGGCCCAGCTGAACAGGTTTTACAGTGTGGATTTTTTCAGCGTCCTGAAAAAAAAGCTGAATCCCGGCGCGGTGGTATCCACCGGCCTGATGTCGGTGGCCAATTACATGAGCCCGGAACAACGCCGTACCCATTCCGTCCTGTTTAACACCATGAACAGGATATTTAAGCACGTTCTAATCATTCCCGGCGGGAAAGACTATTTCCTCGCCTCCGACGATCCGTTGCACATCGACATTGCGGCACGCATTGAGCAGAGGGGCCTGATGAACCTGTATGTGAACAAATATTACATTGACGATGACTTGCTGAAGAACCGCTCGGATCAGATCCTGGCGTCGCTGGATCGCTCCGCCGGGGTGAACACCGATTTTAAACCGCTGGCCTATTTCCAGCAGATGCTCCTGTGGCTGAGCTATTTTAAGATAGATTACCGTGTGCCATTAGTCATCATGATCCTTCTCATGGCACTGGTGTTTGTTTTTTTCAGGCCTGTGTACCTGGGCATGTTCACCGGAGGCTTTGCGGCCTCTTCCGTTGAGTTTCTTATCCTGATCGCTTTCCAGGTCATTTACGGTTATGTCTTCCTGATGACGGGTATCATCATCATGGTCTTCATGGCTGGCCTGGCGGCAGGTGTTTTCCTGGCACGGAAATACCTTAACCTGGCGACGCCGGCCCTCTTCATCAGGGTGCTGGCCGCCATAGCAGTTTATTCCCTGGTGTTGCCTTTCATTTTACTGCTGATGAAAAACCACGAAATACCGGTGATCCTCATGCATGCTTTTTTCTTCCTTCTGACCCTGGTCATCGCAGCTCTCACCGGGGTGTTGTTTTCGCTGGGCTCGCGCTTGCAACGCGGCGGCACCGGCACGGTCTCGGGACAGGTCTATGGTGCCGATCTGCTGGGCTCGGCCCTGGGCATACTCACCGTCTCCGTTTTTCTGTTACCTTTGTTTGGGCTGACGATGGTATGTATCATCACGGGTTTGTTGAACCTGTTATCAATGTTCCTGGTCGTGATACGAAAACGGGATCTGCTTCGTTTTACCTGAATCAGGATTTGCTTCACAGCTCAATAACTTGAATATCCATGAGCCGGAAAATAACCAAGCGGGAGTTTATCAAATACAGTGTCTGCGGCACCTGCGGCGCCGTTGTGGGTCTGAGCTCCCTCGACCTGCTCGCCGGCGGTGTGGAACGCCTCCTGGCAGTTGCTCCGTCAGGCGATCAGAAGCTCTGGAAGTGGAGCAAGGAATGCCTTTATTACATCCAGACTCCGCGGGGCATGAAATGCCTCATCTGCCCAAATGAATGCACCGAGATCACCGACGTGAAGCCGGGCACCTGCCGCACCCGTTATGCCGTCGACAACAAGCTGTACACCATCGCTTACGGCAACCCTGCCGCCGTCCACATCGACCCCATCGAGAAGAAGCCGTTCTATCACTTTCTTCCCACCACCACCGCTTTCTCCATCGCCACCGCCGGCTGTAACCTGGCCTGCCTCAACTGCCAGAACTGGTCGCTGTCGCAGTCAAGCCCCAAGGACACCCAGAACTATGACCTTATGCCCGACCGTGTGGTGGAGGAAGCCCTGGAAGCCAAATGCACCTCAATAGCCTTTACCTATTCCGACCCGGTGGCCTATTTCGAGTATGCTTACGACACGGCTAAAATAGGCAAGGCGAAAGGGTTGAAGAACGTCATCGTCTCGGCCGGATACATCTATGAAAAGCCTCTGCGTGATCTCTGCAAGGTCATCGATGCTGCCACCATCGATATCAAGTCGTTCAGCGAAGAGACCTATGCCATGCTCAACGCCGGCAAGCTCAAGCCCGTCCTCGACGCACTCAAGGTCATGAAGGACGAAGGCATATGGCTTGAGTTATCCAACCTCGTCGTACCAACATGGACCGACGATCTTGACATGATTAAAAGGATGAGCGAATGGTTTGTGCAGAATGGTTTCGAGAATACACCGTTTCATTTTTTACGTTTCCATCCCGAATACAAGCTGACGAACCTGCCATCGACACCCCAGTCGACCCTTGAAAAAGCCAGGGACATCGCAATGAATGCCGGAATGAAGTTCGTATACATCGGCAACGTCCCGGGAGTTGGCGAAGACACTTACTGCCCTAAATGCAGGAAATTGCTCATCGAACGGAAGGGCTTCGGCATCGTACAGAACAACATCGTCAATTCGAAGTGCAAGTTTTGCGGAGAGTTTATTCCCGGTGTTTGGCAATGACCTCACCCCCGGGCCCCCTCTCCTGAGAGGAGAGGGGGAAAGTTATTTTTCCTGATCTTCTGCGTACTTTGCGTTTCCTTTGCGCCCTCTGCGGTTAATATAAGGATTCGATCCAGGAAAACATTATCAATCTGCCACGATGTTTCATATAAATCCATTTCACGTCCTATTATCCTGCTTTCCAACTTAAAATATTTCCCGGAATTTAATCACACATTGTTATAATTTCATATATTTGCACACTCTAAGATGGTCACGTAGTTCAGTTGGTTAGAATGCCTGCCTGTCACGCAGGAGGTCGCGAGTTCGAGTCTCGTCGTGACCGCTTTCCCAGACGATTCCGGCTCCGGTATGATTGACATGCCGGGGCTTTTTTTTCATCCCGGCGGCGCAGCCGGCCGGGATCTACAGGTGTTAGGAATCCTATTCTATTAACCTGCCTTATTTCAACAGCTCTGGAATTAAAAATTTGCTTTTCTTATAGTGATGAATTATATTTGTGAAGCGGTTGGTGAGATAAAAGAAGAGAGCGGTAGCATGATGCTGTCTTTAAATCTGATAATTAAGATTCGGCGAAATATTTTCAAAGGTGATATAAGACCAATCAGTTTACGAAACTATCAGGCAAACAACTATTCCATTTCCATATGAAGATAAGGCTTTCATTGATAATTTTTTTAATTGCAATTTCTTTTGGATGTGAAAAAGATCATGAAGTACCACAATATAATCCAATAAGTCAGGGCCTTTATCCTTTTCTTTTTGATAAAGGGTCATTTTGGGTTTACAAAATGGTTGGTTCAAATGTCGAGGACAGTATAACTGCTGAATCAATTGATAAAAGCTTCATTTATGTACCCCACATATCTCCTGATGAATATTACCAAATCAATTACCATGATGTTACTGATGGATTTTATTATAATGATTATTTGGTTGGATATATTATTTGCAGATGTCTTGGCCCAAGTGGCTATCCAAGTGGTTACCTGTTGCTGACAAGCAAAAAAATTGGTGATAAAAGTGAAGATGCTGAAATAGTTGATGTTCTTGATTCAATGTTAGTTGAAAACCACCTTTTCAAACAGGTTGTAAAAATGAAAATTATTAGTGGCAACTGCATTACTGAAAATTATTTCCTGTATTACGTTGATAGCATCGGGATGATAAAAAAAGAGAGATTTGAAAATGACTCTGTTCTTGAAACGTGGAATATTACCAATTACAAAATTAATTTGCTGAAGTTAAATAATACTTACCGTGATATAATTACCGAAATTACACAGAAAGATTAGAAGATTAATAAATCAGGCGAAGACTGAATATCTTACAGGCGGGAGCTGGTCATTTTATCCGGCATGGACGAGTAAAATCATTAGCTCTGTCCATTCCAATAACTACTTCTTCCCAGATTATCAAGCGATAGCCACATTCCTATTCAGCAGAAAATAATGAAGAATCAGAAAAAATCGAAATAAACGAAACATTATTTCGAATATTTCGTTTATATTTGCAGAAAACCAAAATCAAACCCTATGGACTTCATTGATGAAATAAAAAAGCCGTCAAAGGAAGAGCAGAAAGCTGCTATAG
>CAZVNP010000031.1:0-35706 GCA_964628285.1 uncultured Lentimicrobiaceae bacterium
CTAAATATTGAATTTTAATTTTTGTTTTGTCTTAAAAGAAGTCGTTTTCTACCGATACTCGATGCCTACGGCATCGTCGGGGGTGAGGTTGTGAATGCGGCACGCATTGTAAACACTCACAAACAAGGGGGTCGGGCAATTGCACGATTATGCGATGGCCGGTGGCCGATGGCCGAGGACCAGTAATCCTGTTTACCTGTAGTTCCGTAGACCTGAAGACCCGCAGACCCGTAAACCTGAAGAACCGTCCTCAATTTTTTCCCCCGCCCGCCCCTCGTATGAAATTTCTTGGTATAATTGTAGGTCAAACCTCACTACCAGCTTCATGATAAAGCAAATTGTCTTTGTCGTTACGGTCGTCATCACGTTAGCAGTTTTTGCCTATACCATACGCCGCATCTTTTCCTTCTTCCGTCTCACCAGGCCTTTTCCTGTCGGCCGCTGGGGCAGGCGCCTTGTCGTCATGCTGTGTGTCGCCTTCTTCCAGTCGAAGATATTGCGGCGTCCTGTCATCGGGTTTCTGCATGCTCTGGTCTTCTGGGGTTTCTGTGTGATCCTCTTCGGCAGTGTCGAGATGATCATCGATGGGCTGGCAGGCACACACCGGGTGCTGTCGTTCCTGGGACCGGTCTATGATGTGCTCATCGCCTGCGGCGACATTTTCGGCCTGCTCGTCGGCATCGCCGTCATCGCCTTCTTAGTGCGCCGTCTTTTCATGCACGTCAGGCGTTTCCAGGGCATCGAGATGAAACATATCTCGCATCAGGACGCCAACCTGGCGCTGACGCTCATCCTGCTGCTCATGGTGTCGCTGCTCGGCATGAACACTTCCTACATGCTCATCACCACGCACTATGGCGCCCATCTCACAGGCCTTTATCCTGTGAGCCGCCTCATTGCAGGTTTTTTTCCGGATGCGGTGACGGCGCGCGTCATGGTGTGGTATGAGGTCTTCTGGTGGACTCATATCCTGATGATCTTCCTCTTCGCCAACATCCTGCCTTATTCAAAGCATTTCCATGTCTTTATGTCGATACCCAATGTCTACCTGAGCCGTCTGGAGCCGCTGGGGTACCTGCCCAACATGGAGAGCGTGACGCGTGAGGTGAAGCTGATGATGAATCCCGACACGGCTTACGCTGCGGCGCCCGAAGGCGAGCCTGCCGCCACCCGTTTCGGTGTAAAAGATGTGGAGGATGTCACCTGGAAGAACTACTTAGACTCACTCTCCTGCACCGAGTGCGGGCGCTGCACGTCGGTGTGCCCGGCCAACATCACGGGCAAGAAGCTGTCGCCACGCAAAGTGCTTATGGACTTGCGGGCACGCATGAAAGAAAAAGGCCCCGGGATGGTGAGGAAAGGAAAGGATTACACCGATAACAAATCGCTTGTAAGGGATTACATCTCTGCCGAGGAGCTGTGGGCCTGCACCACCTGCAACGCCTGCGCCATGGAGTGCCCCGTCAGCATCAACCATCCCACCCTTATCCTCGACATGCGACGCTACTTAGTGATGGAAGAGGCCGCCGCCCCCGGCGGCATCAACACCATGTTCACCAACATCGAGAACAACGGTGCGCCGTGGCAGTTCTCACCCGAGGATCGCTTGCTGTGGGCTAAGGACCTGAAGAGTGCCGCCGGTCAAGAAATAAAAGTGCCGGTAATGGCTGAATTAGCCGGCCAGGGTAAGAAACCCGAATACCTCTTCTGGGTCGGCAGTGCCGGCGCCTTCGACGACAGGTATAAAAAGGTGACACGCGAATTTGCCAAGATCCTCGATTACCTTAAGACCGACTATGCCGTGCTGGGCACCGAAGAGACCGATAGCGGTGACATCGCACGCCGCGCCGGTAACGAGATGCTTTTCCAGATGCAGGCCCTGACCAATATCGCCACACTGAACGGCTACAGCATCAAAAAGATCGTTACTTGCGATCCGCACGATTACAACACCATGAAAAATGAATACCCAGATCTGGGCGGCCGCTATGAAGTGATGCACCATACCCGGTTCCTGCGTGACCAGATCAGGGCCGGCAACATCAGGATCGACGGCGGACCGTTCCGGGACAGCACCGTCACCTTTCACGACCCCTGCTACCTGGGTCGTGGCAACGGCGAGTATGAGGCACCCCGTGAGATTCTCAACGCCATCCCCTGCATGAAGAAAGAGATGAAACGTCACAGGAGCTTTGCCCTATGCTGCGGCGCCGGCGGCGGTCAGATGTTCAAGGAAACCGAACCGGGTAACAAAGAGGTGTTCATCGAACGGATCGAAGAAGCTATCGCCACCGGCGCCGATATTGTCGTCACTGCCTGCCCCTTCTGCATGACCATGATGACGGACGGCATCAAATACAAGGATAAGGTCGAGGTGATAAAAAACCTGGATATTGCCGAACTCGTTTCTCAGTGTCTGTCATTATAAAAACCGATCATCATCCCATCATTACCAAGATTTCTAATCGTTCATTTTTCATTTTTCATCTTTCATCTTTCATCTTTCATCTTTCATCCTTCATTCACCATTCCTCCTTCATATTCAAAATAACGCTACCTTTGCCGGAAATTTCATTTCATGGCACTACGGCATACTGATAATACGACCAGGGAAGTGCCCCGGAAAAAGATCACGCGTGAGGGTCTGAAGCGTCTGATGCGTCTCTTCCGTTTTGTGCAGCCCCATCGTGGCACCTTTGCCGGCGGCATGGTCTTCCTGATCCTCTCCAGCCTGTCCGTTCTGGTCTTCCCCATGCTCATGGGCGACCTCATCGATTCGGCCCGTCATGGCACCATCGAAGGCATCAACAGGATCGGCCTCATCCTCATCGGCGTTTTCGTCCTGAATGCCGTCTTCTCCTATTTCCGCATCTACCTCTTCGCCAAGGTGACGCAGAAGACGCTGGCCTTGCTGCGACAGACGACATATAATCACCTTATCACCCTGCCCATGGTCTTTTTCTCCGGTCGCCGTGTGGGTGAGCTGAACAGCCGCATCTCGGCCGACATCTCGCTGCTGCAGGAGACCTTCACCACTACGCTGGCGCAATTCATCCGTCAGGTCATCACCATCATTGGCGGCATCGCCCTGCTGATCTACATCTCGCCGCGTCTCACCTTAGTCATGCTGAGCCTGGTGCCCGTCGCGGCCATTCTGTCACGGGTCTTTGGATTATACATACGCCGTTTATCAAAAGAAGCTCAGACCAAGGTAGCCGAATCGAACACCATCGTGGAGGAGACACTGCAGGCCATCGCCAGTGTCAAGGCTTTTGCTAACGAAGCCTTCGAAATGCTGCGCTACAAGAAAAAAACCGACGAGGTCATCGACATCTCGCTGCGGGGAGCCCGGTGGAGAGGCCTCTTCGTGTCGTTCATTTTTATGGCTCTCTTCGGCTCCATCGTCGCCGTGGTATGGTACGGCGTGTCGATGGTCAACCGCGGCGCAGGCCTCACCACCGGCGATCTGATCAAATTCGTCCTCTATACCGTCTTCATCGGCGGTTCCATCAGCGGTATGGCCGAGCTGTACTCCCAGCTGCAGAAAGCTATCGGCGCCACCGAGAACCTCCTCGATATACTCGATGAACAGGCCGAGCCCGTCAACCTCCCCGGGGCCTCATCAATGGATTGCTGCAGTGGCAGTGTCGCCTTTCATGGGGTATCCTTTGCCTATCCCACCCGCCCCGATGTGCCGGTGCTTAAAAATATCACCTTTTACATGGAAAAAGGGCAGCATGTGGCTCTGGTGGGTCCTTCCGGCGCCGGCAAGAGCACCATCACCGCCTTGCTGTTACGTTTCTATGACCCCGACGAAGGCCGGATACTCATCGACGGCCGGGATGCCCGTGATTATGACCTGACCGAACTGCGCAACCACATGGCCATGGTGCCTCAGGAGGTGCTGCTGTTCGGAGGCACCATACGTGAAAATATTGAATATGGCAAGCCCGGCGCCGCCGAGGACGAGATCGTCGGTGCGGCACGGCAGGCCAACGCCATGGAGTTTATCAGGCGTTTCCCTTCCGGTCTCGACACCATGGTCGGCGACCGTGGCGTCCAGCTGTCAGGAGGCCAACGCCAGCGCATAGCCATCGCCCGTGCCATACTTAAAGACCCGGCCATACTCATCCTCGACGAGGCCACCAGCAGCCTCGACACCGAGTCGGAACGCCTCGTCCAGAATGCCTTAGACAAGCTCATGGAAGGAAGAACCACACTCGTCATAGCCCACCGGCTCTCCACCATTCATAATGCCGGCAAAATAATCGTCATCGACCATGGCGTGGTCATCGAAAGCGGAACACACGATGAACTGATGGCGAAAGAGAATGGCGTTTACCGGAACTTAAGCACCTTGCAGATTGATATGCTTTCCTGAAAGATGGGAGATTCAACAGGCAAGATGATCCCCCGCAAATTGAGACCCTCATTGTATATTTTGTTTAACTTTGATTTATGTTTCAGGAACTGTTGAAAACCGTCACCCAGGCATTTGATCAAAAAGGGATCGGATACATGATCTCCGGCAGCCTTGCCCTCAACGTTTACAGTATCCCCAGAATGACCATGGATATTGACATTATTGTTGAGATTAACAAGGCAAACCTTGACGATTTTCTGGGGATTTTTTCATCGGGGTATTATCTGAATGAGGAAACCGTCAAACAGGAGGTCGGCCGGAAAGGGATGTTCAATGTCATAGATCATAAAACCGGATTGAAGATTGATTTCATTGTGAGGAAAGATACGGAATACAGGAGACTTGAATTTTCCAGAAAGATCCTTAAGCAACTTGATGATCTGAGTGTGTGGATGGTTTCAGAAGAAGATCTAATCATCTCCAAAATAGCATGGATTCAGCAATTACAGAGCGAGAGACAGATTGAAGATATTAAACTGCTGATGTCTTCTCCGGGACTTGACAAAGGGTACATCACTCACTGGTGTGAAAAATTGAGTCTGAATACTTTTGGATTGCTTTAAGACATGACAGACACCTCAGCGGAAATCAGATCAAAACAGCTCGGGATATTCCTCGCCAAAACAGAAGCGGAACGGTTCAGGATAGGTGATGAGCTGAATGATTTCGGGCGAAAAGTGATTGAAAGCCTGATACGGCAGGAACAGCCCGGCATCTGTGATGCAGACCTGAAAATAAATGTATTTAAAAGATGCTATTCGACACTTTTTCCACCCGATGAATTGAAGAAGATCATTCACTCAATGAGAGTTTATCTCGCCTATAATAATGTACAATAGTCCCCAGTCACTCCCCTTTCATCTCTTTCACGGCCTTTATCAACTCCGGTAATATCTTGTGAACGTCTCCCACAATGCCGTAATCGGCTGCTTCAAAGATGGGTGCTTCGGGATCTTTGTTTACCGCCACGATGAACTTTGACGAGCTGACGCCTGCCAGGTGTTGTATGGCGCCGGAGATGCCGAAGGCCATATAGAGGTTTGGAGCAATGATCTTGCCTGTCTGCCCTGTATGCTCTTCATGAGGGCGCCATCCTTCGTCCGACACAGGACGTGTGCAGGCCAGCGCACCACCCAGGATGCCGGCAAGCTCTTCCAGCGGTCCCCAATATTCCGGGCCTTTCATGCCACGACCGCCCGAAACCACAATCTCGGCATCGGTCAGGATGACTTTGCCGATAACCTTCCTGACGTCTGTGATCCTGGTTCTGAAGTCATCGTCATTTAATTCAATGTTATATTGTTCTATTGTTATATTGTTAGGGGTTTCGATGACTTTGAAAGCGTTCTGGGAGAGGGTGAGAATTTTGACGGGCGATTTGATGACCACGTCGGCGAAGGCTTTGCCGGAGAAAACCTTCTTGGGTACGGTGAAAGGCTCCAGGCTCAGCGGCAGGCCGGTGACACCCGATCCCATGCCGGCCTTCAGCCGCACTGCCACCCGGGGCGCCAGAGCCTTGCCGGTGAAGTTATTTGACAGAATGACGATGGGGGCATCTTCCTTCAGGGCGGCCTGGGCTATGACCGAGGCATAAGCCTGGTTCACCAGCTCTTCCAGCCGGCCATTCTCCACCGTCAGCACCTTGCCGGCACCATAATGGCCCAAAATCTTTAACTCTTCTTCAGGGACTTTACCGATGGACAGCGCCGTGATGCCCGTGTTCAGCATCTTGCCGAGCGCATGGGCATACGACACCGACTCAAAGGTCAGCTTCTTGAATTTCCCGTCCCAGTTTTCAGTGTAAATTAAAATGGCCATATCATTAATGTGTTGATTAGCTGATTAGCTAATGTGCTAATTAATTGTTTGATTTGTTGATTTTGAAGTTGATATAATTTTATTTAATACCTTTTTAATTGATTGCATCTGTTCAATTAATTGGTCACAATCAGGATAATTTTCAGAGCTTTTACACAACTGTAACCAATAATCTGTTTCCTCTGCTTCTTTTGCAGCGACCTTCATTTTATGAATAAAATCCAGTCTGCTTTCGGCATTTTGTGCTTCCCTAATATTTGCTCCTATCGATGTACCGGATTTAAATAATTGATTTGCTATTATATACTTCCTATTCCCATCTAGCTTTTCACTGTACTCCATAATACCCAATGCAAATTTAAATGTCAACTGTGCGATTAAATTATCCTTTAACTTATCCATCCCTTCAGTCCTTTCTTCAATTTAAAAATTGCCAAATATCATATCATCAAATAATCAGCATATCAGCTAATTGGCTAATCAGCACATCAACTCAGATTACTTTCGCTTCATTATGCAGCAAGTTCACCAGCTCCTTCACATTCTCCGCATCCACCAGCTTGCATTTGGCTTTGGCAGGCGGAAGGTGATAGCCGACGTAGGCCGTCATCGTCTCGGCAGCCACCGGTTCCACGACCTTCAGAGGTTTCTGACGTGCCATCATGATGCCGCGCATAGAGGGTATCCGGGGCTCGATGGCGATGCCTTTCTGGACGATGGCCACAAAAGGTGTCTGGACTGCCAGTGTTTCCTTGCCGCCGTCGATCTCCCTGTTGACGCTGACCTCGTTATGGTGCACATGCAGGGCCGACACGGCCGATACCGACGGTATGCCCAGCATCTCCGACACCATGCCGCCGACCATTGAACCGTTGTAATCGCTCGATTCGATACCGCAGAGGATAATGTCATAGGATTCATTTATAACCACCTGTGCTATCTGCGAGGTCACAAAATAAGCATCCGGCGCTTCGGCATTGACCCGTATGGCCTCGTCGGCACCGATGGCCAGCGCCTTGCGCAAAGTGGGCTCCGTCAGGGCCGTCCCGACAGTGATAACCGTTATTTTCTCTATTCCGCTTGCGGGCTCCTCTTTTAACTGTAATGCCCTTGTCAACGCCAGCTCATCCCACGGATTGATGATCCATTGCACACCGGCCGTATCAAAAGCCTTATTGTCGGAAGTGAAACGAATCTTGGTCGTCGTATCGGGAACGGAACTTATACAAATCAGGATGTTCATGGTAAAATATTGTTATACTGTTATATTGTTATATTGTTAATTTATTACTTGTGAATTTGATCAGGTGATTTATTCCTTTAATTAATCTTGTTAGTTCATCCAGGATTTTATCGTGATTTTCATTTGAAAGCAATTTTCTGACCTTAGCCTTTTCATTCCAATCTAAAGTTTCCTTGATGGATCCAAGACCAATTCTGTAAAACCTGATTTTATCATTTTTTGAGTACCGGCCAAAACCCTCAGCAATATTGGCCGATATTGAATCGGAAGCCCTGATAAATTGTTTTCCAACAGTATCTTTACTGAAAAAGTCCCATTCTCTGACAATATCCCAAATTAAATTACTCAAATTAAATGCTGTCTTATACGCCTGAATATCATTAAGCTTCAAATATTTCTTCTCCATACCAACCCCCAACAATGCAACAATTAATTTATTAAACAATTGAGCAATTGAGCCATCTCCCTCATATCTTCATCAGCTGCCTCACAATGACTATTTTCTGTATTTCCGACGTCCCCTCATAGATTTGTGTCACCTTGGCGTCGCGCATCATTCTTTCCACATGATATTCCCTGACATATCCGTAGCCGCCGTGTATCTGGACGGCCTCGGTGGTGACCTCCATGGCTATGTCGGCAGCATACTGTTTGGCCATGGAGCTGGCCAGACCAAAGGGCAGGCCCTGGTCCTTAAGCCATGCCGCCTTGAGGACGAGGTTTTGTGCCGCTTCTATTTTCACTGCCATGTCGGATATCTTGAATGCCACAGACTGGTGGTTGATGATCTCCGTGCCGAAGGCTTTTCTCTGGCGGGCATATTCCAGCGACCGCTCAAAGGCGCCGGTGGCTATGCCCACGGCCTGTGCGGCGATGCCTATCCTGCCCGCCTCGAGGAGTTTCATGGCCAGTTTGAAACCGGTGCCGTCATCACCGATCCTGTTCTCTTTAGGTACCTTCACATCGGTAAACATCACCGAGTGGGTGTCGGAGCTGCGCATGCCCATTTTGTTCTCATGGGGTGCCAGGGTGATACCCGGCGTATCGTTGTCGACGATGAACGCGTTAATGCCCCTGTGTTTCAGCTCCGGATGGCTTTGGGCAAATAAAATATAGACGGCGGCATGGTTGGCAGTAGAGATCCAGTTCTTGGTGCCGTTGACGAGATAATGGTAGCCCTTGTCTTCGGCCAGGGTCCGTTGCTCGGTGGCATCGGAGCCGGCTTCAGGCTCCGACAGAAGAAAAGCACCAAGCTTCTTTCCTGTGGCCAGATCATTAAGGTATCTCTCTTTTTGCACCTCCGTGCCGTATTTCTCGATGCCATAACAGACCAGTGAATTCTGAACAGAGAGGATGATGCCTATGGAGCCGTCCACCTTTGATAATTCTTCCAGGGCCAGAATATATGCTATGGTGTCGAAGCCGCCTCCGCCGTATTTGGGATCGACCATGATACCTGTAAAACCCAGCTCGGCAAGTTTTTTCATGTGCTCCGCCGGAAATTCGGCTTTCTCATCCCTTTCGATGACATCCTTTATCAGTTCCCGCTGGGCGTAATCGCGTGCCGCCTGCCGGATCATCAACTGTTCCTCGGTAAATTCAAAATCCATGGTATATTTTTTATTCTTGGTGATAGGTACCTGATTCCACTGTGCCTCTGCGGTTTTATCTTATAACCTTAAACCGCGGTGAACAAAAATACGAAAATTGGTTAAATGGCAAGATCGAATGGTAAATGTATCCACGTTCACCTGATATGGCTGATAAAACTTATCATTCTTTTTAACGCCAGAGCCTCCGCCTGCTGATGTGGCACATGACCGCAGCCCGGTATGATCTCCGCTTCCACCGTTCCTTTCACCCCTTTTCGTATCGCTTCCAGTTGCGCCACCGTCCCGTATTCATCGTCAGCGCCCTGAATGAAAAGAACGGGGGCCTTAATTGAAGGGAGACAGGATTCAATGTTCCAATTCCTGTTTTCCGGGTCCGTCCATACGTTCACCCAGCCCCAGAAGGTTGAATCGGTATGATCGCCATGGTATTTGACCAGACGTTCCTTCAGGTCGCTGTAATTATAGCTCATGACGGCCGATTGCAATCCCCTTTCCGCTATTTCTTCCACCAGTACATGCGGAGCTTCCAGTACCAGACCCCTGACCCTCTCGGGAAACACGGAGGCATAGATCAGGGCAATGGAACCGCCGTCGCTGTGACCGATGAGGATGAGATCCTCTGATATCCCAAGTTTATCCAATATTTCGGGCAGGACTGTGAGCGCTTCCACGTGCAGGAAATCGGGCTTCCTGGCTTCTTCCAGGGCGTCGGAATAGCCGTAGCCGTAACGGTCGTACACCAATGCTGGCATCTGCAGGCTGTCACTCACCATAAGGGGAAAGTCCTTCCATTTGTCGATGCATCCGAGTCCTTCATGAAGAAAAACCAGGACAGGTTGTCCGGCCCTCTTCAAATGATGATTGATGATCTGATAAAAAAGCCTGTGCCCTCCGGCTGTCAACGAAAATTTTTGACTCATCCCCACTTATAATGACATATTAACCATCTGATTTTTCGCCGTTTCAAACTCATTTATTATCTCCTGTACGATCATCTTCACAGGCTTGATTTCATTCACCATTGCCGATGCCTGGCCTATCTCGAGTTCACCCTGCTCGGTGTCACCTTCGAACATACCCTTACGAGGCCGGCCTTTTCCTAACAAATAGCGCAATTCGTCAGGGCCGGCACCTTTATCCTCGAGTTCCTGCACCTGGCGGTAAAATTCATTTTTGATGATCCTGACGGGGATGATCTTTTTAAGGGTGAGGATGGTATCGCCGTCATGTGCCTCGATGATCTTTTGTTTAAAGGAGGGATGCGCCGATGATTCGAGGGAGGCGGCAAAGAGGGTCCCTATCTGAACGCCGTCGGCGCCGAGGGCCATGGCGGCGAGCATGGCGCGGCCCGAGGCAATGCCGCCGGCCGTTATCAGGGGTAGGGTGACAACCTGACGGACCAAGGGTGTCAGCACCATGGTGGCGGTCTCCTCAGCACCGTCGTGACCGCCGGCTTCAAAGCCTTCAGCCACCACGGCATCGACACCGGCCTCATGGCATTTGACGGCAAAACGCGTGTTCGACACCACATGCGCCACGGTGATCCCCTTATCATGGAAAAAAGAGGTGAAACGCTTCGGATTACCTGCGGAGGTGAAGACGATCTTCACACCTTCTTCCACAATGACATGGACGAGTTCCTCCACCTGGGGATAGATGAGCGGCAGATTCACTCCAAAGGGTGACGCTGTGGCATCACGTGTTTTGCGTATATGGTGCCGCAGTGTGTCAGGGTACATGGAACCGCTGCCGATCAGGCCGAGGCATCCGGCATTGCTGACGGCCGATGCCAGCTCCCAGCCGCTGCACCAGATCATGCCACCCTGGATGATGGGATAAGTTATGCCAAATAACTCATTTATCCTGTTTGGCATCCCTCTCTTCGGTTTTATAAACCTCGATGGTGTAATCGGAGGCGAGGGCCGCAATGGCGCCCACTGCAGCAAGGATGGGTGCCAAAACGGCGCCCACGACGCCAAAAGTCAGCGGGAACTCGACAATGCTCTTGCCCTCCGTGTTCTTGATCACGATCCTCCGGATATTACCTTCGTGGATGATCTCCTTCACTTTCCTGAGGAGATCTTCACCTTTCACTTTGAATTCTTCCTTGAACTCTTTCATAGTGCGTGTGTTTATTATGCCCTTTTATAGATGATGGATACGACCGTGATATCGTCGCCACCCATGTTGATAGTCATGCCGTAAGGTCTGTCATGGGGTATGGTAAGCTGCGCATTGCCGGCGTTGCCGGTGAGCTGTTCCCAGATGGTGACGGCCTGGTGCACGCCGGTGGCGCCGGTGGGATGACCCCATCCTATCAGACCACCTGTGGTGTTCATGGGTATCCTGCCCTGACGTGACGTGTTGCCGGCAGCGATAAAGTCGGCACCCTCACCGGGCCTGGCAAAACCCAGAGCCTCAACGGTGAGGATGGCAGCGATGCTGAAACAGTCGTGGATCTCGATGGTAGCCACATCATTGATGGTGATACCGGCGGATTCAAGGGCCTGTTTGGCTGCTTTTTTTATGGTGGTGAGCTCGGTGAAATCGGGCGGATCGTTGGTGATGTTACGTTCCACCTGTGCCCAGCCCATGACTTCCACCGCCTGACTTTTAGGTATGCCAACCCTTTCCAGTCCTTCCTCCGATACAATGGCAATGGCGGAGGCAGCATCAGACACCTTTGAGCAGTCCAGTACACTGAGAGCGCTGACGAAGGTGTCACCATTGATCTTCACGCTGTGGTATAATTTCTCCAGGTCCTCCACCTTGTTCTCGTATTCCTGTGCCGTAGGACATAACCTGGCGTTTTCAACGGCATTGCGAAACCACCGGGCCATGCCTTTCCTGGTCCTCTCCTGGCCGTATTTTTCGTAATAGGCCCCGGCTCTGTCGCTGAACTGTCCCGGAAAGAAATAAGCGTGGCCGTTTTTTCTTTTCTGATACCACCCGGCGCCTGCCAGCACATCGGCGCCATAGATTGCTTTCATGGAGTTCTGCACCTCCACGCCCACAGCCAGTACCACCTCCGCTGTCTCGGCCAGCACCGATTTGATGCCGCTCATCAGGGCGAGAGCGCCGGAAGCACAGGCCCCCTCGGTACGCAGGCAGGGTTTCCACTGAAGACCCTCATCGATCATGGGGATAAAACCTGCCAGATGACCCTGTTTGTTGAAACGGGCGGCCATGAAATTACCGATGACACCCTCATCCACGTTCTCCGCCCCACCTATCTGCCTCAGCGTGCCCTGACCTGCCTCACGGATGTAATATTCCAATCCCGGCCTTGGTTTTTTAGGATCAAATTCTTTGCGGCCTGTGCCCAGTGATACCGTATTGTAACCGGCAACCATGTAAACTTTTCTTCTTAGCTTTTTCATGTGTGAAATCGTTTTTTTATCTTCTTTCCAATGTACCTGATATATTCATGGTTTCCCGGAATTTATTTATCACTTGTAAAAAATCTTTCAAACAATAAACAATTCAGGGTTATAAATGACTCAATATTTAAATGAAACAGTTGATTCACAGAACAAAGCTATGAACCGGTCAATCAAAATAGTCGTTAATGGGTCCGTAGGCGTGATAAAAGCCTGTGAGCAGGACGGTATTGACATCGTTCTCATTGAAAGCCACCTTGTCGGCCACCAGCTTTTTACCGATGGCCTTCGACCGTGAGCCGTATTTCTTTGCAAGAACGGCACCGGGTGTTTGCATGGCATGCAGTTCCGTAAAATAGGTCATGAGCATGGTAGCCTTTTTATCCCTGCTGAAATTGACCACTTTCCAGGGTTTGTATGACTGGGGCAGGGCTCCTAGGGCGGCATCGCAATGTTCCATAAACCCTGACACAGACACGTATTCCTTTTTATCCG
The DNA here is from genome assembly GCA_964628285.1 of uncultured Lentimicrobiaceae bacterium. Taxonomy (GTDB): domain Bacteria; phylum Bacteroidota; class Bacteroidia; order Bacteroidales; family JAGONC01; genus JAPLDP01. Next base: position 12,973 of record CAZVNP010000031.1, read on the forward strand.
TGTCAAAGACAGCCACGGGTCTGCCTTTTTCATACCTGAAGAACCCGTCTTTCTGGGTGCCGTCGGAAAACTGTCCGCCTTTAACTCTCAGCTCCATCATCCTGTCTAAGAGATCGCTGTGCAGATCTTCGTCTTTCATGTAAGGATTCATCACCTTCATGATGAACTGTGTGACGTCGATGCCCACATAATCGATCAGCTGAAAGATGCCCATGGGTCTGACCAGAAACTCCTGCGACACCCTGTTGATCATATAAATGGCTTCGTACAAGGGTCTGTCGTGTGCCATTTGCAGGGCTTCGTTGATACCGTGGAGGGCATCGCGCATGAAATGACCGTTACCGATGAATCCGGCCACATCGTGAGCGGGGACGATCACTTTCTTCAGATTACCGGCCAGGGCTCTGGCAAACTCCGTCATCGCAGGCACCGTCGCATCGGTGACGATCAGCTCCACCAGTCTCTGAACAGCCGGTGGGTTATAGAAATGAAAACCCAGAATGCGGCCTCCCAGACCGGCCTCCTGATCGATGACATGAATGGGTACCGACGAGGTGTTGGTGAAAAACCATGGCTTATGAAGGTTGTTCCGGTCGATCTGTGAAAAAATCCTGACCTTGAGATCCTTGTCTTCATTCACCGCTTCAAAGATCAATGTGGAGTCGTATGCTGCTTCAATCTTCGTCCCGGGTCGCACAATATTGAGAACATCAAAGATGTACTGTTCAATGATCTCGGAATTTTCCACCAGGTCTTCCCTGTCGGCATACCATCGCCGGAGGAGGACGGTTTTCTTCTCCGCTATTTTCTGCACTTGCTTCTCGAGGTATTTCATCAGTCCTGACAAACCTGCACTTGACACGTCAACGGCATTAAGCACGAACATTTTGTCTTTATTTTCAGGTTTAAGGCTCAGGTCGGCCATTTCCACGGCCGTCAGCAATAAAATGCCGCTGCCCATTTTCCCGGCAGCGCCAAGCACGGTCACATTCTGCAATTTTTCTTCGTGATTCATTTCTCTTTATTTTAATCATTCATTTAATAACATCAGCCCGCAGGAAAATATTGATCATTTGTTATTTTTCCTGCCAGTTGGGTTTTCTTTTTTCGAGAAAAGCCTTCATACCTTCTTCTCCTTCGCCTTTGAACTGGGATCCGAAGTACACCGATTCCAGGTCGCAACCCTCCTTAAAACCCAGCTGCATTCCTTCGCGGGCCACATATTTCACTTTGCGGACGGCTTTAGGTCCCTTGGAAGCTATCAGGGTGGCTATCTTCATAGCTTCCGGCATCAGTTGCTCGGGTTCCACGACTTTCTGTACCAGGCCTATGCGGAGGGCGTCGTCGGCGCCGATCATTTCTCCGGTCATCAGCAGGTAGAGGGCATCGCCCATGCCTACCAGGCCAGGCAGGCGTTGTGTGCCGGCATATCCCGGTATCATGCCCAGGCTGACCTCGGGCTGCCCGAATTTGGCCCTGGAACTGGCAATCCTGAAATCACAGCCCATGGCCAGCTCCAGGCCTCCTCCCAGAGCATAGCCGTTAATAGCGGCAATAACCGGTATTTCCATGTTTTCCAGGCTGCGGAAAGTGTTCTGCCCGATCCTCGAAAAACCTTCGCCCTGCGATGGCGTCATATCAACCATCTCAGCTATATCGGCTCCCGCCACAAAAGCCTTACCCTCACCGGTGATGATCATCACTCTGACCTCACTCTTAGCTGAAATAGTGGCGATGACCTCATCCATCTCTCTGAAAAACTGAGAGTTCAAAGCATTCAAAGCCTCGGGCCGGCTGATGGTCACCAGGGCCACGTGATCCTGGATGTCAACTTTTAAAATCTTAAATTCCATAAGTAATTTTTCAAAAGATGTGGTGATTATTCTGTTAAATAACTAACAATAGTTTTTTGTCACAAATATAAAAATATAACCTGCAATGACGAAATATTTGAAAAAAGCTGAGGAATAAAAACCGTTAAATTTGCCAGGCCAGACATCCCTTATGAAATTTTCCCTGTTTGACACGGGCTCCATTAAAGTCAAACCTGGTGATCTGTTCCTTGGAATATCAGAGACGGGGTGCCAAAGTCATTACCCTATTGACGAAAACGGGCTTTGCACACTATCATTACGCACTTTGTTAATTGCGGATGGGCCCAGGAAAATCATCACCGATACGGGTATTGGCAACACCATTCATAAGGATTTTCTGAACCTTTACGGGTACCGTCCCGGAAGGTCTCTGGCCGCTCAACTGGCTGACCTGTCGGTCGGTACGGAGGATGTCACCGACGTCATCCTGACGCATTTGCATTTCGACCACTGCGGGGGAAATGTCGTCAAAGACAGTGGGAAGACCTTAACCGGAAGCTCATATACACCGGCTTTCCCCCATGCTGTTTATTGGGTCAGCCGGAAACATTGGGAATGGGCATGTGATCACGACCACCGCGAACCGGATACCTATTTCGATCACACCTTTATCCCTTTAAAAGAGAAGGGCAACCTTCATCTCATGGAAAAAGAAGAGACGATCATACCCGGTATCGACGTGGTGTTCTGTGACGGTCATACCATGGGATTGATGCTACCGCTCATCCGCACGCACCGCTGCACCGTTGCCTTTGCAGGTGATCTCATCCCCACAGCGGCGCATGTGAATCCGGCTTGTCAGATGAGCTACGATCTCGATCCTGTGAAAAACAGGAAGGAAAAAACAAACTTTCTCGGGAAAGCCGTTCAGGAGGGTTGGACGATCGTGCTGCAGCATGATCACTACCATGAATGCTTCGGAGTGGAAGCGACAAGGGATGGTTATGCTATAAAGGAATTACGTTCACTTGAATCCCTGTGACGCTCAGGGGCAGTTCATTTTAACGCGGTCGGCAACCACACCATGAATCCTCTCAACAGGTATCCTGTCCTGTTTCATCGAATCCCTTTCCCTGATGGTGACGGTATCATCCTGCAGTGTCTGATGATCTATGGTGATGCAATAGGGAGTGCCTATGGCATCCTGGCGGCGGTAACGTCGTCCGATGGTGTCTTTATCCTCATAGAAACACATGAACTCGTACTTGAGCTTATCCATGATCTCACGGGCTTTCTCGGGCAGCCCGTCTTTCTTCAACAAGGGCAGCACCGCCACTTTGACGGGGGCAAGGAAAGGAGCCAGACGCAACACCACCCGTTCGGAACCATCGTCCAGCACCTCTTCATGATAGGCATGACTCAAAACGGCAAGAAACGTCCTGTCAAGCCCCAGAGAGGTCTCGACCACATAGGGAACATAACTGCTGTTGGTGTCAGGATCAAAATATTGCAGTTTTTTGCCCGAAAATTTCTGTTGTGCTGCCAGGTCATAATCGGTCCTGGAATGGATCCCTTCGATCTCCTTATACCCTATCGGAAACTCAAATTCAATATCGAAAGCGGCATTGGCATAATGAGCCAGTTTCTCATGCTGGTGATAACGGTACTTGTCGGCCGGTATCCCCAGGGAGCGATGCCATTTCATGCGTTCCTCCTTCCAGAAAGCGAACCATTCCATCTCCTCGCCGGGCTTGACGAAGAACTGCATCTCCATCTGTTCAAATTCCCGCATGCGGAAGAGGAACTGCCGGGCCACGATCTCATTGCGGAAGGCTTTGCCTACCTGTGCTATGCCGAAGGGTATCTTCATACGGCCTGTTTTCATCACATTGAGGAAGTTGACGAATATACCCTGTGCCGTTTCGGGGCGCAGGTAGATGGCACCGGTCTCGTCGCCGACGGAACCCTGTTGGGTGGAGAACATCAGGTTGAACTGACGCACCTCCGTCCAGTTCCTGGTTCTTGAAATGGGACATACAATCCCCAGCTCTTCAATGAGCTTCTTGATGTCGGCCAGGTCATTATTGTCCATGTCTTTATACAGCCTGGCGGCGATGGCCTTGCGCTGGGCTTTGAGCTCGAGGATCCGTGGCGAGGTCGTCAGGAACTTCTCCCTGTCGAAAGCGTCACCAAAACGCCGGGCCGCTTTTTCAACCTCTTTGTCGATCTTCTGTTCGATCTTGGCCATGTGATCTTCCACAAGCACATCGGCACGGTACCGTTTCTTTGAATCCTTGTTGTCGATCATCGGATCGTTGAATGCGTCGACGTGTCCCGAGGCCTTCCACACCATCGGATGCATGAAGATAGCCGCATCGATGCCGACGATGTTCTCATGGTATTGCACCATCGCTTTCCACCAATGGTTGCGGATGTTGTTCTTCAGCTCAATGCCGGTCTGCCCGTAATCATAAACGGCACTCAACCCGTCGTAAATCTCACTCGACTGGAAGACAAACCCATACTCCTTGGCATGGGAGATGATCTTTTTAAATAATTCATCGTTGTTCAACATGTTGCAAAAATAAAATATTTTCCCCGGCCATTAATTCATTATAGAAAGCGGCCGGAGCCGTCAGGTCGTGAACGGAATGACCATGAACACGACGACATCCCAAGCCGTGTGGCTGACCACATTGACCACCATCGACCGGTAATGCAGATAAAGCCATCCCCAGAACAATCCGCACACAAAAGCCGCGATGACCAGCAGGATATTGCCGCTGGCGAGGTGCATCAGCGAATAGATCAGCGTGGTCATGATGAGGCCCTGTATCCTGCCGAAACGAGCCATCAGGTTACCCTGAAGAAATCCTCGCCAGAAGAGCTCCTCACCGGGCCCGATGATGAAGACCATCAGCAGGATGATGCGGAGAGGTGAGGCCTGCCCCTTATAGGAGTATACATCACTGATCTGTTGCCCGCTATCACCCATGACATGACGCACAAAGAAATTCCCCGCCAGGAACACCACGTAAAGAATCCCGGCCGATATCAGGCCCGTCACTATTTTTTTTATGATCTTGTGCGACACATCCTCCCGCAGCGTCTGCCGGCAGGAATGATCCAGGATCAGGGCAAGGGTGAGGACCACCACCATGCTGAGGCTCATCCACCAAAAGAAATCAAGCGCCCCTATCCGTCTTAAAATAAACAGGGGTATGAACAGGGCCAAAGCCAGCAGGGTCACTGGGAAAACGTACCATTTGCCCGGAGGTGGGGTGCGGTGACCATTCATTGTGTTATCTGATAATGGCATAGATAAAAACCGACAGGATGCACAGAATACCGAAGATCAAATTGAGATTGGCTGTGGCGCCGTCAAGGGCAATGAAATCGAAAGGCTTTTTGGGATGATGACGCCTTAATGCTTTTCTCCATAATATTAACGCCACCGGCAGGGCCACGATGACGATCATGAAAGGCAGGGGCATGGCTGCCAGCCGAGGTGAGATCAGCCTGGGAATGAAAATCAGACCATAGATGATAATAAAAGGGCCGAAGATCATCAGGGCATAGTACCACAGGGAGCCTTTGTCGCCCAGCAGTGATGCCACCGTGTAAATGCGTCCTTTGTTATCGGAGATCATGTCACGCCAGTTATTGGCATGCAGGATGGCTATCACATGCATGGCGATGGGCACAGCCCAGATGACAGGTATCCATGAGAAGGTGACCGACTGCACATACCAGGCTCCCAGGGAGCCCAGGATACCAAAATCCATGAAAACGGCAAAATCACCTAACGCATGATACTTTAAGGATACTTTACCACCTAGGGTATAGAAAATACCTATGACCAGGCCCAGAACGCCAATGACCAGCAGAGGCCAGCCGCAGTACCACGTCAGGACCAGACCGATGAGAGTTCCCATGATAAAAAGAACCACCGAGGCCCGCGCCGCTTCACGGGTGGTTAAGATACCCCTGACGATACCGCCGCTGGCCGGCGTGGGAACGGTATCCAATCCTTTGTTGTAGTCACTGATGTCACTTAGAATATTGGCTGCGGCATGCAGAATGACCATGCCGACCAGGGCCAGGACAAAACGTACCGCATGAAAGGGATAGTGCCCGATAAAAGTGGCCAGCACCGTGCCGAAGATCACCGGCATGGTTGAAGCAGGCAATGAAAATGGGCGTATGGAAATGAACCATTTCTTAAAGAAATTAAGCGTAACATCATCCATGATCTCGTTATTATAGTGGATTATAAAAGAGCCGTCAAAGATAGGTTAAAATATAATTATTACTAAGAGTCAATAGATCTTGCCTCCATCCAACCATAAAAAAACCGGGGCAGGTGATTTAAATCCAAGTTTTTCATAACTTTCACCTGTGAATTGGGAGCGTATTGAATACACTTTTTAAACTAATTTGTCGTTCACATAAAACAAACGCCTAAGCCGTGAGCATCTATTCGAAAAAGAAGCGTTGGAAGCTCATCCTGTTTTTCATTGCGCTTATCATTGTATCGGGGTCACTTTGGTATTCCAGTTTTATGGTAAAGACCATCGCCACGAAGGAACGCCAGAACATCAGAGTGTGGGCTGATGCCGTCCAGCGCCGTGCCGATCTGGTCGGGTATACGCAGAGATTCTTCAAAACCATTGAAGACGAAGAACGCAAACGTGTCGAATTGCTGGCAGAGGCTACCGAACGCCTGGTCTATGCCAATAATTCCGAAGAGCTGACATTTTATTCCGATATCATTTCAGGGAATAACACCATCCCCGTCATCATGACGGATGAGAACGGTGTGATCACCGGAATAAAAAATATCGACATCGATACCTCCGTCGTTAAAAAGCTTGAGGGGCAACTGAAGAAAGAATTTACCGTTTACAAGCCCGTGAAAATGGATGTTTACGGGAATATCACCTACCTCTATTATAAAGACTCAAAGACTTATACCGAATTAAGGAATTACCTGGACGACCTGATCCAGTCTTTTTTCTCCGAGGTGGTGCTGAATTCCGTGTCGGTGCCGGTGATCATCACCGACAGCACGATGAGCAAGGTGCTGGAGTATGGCAACATCGACCGCCAAAAGATGAAAGATCACATTTTCCTTCAAAAGACGATCGATGAAATGGTCACCCAGCATGATCCCATCGTCATCAACTTTACCGGACAGGGAAAACGCTACATCTTCTGGAAAGATTCCTATTTATTGACCCAGGTGCGGTATTATCCCTTTGTGCAGTTTGGTATCATCGGTGTCTTTCTGCTCGTGGCCTATCTGTTGTTCAGCACGGCCCGCAAAGCCGAACAAAACCAGGTGTGGGTGGGTATGTCCAAAGAAACGGCCCATCAAATTGGAACACCTTTATCTTCCATGATGGCGTGGATCGAGTTGCTGAAAATGAAACACCCCGATAACAACATCATTGCCGAACTGGAAAAAGACATCCAGCGCCTTGACAATATCACCGACAGGTTCTCTAAAATAGGATCACCGGCAAAACTCCATCCTGAGAACATCGTGAAAGTCATTTATGATTCCCTTGAGTACCTGAAACCACGAACGTCAAAGAAGATCAGCTACCACGTCAACCTTACCCCCGATGACGAGATCATTGTGCCGCTGAACCTTCACCTCTTCGAATGGGTCATTGAAAACCTGTGCAAGAATGCGGTGGATGCCATGGGAGGCAATGGTGACATTCACATCGATATTTCCGAGGATGACAAACATGTGTTTGTGGATGTGGCCGATACGGGGAAAGGCATCCAGCGTTCCAACCAAAAGGATATTTTCAATCCGGGTTTCACCAGTAAGAAACGCGGCTGGGGTCTGGGATTATCCCTGTCGCAACGCATTATCCAGGACTATCATAAAGGCAGGATATTCGTCAAGCAATCCGTCATTGACAAAGGAACCACGTTCAGGATCAGCCTCAGGAAATAGAATGAACAGCATGAGGCGATAAGTTATCTGTGTCAGGTCATTTTCCAATCGTTCCATGGCAGGTATTTATATCCATATCCCTTTTTGCAGGCAAAAATGTCACTATTGTAATTTTTTCTCTACCGCCTCGCGGCGTCACCGGGATGAATTCACCGGTCTTCTTCTTGAAGAGATGGCCCTGCAGCGTGATTATCTTTCGGGTGAGACCGTGACTTCGGTTTATTTCGGCGGAGGCACACCTTCGCTTCTGGATCCCGGTGCCATTCAAACCATCATGGATGGCCTGGGCAGGCATCACAGCTTTGACAGTGAAGCGGAGATCACCCTCGAAGCCAATCCCGACGACCTGACCGTGTCTTATCTGGGAGCGCTGCGCCGCACCCCCGTCAACCGGCTCAGTATAGGCATACAATCTTTCCACGATGACGATCTCATATACCTGAACAGAGCCCATGATGCCGCACAGGCGCTGGCATCCATACACCATGCGCTGGAGGCAGGCTTCACCCGTCTCACCATCGACCTTATCTATGGAATACCCACCCTGACTACCAAAAAATGGATGATCAACCTTCGTCAGGCACTGTCATATCAAATCCCTCATCTGTCGGCTTATGCCCTCACCGTCGAACCCGGGACGGCGTTGCAGATCCTCATCGACAAAGACAAAACCGGGCCGGTAAGGGAACAGGACAGCATTAGCCATTACCGGATGCTCTGCACAACAATGAGAGCGGAAGGCTATCAGCATTATGAAATATCAAACTTTTGCAAACCGGGTCATTATGCCCGTCACAATACCGGTTACTGGGCCGGTATGACATACCTGGGTCTCGGCCCCTCGGCTCATTCCTGTGACAGCCGGTCACGGCAGTGGAATGTATCCCTTCTTGAATCATACATGCGTGCCGTTAAAGACGGTGTGGTGCCTGCCGAAAAAGAAATCCTGACGGTCAGTAAAAAATATAATGAGTATGTGATGACCTCCCTCAGGACCATGTGGGGCTGTGATGTGTCATTTATCAAAACGGCTTTCGGTGAGGAATTTTATGACCTGTTTCAGCGTGAAGCCCTGCCTTACATCCATTCGGGACAGATGGTGACTGCAGGGAGTCACGTTCATCTGACCGATGAAGGCATGCTGTTCGCCGACCGTATCGCTTCCAATCTTTTTATGACCGGTGAGGGCTCCTGATGACCGTCACACATTTGTCCGGCCCTGTCACTTCTCTCTCAGTGCGATGCGCATCAGTACAGGCTGGTGGTCGGAAAAGGCAAATCCCGTTGCCAGGGTATGCACATTAAGAAGGGTGATGTTGGGCGACAACACATAGAAATCGATGATGGTGGTCGGGGAGGTGCCCTGTGAATAAGGCTTGTCGACATCGCGGTTCGTCGGCATTGATGGATCATAGCCCCATGTCCAGCCTTCAGGCAGAAAGTCACCGGGTATTCCGGGCATGATGGCTTTAACCTGATCGCCTGATGTTATCTGATTTTTGTCATACGGCAACGGATTCTGGTTCCAGTCGCCGCCGATGATCACATAGTTTCCGCAGGCGTATTCTTCCTCGATGGTTTTTTTTATGATGACGAGTTCCTTTTGGCGCAACAGGGCAGCATCGTCAAATGCCGAATTGTGGGTGTTGATGACCACCAGGTCATGGCCGTCAGACATCGGGTAACGTGTGAGGATGAAACACCTGTCGAGCAAAAAAAGCCTTTTGGGCCAGGGATAGCGTGACTGCAGGTTGTACCTGACGGCCTGCTGCGGTTGATAACGGCTCAGCAGCATGAGACCCGATTTCACGCTGCCCATGGGATTGCGCAGCGGCAAGGGGACAAACTTCGACACATAATTGTAAGCATAAACAGAAGCAAAGGAGCTTAAATGTTGCTGTATCTCATTGTCCTGATCGGTGTCATAGCTTCTCCGTGCCCGACGGTCCACCTCCTGAAGAAGAATAAAGTCGACCGAGTCATTTTTTATCAAAAGATCAATGATACCCTTCAGATAACGTCCCGCGTCCCCAGCTGAGGGTCTCACCTGCGTCCCCCCTTCATAAAAGAAATCCATTTCCCTGCCTAACCCGGCATAACCGATGTTCCAGGTCAGGAACGTCAGCGTATCTTTTATTTCCTTGCCTGCGTGACCCATTACCTTTAAAGGTTCACGGAGTGGCGGCCTGTATTCGGTAACGGTAAAATAAATGAGCACAGCACCTATGATCACTATAAATGCAATGATGAGGGATATCATGATACGGATGACATAATTAATCCCTTTTGGCATTGTAATATTTTTCAACTAAAGTAACTATTTTATCTGATATGTGAAGTTGTGTTGGTCGTCATTATCAAATAAATCATATGTCGTCGTCCGGGCGCTTTGCAAGTATTTTGTATTTTTACACATTCAAAGCCGGTAGCATGCCCATCTTAGGTACCATCATCAAGAAAGCCCTGGCCCTGCGAAGCAAGATCCCTCCCGAAACACGAAGGACGGACGGGGTGCGTTCCCAGAAAAAGGCTTTACGCAGACTGCTGCGAAAAGCACAGTTCACACATTTTGGAGAACACTATCATTTTGACGAGATACTGAGAAGCAACAACATCATCAAGTCATTCAAGGAGCTCGTCCCGGTGCATGACTATAATCTGATCTTTAAGAACTGGTGGTACCGGTCACTGAACGGAGAGCCGTATGTGGCCTGGCCAGGAAGGGTCAAGTATTTTGCCCTGAGTTCGGGCACATCCGAATCGTCGAGCAAACATATTCCCGTGACATCCGAGATGTTACGGTCAATCAAAAAAACGAGCATCCGTCAGCTTTTATCCCTGACCAAATACGATTTTTCACCCGAATTCTATGACAAAGGGGTGCTGATGCTTGGTGGCAGCACACACCTGCAGTATAACGGAACCTATTATGAAGGTGACCTGTCGGGTATTTCAGCCAACACGATACCTTTCTGGTTCCAGCATTTCTACAAACCCGGACGGAGAATCTCAAAAGAAAGGGACTGGTCCACCAAACTGGAGGAGATCATAAAAAAAGCCGACAGCTGGGATATTGGCGTCATTGTGGGTGTGCCGGCCTGGCTTCAGATCCTTCTCGAAAAAATCATCCACCATTATCATCTCACCACCATCCATGACCTGTGGCCCAATCTCTCGGTATATGTCCACGGAGGGGTGTCGTTCGAACCGTATGTTAAGGGCTTTGAGAAACTGCTGGCGCATCCTCTGGTGTACATCGAGACCTATCTGGCCTCGGAGGGATTTATAGCTTACCAGAGCCGTCCCCAAACCCATGCCATGCAGATGGTGCTTGACGACAGTTTGTTTTTCGAGTTTGTGCCGTTTAATGATCATAATTTCGACGAGGAAGGCGACATCAAAAAAGAAGTGGAAACATTGACCATCGGCGAAGTGGAGGAGGATAAAGAATATGCCCTGCTGCTCAGCAGCAATGCCGGGGCCTGGCGTTACCTGATCGGTGATACCATCAAATTCACATCAAAAGCCCTCGACGAGATCGTCATCACCGGACGCACCAAACATTTCCTGAACATCTGCGGTGAGCATTTATCGCAGGAAAACATGAACAGAGCCGTTAAGATGCTGGAGGATGAGTTTAACATCGAAATCAGGGAGTTTACCGTGACAGGCATCAAGTATGGTTCCATGTTCGCCCATAAATGGTACCTGGGAACTGATGATAAGATCAGCCCGGTGACGGCTAAACAAAAGATCGATGAGTACCTTAAGCTTCTTAATGATGACTACCGGGTTGAACGCATTGCAGCCATCAGGGATGTGGTCGTGGAAGTGCTGCCTTCCAGGCTTTTCTATGACTGGATGAAGCTGTGCGGCAAAGAAGGCGGACAGAATAAATTCCCCCGGGTTCTGAAGAAAAAGGCTGCTGCCGACTGGGAATCCTATCTCCAGTCTTTCAATCAAAAGAGTGAACAAGGATGATCAATTTATTTCTGGAAGGTATGCTGCTGGGTCTTGTTATTTCGATAACCATTGGTCCGGCTTTTTTTACCATCATCCAAACGGGCATCCAGCGCGGTTTTTATCCGGGATTCATCATGGCATTGGGTATCATGTTGAGCGATATAACCCTTATAGCCATCAGCTATGTGGGAGCATCTATCATTCCCGGCAGTACAAACAGCAAATTTTATATGGGACTCGTGGGAGGCATTATTCTGATTGCTTTTGGCATAGTCACCTTCAGAAGAAAACCTGAGATCCTGCTTCGGCGCAGCAGCAAATACAAAACACCCGTAAAAAAACCGGGTATCCTCACCTATTTTTTTAAAGGCTATTTCCTCAATATCCTTAATCCGTTTCTCTTTCTCTTCTGGCTGACAGTCATGGGATGGATCAAGACCAAAGCTGAAAACGCACACTTAATAAATGCTGCCGTTCCTTTTTTCTCAGGGGCTGTGGGTACCGTTTTTTGTTTCGACCTGCTGAAAAGTTTCATCGGCAACCGCATCAAGAAGTACCTTAAGCCCAGATTATTGCTGTGGATCAACCGGATCGTGGGATTAATACTGGTGGTTTTCGGAATCATACTGATTGTCAAAGTCGTCGCCTTCAGATAAGGCAAACCGATAGCAATTTTATATTTTACCTTTAACACTAAAACACCCGTACTATGAAATCAATTGGAAACAAGAATTGGTGGTTCCTCACCCTGAACGGGATTTTATTTATCATTCTGGGATTATTCATCATCTTTAATCCCAAAGGATTCCTGGAAGGGCTGATGCGCTTTTTCGGCATCATCGTGCTCATTGCAGGTGTTGCCCTTGCCGTCATCGGCGGCATATCAACGGAAAAACATCCGCGAAACTGGATTCTGATCCTGACCGGTATTCTCGATGCTGTCCTGGGCATCCTGATCATAGCCTTTCCGAAGACCACTTTTCAGATCATCATGCGGCTGATAGGCATATGGGCCGTTCTGGTTGGTATTTACCAGGTGTTTCATCTTACTTTCAGGACCGGTGAGATAAGCGATAAATCATTCTATCTTATCTCCAGCCTGTTTGCCATCATCCTCGGATGCCTGCTGATCTTTATTCCGCTGCCGGCCGGCATAGCCGTTGTCATCATCATCGGCCTGTGCTCACTGATAGCCGGAATATTGATGACCATCGTGTCATTCAGGATCAGAAAGGAAGGAGCCGGTCAGGCCGGACAAGACTGAAGCAGGGGGATCATATGATCTCGGGCTGGTCGCGCAGTTCGATGTCCTTAATATTCAACTGCAGCATGATGTTGCCATTCCACTCGTTTTCCTCGACGTGGTAACAGATATCGAAAAGCAGTCCTTTTTCGATGTAGTTGTAATAATCCCCAAGCTGGAAGGCGATGGCGGAAAAAGGGAAGCTCCTGATCTCGGGATGTGTCACCGTCAGTTTCAGATGGTTCTTGCCCACCTTGCGTACATAACCCGTATCGGCCACACCGCTGGTCAGGAAGACAGGTTTCATGTTGCCCGGGCCGAAGGGTGCAAATTGCCGTAAGATCCGGTAGAATTTATTGGTGATTTCATTCAGGTTGATCTTAAGATCGATCTCGATCTCGGGGACCAGCATCTCGTCAGTGATGGTCTTCATCACATAATTCTCAAAACGTTCGGAGAATTTTTCAAGATTTTCCGGTTTCAGCGACAATCCGGCCGCATATTTATGACCCCCGAAATGTTCGAGCAGATCGCTGCAGGCATCGATGGCTTCATATATATCATAATCTTTAATCGACCGTGCCGAGCCTGTGATGAGGCCGTTGGCGGAGGTCAGCACGATGGTGGGACGGTAATAGGTATCGGTGAGGCGTGATGCGACAATGCCGACGACGCCCTGGTGCCATTCGGGGTGGTAGACAACCGTTGTTTTTCTGTTAATCAGTTCCTGATTACTGGAGATGATTTCCAGGGCTTGCTGGGTTGCCAGTGAGTCCAGATTCCTGCGTTCGGTATTGAAGGTATCGATCTGCGCCGCCAGCTGGTTGGCGTACCGGATATCCTCACTGATGAGGAGCTCCACGGAATTCCTGCCGCTTTCGATGCGTCCTGCCGCATTGATGCGCGGTCCGATGAGAAAGACCAGGTCGCTGATGGTCAGCTCACGGTTGAAGATAAAATTGGAGGGATTATCCCTATCCTCATTGCGAGTGATATTGCAAAACTTAAGGATGGCTTCAAAGGCAGGCCGCGGATCGGAATTGATAAGTTTTAATCCGTGATAGGCCAGGATACGGTTCTCACCCGTGATGGGCACAATATCAGATGCAATGCTGACAACCACCAGATCGAGATACTTCTCCAGACCGGTGCAGGAGTTATTTTTTTTCAGATGATAAGCCTGTACCATTTTAAAGGCAATGCCACAGCCTGAGAGTTCTTTATACGGGTATGCGCAATCGACGCGTTTGGGATCGAGGACGGCATAGGCTTCAGGCAGAACATCGCCCGGACGGTGGTGGTCACCGATAATGAAATCAATGCCTTTTTCCCTGGCATAGCGGATCTTGTCAATGGCTTTTATTCCGCAATCCAGTGCTATGACCAGCTTGAACTGGTGTTCGTAGGCAAAATCAATGCCTTTGTAAGATATGCCGTAACCTTCCAGGTACCTGTCGGGGATGTAAAAATCGACCTGCGAATAAAATCCTTTCAGGAAAGTGTACATCAGGGCCACCGCCGTGGTCCCGTCGACATCATAATCGCCGTACACCAGGATCTTTTCATTACGGCTGACGGCGAGCTCAATGCGGTCAATGGCCTTATCCATATCCCTTATCAGAAAAGGATTGTGGAGGCTGTTGAAGTCGGGCCGGAAGAACTCTTTGGCATCCTCGAAGGTCAGGATGCCACGTTGCACCAGAAGCTGTGCTATGGGAAGGTCCACATTCAGTGCCTGGGCCAAATAATCAACCTTCTCAGGATCACCAAGTTTCTTTATGACCCAGCGTTTTTTCATACGCACACTTTTGCACTGGTAAAGATAGATAACTCAAGTGAAAAAAGAAAGGAAAATTTATAACTTTGTCGGGTATGCTTTCAAACGCTTTCCACAAGCCATTTTCACTCTTGGGCGACATCCGTTTCTGGATCGTTCTCCTGTTCATCGTCAGGTTATATGGCATCACCAATCCACCCCTTGAATCTGCCCACATCTGGCGCCAGGTTACCGTTAATATGGCGGCGAGGAATTTTCTGGAGACCGATCCTGACATCCTTTACCCCAGGGTGGATATGGCGGGTGAGAAAACAGGCATCACCGGCATGGAATTTCCCCTGCTGAACTATTCCATTTACCTGCTCTCGCTGGTTTTTGGATTTCAGCATTGGTACGGCCGGCTTATCAATCTTATCGTCACCTCCTTCGGGATCTATTTTTTTTACCTCATCCTGAAAAAATTCATATCCCCCCGCGTTGCCTTTTACTCCGGCATGAGCCTTCTGGTTTCAATATGGTTCATGTATGGCCGCAAGATCATGCCCGACACCTTCAGCATGTCGTTGATGCTCATCGGCATGTACTACGCTTTGGTTTTTATGACGGAAGGCAAGTTATACCGGGTGATTGTATTCCTTGTTTTCTCAGGCCTGGGAGCGCTTTCAAAACTGCCTTCAGGCTATCTCCTCGGGTTGCTGGTCATCCCTTTATTTGATAAAACGATCCCCGGAGAGCGTAAATGGCCCGTGGTCATCACGGGGTTCCTGATCGTGCTGATGGCAGGCCTCTGGTATTTGTTCTGGGTTCCTCACTTAGTCAGCACCTTTGGTTTCTGGCATTTTTATATGGGCGAATCCTTCCGGAAGGGATTCTCCGACCTTGTGACCCATGCCGGTGGTGTCGCCGAAAAATTCTATTTCTCCGCTCTCTTCTCCTTTGTAGCCCTGGCCTTATTTGTCGCAGGTCTCATCCTGGCCTTCATCAGGAAAGAAAAATTAATGCTCCGTATCATAGGCCTTGCCACCCTGCTTTTCATCATCTTCATGATAAAGGCCGGAGCCACTTTTGCACGTCACAGCTATTATGTGATTCCCTATGTGCCTGTCATGGCGTTATTCGTGGGATATGCCCTCTCCGGTATCAAAAGTTCACTGCTCAGGACATGCCTGCTCGCCGCCGTCATGATCGAGGCTATCGCCAACCAGCAGCATGATTTCAGGATTCATCCCGACATGAGGTACCTGACAGGACTGGAAAAGATCGCTGATTCGGTCACAGGCCCTCATGACAGGATCCTTGTCAACGGGGGGTACAATCCCGTTGACATTTATTACACTCACAGAAAAGGCTGGACGATGGAAACAGGCAAAATCTTCCAGGGTCATACCCTTGACAGTCTCAGGAGGAAAGGTTGTCAATTTCTTTTCCTGAATAAAAAATCTGTCTCCGATTCACTGCCGGATCTGCCCTACCATCTGTCATATGGGGATGATCATTTCCGGATTTATGATCTGACGCGTCAGGCCCCTTAAAAGGTGGAGCGCATGGCCTTCACGGGATCAAGACGCGCAGCCGCATAAGCTGGGATAAAACCAAAGGCAAAACCGATAAACCCCGACACGCCCAGGGCGATCATGATATTCTTGGTGGTCAGGACCAGTTCCATCTTTATCAGATCAGAGCCGAAGTAGGTGCCTATGAACACCAGAATGAGCCCTACGATACCCCCGATGAGCGACAGGAAAACGGCTTCAAAAATGAACTGCATCAGGATAAAATACCTCTTGGCACCCAGGGATTTCTGAATGCCTATCTGACCGGTACGTTCTTTCACCGACACGAACATGATGTTAGCTATGCCGAAGCCACCGACCAAAAGCGAAAAACCACCGATGATCCATCCGACGATGGAGATCACGCCGAAGAGATTATCCACAAAAGAGGTCAGCAGGCTGATCTCGCTGATATCAAAATTATTCTCGGCCGACGGTTTTAACTTCCTCACCGAACGCATGATACCTGTCAGCTCATCCTTAAGTTGATCCGTTGAAACATTGGGTCTGGCTTTCACAATGATGGTCATTCCGGTGTTTCTCATATCGATCAAATCACCTGCAAATTCAATTGGTATCAGCACAACGTTATCATGAGAGTTACCGAAATTATCACTGCCTTCCTTCTTGAAAACGCCAATCACATCGAGTTTTCTGCCCATCAGCGTGATCCTGTGACCGACCGGATCGAGGCTTTCAAAAAGGTTGGAAGCGATATCGCTTCCTATAACGGCTACCGGCCTGCCGCTGACCGTCTCAACGGGCGTAAAGTACCGGCCCTCACTCAGCTCAAAATGAATGACCTGGTTATAATCCTGCGAAACGGCCGTGACGGACGCATTGTTGATGTAACGGCTGCCATACCTCACCGTCTTGCTTAAATCAAGAATGGTGGTGACGTACTCCGTACCCTGGCTTCGCTTCTGTATCTCCTTCATTTCTTTGACAGAAGGCTGCGGCCGGTTCCAGTATTTCCACCATGGCATTTTGGCATCCCCTATCAGGGGCCATTTGGTGATGAAAAGAACATCATCACCCAAGGTCTCGAAGCTCTTTTTTATGGCTATCTCCATCGAATCGAAGACGGTGAAAACGGAAATGATAGAGAAAATCCCGATAGTGATGCCCAGAAGCGACAGGATGGTCCTCACCTTATTGATGACTATGGCCTTAAGGGCAAATACAATGCTTTCGTAAAATAATTTAAATGTTACCATAACCTGTAACCGGAGCCATTTCATTCATGATGCCTGTAAAAGTATAAAAATAATACATTAATAAAAGACTCTTTTTCGTTGTTTCATGCCTTGTTTTTTAATAAAATTGCATTTCTATTATGCTGACCTATGGATACCACAAAAAGAATCAATACCGCTCTCGTCTCAGTTTATCACAAGTCAAACCTTGAGCCTTTAGTGAGGGCCCTGGACCAGTTGGGCATCAGAATCATCTCAACAGGTGGAACGTTCGATTACATTGAAAAAATTGGCATCAACGTCACTTCCGTTGAATCCCTGACCTCTTATCCCAGCATTTTCGGCGGGAGGGTCAAAACCCTCCACCCTAAGATATTCGGCGGAATACTGGGCCGAAGGGACAATAAAACCGATAGACAACAATTTCATGATTTCGACATTCCTGAAATAGACCTGGTCATCGTCGACCTTTATCCCTTTGAAGAGACCGTCAGGACGACCCGTGACGAAACCGAGATCATTGAAAAGATTGACATCGGAGGCATCTCACTGATACGTGCAGCTGCAAAAAACTACAAGGATGTGCTGGTGATAGCCTCATCCGACAGCTATGATGAATTTCTGGCTCTTTTAAAAGAAAAGAAAGGTTATTCCTCTCTCCGGGACAGGAAATATTTCGCCACACAGGCCTTTAATGTCTCATCCCATTATGATACCTGTATCTTCAGGCATTTCAATGCCGATAATGAAACAAAAGCCTTTAAACAAAGTATAACAAAAGCGCGGTCGTTACGTTATGGTGAAAATCCCCATCAGGCTGGGATTTTCTATGGCGATCTGGACATGGCGTTCGACCAGTTGCACGGGAGAGAGATCTCGTACAACAACATAGGCGATCTGGATGCCGCCATCAACCTGCTCAATGAATTTGATGAAACGACCGTTGCCATCATCAAGCACACCAATGCCTGTGGGTTGGCATGCCGCCCGGTGCTGCGCGAGGCCTGGACGGATGCCCTGGCAGGCGATCCCGTATCAGCCTTTGGCGGCGTGATCATCACAAATGCCGTTGTGGATGAGGAAACGGCCACACAAATCAACCAGTTGTTCTTTGAGATACTCCTGGCCCCGGGATATGAAAAAAATGCCCTGACGTTGCTCATGTCGAAAAAGAATCGTTTGCTTCTGCAAAAGAAGTCGTATGATTTCCCTGATATTCAATTCAGAACGGCGCTGAACGGCGTGCTGGAACAATTGAAAGACCTGAAGAGCGAAACGGCTGACGCCTTGCAGGTGGTGACAGGGAAAACTCCCAATGCTCAGGAAACAAGCGATCTGATCTTTGCCAACAAGATCGTCAAGCATTCCAAGTCCAATGCCATCGTCCTGGCAAAGAACAAACAACTGCTGGGCAGTGGCGTGGGACAGACATCGCGTGTCGATGCCCTGAAACAGGCCATCCTGAAAGCTCAAACTTTCGGCTTCGACCTGAAAGGAGCTGTCATGGCATCGGATGCTTTTTTCCCCTTTGCCGATTCCGTCGAGATTGCCGGCAAAGCAGGTATCACGGCCATCGTCCAACCCGGTGGATCCATACGCGATAATGATTCCATCAATTATTGCAACCAGTATGACCTCGCCATGGTCTTTACCGGTACCAGGCATTTTAAACATTGATGCAGTAAAGCCGTTTTTTCAAGTGAGCGGATGAACAAATGAGATTATGATATGGGACTGTTCTCTTTTCTGACCAAAGAAATTGCTATTGATCTTGGCACAGCCAATACGATCATCATTTATAATGACAGGGTCATCGTCGATGAGCCGTCCATTGTGGCTATCGAGCGCAGCTCAGGACGGGTGATTGCCGTGGGCAAGAAAGCCATGATGATGCATGGCAAGACGCATGAGAACATCAAGACCATCCGGCCGTTGCGCGACGGTGTCATCGCTGACTTTCAGGCTGCCGAAATCATGATACGCGAGATGATCAAGATGATAGGCATCAAAAGCACCCTCTTTCCCCCGGCCCTGAAAATGGTCATCTGTATCCCTTCCGGCATCACCGAAGTGGAGGAGCGCGCCGCCAAAGACTCAGCCGAGCAGGCCGGCGCCAAGGAAGTCAGGCTCATCCATGAACCCATGGCCGCAGCCATAGGCATCGGCATCGACGTACTGGAACCTACGGGAAACATGATCATCGATATCGGGGGAGGAACCACGGAGATCGCCGTCATCGCCCTGGGAGGTATCGTCAACAACAAATCCATACGCATCGCCGGCGATGACCTCAACAGCGACATCGAGGAATACATGCGCAAACAGCATAACATTAACATCGGTGAACGTTCCGCCGAACGCATCAAGATTGAAGTAGGGGCCGCTCTCAGCGAAATCGACAACCCGCCCGATGATTTTGCCGTGCAGGGCAGGGATATGCTCACCGGCATTCCCAAAGAAATAAAAGTTAATTATGCGGAGATCGCCTATGCACTGGATAAATCCATAGCTAAAATAGAGGCCGCCGTGCTGAATGCACTCGAAATGACCCCGCCGGAACTCTCTGCCGACATCTTCCGTACCGGCATATACATGGCCGGAGGAGGCTCCCTCTTGCGCGGCATCGACAAACGCCTCCACCTGAAAACGAAATTACCCGTGCATGTGGCCGACGACCCCCTGAGAGCCGTCGCCCGCGGCACAGGCATAGCTCTGAAAAATTTTAATAAGTTCCCGTTCCTGATCAAATGATGACGGCCTGCACCCCCGGCAAGCCACAGTCACCCTGAGACAATGAGAAACCTCCTCAGATTCATACGCAGAAATTATTTTTTCTTTCTCTTTGTCATACTTGAGATACTGGCATTCATTATTCTTGTGAACCATTCATATTATCAGCGGTCAGTTATCATCAAAAGCAGCAACAAGGCGACCGGACGCATATATGAAGGCTTCAATAAGGTGGTGGAATATTTCTCGCTGAGTAAAACGAATAAAATGCTGGCCGAGGAAAATGCCAGGCTTCATGCCCTCCTGAAAGAATCCTACATGGCGCGTAACATGGACTCCTACACCATCAACGATACAGTATACGCACAGCAATACCGTTATATTTCAGCTAAAGTGGTCAGCAATTCCGTGAACAAAAGGAATAATTACCTTATCCTGAATAAAGGTAGCAGGCAGGGCATCACTAAGGAAATGGCCGTGATCGCCCCTGAGGGTATCGTCGGTATTGTCAGGGAAGCCTCCGGGGATTTCTGCTCCGTGCTGTCGGTATTGAATTCCCAGACACATATCAGCGCCAAAATCAGGAAATCCAACCAAAACGGCACTGTCGTCTGGGATGGACCCGATCAGCACTATGGCACGTTGAAAGATATCCCCGGCCATGTCAGGATAAATATCGGCGACACCGTCGTGACAAGCGGTTATTCCTATATCTTCCCCGAAGGTATTGACATCGGCACCATCGATGATTATAAACTCGTCGAGGGAAATAACTTTTATCAGATCAGGATCAGATTCTCAGTTGATTATAACCGGCTGTCGTATGTTGAAGTGGTGACCAACCTGTTTAAAGGTGAATTTGACGAAATCAAAGGCTCTTCAAGGAATGAGGAGTAAGCGGACATCAAATGATCAAATACGGGGGACAAGAATAACATGAGGCGTTATCTTAAATATGTGCTCATTTTCGTCGTCCTGGTATTGTTGCAGGTACTCGTCCTGAACCGTATCAATTTCAGCGGGTATATTAACCCTTACCTTTACGTTCTCTTCATTTTGATTTTGCCTTTTGAAACGCCGGGATGGTTGTTGCTGATATCTTCTTTTTTAATCGGGTTCAGTGTTGATATTTTTTCCAACATGCAAGGTATGAATGCAGCCGCGTCGGTTTTCATGGCTTTTTGCAGGCCTCTGGTTATCCGCCTGGTCACCACGCCACGGGAATTTGAGTCCAATATGGAGCCCGGGATACGGGATATCGGATTCCGCTGGTTTTTATCTTACTCCCTTATCCTGATCTTTTTACATCATCTCGTCCTGTTCTACCTCGAGGTTTTCAGTTTTGCACAATTCTTTTCCACGCTTCTCCGGGCCGCGCTTAGCACGGTGTTCACCCTCTTCCTGGTGATCCTGAGCCAGTATCTGTTTTTTATGAGGAAACGGTGATGTTCAGGCGGTGACTTTTTCCCAGCCTATTTTTTTCATGTTCCTGAATATCAGCCAGGCGCAAGCCAGCGCCACGGCCAGGTATATAGCGGCATAAAGATAGTCCCTGAAGATGATCTTGCCGACGCCGAAGAGAAAGAAAAGGACCATGGCACACCCTGCAGCCCAATTAACAAATAAATAACGGTAACCGGAGTCGCTTCTCACCAGGGGCATTTTCTCCGAAACGGCTTTCCACCCCCACCCTCCGGGATGCACTTTGGCATAAAATGAGGCCAGTTTCTCCGCACCTGTCGGTTTGGTAAGAAAAGTAACGGTGACCCACACCACTGTCGACCATGCCACGATGATCAACAGGCTCTCTTCATAGCCGATGCCATAATATTTCAGGACAGGATAAACGGCATAGGGTGCGATTATGGCCGAGAGCTCCGACCAGGCATTGATGCGCCACCAGAACCACCGCAGGATCAGAACAGGGCCGATGCCGGCGCTGCAGGCCAGGATAAACCTCCACGCATCGCTGATCCGGCTGAACTGCGTGGTCATAATAAGCGAAAGAAAAAGAAGAATGAATGTGGTGATCCTGGACATGGCCACATAATAACGTTCTTTCGCATCAGGCCTGATAAACGGTTTAAACAAATCGTTGATGATATAGGATGTCCCCCAAACGGTCTGTGAAGCGATGGTCGACATATAGGCAGCCAGAAAAGCGGCAAGTAAAAACCCGACCAGCCCCGAAGGCAGAACATCGCGTATCACCATCACATAGGCAGCTCCTTTGTCCGGTTCATTGGGGTAAAGCACCAATGTGGCCAGGGCAACGAGTATCCAGGGCCAGGGACGGACGGTAAAATGAGCGATCTGGAACCACAGGGTGGCCAGCACGGAGTGTTTCTCATTTTTTGCCGACATCATCCTCTGTGCGATATAACCGCCGCCGCCGGGCTCAGCGCCGGGGTACCAGCTGGCCCACCACTGAACGCCGATGTAAACTATGAAAGCCGTCAGGGTCAGTTTCAGCACCCCGCCGGCACC
>CAZVNP010000032.1:0-15550 GCA_964628285.1 uncultured Lentimicrobiaceae bacterium
AGTGCTTCTTGTCAGCAGACGGTCACGGTGAATGACAACCAGAATCCCACAATCATCTGCCCTTACAATATCACGGTTAATACAGATGAAGGCGAATGCTTTGCAACGGGTGTTGATTTGGGCATTCCGGTGACAGGCGATAATTGTGGTGTGGCATCGGTCACCAACGATGCTCCGGAACAATTCCCGGTAGGTGTGACCACGGTCACATGGACCGTCACTGACGATGCAGACAACAGTGCTTCTTGTCAGCAGACGGTCACGGTGAATGACAATCAGAATCCCACAATCACATGCCCTGCCGATATCACGGTTGATGCCGATGAAGGAGAGTGCTTTGCCACTGGCGTTGATCTCGGTAGCCCGGTAACAAGCGATAATTGCGGTGTGGCATCGGTCACCAACGATGCTCCTGAGCAATTCCCGGTCGGTGTGACCACTGTTATTTGGACTGTTATCGATGCTTCGGGAAATACATCAACATGTCAGCAAAGTATAACTGTAAATGATACTGAGGCACCTCAGATATCATGTGTTAATGACCAATACAAGAGTACAGATAACGGAACCTGTACATACATTGTTCAAGGGACTGAATTTGATCCATTAAGTGCGACCGACAATTGCGAAATTGCCTCTCTTGTGAATGATTATAATGACTCACAAACGTTGGCCGGTGCCATCTTCAACCAAGGACAAACCATTGTACAATGGACCGTCACCGACCAGGCCGGCAACACATCTTCATGTTCATTCCCTGTTTCAGTTTGGGATGGTGAGAATCCAACCATTACATGTGCTGGTGACATCACAAGGGTTACAGATCCCGGTATTTGCACTTATACCGTACAGGGTGATGAATTAGACCAGGTCACAGTTGGTGATAATTGTAGCATAGCCTCTGTGAGCAATGATTTCAATGGTGAAAATACTCTTGACGGAGCTGTCTTCCAGTTGGGTAGCACCATGGTCACATGGATGGTTACCGACCCATCGGGTAATACGGCAACATGTACAATGACCATTACAATAACGGATAATGAACATCCGCTCATTACTTGTATTGGCAACCAGACCAAGGATATGGATCCCGACGCCTGTTTTTATACAGTTCAAGGCACTGAATTTGACCCAGTTTCGGTGAGTGATAATTGCAGCATCGCGTCGATTTCAAATAGCTTCAACAATAGCGCTACTCTTGCCGGGGTTCAGTTACCACAAGGAGTAACCAATATAACTTGGTCAGTGACCGATGGTTCTGGAAATACGGCCACATGTTCATTTAGTGTTACTGTAAATGACAGTCAGGCTCCTGTGATCACCTGTCAAAGTGATCTGACGACAGGAACCAGTCCAAATGAATGTTATTTCCAAGTTACAGGTAACGAATTTGACCCTATTGTAGTCAGTGATAATTGCGGGGTAGTTACTGTCGTAAATGATTATAATGACAGCAGCTCCTTGAATGGTGCCTTATTCCCCGTCGGTCTTACAACGGTGATATGGACTGCTTCGGATGGCAGTGGTAACACATCAACCTGCATATCTCATATTACGGTGAGTGATGATGAATTGCCCACAATAATTTGCAGTGATGATCAATTGAGGAATACCTCTGCTGGAGTCTGTTCATATATTGTTCAGGGAACTGAATTCGATCCATTGTCGGTCAATGATAACTGCATTATCCAGTCTGTAGTTAATAATTTTAATGGGAGCAATTCACTTGAAGGAGCGGAATTGCCCGTTGGAATCACTACAATTACCTGGACGGTCACCGATGGCAATGGTAATACGGCCTCATGTTCCTTTAACGTTACCGTGAGTGACAATGAAAATCCCACTATCACCTGCATTGGTGATCAAACAAGGAATACCGATTCCATGATGTGTTTTTACACTGTTCAGGGAGAGGAGTTCGATCCGTTGGCTTCGGGAGACAACTGTTCTATAGCTTCCTTGATAAATAATTACAACAATTCATCATCCCTTGAAGGAGCAGAATTTCCTTTAGGAATTACAAATGTCAAATGGACCATAACTGATGAATCAGGAAATACGGCTACATGTAATTTCAATATTACAATAACCGATAATCAACCTCCCTTTATTACATGCCCAGACAACATCGTTCAGGTGAATGATTCCGGACAATGTACGGCTTACATTACTGTGCCGACACCGGTGTTTGGCGATAATTGTGAAGTTGCATCAATTACTAATGATTATAATGGAACTGCCAACGCTTCTGATGTCTATCCCAGAGGAACAACTGTTGTTACCTTCACGGTTGCTGATAATTACGACAACACGACCACTTGCGCCTTCAACATAACGGTGACGGATGAGGAAGCACCACTTGTTACCTGTCCCGACGATATACTGAATGTTCCGGTAGATCCAGGTACCTGTAATGCATCATTGAATCCAGGTATCGCTACTGCCTCTGACAACTGTCCGGAAGGTGTTACGATAGAAGGAGTCAGAAGTGACGGATTGCCGTTAAGTGATCCCTATCCTGCCGGTTTGACGACTATCACCTGGGCAGGCACAGACCAGTCCGGTAATACCGGGTCTTGTGTTCAATCCATCATGGTCATCGACAATGAAAAACCTACGGTCACTTGTCCGCCCGATTTGCTTAATGTTACGGCAGACGCCGGAAAATGCAATGCTACCGTCGATCCAGGTGTTCCTGACGCCCACGATAATTGCACCAATCCTGTCACGGATATTACCGGGGTGAGAAGCGACAGTTTTGCCCTGACAGATCCTTATCCTTTGGGCGAGACGATTATCACGTGGACGGTCAAAGATGCAGCCGGAAATACGGCAACCTGCTCTCAGACAATCCGAGTATACGATAATGAGAAGCCGGTCATTACATGTCCAGATGTGCCTTTACAGGTGACTCAACCTGGAGAGTGTGATATGTATGTAAGCATTCCTGTACCAGAAACCAGCGACAATTGTGGCGTGGCCAGTTTTGCCAATAATTATAACGGCACCACTGATGCCTCGGGAATATATTCCACCGGTATCACAACAGTAACTTACAATATAACCGATATCTATGGTAACTCCGACTCCTGTAACTTCTTGGTAACAGTTGAGTCGCCTATTCTGGCTCACCCCGACTCGGTATTAACTTCTCAGGGCATCCCGATCGAGATCAATGTATTGGTCAATGACGTAACATGCGAAAATAATATCGACAACACAACCCTCACTATGTACACCCCACCGGAACATGGTACTTATTCGATTGATACAGCCAATGGCACGATCAATTATGTCCCGGCGAATGATTTCTTCGGATGGGAGACCTTCGAATACGAGATATGCGACATGCATGGATATTGCAGCATCGGCCAAGTAGTCATATATGTCGACTTCACCAACAGCCGTGATGTTGCTGTGGATGATTACGACACAGCTTATATTAATAAACCTTCCATCTTCTACCCCTTAGCCAATGATTTACTTCTTGATCCTGAGGACACTCTGAAAATTACCTCGATATGCCTTGAGCCTTCCCATGGCTTGATAACTGTAAATCCAGATATGAGCATCACATACACACCCATTACCGATTACGTCGGTCCTGATGAATTTTGTTACGAGATGTGTGATAATGGATTCCCGGTTCTGTGTGATACTGCTATGGTTTATATTCAGGTTCTTGAGCTAAACACTCCTAATGTTTATAATGTCCTTACCCCCAATGGAGATGGAATAAATGATGTTCTCATCATCGGTGATATCTCCGAATATCCTGAAAATGAACTATATATATACAATAGATGGGGCGATGAAATAGCTAAATTCAAAAACTATAATAACCAAACTAATGCTTGGGATTGCAGGCGAGAGAAAGATAATAAAATCGTTCCCTCAGGAGTATACTATTACATTCTGAAGGTGTATCATCCGAATTATATTTATAAAGGATGGATTTATGTAATTAGTCCAAATTAATGAAAAGAGACCATAAAATTCAATTTAAAATGAAGAAGATACTCACCTTTTTATTGCTTATCGCCGGCTTGAATTCACTGGCCCAGCAAGATGCTCTATATAGTCAATACATGTTTAATATGCTGGTCATTAATCCGGCTTATTCAGGAAGCCGCGATGTGTTATCAGCAACCCTTGATGATAGATATCAATGGGTGGGTTTTCCCGGTGCACCACAGACCCTTACCTTCGCCGCACATACACCCTTACGCAATGAAAAGCTTGCATTAGGGATGTACATATATAGTGACAAGCAGGGACCTTTGCATGATGACGGACTCGACCTGAATTATGCCTATCGTATCCTTTTTGGTGAAAATAAACGCCTGGCATTCGGTATTGACCTCGGTCTGCATAAGATGCATATCGACTGGGATAAAACCAATCCTTACTCGGATAACGACATTGCCTTTGCCGACAGGATAGAAGGTAAAATTAAACCTGATGCCAATTTGGGGATTTACTTTTACAGTGATAATTATTATATAGGTATATCCTCAAAACACCTGTTTGAAAACACTATGACTGTTGGTGATATTTCGGGCAGCTATACTTTCACTACCCTGGCTAGACATTTTTATCTGATGGGTGGCTATGCTTTTCCCGTCAATACCTGGCTTGTACTGAAACCTTCGGTATTGATGAAATATACGGCGGTGGCTCCAATGAATATTGATTTCACAGCCAGTGCCCTATTTGGCAATATTTTCTGGCTGGGTATCTCCTACAGGACACAACGTAATGCCATTGTCTTCCTTGCGGAGTTTAACATCGGGCAACATTTACGACTGGGCTATTCATACGATACTTATATCAGCAAATTTGCCGGTCAATCCCAGGGATCACATGAATTTATGCTGAATTATGAATTTAATATTTACCAATCTAAATCATCCAGCGATTTGAAAAGGAGATATTTTTAACCCAACTTACACTCCAATACTCTTATATAACTTCATTTGGTAAATTATTCTTATGGGGGTTTAATTGTCTCATAGTGAGAGACTAATTACTTCTTGTCTGAATCTGTGAGAATAAAAATGATCTCTTTTAATATGACCTCTTTTCATTTCCTGAAGCGGAATTACTTTTCAGACCATCATTTTTTTATCAGTTTCCGTGTGGCGGTGTTCTCAGCGCCGGTGATGCGGACGATGTAAATACCCCCGCTGAGGCCGCCCAGGCCGCCGATGGTAAGGACAGATATCCCGGGATAGGCACGTATGGTCCCGGAAAAAACAATGCATCCTGTCGCATCAATAATATCAGTACGCAGTTCCTGCTGTAACGTGAGATTCAGCTCCAGCTCAATATAATACGCGAAAGGGTTTGGGTAGAGTCTTGTCAGCAGGTTTTTGTTTTTCCCCTGCTGCTCCAGCACCGTCAGGATGGAATCGGCTTTCTCAAAGTCAGGTATGCCGAAACCCAGGTAGTCATCAGGATTGTTGTACTGGCTGCTGCTTTGCTGTATGGTCCTGATGACGGTCATGTTGTCAAAAGTGGGATGTGCCTGCCACAGGCATGCCGTCATGCCAGCGATGATGGGTGCTGAGAAGGAGGTGCCGTTGCCGTTCCATATGCTGCCCTGTGGTGAAGCGACGACGGTGCCCTGGCCTTGTGCCGCGACGTTGGGTTTGAGACGGCCGTCGGCGGTGGGGCCACGGGAGCTGAAGGCGGCATAGATGCCGTCGGCGTCGACGGCGCCGACGCTGCAGACGCTGTCACCGTCGGCGGGAGCACCCACGTACATCCAGGGAGAGCTGCCTGAGTTGCCGGCGCTGTTACACACCACCATGCCGCGGGTGGCGGCAACCTCGGCACCGAGGGTGGAGGGGCACGTGTGGCCGTTCATATCGGCATAGGTATGGCTCCACTCCGGATCGTCAAAAACAGTGTAACCGAGCGATGAGTTGATGATGTCGGCGCCGAGGCTGTCGGCGTACTCAGCGCCCTCCACCCAGAAGTACTCCTCCATGATGTACTCGGCGTCGGCATCTTCGGTGCGTATGAGATAGTAAGAGGCGTCGGGAGCCGTGCCGACGATGGCGCCGGGCAGGTTACCGCCCATGGTCGACAGCACCATCATGCCATGCTGGTGTATGGTGGAGGCGTAGACGTCACCGCCGCCGGGGTCGACGAAATCACGAGTGCCCAGGACGCGGTGGTACGACCACAGCGTGTCGAAGGCGGGCAGCGCATCGACCTCCCAGAAGCCGGCGTCGAGGACGGCGATGACCATGCCCTGGCCGCGCAGGCCCCTGTCGTGCAAGCCCGTGCCGTGAATCATGGCGATCTGGTTATAGGAGGCGCCATAGTCCAGGGAAGTGCCATTGGCAACCCTTTGCTCCGGCGTCGCCGGCATGAAAGTCTCGGCACCCAGAAAAGGGCTCACCCCTCCCCTGCCCGGCCGCATACCCGTGGCATCGGTGACGGCGCCGACGAAAGGCAGCGCCTGCAGGTCGCCGGCGGTGACACTGCCGGGCATCACCACAATGACCAAGTTGAGCCATTTGGAGACCACCAGCACCTCTCCTCCCATATCCCTCAGAGCCTGCACATACGACGGCGTCACCGGCAGGTCACGCTCGTCAAGGGCCACAGCCAGCCGCTGCCGCCGCTCCAGCGCACGCTGCGACAAGAAAGCTTCCGGGTGATCCAGACTATATGGCGAATTATTCTTGTCCCTGAAGTGTATGAGCCAGGTCTTGGCCTCCGAAAAAGAAGGAGAAAAAACCACCAGAGACAAGGTAAGAAATATCGTATATAATCGTGTCATTTCAGGTTTCGGGCTAAAGCCCCGGGTTTGTGTTATTGTGTTTACCCCGCGCTGAAGCGCGGTGTAATTCATAAATCATCCCCTGCGTCCTCTGTGCACTCTGTGGTTATAATAAACCCTGGCATCACCGATTCCCTACTTACTTTGCTTCTGTAAACATTCAACAAGGTGACCACCCGCAAAGTTAATCTTTTTACCGTACCTTTATCAAAATAATAAACTACCCCTGCCATGCACATCGACATCCTGACCATCTTCCCCGGTTTCTTCCGCAGCCCCTTCGAGGCTTCCATCATCAAACGGGCCGTCGACAAGGGCCATGTCACCATCACTCTCCATGACCTGCGTGATTACACGACCGACAGGCGGCGCAGCGTCGACGACTACCCGTATGGCGGTGGTGCCGGAATGGTCATGATGGTGGAGCCCATCGCCCGCGCCATCGAAGCCTTGCAATCACAACGCCGTTACGACGACATCATCTACCTGACACCCGACGGCCCCTTGCTGGACCAGCACACCGCCAACCACCTGTCGACATTTAATAACCTCCTGCTCCTCTGCGGCCATTACAAGGGCGTCGACGACCGTGTCCGCGAGCGCTACATCACCCGTGAGCTGTCCGTCGGCGACTATGTCCTGTCGGGCGGTGAGCCGGCGGCGCTGGTGCTCTGCGACGCAGTCATACGACTCATACCCGGCGTGCTCGGCGACGAGATATCGGCGCTCAGCGACTCGTTTCAGGACGGCCTGCTGTCGCCACCCGTGTACACACGCCCCTACGAATACCGGGGCATGAAAGTGCCCGACATACTTTTATCGGGAAACGAAAAAGAGATCGCGCAATGGCGCTACGAGAAGGCACTGGAGAGGACACGGGAGAGACGGCCGGAGATGCTGGGGGAATAAACCACAAACCACAAATCACAAATAAATCACAAAATCCAAATCAAAGATCATATATCGTTAATCGTTAATCTTATATCCTCTTCCGGGTAGAGGGGTTCGTTACCTCCCCGTTCCCCCACAGATCTGTACGACGTGTCCACGTTGTGTTTCTAAAGTGCAGCTCCGTATTCAGATTTCCCCCAACTTGATGGCTTTCATGGAGCTGATTTTCCACCGTTTCATCGCAGGATTGTCTACCTGAAGGTATCCGGTAGTCGGTTTCAAAGAACATTTCTTTTACTTCTCTCACGGGTTTAACTTGGCGCGATGAAGCTTGCAGCTTGAGGCCTGGCACTTGCAGCTAATATCCCGTTTTCGCTCAAATTTTCCTCCTCCCGTTGCACCAAATAAAAAAAAACCTGTATATTTGCACCTCTTTTTGAGGAATGCATCTTTATAACAGCCAGGGCAATGGGAAAGAATGAATTGTTACAATACGTTGAAAGTCAGATCCCGGTCAAGCAGTTTCCGTCCTTTAAAGCAGGCGATACGGTAACCGTACAGTACAAGATCATCGAAGGCAACAAGGAACGCATACAGAGTTTTCAGGGTGTGGTGCTGCAGCGCGCCGGCAAAGGACCCACGGAGACCTTCACCGTGCGTAAGATATCGGGAAATGTGGGTGTGGAACGAATTTTTCCCATTTCATCACCATATATCGAGGAGATCGTTGTCAATAAAAGAGGTGTTATAAGAAGAGCCCGTATCTTTTATTTGCGTGAACGCAGAGGTAAAAGATCAAGGATTAGGGAGCAACGTCAAAAAGCATGATGCCCGTCATGCGGCCCGGATATTAACCTGCCGCCGTTTCATCCGCCACTCAGCCACCCAGCAGCAACCGTTGGCCACTGCATAAAAAAGCAGTGAACAGCCCAGCAGAATGACCGTGATATACGCAAACACGGGGCTGAAAATCATACCTATGCAACTGATTAATCCCATCACCAGAATGAGCGATGATACGATGGGTATGACTTTTTTCATTGTTAATGAAATAACAAACAAATTTAAGTCAGAATTTTGCTGAAAGCAAGGAAAGTGCGAAAAATATTTTCAGGGAGAAATTGGGTTGCAGGTTACAGGTTGCAAGCACCTCATCCCCCTACCCCTTCTCCTAAAAGAGAAGAGGGGGATTCATTTCGGGTTTAATTAAAATTTATAAGATATTATTTCAAGCCCTTCTCCTTGAGGAGAGGGGTTGGGGTGAGGTGCTTCAACCCAGCGTGGCCACCATCACCGCCTTGATGGTATGCAGCCTGTTCTCGGCCTGGTCGAAGACGATGGAAGCATCCGATTCGAACACCTCGTCGGTCACCTCCATGGCTTCCACGCCATATTTCCTGAAGATATCCTCCCCCACTTTCGTGGCCCTGTTGTGAAAAGCGGGCAGGCAGTGCATGAATTTCACCCGGGGGTTACCCGTTTTCTCCAGCACCGTTTTGTTAACCTGGTATGGCAACATCTCGCGTATGCGCTGCTCCCACAGCTCTTTGGCTTCACCCATCGACAGCCACACATCGGTATAGAGGAAATCAACCCCTTTCACGGCTTCATCCACGGAGGTGGTGATGAGGATGCGGGCGCCAGTCATGGCGGCTATCTCACGGCAGCGGTCTGTGAGAGCCTTGGCGGGGTGGCATGAGAGCGGTGCGGCAGCCCTGAAGTCCATACCCATGAGGGCGGCGCCGGCCATCAATGAGTTGCCGACGTTATTACGGGCATCGCCGAGGTAGGCGAAGGCGATCTTGTTGAACGGCTTGCCGGCATGTTCGCGCATGGTCATCAGGTCGGCCAGCATCTGCGTGGGGTGATAGTCATCGGTGAGACCGTTCCATACGGGCACGCCCGCATAACGTGCCAGCTCCTCGACGACGGCCTGGCCGTAACCACGGTACTCGATGGCGTCGTATATGCGGCCCAGGACACGTGCCGTGTCTTTCATCGTCTCCTTATGCCCTATCTGAGCCCCCGTGGGTTCAAGGTAGGTGACGTGGGCCCCCTGGTCATAAGCCGCCACCTCAAAGGCACAGCGCGTGCGCGTGGAGGTCTTCTCAAAAATTAGCGCGATGCTCTTGCCTTTCAGATGCTGCACCTCGGTACCGCTCTTCCTGGCCTGCTTCAGGTCCGCGGCAAGGTCGAGGATATACATGAGTTCTTCGGGTGTAAAATCCAACTCCTTTAAAAAACTTCTGTTATGTAAATTCATACTTTAAATAGTTGTTTATCAATTAACACATCAACTAATTATCTCATCAACCAATCATCCTCACACCATTGTGATGCGTGTGCCGCCGTCGTCCACTCCAAGCAGTGTCGATTTGGTGATGATGGTATCCTGACCGCTGTGCTCCACGAAATAGATGGCCGCCCTGATCTTGGGCGCCATGCTGCCCTCGGGGAAGTGACCCTCGTCGAGATAACGCCTCGCTTCGGCTATGGTCATGCGGTCGATGGCTTTTTCCTGCGGTGTGTTGAAGTTCAGGCACACCTTGGGCACGTCGGTGAGAATGAAAAAACGGTGGGCGCGTATCTGTGATGCCAGCAGTGCCGACGCCAGATCTTTGTCGATGACGGCGTCGATGCCCTGCAGCTTGTTCTCGGCGACATAGAATGCCGGTATGCCGCCGCCGCCCACGGCGATGACGATCTGTCCCTCTCTGGCTATGCGTTCGATGGTCTTGGTGTTCCATATGACCAGCGGCTTCGGTGACGCCACCACGCGGCGGTAACCACGCCCCTGCGGATCCACGGCGAAACGCGAACCCGTAATATTCGCTATATGCCCAGCTTCCTCTTTTGTATAGAAAGGCCCGATGGGCTTGGTGGGGTCGGCAAAAGCCGGATCATCCTTGTTGACCAGCACCTGTGTCACGATGGTGATGACATCCCTGTCGATGTCATGCACCTTGAGGACGTTACGCAGCTGCTGCTCCATGATGTATCCGATGAAGCCCTGGGAGTAAGCCACGCAGATGTCCAAGGGCATCTCGGGGATGCCGTACATCTTATAGCCGGCAGCGTTGGCCTCAAGGATGTTACCCACCTGGGGGCCGTTGCCATGGGTGATGACCAAGTCGTAGTTCCTGTTGATGAGCATCATCAGCCTTTCACAAGTCTGATAGGCATTGGCCTCCTGCTCGCCGATGGTGCCTTTCTGGTTGCCCGTGATGAGCGCATTGCCGCCGAAAGCCACCACACCTAACTTCTTCATGGATATAGCATTTTATATTTATCTGACAAATCTATAAATATTTACGGTCATGCTCCGGGATAAAGTGCAAAATTTTTAAATTGCCGTCTGAAAGGATACAATGAAAAACCAGACCAAAGCTTATCTCTGTGCACTGACCGCTGTCCTGTTCTGGTCAACGATCGGCTCGGCCTTTAAGCTGACCCTGCGTACGGTCGATTTTTTACATCTTGTACTTTTTTCTTCTTTTGTCTCTGTCGCAGCCCTATTCATCATTCTCATCCTCCAGGGCAGGCTGGCCCTGTTACGGCATCTCGCCGGCCACGATCTGCTGCGTTCCGCGGGTCTGGGTTTACTGAATCCTTTCCTCTACTATGTCATCCTGCTGCGTGCCTATGACATCCTGCTGGCGCAGGAGGCTGTTGTGCTGAACTATGTCTGGCCCATGACGCTGGTGCTGCTCTCCATTCCCATCCTGCGGCAAAGGATAGGTGTGATGAGCATCGTGGCGCTGCTCATCAGTTTTGCTGGGGTGGTAATCATCACCTTGCAGGGTGATTTCACCCGGCTGCATTTCACCAACCTGACGGGTGTGGTGCTGGCCCTGGGCAGCACCATCGTGTGGGCCCTGTACTGGATATTCAACGTGAAAGACAAACGTGAAGAGGTGCCGAAGCTTTTTCTCAACTTCTCCTTCGGTTTCTGCTACCTCTTACTGGCCACCACACTGTATGAAGGACTAAGCTTCCCCGGCTGGCGAGGCCTGCTGGGCGTCACCTATATCGGGCTGTTCGAGATGGGCATCACCTATGTCGTATGGCTGAAGGCCCTGCGCTTATCGGCGACCACCGCCAAGGTGTCGAATCTCATCTTCATCTCCCCATTTCTGTCATTGCTGTTCGTGGCCCTGTTCGTGGGTGAGCGCATCATGGGCTATACCCTTGCGGGACTGGGGTTCATTATAGGAGGCATTGTGCTGCAGCGTTTCTCCCGATAGCATCCACTGCCGCTCCCGGCCATGACCCGTGTAATAAGGTTTAATATTGTACCTTTGCAGCGATGGATAAAAAGAAAATAGCCGTACACACTTACGGATGCAAGCTTAACTATGCCGAGACGTCGGCCATCATGCGAAGCCTGTCGCCGGAGCATTATGATATCATTGATTTCAGGGAGAAAGCCGACATTTACGTGATCCATTCGTGTGCCGTGACTTCTGCTGCCGAGAAGAAATGCCGTCAGGGCATCCGTCAGGCCAGGAAAAAAAATCCCGCCGCGGCCGTGGTGGTGTTGGGCTGTTATGGCCAGTTGCGACCGCAGGAGCTCAGGGTGCAGGGCATGGCGGACCTGGTGCTGGGCAACCGCGAGAAATACCGCCTCGGTCACTACCTGGAACAGCTCGACACGGGTCAGACGGTGACCGATGACGCCCTCACTGTCGCCGGCGAGGGATCTTTTATCCCCTCCTGGTCGCTGGCCGACAGGACCCGGTCGTTCCTGAAGATACAGGACGGCTGCGATTATTTCTGCAGCTATTGCACCGTGCCCCTGGCACGTGGCCGCAGCCGCAGCGCCACTGTTAAAGAAGTGCTCACCGCTGCCCGCGACATCGCCGGAGCAGGCGTGAAAGAGATCGTGCTGACAGGCGTGAACATCGGTGATTTCGGACGTCACCACGACACCACGTTGCTTCATCTGATGAAAGAAATGGACAGCATGGAGGGCATTGAACGCATCAGGATCTCGTCCATCGAACCCGACCTGCTGAGCGATGCCATGGTGCATTTCACAG
This sequence comes from uncultured Lentimicrobiaceae bacterium, assembly GCA_964628285.1. GTDB lineage: Bacteria > Bacteroidota > Bacteroidia > Bacteroidales > JAGONC01 > JAPLDP01. The sequence goes on from CAZVNP010000032.1 coordinate 12,724, forward strand.
CCTCCTCGCGCAGGTTCATGCCTCATTTTCATATCCCGCTGCAGTCGGCCTCCGATCCTGTCCTGGCAGCCATGCACCGCCATTACCGGAGCAGTGATTTTGCCGGCAGGGTCAGCCTGATCAGAAAGGTCATGCCCGACAGCTGCATCGCCGTAGACATCATCGCGGGCTTCCCCGGCGAAACGGAAGAGCATTTCATGGAGACCTTCCGGTTTCTCAGCGACAAGGACATCTCCTATGCCCATGTTTTTTCCTATTCGCAACGCCCCGGCACGGCAGCAGCGAAACTGCCGGATCAGGTGGCACCCGGAACCATCAAAGAACGCAGTGAACGCCTGCATGACCTCTCGGCACAGAAAAAAAGAGCTTTTTATAAAAAAAACCACCGGCACCTGACCCGGGTCCTGTTCGAAAGCGATCCCTGCAAGGATCATCTGTTCGGATTCACGGAGAATTATATCCGTGTCAGGACCCCTTATGACGAACGGCTGATAAACAAGATCGTCCCTGTGGTGTTAAATGACATGGACGGGGAAGGGAATTATGTTTACAAGGGACTACCACAGGGTAAGGTGGATTAATGCTTTAATATTATTTTGTTTATGTTTCCGAAACTGAGTGACCTGATCCATTACCTGACCGGACTGTCGGTGCGGTTACCCATCCAGACCTATGGTTTCTTTGTCGCGCTGGCTTTTCTCGTGGCGGCCTTCATCATGTGGTTGGAGCTGAAACGCAAGGAGAAGGAAGGAGTGATCCATGCCTCCCGCAAGAAAGTGTGGAAAGGTAAACCGCCATCTTTCACCGAGCTGCTGTATACGGGTATACTGGCTTTCGTGCTGGGATGGAAGGTCGTGGGCATGATCACCCGGTATGATTTCTTTGCCGCTCATCCGCAGGAGTACATCCTGTCGGGCAAAGGCAGCTTGGTGAGCGGCATCGTCATTGCCGCCATAGCGGTATACCTCAATTACCGCAAGAAAAAAAAGGCACAGCTCCATCCGCCGGTGCAGGAGGAGATGGCGGTGCATCCCTATCAGCTGACGGGTAACATCGTGCTGGTGGCCGCTATCTTCGGTATTATCGGTTCCAAGATCTTTGATATCTTCGAGCACCTCGACCAGCTCCGAACCGATCCCCTCGGCACCATCTTTTCTTTCAGTGGTCTGGCTTTTTACGGCGGCCTCATCGTGGCGGCCTTTGCCGAGGCTCTCTATGCCGAGCGTCACAAGATACCCTGGCCCCATATCGCCGACACCGTGGCCCCCGCTCTCATCCTGGCCTATGCCGTCGGACGCATCGGATGCCAGCTCTCCGGCGACGGCTGCTGGGGCATCGTCAACCTCACCCCCAAACCCCACTGGCTTAGCTTCCTGCCCGACTGGATGTGGGCCTTCAACTTTCCGCATAATGTGGTGGACGAGGGTGTCAGGATTTCCAACTGCAACGGCGAACACTGCTATGTCCTGACACAACCTGTGTACCCGACATCCTTTTACGAGACCGTGATGGGTACTATCATTTTTATCATCCTGTGGATAATACGCAAGAAACTCGTCTTTCCGGGGCATTTGTTCTCTATATATCTCATCCTCAATGGTATCGAGCGGTTTCTTATCGAGCATATCCGTGTCAACATAAAACATCATTTTCTGGGAATGGTGATGACACAGGCCCAATTCATTGCTCTTTTCCTGATCATTTTAGGCATTACGGGTATATGGTTCTTCCGGTACAGGTATAAAATCAAAATCCTTAAGAGATGACACTGAATGTTGAACATATTTGCAGGCAGGTGTGTGACCTGGCAGCGGAGACGGGGGCATACATCAAGTCGGAGATGCCTAAGCTGACCCGCGAGGATATCGGTCTGAAGGGACCCAATGATTTTGTGACGATCGTTGACACCACATCGGAGAAGCGTTTGATGGAAGGCCTCGGCAAAATCGTTCCCGAGGCAGGGTTTATCGTCGAGGAAGGCACAACCGATAAGAGAGGGAAACGTTTTAACTGGATTGTCGATCCGCTCGACGGCACCACCAACTTCATTCACGCCATACCGGTGTTTGCCGTCAGCATCGCCCTGCTCGACGGTGATGCCACCGTGGCGGGGGTGGTGTACGACGTTATGAAGGGTGAATGTTTTTATGCCTGGCACGACGGCGGTGCTTACCTCAACGGTTCACCCGTCCATGTGTCGCCGGCAGGTCATCTCGGCGACGCCTTGCTGGCCACTGGCTTTCCATACAGTGACTTCAGCCTCATGGATAAATACCTGCAGCTTCTCGGATTCCTCATGGGCAACTGCCACGGCATACGCCGCATGGGCTCGGCGGCGACAGACCTGGCCTATGTGGCCTGCGGACGTTTTGAAGGCTTCTTCGAATACGGCCTGCGTCCCTGGGATGTGGCCGCCGGCGCCCTCATCGTGAAAGAGGCCGGCGGCAACATCAGCGATTTCAAAGGGGGTGCGGATTACCTGTTCGGCAGGGAGATCATTGCAGCCAATAATGCCATTTACAGGGAATTACAGGAGATCGTCAGTCGATATTTATAGTTTTATCTTATGGTATTTAATTATTCACCTCAACCCCCAACCCCTTCTCCTCAAGGAGAAGGGGCAGGGGATGAGGTGTAAAGAACATCCACATGATATTGAATCCAAAGATAATGGCATTACCTATATGACTGTTTCACCTGATATCGTTTCCCGCCTTGAACTCAAGCGCGATGACATCACGAAGTTAGCTGTCGATGCCATCGTCAATGCGGCCAATACAACCCTTTTAGGCGGAGGGGGCGTCGACGGTGCCATACACCGTGCCGC
>CAZVNP010000032.1:15650-20089 GCA_964628285.1 uncultured Lentimicrobiaceae bacterium
ATGAAGTATCCAAATTCCTCAAAACCAGTACAACGATCGAAAAAGTGGTGTTTATCTGCTTCGACGAGGAAAATTTCCATATCTATTCAAAGAACCATGCCTTTCAACACCTCTGATCATCCGGGTGAATTCTGTTATAGCTTATTTGTATCAATTCACTGCGGTTTAGCTTCTCGAATGGTAATCTCAAGCAGGGCATGACGCTTTTTAGCATTCTGAATCAATGAATAAGTATCATCCTGATCCATCGCAAAACAAGTCTTGATTGTTTCGCAGATTTGTATACCCTCTTGTAAAAGTTCCCGAGGCATCAAGCGTTCAAATTGCTCGTGATATTTTCCAGTCAATAAATCATTAATCGATGCCTCCTCCATTAAGTGTCCTTTGCGGTTAATCCATCCCATGTCAATCAATTGCTTAATAAACGGCGGCACTTGTTTGCGTTTCATTAAAGCCTGAAAATAGTCCGTCATTTTAAAAGTGAATCGCCGGCGAATTTCCTTCACAATCAGTTTGACAATTAATTTATCAAGGTCATCGCTCAAGCTTTTGTACTGGTTTAAATCGATCGTTCCTTGTTGGACTCTTGTAAGCACTTCACTTGGAACAATATGAATTGAAATTTCCATCATTTTTTACTTATCATCATTCAGAGTATATTGAATATCCAAGCATAGGCCCCTCATTTCACGTATTAGTTTCTGCCTTTCTTCGAATGAACTATTAATCGATAACCTCTCTGCATGCTTTTCCATGTCCAAAATAGTCTTTACCAAACCAGGAGCCAATTGTGGGAAAAAAAGATGTGCAAAGCGATAAAGAGACAGTAATTTATCCGTCGAAACTTTTGTCGCGTTAAGATAAAGTGGTGAAAATTGGATAGGATTAGCCGTCAATAAAGAGGGTTGTCGAGGCATTTTTGTTATTTTATGCATTATAAATTGCTCCAATACTTCTGAATGGAAGGCGATAAATAACATAAGAAACTAAAAAGTTTTTTTCGAGCAGTTTATCTAATCGGTGCATAACACCCATGAAAACGATTGGCAATTCGGCTCTTTGAAGAGTGTTCATAATTCGATCAAAAATAAATTCATCCCTCAATGTAAGTAGTTTCCTGCTTTTTGTTTGGTATTCTGCAATTGCCTCCTTAAGTTCCTTATTTGATCTTTTCATCAGTAATTTACTAAGTAAATCGTATTCTTGCAACAATAAATCTAAATTCTCTGTACCCTCGAGTTTCGCCCTCTTTTGCATTAAACTTAAAATAAATAAAAAATTAGGAGTGCCATTTTCGGCAAGTCGCGTGACTATTTCCAACTCACTACCGCATACAGGCAAACCATCTTGATAAATGCGTGTCTGATCCCAAGGCAGGTTTAATCCTTCTATTTTGGAAGCAATTCCATCCCACATTTCATCGACTGCTATCAAGGCTTTATCGGATTTCCCTTCTTTAATAACTGTTTTTCCTCTCCCATTCAAAATTGAAGCTGCTTGTCCGGAACCACCTCGTGGATGTAAAATAGGAACATAGATAAGCCTTCTGATATCTTTCATTCTTTTCCCAAATTAAAGTTCGAGTGCCTGACTAACAACTCGTATTAAATCCTCATTTTCAAATGGTTTGCTTAAGTATTCACTAATATTGAGGTCAGCTGCTTCTCTAATAGTATCAGGACAACCATATCCGGTTAATATAATGACTCGTACTTTATTATCATATTTACGAATCTTATGTAAAGTCTCAATACCATCCATCTCAGGCATACGTAAGTCAAGGATTATTAAATCGGGATCCTTCCGTTCATTAAGCAAAATACCATCGGCACCATTGGAGGCACAAAAAACTTGAAAACCTTCCACTTCCAAGATATTTTGCATCAAATTTAACAACTCCTGTTCATCATCAATCACAAGTATTTTCCGATGCATAAAATTTTTGTTCATTTTTCTCTCCTTATTTCATTCATAGTCTTAACAACTTTTCCCTCTTTTAATTTATATGGCAGCAGGATTGTAAATTTTGCACCTTTCCCTTCGCCATCGCTTTCAGCCCACATTTTACCCCCATGTGTTTCAATAATACCCAGGCTGGTTGCCAGACCAAGTCCCGTACCTTCATTATCTTTCCATCCGGAAATAAATGGTTTAAACAAATTGGCCATCTGATCACTATTTATACCTATACCAGAGTCATGAATTTCGATGTGTAATTGATTATCATTTTCTTTTCCTATGTTTATTATTAGGTATCCTTTTTCACCCATAGCTTGCCTTGCATTACGGATAAGATTGACAAAAACAGAAAGTAAAGCTACTTTGTTACCGATGATTTCAGTATTTGATTGGACATTACAATTCAAAGCTACCTCAATACCGCTCATGTCATGTTGATAATTTACATTATCAATTGCTTCCCGAATTAGATCGACCAGATTGACAGCATCTTCATTTTTACCGATGGTTTTGCTATAGCTCAGCAAATTACCTAAAATGGTTTTGCATCGTCTGGCACTTTGTAGTATAATTTCCAACTGTTCTTTAAATGGTAATGAATATTCATTAATCCGGCGGAGGATAAGTTGCGTTCTACCGATAATTATTGCAAGAGGATTATTGATTTCATGGGCTACATCGGCCACAAGTCGTCCCATTACCGCCAATTTTTCGGAGGTCAGTAATTTTTCCTGCATTTCTTTCTGAATGGAAATATCCCTAATAATAGTCCCCATATGTTTAAGGTTTCCTTCAACATCTCTTATAGGAAATATTGTCTGAGCAACAGGAATAATTATACCGTCGATACGTTTTAAAGTATGTTCACCATTCCAAACACCTTCTCTAATTGCTGTTGGGATCCATTCATCAGTCACACGTTTTATTTTTCCTTGTTCAATAAAATCAGTAAAGTTTTTATCCAATATCTCATCAGGTTCAGTGGCCCCGATCATTTTTATTCCGCCCGGATTTATATAGATAAGCTTTCCATTCATGTCAGCAAGAGCTACTAAACCATTATATGTTTCAATGATAGCCAATTGTTCAAGGATTTTTGCTTCTGTCTCTCTTTCTTTAGTCAAATCGCGGAAGATAATCACAACGCCGGTAATATTGAAATCCCGGTCGAATATCGGGGCAGCGCTATCTCCAATTGGGCGCTCAGTGCCATCGCGAGCAATCAACAGTGAATGATTTGCCATTCCCACTATATTGCCTTCTTTCAATACCCTACTCACAGGGTTGTCAACCTTGCAATGTGTCTCCTCGTTTACAATGCAAAGCACATCATCAAGTAGTTTGCCGCGTGCCTCCAACTCGCTCCACCCGGTTAATTTCTCCGCAACGGGATTCATCATCAATACACGACTGTTGAGATCCAGCGATATAACGGCATCGCCAATGCTATATAGGGTGGTTCTCATTTCCGACTCATTCTGAGCAAGCTTATCCTGAATCCTCTTTCGTTCTGTAATGTCGGTGAAAAAACCAACATTGTACTTATGGCCCTTAATGACCACTGATATACCGCTGATATTGGCGTAAAACAAGGTGCCGTCTTTACGTAAACACGGAAGATCGGGTGCCAAGGTCTTTTCACCCCGCACTTGGGCTTCAAACTCGGCCAGCACATGTTCTAAGGACTCTTGTGGATGAATGTCCTCCACGCCCAACCGTAATAATTCGTCCTCAGTGTATCCGAACATCCGGCATATTGCCGGGTTAGCATAATGGAATTGTTTCATTTGCAAGTCGGCCATGAGTATTCCCTCTGCAGCGCCTGTGAACAGTGCCTTATACCTGGCTTCTGATTCTCGCAGTGCATTTTCTGCCCTTTTGCGCTCGGTGATATCAATAAAAGAAGCCATGCTTTTCCTGGTACCTGGCATTAACCGGACATTGATCAGTGCATACCTTAGCTCGCCTGATTTTGTCCTGTAACGAAATTCGTAACTCGGCATGGCATCTCCGGGGCTCTCGCGTCTCAGCCGGTGTTGTTCGACCATCCACTCAATGTCTTCCCTGTCAACAATTTCCGTCCATTTTTTCACTCCCTCTATTTCACTCAGAGTATAGCCGGTGTGGCGCGCAAACTCCTCGTTAGCAAGGCTGATAGTCATATCTTCCTCGATGATGATGATGGATGTTCCGGTATTCTCGAACAGTGTGCTGTATCGCTCTTCGCTCTCGCGAAGGGCTGTCTCTGCCTGCTTACCCATCGACTTCTCGGAGCCTGCGCGCGGTACTCCTGTCGAAGAGTCATTGTAATCATCGTAACAAGGTTTCTCTTCAGGAGTCATTATGCATCTTTCTTAATATGAATAACTTAACAGAAAAACGCTGTAATACATCTTCTTATCACCTCCTTTATTTCTATTCACCATACAATGAAATCAGATTGTATGTACTCCTTGCTTTATTTTTTAATTAAATATCTG
>CAZVNP010000032.1:20099-35590 GCA_964628285.1 uncultured Lentimicrobiaceae bacterium
GATATTGAGAAAGATCCTCAAGCTGTAAGTTCTTCATCTTAGAATCAGACTGCAATGCTTTCTGGTATTTTCGTATTTTAGCAATTTCCTTCAATTCAATCACAGTAATATCTTCAGGCAATCTTTTAATGATATTGTGATAAGCCCCGATAAAAAGTATACCTGTTTCATTTTGGTTTAAAGTAGCGTCTATCCTGCCGGCAATAAATCTATCTCTCCTGATCAAAAATATTGGTTTCAAAATTTTGTATCGTAACAGAAAAAAAAGTCTCTTAAAATTTGACTTGGCTTTTAAAATAGATTTAAGTCCATCGTATTCATTTTTAACCATTTTATAATCCTCAGTCTTTATAAGTGTAGCCCCCCGTTCGATAAGTTTTAAGACTATTTCAGAATTTTTACTTCCCGATTTTATGCCTTCATCAATAATTTTCAAAGCCATTTCACCGTCAACAAACATTCCATCCTGATATATATTCGTACCCTTAATGTATAAGTCGATTTTTTCAAAATATAATTCAATCGCTTCCCAATAACCATTAACAGTTTCAATGTGCTTTTTCCATTTCCTCTCACCAAAACCGGAAATACTTTTATTTTGGAGTTCTTTACTTAAAGAGCCCATATCGGCGCTTGAATGGATTATTGGGATATATATCAAGGTCCTCATTATAAAAGACTTTTGGCTTTGATTATCAATTCGGCTGTCTTTTTATGTAAATAAGCGATAGTATGGCAATATTTACAATCTTGTCTTTGATCATCATATTGTGAACAATTAATCAGGCTATTTACTTTATCTGACAATTCCTCAGCATATTTTACTTTTATGTCAAGCGTTGTTCCATGATTGATTTTCTGTTTTATTACACTCATAGCAGTAAAATTGTCTTGGTGGATTTTACATTGAATAGTCGAAGATTCAGTTTGATTATACATTGTATTTAAATTATGAAGTGATACATTTAACCATATCAAATCGCCCAATAGCCTAAGGTTTGTATTTAAGTTGCTTTATTTTCGATCTTGATGAACTTCATTTGGGAATTTATCTTTATCATTTTCTATTTAAGAATATCGCCCCGCTTTCTCATCATTATTCTTTCAAAACCAATGAAGCCTCCAGAAGTATCGAGTTGGATATCATAAATTCCAAGTATCTCCAAGTTAACTGCTTCAGAAGGTTTTTCTATTATTTCGACAGTAATGTGCCATATGTGCTCTCTTTTGACTATTCCTATCACATTGGGAGAAGTGAATCCTGTGAGTTGGGTTAATTCTCTTTTTGCTATTTTGGCAATCTCTTTTATTTCCATTCTTATATCTCAGCTTTTAATTTATTGACCTCCTTTTCGAGGTCGATAATCTTTTGTTCTCTCTCTTCCTCTTTTGCTTTTGAACTCAGAAAAGAATCCGTCTGCCACCAATTTATCCCCATTTCCATTGCCCTGTCAACAGAGCAAATCATTAATCTTATCTTTATGGTTAAAAGTTCGACATCGGCAATTTTAATTTGGATATCTCCAACAATGACAACCCCTTTATCTAGTACCAGGGCTAAGATATCAGCAAGACTCGAGGATTGAGTTGAATGCATCACTTGTTCTGACATATCATTCCCCTTTCTATATTATTTTTAACTTTTATATAAACTTCTTCTTCGTTCATTTTTGTTTGCTTATTACATTAAATTCCCCAGAGGACCCAAATCTATATTTAAGTCCTCATCGTCGATATTAAAGATTACCTGAACTTCTTTTATCTTCTTTTGTACTGCTTTAAGACTTAATCCTAACTTTTGAATTTCTATCGCAGATAGAGTCCCTCTCTTCACTCTCCTGTAAGCTTCTTTTTCCATGAGTTTTCTTATAAGTTCAAGTAGTGTTAAAACCAACTGAGCCAGCCCTTGCTCTGCCTGTTTAGGGTCGTTAGCATCAATTAACTTTGGGATATTTTCTTCAGCTTTCTTTATCTCTCTCTGTAATTTTTGTAAATAGGCTATATCTTCAGGAGTAGCTTCTTTTTCTTTACGATTAAAGCTATTACCTGAGATTTCCTCAGCTTTAGAAACCGATGTAAGAATAAGCCTTAAACCCAAATAGACCAAGTCTATATCGGCCACTCTTATAACCATATCCCCAGTGATCACTGCACCCTTTTCTATAATTTTATCCAGAGCATCAACCAATGTTACATTTTTATGAGCCATAGTTATAATAATTTAGCAAAATCATACGCAGGCCAAGGTCCATTATATTCAAGGTAAAATCCCTTTGCCTGAAATTCCTGTTTTAAACGCTTTGCCTCTTTTTTAAATCCTTCTATTTTCTCATCGAGAATTAAATAGGCTGCATTTAAAACCATAGGCTCACTTCTTCCTGTTAATTCTTTCTCTAAGTTTTTATTTCTAATAGAATCCACAGCATGCTTTTTAAAAGTTTCAAAAAGAACATCCATCATATCGTTTAGCTCCTTATTCATCTCTCTATTAATAATCTCTCTTAGATCTTCTTCCATAAAAAAAGCCATACCTTCGGGTAAAGAAGCTATTTCCTTTTCCCTCTCTTTTATTATGCCATTTACCGCTTTTATTCTTTGCTCCAAAATCTTTTTATCCTTCAAATACACCTTCAGTCCCCATTGTTGCTTTCCTCGAATGTTGTCCAAAGCTTGTTGAATTTTTTCATAGTTTTTATCTAAGGTTTCTATGAGTTTTGCTTCTTTTTTAAAGATGATGCCAAAACTCATTGGGATCACTCCCAATATCTTATCGTCTTTTCTCATCGCTTCTTCTATCACCCTCTCATGAATAACTGCCTTTTCCTTAATCCAATTTAGGTCATTTTGCGCCTTAATTTGAATTGCCTCAGAATCGAATTCTTCTAATGAAACCTTACTGACTACTGCTTCTAATTCGCGGTAAGAGAGAGTTAATATCTCCCCTTCCCCATCAATACCTTTCATAGAAAACATTGTATTATCTGTGGTTTTGTCTCTTATGCAATACAGATACAATCCTTCCATTTTTTTATTTCTCTTGTATTTGATCTAAACTTTTTCTTTCATATGACTGAACATCCAGCTCATCATCCAATTTAACAGAATAAAAAGCTCTTGCAAGTTTTGGTGGCATATTCATTGATTTCAGAAATGAATCATTTTCGTACACTTCTGCTATCGCCTCCCAGTTGTTATCCACTTTAGCAAGCTTGATGACCGTTATGTCTTGGCAATGAACATTTTCTTGTAGAAACCTGACGATAGTATCTTTAACCTCTATTATTTTATTCATGTCTTTGTCCTCCTGATTACAATAATTAAAAATTTAGCATACCCGATTTGGCCATAATGCATTTATAATGTTTTTTATTGATTATTTTCTTTGATGACTCTTATATTTTCAATCATTTCAAGTAATTCCTTTTCCTGTTTATCATATTCCTCAGCACTGATTTCGTCCATTTCAAATTTCAATTGCAAAGCCATGAGACGTTCTTTTATCTTACCTTCATCCGACGTTTCCTTTTGCATCAGTTCATCAATTTTCTTTCCTATGAAAATTATCCCTTTTAAGGGAGCAAAAAAGATGTCATCGATTAAGAACATGTTAATCTTCTTGTGTATTGATTATTAAATTTACAAAATTATATGGAGGTAATGACCCTACATATTTGAATTTAAGCAGATGACCGTATTGTCCATCCAAAGTATTAATGGCCTGATCAAATTCCATTTCCTTTTCTTTTTTAATGAGAAAAGCGGCATTAAGAATCATATAATTATTATACTTATCATTTACTTTTACATCTTCTGCTATAGGAGATAGGGCATCTATTATGGTGTTGCTGAATTTCAAATTTTCATTAATCAATGCCTCTTCAACCATCTCACCAATTCTTATCAACTGGTAATGTGCCTTATCTAATGATAATGAAGCAATCCTTTCTTTCAGTGACCTAATATCTTCGTATCTATCCAAAATATACTTAAAAAAAGGTTCTTCAAGAGTCATAACTTTTAATCCAAGTTCCTTTTTCCCTTCCATTTTATTCAATAAATCCGAAAACTTGTCATATTCTTTTTCAAGAATGTTGACAATTTTGGATTGGTTATATGATTCTGATATAGTCGAAAATCTGATTGGGAGAATGGAAAAATTTTTCATTACCTCTTCCAGCACCAATTGATGAGCCAATAAATTCGTCCGTCGAGCTTCATATCTCATCACTGTTGAATTACTCACAATAGCACAAATATCCTTGAAATTGATTGCATAGACGGAATCATTGCGATTCCCAATGCCAATCGGTCCAAACTCGATATTGCCCGAATGTCGAATAATGCAATATAAATAGATGCCTTCCTTCTCAATTTCTGCCATTTTCCCCATAAAATATCTATACCCCCTTAATTTTAATTATATCCTATATTTCCCACTTTTCGGGAAAAATTTTTAAATCAATGAAATTATAAACCGGCAAAGGACTGGTATATGTAAAGTCAATACGATTTTTGTACCTTTCTCCTAGATCCATTATGATATTATCAATTTCCTTTTCACGACCGCTGTTAATTAAAAATGCTGTATTAAAAAACATGGCATCTCCGGTTGTTCTGTTTGGTCTATATTCAAATATGGCTTTCTTAAAAGCAAAAAGGATCTTTTCTGCTTCTTTTTCTTTCTTTACTTTCAATGCCTTCTCAACCAACTTACCTGCTTCAGCCATTTTTGTTTTCCGGAGGTTGATATCTGTTTCTTCTTTGATTTCTTTCTTAATTAATCTTAACTCAGCATTCTCTTTGTCAATTTCTTGAAAAATATTGTTAATATCTTTCCATGTACATTTAATGTTCACTTCCATTTTATTTTCAAACACACGGAGTAATTCTGAAAATTCGCTATATCTTCGATTGAGTAAGTTTCTGATTTCATCAGGTGTAGCTGCTATGACTCCAAACCTGACAGGCAACACACTATTGAATTCCTTCATGACCTGCTCAATAACTTTCTGATGAGCAAGAATATTTTCAGGGCTTACAATAAATTTGTTAAGTGGATGATCACTCACTACCATGCACAATCCTTCAAATCCGATCGTGCTCACCATATCACCACGCCCACCGATACCAATGGGTCCAAAATTGCAATCGTAACTTGAAGCAATGATACAATAGATATATTTGCCATCCTTTTGCATATCATTCTTTTATTCTTAAAAAAAACAAATTCTCCGACACTGCATCAATTAGCAGTGAAAACTGCTCTTCAAACGAAGCTGGTTTGACAGCATTGATATAGTCCAACATGGTTTGATAAGCTTTCTTGATCCTATTAAAAGTTTCAGTGCTGTTCTTGCTCGAATTCTTGTCGGGGTGAAACAGTTTGACTTTATTAAGATACGCCTGTTTAATTTTTTTTTCAGATGCGAGAGCATTCAGTCCAAGTTCCTTTTTAGCTTCTTCTATTTCATTAAAATCTAACTCTTTTACTTCTAATGTATAAAAACTATAGCAAGGAAGCGGCCCCACAAGTTTGAAATTGACCTTCCTGTTTAATTCCGTATCCAGTTTATTAAGTGTCTGCTCAAATAAATCCAATTTGCTTTGGTTGATCAAAAATGCGGTATTAGAAATCATCTGATCATTAAGAACTTCATGTTGCCTGGAGCTTTTGCAAATTGGTTCCAGCACATTGATGATATTTTTTGCATATTCCTTTCTTGTCTCATCCAAAATTCTTTTTATTAGGTAGCCGATGATTAATTGATCAGATTGTGTCACCTTTTTTCTTTCCTCAATTTCGGTCTTCATTTCAATAACCTGTTGATTTGTTGATATTTCAAGCAATACCTGATCGAAATCAGCCCATGTCGATACGAGTTCGATCTCTACCATATTGACGATGTTTTCCATAATTTCCATGATCAGATCGTAACCCTTTTCTAATATTTTCAGCATTTTTGAGGTATTATTCACAAAAGTTCCAAGTCTCATCGGAATGATCGCTGTAAATCCGATGTTCATAATACTTTCAATCATTTTTTGATGATCTATCAGTAATTTTGCCAGAGGTTGGGTACCCAATTGTTTATAATCTATTACACTGCTTTCAGATACGATGGCGGAAATTTTCCGATAAGGAATATTAATGACATGAAAACGATCCAATTCCCTGAAATTTTCTGCTGGATAATAGGTTGGAATAATACCATATACATACAAACCTTGATTACTCATTTTCCTCTGTATATTAGGTTTTTATGTTATGTTGCTGTTTCACAAGCCTAATAACTTCGTCAAAGTGTTTTTCCATAATAATAATATTTACATTAATATCATTATCCTGTATTTTACCACTTTCAATAAGTTCGCGAATAGCAATAGTGGATGCTTTTCTGCATATAAACTCAATGTCGGCTCCTACTAATCCTTCCGTTTCTATTGCCAGTTTTTTCATGTCGATATTTTTTTGCAATGGCTTATTTGCAGTGTGAATTTTAAAAATTTTTTCACGTGTCTTTTCATCAGGAACCGGTAATTCAAACATCAGGTCGAACCGGCCACTTCTTAATAGTGCGGGATCTATCAAATCCATACGGTTTGTTGCAGCCAACACGACCACACCCTTGAGTTCTTCGATGCCATCCATTTCGGTTAGAAATTGGCTAATCACTCTATCGGTCACATTTGACCCTGAGCTATCTCCTGTGCGTCTTGGTACGAGGCTATCTATTTCATCGAGAAAAAGCAAGGTTGGGGCAGCCTGTTTAGCTTTTTTGAATAGTTCCCTCACCCCTTTCTCCGATTCCCCGATATATTTGCTCATGATTTGGGGTCCCTTCACTGAAATAAAATTGACTCCGCTTTCGTGAGCTACAGCCTTTGCCAGGTAAGTCTTTCCCGTTCCCGGTTTACCATAAAGAATGATTCCTTTGGGAGGATTGGTGCCGGCTTTATTAAACAACCCTGCATATTTCAATGGCCACTCAACAGCCTCCTTCAAAGCCTCTTTGATATCATCGAGGCCACCGACATCTTCCCATTTAACATCAGGAACTTCGACAAAGACTTCACGAATTGCCGAAGGTTCAACCTCTTTCATGGCATCATAAAAATTGTCCATTGTAACTTCAAGATTCAGAAGTAATTCGTAAGGAATTTCAGCCAATTCATAGTCAATCTTCGGCAATATTTTCCTGAGAGCAGTCATTGCTGCTTCTCTTGTAAGTGCTTCAAGGTCAGCTCCAACAAATCCATGAGTGATTTCAGCTAATTTTTCAAGGTTAACATCTTCTGCTAAAGGCATCCCACGTGTATGGATCACCAGTATTTCAAATCGTCCCTTTTTATCGGGTATTGAGACCGAAATTTCCCTGTCGAACCGGCCGGGTCTGCGCAAAGCGGGATCAATCGTATTAGGAATATTAGTAGCACCTATTACGATTACTTTTCCTCTTGATTCCAACCCATCCATTAATGATAATAGTTGAGCAACTACCCTCTTTTCAACCTGCTTTTCTCCCCCCAGTTCTTCTCTTTTCGGAGCAATAGCATCAATCTCATCAATAAAAATTATTGCCGGTGCATGGGCCTGGGCATCAACAAAAACTTTTCTTAACCGCTCTTCACTTTCACCATAAAATTTTCCCATTATTTCCGGTCCTGATATATGCACGAAATAAGCATCCGTTTCATTGGCTACTGCCCGAACAATCAATGTTTTACCTGTTCCAGGAGGGCCATATAAGAAAACCCCTTTAGGTGGATCGATACCTAATCGTTCAAATACTTCAGGGTATTTCAATGGGAGTTCTATCATCTCCCTTATCCGTTGAACCTGAGTTGAAAGGCCCCCTATATCTTCATATGAAACCTTGGATGATCTCTTTTCACCCTGTTTCAACAGATTCAGCTCAATTAATGTATTGGGATTAATCAATACGGTGTCAGAAGGATTTGTATCTACAACAATATAATCCACCGATCGTGATCCAAATAATTTTGCCCTTACTTTATCACCCTTTGATACCGGTAATCCGTCAATGAGTGAACCAATATACCTGGCATCATTGCTTTTAAATTGGCCACCAGTAGCTGTAACAGGTTGCAATTTGATTTTTATTGCTGATTTGTATGAGGTGATCTCAATTTTGACTTTTTCGTCGATACTGGCCTGGCTATTTTCTCTTGTAATCCCATCAATTTGTACGATTTTTTTTCCCCGGTTTTCAGCATAACATGGCATCACTTTCACCGGTGTTTTACGCTTACCTTCCAATATGACAATATCTCCTGCTTCCAGTCCAAGAGCCATCATATCTTGTGGATCTATCCTCGCAATGGCCCTTCCAACATCTTTTACCAGGGCTTCCTTTACCTTAAATATTTTTATTTCATGATTTAATTCCATTAGCTTATATTTGAGTAAATTTAATTTCTCAATCCAAAAAGGAACATCCGGAGTTCATTTAATTTGTCCAATCCTTTTATTTCCTCTGAAAATAATGGTATAATTATCTTATTGATAGTTGGATATAAGTTATCAATTTGCGTAAGATATTTTTGCTGTACCGTTTTTCTTTCTTTGCAAAAATCACACGCTTCCGATTTAATGACATTATTCACGATCATTTGTCGGACGGGAATCATCAAATGTCTGAGGTTTGAAATTAAACGATTGGTTTCCAAAAGTGCCAATGATTCTGGAATACATACGGGAATAAATTCACAGCATCTGTTATTGCTAAGCAAATTCTCAATTTTCTTTACGGTCTTTTTCAAATTAATTAGCATCGTATCGGTTTTGTCCTCTGTGTAAGATCCCGAAAAACTTGCAACCATATAGCGGTATTTCCATCTCAATTTGGCAGCAATCTTTATCCATTGATCTAAAATAGCCGGAGAGGAAATGAGCCGTAAAGTATGGCCTGTTGGAGCTGTATCAATGACATACTTCTCAAACCTTCCTTCTTCAATAAAATCAACGACCTTTGTAAAGCCCATCACTTCATCTATCCCTGGAATTGACAGGCTTAACAAATCATCGATATCTTCCATGTCAAGGTTAGTGGAGGTGTCGAAAAGGTTCTTTAACTCTGTTTCATGTTGTTTTTTAAAGTCAGCATAAGCTTCCTCGGCAATAATTTCAGTTGCTGAAAGATACTCACTACCCTCCACTGCATGAATCCCGCTTCCAATTTGTTGACTTAGACAATCGGATATGGAATGAGCCGGATCGGTAGAAATAATGAGGGTTTTAAAGGTTCTTGCCAGTTCAATTGCAGTGGCCGTTGCGCAACTGGTTTTACCAACACCTCCTTTTCCGCCAAATAGGATAAGTTTCATATCGGCGTTATCCAAACCAATAAGCGCCATTTTTTATTTTTTTATCCTGATTTCAAGAATTCCATTGTTATATTTTACTTTCATTTTTGCTTTTTCCACTTTTACAGGAAGTAAAAGTTCCTTACGATATTTCCTGGAATTCCTCTCAGCCGAAAGTTCAAGCATATCTTCTTTGAGATCAATTTTTAAATCGCTTTCTTCAATGCCAGGCATTTCGGCGATGATGACGATTTCTTCCTTTTCATCAAATACGTCCGTTAAGGGTTCACGCTCCTCTTCTACTTTGGGTCCTTCGGGAGTTTTTTTAATATTCCCGAAGGTTTCCATTGTCGGCTTTCCGCCACCGACTGCTGTCTTAATAGTGAAGCCATAAACGGCTTTCATTCCCTTTTTGAGGTTGTCAAGATTAATTTCACCTTCTTTATTGATCTCTTTTACATCCTGGAGCTTTCCGGCGAGATCGACTAATTTTTCGATACCTTTGAATAATCCACCTAATCCAAGAATATCAAAGTTCGATTCATTGTCATTATGACTGTTTTTTTTCTTTTCCATTGTTGGGCTTATTTAACTTAAACTAATATTTAATAGGGATAGTTTTCCACTCTTTTTTTTCTTCAGGTTCCGAGGACAGTTTGTTTTCAACGCATGAACTGACCTCTTTCTTTCCTAAAATAGTGTCATAAAACTCTTCAATCTCCTTTATCCGTGAATTAATTGTATCAAGACGTAGAACAAGTCTTATCTGTTCATTATGCAATCTTGTCCGTTCCTTCTCTAACATAAACAGCTTGAGATAGTCAGCGTTTTCCTTATAAATATCGGCATCTTTTCTTTTAGACTGAAGGGTTCTTAAATTATGTAATCCTTTAACTGTATTCGATATCGGCATATGAACCTCCCTAAATTATATTATTCAAAAGATACTATTACCAAATCAGGTATATTGTTCAATAAGATTCTCTACGATGAGCCTGACTCTTTCCTGGTTTGTTTTTGAACCGATCCGGCTTGTTTCAGAGGTAAGAATATCCTGACATATCTTCTTGAACTTCTCATTCGATTTTGATGGTGATATTCCCAAAACCATTAAGGTTTTAGCGATCATGATTGATCCCCGAATGGTCGGGTCAAATTCGGTTTTACCAGAATCCCTCAAACCTCTCACGATTTTTACAATCTTTTCAGTCTCTTCAAGGGGAAGTTTAGATTTAGCCATGGTAATCTGCAATTCTGTTTGATAATCAAAATGATCGAGGTCAATTGTCACCATACGATCACGTAATGCATCCTGCGTTCTATTCACACCGGCATACTCTTCAGGATTAGAAGTAAAAATTGCGCAAAAATTTGGATGTACATTCAGGTACGAATTGTCACCTTTACTGAATGGTGTACTCATCATACGTTCTTGTAAAATAGGTAGCAGAATATTGTTGGCTTCCGGACGTGACCTGGTAAATTCATCATAAATAAGGGTAAAACCATATTTTACAGCGAGAGTTAAGCGGTTATTAACCCATTGCCTAGTCAAGTCTTCCTGATACTTGTGAACTGAATGAATAAAACGATCATCAAGTTTCCGTAATGTATAACCGCTTTCGCTACCAATCAAGTCGGAAGTTTTATATTCAGCATCCCCATGAATGATGACCACGGGCTTGCCCAGTTTGTATGCAAGGTGCATGGCAACAGTGGTCTTACCTGTTCCCGACGGTCCCCTGAAATGTACCGGAAAACCCGCTTCAATGTATGTCTGACCTCTACTAGTGATATCTTCAATATAGGGCGTCTCCACAAAATCGGGTAAGGGTGAAGGTTCCAGTACGGTATTGAGTTCATGAATCATGACTTGTTCTTTTCATTAAATAATTTCGAAAGCTATCCTCCTAAAATCACCACTATCCTCTTCTCACATTACTTAACTAAGTGATAGCCCGTTCCTTTACATTGAGTACAGGGTAGCCCATCTATTGCCTTTCCAGTCCCTTGGCATTTTTTACATATAGTTTCTCCCGTAATTGAATTACTGCCCTTACCTTTGCAAACAACACAGGGCACCCGTGCACCCAGAGGATTTTTACCGGTTCCGGAACAAAAAACGCACTCTTTATAAGGAATTTCCAATTCAACCATACCGGTACCGTCACATACCAAACAATAAGAATTTGGAGCAAGCAACTCAAAGAAATCTTTTCCCGTCCCCTTGCAATAGGCACACCTGATTTTTATTAGCATCCCTGAAGGATTTATAGTTTCGGCATAGGAAAATAAGTATTCTCAACTTTTGAAACTTTTCCTTCATCCAGCAATTTTTTAGCAATAAATCCCAGTCTCATCCTGGTTGCTCCAAAAGGTTTTTCCATTTCGGCAACTCTGACGCCCTTTTTATGAGTATTGATATATTGTAAGACTTTTTCTTCCAAGGTAAGAGCTTTTTCTGGTTCTTCCATTTTAGTTTTTTCTGCCGCCATAATTGTTTTTTCTATTTCAGTCTCAACAATTGGCTTCTCCTCAACCACAATTTCTTTCTTTTCCATGCTCTCTTTCTTGTCTGTAATTTCGAGTTCCTTTGCTTTCTTTTTACCTACAGGTTCGGCCTCGGGTATTTTTCTGAGCTTAGCAATCGATTCTGACATTTTTTCCCAGGTGGCTGCTGCCTGTTTCCTGTCAGTTAAAAATTCATCCAAATATGTTTTCACAAACGTCTGGATTTCATCTACCCTCTTCTGAATTTCAGTAAATGTGATATTAAAATCCTTCATTCTTTGTTTGTCATTTTGTGAAAGTTCTTTCCGCGATTTTTGCAATTCAAGCTGAAGTGCTTCAGCTATTGCCTTATTTTCCTTGTTAATCTCAGCAAGCCTTTTATCAAATTGACTGAGGAGTGTTCTTATATATTCAACCCGTTCGGTGAGGTTCGACTTAAGCTCGGCTCTCATTGCGACTGACATTTCGCTATGTTCATTAGAGAATCCTTTCAGTAATTTATCAGTATAACCTAAAACATCCACTACTTCTTCCTGAACTTTTATGATTTCGTTTTTAATATTTGCCATCAGATTATCAAACGTCCTCATGCGATCTTTGTTCCAATTTAACCGACTGGTCTGGTCTTGAGCAAATTCTTTATGTAGTTTTTCCGTCATCTCATCGTGAGATACTGAAAAGTCTTTGATTAATCCGGCTGTGGATTTTTTAATATCCTCCACTTCATCCTGGAGTTGCGAAATTGACCCGTGAATTTCGTGCATCAATTGCTGGAATGATTTCAGCCGTTCTTTTTGTTCCTTTGCAAGGTTTAAACGCAAATTAGTTGCATTGGCCCTTAATGTCGCAGCCATTTCCATATGATCATTATGGAAACCGTCGAGAGCTTTTTTAACTTCTTTAACTATCTCGGCGTTATCCTTTAGCCTTTGTTGAACCTCAGCCGCTCTTTGTCTATAAGAGGTTAAGATATCTTCGCTGAGCTTTTTCATATCATTTGCCATTCCCATTTTTTTACTCTCCTATTATTATTATCCCGTTTCATCGAGATATGGTTTATACTATTTCTTCTAATATGTATTTTTTTATCTTTTTGATATCTTTACAACAAGTAGAATCATCCTTTTCAAGTATCATTTTGAAACTTTCGATGATTTTATTATGAATATTTTGAAATTCCAGAAACTTCGAAATAACCAGATTTTTCCTCTGTTGTTGTGTGACTATGATATGCTCCAGTTCCTTTTTGAATTCTTCAATATACTTTTTATTATCATCTAAACTTGATGTCTTTACGGCTAATATACCATGCTTTAGAAAGCTCACCAGTGTTTTTTGATCTTCAATATAACTGGAAAAACTCCTTTCAGCATCTTGTTCCTTTTCATCCAGCAAAGCGAAAATTCCATCCATTATACTATTGTAATCATTCTTACGTAAAGATCCGTTTCTGGCAAGGGTTTCGCGGAGTATCGCATTCAATTGCGTTCTTTCTTCCCTGAGCTCTATAAGTGAATGCTGGAAATCGTGAAATAACATATGTGACGAATCGGAAACGGCCTCTGAGGAACGAAAGACTGATTCAATTTTTTGTATTTGATCTTCAAATGAATGAATAAAATTTTCGATGAAATCAATCGGACTGTTTTGCGTCATAATCATTATTGTTACTGAGGAAGATTGATTGTAAAATCAAGTAAAAAATAAGAGTTTCCTTGGCAACTCATACTTTCATCATGTATGAATAAGGATGTTTTGGCAAGTGAACTCTTTTTTACTGCTTATGCTGCTTTCGCAGTTAAGCCTATGGCTTCAGCATATTTCAGGTATGTCTCAACCGATGCCACCACCACTCTTGCTTCTATAGCCAGTAATTCGATACCGACCAATGATAAGCGAACCCACGCATCAACTACGACACCTTTGTCGAGGATGCGGTCGATGACTTCTACCAGACTCGATGAGCCAATTGTCTTTTCTACTGCCATTTTATACTCCTTTCTTATAAAATTAATAAAAAACCGTGCTTCACATAAGGGACGGTTTACCTCATTAAATTCATTTAGGCAAAGGGTATGCCGGGAATCAGTTGGATAGAGGATTTCAAAATACTCAAATCAGTAAATATCAGTTTCGGAAAGGCTTACAACGAAATAAAAGGAAAAGCAACAAGAAAAATTGTAATTTCATATTATAAAAATAGATACAGAAATGCTCAGAAATGAGCGTATGCTCATTCTCCATCTCTTTTTATGATGGAAATATTGTATTTCTGCATTTTTCGAGCCAGCACCATACGATGAATACCAAGCGAATGAGCTGCAGCACTTTGATTGTAATTGCAGTTATGTAATGCAAGCCTGATCAAGTTTATCTCATTTTCAACGAGATCTAGTTTTTGAACCTCGTTGGTTGGTGGCGATTTTACTTTGACTTTAGCCTTTACCGGAAAATCCCGAATCCCCAATCTGTTCCCTTTACTGAGAATGATAGCCCGTTCCGTCATATTTTTCAGCTCCCTGACATTCCCAGGAAATTCATAGCTTTTTAATGATTGAACCACTTCCTTATCAATAGGAGGCGTTGGCTTATTTAATTTCGTGGAGAAGTCTTCGGCAAAATAAAGCAACAGGGGTTCTATATCTTCAAGCCGTTCCCGGAGAGGAGGAATATGGATATGTAAGGTATTGAGCCGATGGATAAGATCAAGCCTGATTTTTTTTTCTTCCACCAACTTCTCCAATTCATGATTTGTTGCAGAAATAATCCGAAAATCGGTCGTTATCTCATAAGTTTCACCAACCCTGGTAATTTTTTTCTCTTCTATGGCCCGTAGCATCTTGGCTTGCAAATTCATGGGCATATCTGCAATTTCATCAAGAAACAGCGTCCCCTGATCACAGATCTCAAAAAAACCCTTTTTATCGGCATAAGCATCGGTGAACGCTCCCTTTTTATGTCCGAAAAACTCACTCTCCAGAAGTGAATCAGGAATCGCACTGCTGTTCACTGGGCAAAAAATATTGTCCTTCCGCTTGCTCGCAAAATGGATGATCTTGGCAATATTCTCTTTCCCAGTCCCACTCTCACCGGTTATGAGAACATTGGTGTCGGGAAACTGAGAAGCCGTCATGGCCAGGTCCAGAACATTC
Organism: uncultured Lentimicrobiaceae bacterium; assembly: GCA_964628285.1. Taxonomy (GTDB): domain Bacteria; phylum Bacteroidota; class Bacteroidia; order Bacteroidales; family JAGONC01; genus JAPLDP01. The sequence continues at coordinate 35,087 of CAZVNP010000032.1, forward strand.
CATATCTCATCACTCACACCGATAAAATTTCTTTCGATCCTTGCTTCCAAACTTTTCGGAATCAAGGAATTTCTTCGTTCTAAAAGTTTGAGCTTGCGTTGAAGAAGTAGAAATTTCTCTGTGCGCTCAATGGCTATTCTTATATCGATATGCCGGAATGGCTTTCGCAAATAATCAATAGCTCCTAAGCGCATGGCTTTTATGACTGTATCCATATCACCATGCGCCGAAACTATGATCACCTCTATGGCCGGATATTTTATCTTTACCTCTTTTAAAATATCTAATCCGTTGATACCAGGTAAACGAACATCAAGTATCAATAAATCAATTGGCTGCTTTTTTAAAATCGATAATCCTTGGTTGCAGGTGTTGGCTTCAAATGCTTTAAATCCGGACTCCTGTAAAAACTCAGATAGCTCCTCAGTAAAACGTTTTTCATCATCCAGAATGAGCACATTCAACTTATTCATACCGCTTCCGTTATGAAAAATCCAAATAATG
>CAZVNP010000033.1:0-34087 GCA_964628285.1 uncultured Lentimicrobiaceae bacterium
CCGAAACGCTCGCCCATGTTGGCGAAAAAGGCCACAAACAGACCTTTGGGGTGTCCTTTAAACATATGATTTCGTTTGGTTTGGGATTAATAATTCAAGTCATGGAATTGTATACAGCGAGGAAGCAAGATGCTTCGACCTTCTGTGATGCAATGACAAAAATAATTAAAAGTTGGTGTTTTGCAAATTCTGAAAGATTTAGTCAGAAGGTTGCAGGTTGCAGGTTACAGGTTACAGGTTACAGGTTAAAGATACCTGAAGACCTGAAGACCCGTAGACCTGAAGACCTGTCGAACTGTTGACCTGGAGACCTGCTGACCTGCTTTGGCTGCCAACTTCCGAAGGATAAGCTTTTCTCGTACCTTTGATGTAATAATTATCATCATCAATCGTCTTGTCAAAGTATGAGCCCTGATGACTTTCAGAAAGAGGTACTCCCACTGAAGAACAAACTGTACAGGTTTGCTTACAGGCTTCTCAATCACCGCGAGGAGGCGGAAGACATGGTACAGGAAGCCATCATCAGGCTGTGGACAAAACGTGACGATCTGGGAAATTACAACAGCATAGAAGCTTTAGCCATGACCATCACCAGAAACATGTGCCTGGATTTTTTGAAATCGGCCGGACACCTGACTGCCGGCGAGGAAGATTACCCTGCTGCCGGCAATCATGCCACCCCTCACCAGATCACCGAGATGAATGATACCATCGGGCTGGTGCACCGGCTCATCAATAGTCTGCCCGGCCGGCAGAAAATAATTATCCACCTGCGTGATGTGGAAGGTTATGAATACGAAGAAATCGCCGCCATCATGGATATGAACCTCAATGCCGTCAGAGTAAGTCTCTCCAGGGCCAGAAAACGGGTACGCGATGCCCTGGTTAATGCCAACAGTTATGAACTACGCACAAATTGAACACCTGCTGAACAAGTATTTCGAGGGGGAGACATCCCTTGCCGAAGAACGGCAACTGCATGACTTCTTTTCAGGTGATAGCGTCCCGCCTCATCTGAAAGTCTATGCCCCCCTCTTTCTCTGGTCAAAGGAAGCTGCCGGCGACGGCATCACCTCAAAGGATTTCGATGCCGCGGTGACCGGAAGACTGAAAGATACGGCCCGGCCAACACCGAAACGCCTGCACCTCCGCTTCCATTGGTACATGATACCGGCTGCCGCTGCCGTCATCCTCATACTGGTCGCTCTTTTCATGCCGGCAGAGAAAGTCCCCCTCATGCGCCTGTTCTCCTCGAAGATGACCGACACCTTCGACAACCCCAAAGAAGCCTATGCAGCCACAGTGAAAGCCCTGCTGATGGTATCGGAGAAACTCAATACCGGCACCTCCGGACTGCAGGGATTGTCGGAATTCAATAAAGGAATCAATGACGCTTCCAAACTCAATACGATGAATACAGGCCTCCAGGAGGCTGCTAAAATAGATATCATGAATACAGGCCTGAATGAAGTGGCCAAGATATCACATCTCGATGATAATAAACAAAAAAATTGACATCCTTAAACAATAACCATCATTATGAAAACAAACATCCTGAAATTGTCTCTCGTTCTCATGGTTTGCATGCCGCTGATGCTTTCGGCACAAAAGAATCCCATGGACATCCTCTTTGAGAAGTACGCCGGCAGGGAAGGGTTCACCTCCGTGGCCATCTCAAAGGATCTGTTTCTCATGTTCAACGACATTGACACCGCAGGGAATCAGAATCTTAAAGATTTTCAGAACATCGTCGGCAAGCTTGACGGCCTGAAGATACTGTCGTATAAACCGACTTGCAAGGACGACAAGTTCAACTTTTACGATGAACTCACGAAAACTTTCCCTATGGCAGAATACACCAACCTCATGGAGGTGAATGAAAGCAATGAGAACATCAAGTTTTACGTAAAGAAAAGCGGTCCCAAGATCAGCGAGCTGCTTATGATCGTGAAAGAACCCGATGAAACCACCGCCCTCAGCATCACAGGTGAAATCAACCTCAATTCCATCTCCAAGCTGGGCAAGACGATGCACCTCGAAGGCATGGAGAACCTGGAAAAGATTGAGGAAAACCAGAAATAGCCCCATCACTTACAGCCTCCAGCGGAACTGCAATTTGATATCGGTTTTTGCAGTTCCGCTGATCTCATCCAACCCTGAGCTTACGGAAGACTTATTCAGATAATCCGTCCGTGTCAGGCGCACCCACAGATCCATATTTTTTGTGATCCCGGCACGCAGCAACAGCAGGATGCGTGTGCCGCGGTCAAAATAGGACGGTGCTGACGAAGCGTACAGCACATCGTTCTCATAGCAATAAATACGGTCGTCATAGCTGCCCGTGTCGAAGAGAGCATACCTGAACGTCACCCCCACCTTTTTCTTCATGGCTTTAAAGGTGGCCTCCTGGAAGAAGAGATAACCGCATGTCCTTAATCCAACCGCTCTTTTATTCAATGCCCATTCCATCCTGCTTTGAAATTTCACGAGATGCAGGAGCTCATAGGTCAGGTTGAAACGGATATGATCTTTCAGTGATGGTTCGGGCCGGTTGATGTCAGATGGCAGCTCCTGTGAGTCGGCCGGAGCGTATTTCTCGCGGAACAGGAGATACATGGATGCATGGCCTGAGGGTTGCCAGTTGATCTGACACGAGTATTCATGACCTTGTGAGGGCGCGGTCACGGCATATTTCAACCAGGGAAAACGGTAGATGTCGGCATAAGCTTGCAATGACACATCACCGGACACTTTGGCCGTTATGGCCATGAATATCCCTTTTTCATTCGCGTTTTCACTGTTGGCTCCCAGAGCCTGGCACAGGAGGTCATGATAAGCGGGAGGGTAGTTTCTGTAGATGAGCGTCCACGACAAGTCGGCCAGAGGCTTGCAACTGACGCCGGCGATGGCCGCCACGGCGCCGTTGGCGCTCAGGGCTGCCTCACCGAAGAGGTTCAGGAAACGGCCTGTCATCCTGGCATCAACACCGGCATTGGTATTTGAACGGCCTGCAAAACCGAAGTGATCATAAGGTGCATCCTGTTTTCTCAGGTCGGCATCCCATAAACTTCTGTAAACCGTTGCTCCGATCTCGAACCATGACTTCTTGAGGCTTACATGGCCGCCGTAGATGCTCTCTTTTACCAGGCCTTTCTTCAGTATTTCACTGGCGGTGCGGTGCAGGCCTGTTTCCGTCAGCGACGAGACTGACAACAGGCTAGAGTCCACAGGATCGTAACGGCATCCCGAAGCATCACGGTGGCGGTATGAAATGAAAGCCGTCAGCTCCAGCGGTCCCAGGGCGGCGGTGGCCGCCACCCCCCGCATGAAACGGCACTCACTGGTGCCGCTGTGGGTGTAGATGCCCCGGGCCGCACGAATGCCCTGCGAAGCCTCCAGCCAGTTACTGAAACGGGTGCCGGTGGAGATGGTCAGACCCTGGCCGAAATCAACCTGGTAATCACCGGCAATCAGCCTTTTCAGCGGACCAAAACGGTTCAGTTGAAGAAAAGCCGAGTAGAAATCGAATCCCTGTTTCTGTGATCCTTTGAAGAATTCCTCTCCGGCATCTTTCTCAGCCGATACGCCGGCCTTTATCCGGTCAAAGACCTGAAAACGGTACCTGACCAGAAGATAGCAGGGACTGCCGGGATAACGTGTTCCGGAGGCCGTGCCTTCAGCATCGCCGGAGGAGGCATGGTAACCTATTGACCGTTCCAGGGTTCCTGACATCCTCATCAACATCTCCTGGCGGGCCGCTTTCAATAAACGCTTCAACGGGATATGATCCGTTTCGATGTCATTGCCGGAGGATACGAGTGATTTGATCCGGTCAACGGTAGCCGAATCAAAAGCGTCGATGAGCGGCAGCTCGTAAATTGATAGCAACGGGCCATAACGTTTACGGTAACGCACCAGGTTTTGGATCTGCCCGTCGGTCAGACCGAGTATATTTCGCAATGCCTCTTCATCCGCCGAGTTTAGTGAAATGGACGTATGAGGTTGGATACCTGAAATGAATGGGAGGTCGATTTCCTCTTCTGTGGATGGTGACTCTTCGGCAATCCTCTCGATGACCATTTGCATGATGTCGGATGGCCCGGCATCAATCCCGGCAGTATCCTGGGCCATAGGGCCTATGACCGGAGTGAACAGGTATGAGACCAGCAGCAGGAGTATTTTCAGAGGCGTCTTTAAAAGATTGACTCCCGTGTATGCGGCTGATGCATTCATCGCATCAGATATTGTATCGACGCCTGCGGGGTGAGGCCCAGTTGCTGATGAAAAGAGGCTGCGAGATCAAAGAGGAGCCTCTTCCAGATAAAGCCGATACCAAAGGTGGTATAAAGAGGATGGGAGCAGAGACCCGTCCTCAGAAAGAAATGATCCAGACATTCATATTCGAGCCCCGCTGTCAGGGTGGCCTGACGGTTCACGTTTTTCCCGGCCTGGGCCACCAGCATGAGTTTTTTCAGGGGGTGATAAGCCAATCCCAATGCGACGGTGGTGTTCAGGTTTTTGGGGCTGCCGGGGTCGAGCCTTGAGGGCAGCGGATCGTCGATGGCGACGCCTATGATGATCTTGCCGGTGAGTTTAGCTCTGAAGCCCACGCCAAAGGTGATCCTGTTGTCAGGACGATGATCTTCACTGACATGGGTGGATAAAAAATCAAACCGCACGCCGGCGGCAAAAAAAGACCCGAACGTTCTGGCATAAGCCAGACCTACACGCCATTCGGCATATTCCGTGAAGCCAAAACGGGAACCTCCCAGTCCCCAGGTACCGCTTTTCAGGGGTATGGACACTGCACAACCTTGTGATGCCAGCTCGCTGAGGAGGAATCTGTTCTCACTCATGACGGCGGCAGTGGTGTGTTTGAGGTCGCTCAGGCTGGAAGGATTGTTGAAGAGCGCCCACCCGTCACCGATGACGGCGGTGGTGTGCCCAAGAGCCGCCGCACACCCTCCCATGCAGACCTGCCCATGGGAAATTCCGAAGGAGAACGGAATAAGAAAAAGGAGGGTTATCAATGGATGATGAATCAAAAAGCCGGCAAAAAACCTCCCGTCCATTTTCAAACCCTCCCGTCTTAAAGATGCTTACCGGTAGTTAATCCAAAAAGGGATTAAAATGTGACCCTCCGGATCAATTTTTATTTCATTTTGTTTAATTATCCCATGGAATGATTCATCAAAAAGAATGTAAATTAGCGGTCATTATGAATGGAAAAAAGATACTGGATTTTCTGAAAGCTTTGGCAGCCAATAATAACAGGGAATGGTTTCAGGCGCATAAAGCTCTTTACGACGAGGTGCGGCATGATTTTGAAAACATGGTCAACAAGGTCATACCGGAGATCTATAAATTTGACCAGGGCATTGGTCTGGTAACGGCTAAGGACTGTATGTTCCGTATTTACCGCGATATCCGGTTCACCAACGATAAGACGCCTTACAAGACCAATTTCGGGGCTTTTATTTCAAGGACCGGACGCCGTGGTTCCAACCCGGGCTATTATATCCATATCGAATATGGCGAATCGTTGCTGGCAGGCGGTGTGTATCTTCCCTCACCGGAGGTGCTGAAAGCCACCAGGAATGAGATCTATTTTAACGTCGATGAATTCAAGTCGATCATTCATGATAAGACGTTTATCAGGTTATTCAGTGAGTTGGATGGCTTCGATAAAATGAAGAAAGCGCCCCGGGAATTTCCTGTCGATTTCTCTGACCTTGATCTGTTGAAGTACCGCAGCCTGTTGGCGGTTCATAACATGACGAATGCGCTGGTGGAGGCGGAAGGCTATATCCCTTATATTGTTGATGTCCTCAAAGCCATGTATCCATTGAATGCCTTTATCACAAGGGCTATCGAGAGATAGGCCTCAGGCATCGATATTGGCATAGCGGGCATTTTTCTCGATGAAATCTCTTCGGGGCGGTACTTCGTCACCCATGAGCATGGAGAATATCCTGTCGGCTTCGGTGCCATTCTCGATGGTCACCTGGCGCAGGATACGGTGTTCGGGATTCATGGTGGTCATCCACAGCTGCTCGGCGTTCATCTCTCCGAGACCTTTGTAACGCTGGATGTGAATGCCGCTGTCACTGCCATTGCTTGACATTTGTTTCACGAGTTCCTCACGTTCTTCCTCCGACCAGCAGTAACGTTCCTCTTTTCCCTTCTTTACCAGATAGAGCGGCGGTGTGGCGATGTAAACGCAGCCATTCTCGATGAGTTCTTTCATGTAACGGAAGAAAAAGGTGAGTATGAGTGTGGCGATGTGACTCCCGTCAACGTCGGCATCGGTCATGATGATGATCTTGAAGTAACGCAGTTTTTCGAGGTTGAGGGCTTTGCTGTCCTCGTCGGTACCGATGGTGACGCCAAGGGCGGTGAAGATATTTTTTATCTCCTCGCTGTCGAAGATCTTATGCTGCATGGCTTTCTCGACATTAAGTATTTTACCTCTCAGGGGCAGGATAGCCTGAAAACGGCGGTCGCGGCCCTGTTTGGCGGTGCCGCCGGCGGAGTCACCCTCCACGAGATAGATCTCACATTGTATGGGGTCACGTTCCGAACAGTCGGCCAGTTTCCCCGGCAGCGAAGAGCCTGTGAGGACATTCTTGCGTATGACCAGCTCCCTGGCTTTGCGCGCGGCATGACGTGCCGTGGCGGCCAGGATGACCTTGTTGACGATGATTTTGGCTTCTTTGGGATGCTCTTCAAGGTAATAGGTCAGCTGTTCGCTGACCAACTGGTCCACGGCACCCATCACATCGGAGTTGCCCAGCTTGGTCTTCGTTTGCCCTTCAAACTGCGGCTCCTGAACCTTCACCGAGATGATGGCGGTGAGGCCTTCACGGAAGTCGTCACCGTTAATATCGAATTTAAGCTTTGACAGCATGCCTGTTTTCTCGGCATAATTTTTCAGTGTCCGCGTCAGCGCCCGCCTGAAACCCGCCAGATGTGTGCCACCCTCGTGCGTGTTGATGTTGTTGACATAGGAGTGTATGTTTTCCGCAAAGGAGGTGTTGTATTGCAGGACAATATCGATGGGTATGTCACCCTTTTCACCCTCAATTATGATAGGTTCGGTGGTGAGCTTCTCACGCGTGGCGTCGAGGTAGGTGATGAAATCGCTGAGACCGTTTTCGGAATAGAAGCTGTCGGATAAATAATTACCGTCCTCGTCTTTTTCACGCTTGTCGGTGATGGTCAGTTTAATCCCTTTGTTCAGGTAGGCCAGTTCCCTGAGTCGGGAGGCGAGGATGTCATAGTTGAACTCGGTCTCGGCAAAGAGGGACGCGTCAGGCTTAAAGGTGACGGTGGTTCCTGTCTTGAGTGTCTCCCCCACGATTTTAACCGGGTACAGGGGTTTCCCGTAGTTATATTCCTGCTGGAACATTTTGCCATCACGGTAAACGGTCACGCGGAGCCATGACGACAAGGCATTGACACATGATACGCCGACGCCGTGCAGGCCTCCGGAGACCTTGTAGGAGCCTTTATCGAATTTACCTCCGGCGTGCAATACGGTCATGACCACTTCGAGCGCCGAACGTTTTTCTTTTTCATGGATGCCGGTGGGGATACCACGTCCGTTATCGATAACGGTGATGGAATGATCGTCATTCATGATCACATCAATGGCGTCGCAATAGCCGGCAAGGGCTTCGTCGATGGAATTGTCGATGACTTCGTGAACGAGATGATGCAGTCCTTTGGTGCTCAGATCCCCGATATACATGGCCGGCCGTTTGCGGACAGCCTCAAGGCCCTCAAGCACCTGTATATTGTCGGCAGTATAATTTTCCCTGGCTATGATGGTTTTTTCTTCATCAGTCATAATCAACAAGTTAGATATATTGAATCAAGGTACGCAAAGATAACAATTTTTTTTGAATAAAATTGTATCAAGTAGTTGAAAAATAAGGGATTTTATCAACAATAAGGGGTTAAAAAACAACGGTGAATAAATGTGATCGTTCCGGGTTAAAAAGCGTAGGAGGCACCGATTAAAAAATTGAATTTCTGGCTCACATAATTATTCCATTCGGCATACCTCACATTTAAAATGTTATTCAGGTCGACGAAGGCAGAGAGGTTTTTAAGGATATGGTATTCGAGTCCGCAGCTTGCGTCAATGAAGCCTTTCAGCTTCCTGGCGACGACGTCACCGGCCGTATTGAATGTCCTGGCATAAGAGGGACCATAGGTTTTTACACCGGCGTATATGAGAAATTTATCCCTGATGGCATAGCTGCCTGTCAGCGAGATGTCGTAGGGACGTGCCTGCCATGGTTTCTGCTCCTTGTCGGTGAAATATTGATAAAGTCCCGCTGACAGCAGGATATGAAGCTTTTCGGAGAGCGAATAGCTGATATCGGCCTTGCCGCAGATCTCTTTGACATCGTCATACACCACTGTAAACTGGTTGTTCAGCTCCTTGTTGCGCACAGTGCTGGTATCGTTGACGAAGAAAGGCATCCGGCTGATGAAGGAACTGGACGCCGACGCATTGTAGTCGACATTTTTCCCGATATGACCGTTGATGCCGCCGTAAAATTTAAAGCGGTCCCTGGTATAGTCCAGGGGTATGGTCGAAATGATGTATGGGTTTGAGTCGCTCAGATTGTAAAAGCTGTTTTTATAAATTTCACCGGAAATTCCTGCGTAAACCTGCAGGATTTCATCCACCACCCTGATCCTTAGTTCGGCCAGGGGATAAAGGTAAGCTTGTGAAGAGGTATCCATCCTGAATGATGCCTTCAGTCCGATGTACAGGGTATATTCATTGAAGGAGGTCTCGAGATAGGGTTGGAGCGAGAAGATACCCGATCCTGACACCGTGAGGCTGTCGACATCATGGTAGTAATCGAAGTCAGCGGTAAGCCCTATTGTTTGTTTGTCGACGGACCGGATGAATTTGACCGCCTTATCCAGTGACAGATCCATTTTAAAACGATGCTCCAAAGTCTGATAACGGTCGGTCAGGTAATGGTAGCCGATACCGATGCTATGGTTCAGCCTGGAAGCATCGGTGTAGTTGCTGGTGTAACGCACACCCGCACCGATATTGATGAAGCGTTGCCTGAGCTGCTCCTCCGACACATCGAAGAGCTCGGCCTTGTTTTGGTCATAACCATAAAAATGAACCACCTGACGGTCAAAGGAGAAGTCGCCTGCGAGGGTATGGTTCTGAAAATAACGTTCGGCTTCCAGCCCGGCTTCATTATTACTGTGGCTGCTGTTGGGATAGCCTTTCATGGCTCCCGATGAAAGATGCCTGAAATGGATACCGAGGCTGTGGGTCGGTGACCGCAGTGTGCCGGCATGGAATTCCAGATAGGGAGTCAGGTAATTGCCGAATCCGAAACGTATGTCATTACGCAGGAGACCTTTCAGCGAATCACCGCTCATCGCCAGGGGGGTGATGGGCTGAAGTTCAAAGGAGGTCGCAACGGGCGTGGAATGGATAGAGTAAAGCGGTTCTTTTTTACTTTGGATGATCTCCGGTATTTTGGGGTTGATGTTTATCTTTGACGCCTCCGAGATGGTCGGATTATAGGGTGCCACCACAGTGATTTCTTCATTGTAAGGCTGATTCTGCGCCATCAGCGGCGTGAAAGGCATCATGCAGACCATCACCGCGGTCATGATCAGCAGCAGCCCGTGTGATTCTTTTTTCGTGATGGTATGATAGGATTTCATCTCTTTCACTTTCTTACGGTTTTGGTCTCAGGGTGTCCTGTGCCTTTTCACCGGCCACGATGGCATCCAGCTTTTGCTGGGCCACACGTTTCAGATCATCACCTTCATAATTATCGATGATGCTTTGGAGTGTCTGTTTGGCCTGAAAGGCATTATCCATTTTTAAATAGTTATCAGCCAGCAGGATGAATCCTCTGGCCACCCAGTAATCATATTGTGAATATTGATTCACCAGTGTGAATGACTCTTTTTCTGCCTCTTTATAATTGCCGTCTTCATACAGCATGTCGGCCAGATCATACTGTGCTTCGGCGGCCATCTCACCCTGGCTCAGCTCGCATGTTTTTTTGAATTCAGCCGAGGCCATGGCATGGTCATTCAGGGCCATGGCGGCGCGTCCCTTGGTGAAATGGGCCTCCACGGCGTCATCGTCGCCTTCGGTGTCCTTCGCCAGGATACGGGTGGCGGCGTCAATAGCTTCCGCATAGTCACCGAGAAGATATTGACAAAGCATCTGTCCCCGCAGTGACGCCATGATATTCGAATTCCTTACCGCTCCCTCACCCAGGTTGGTATAATCATTCAGAGCCCCGTAGTAATCTTTCATCTCAAATCTGATGGCTGCGGCCTTGGCCAGCGCATTCTCGGTGAACAGGGACGGGGGCTGGTTGATGACGAAATCATAGCCCTGCAGGGCTTTTGTCAGGTCATTGGCTTTCAGGGCACATTCGGCCATGTAATACCACGCATTCGTGATAAAGGCACCGGTGGGGAAACGGGTGGCATAGCTTTCAAAACCGGCCGATGCTTTGGCACAGTCACCTTTCATGTACAGGTTCTCGCTGGCGGTATAGGTGATTGAATCCTGCTGGGCCAGGGAGTGATCGGCGAAGGGTAGCTTGTCGGCATAAGCGAAATAGTCATCCACACGGTTCATGTTCACATAGATGTTTCTGAGGCTTTCAAGGGCTTCCTTCGACTCTTCCGAGCCGGGATAGGTCTCGATGACCTTTTTAAGGGTCTGTATAGCCAGGTCGTTTTCGTTGCTGTTGTAATAGATCAGGCCGGTCTTCAGGAGTGCCTTCCTGATATACCTGCCCGAAGGGTACTTGTCGGTGATGGTCTTGAAGACAGCGAGGGCTTTCTCATCGTCATTGAGCAGGAGCCAGGTCATGGCCAGCTCGTAGAGGGCATCCTGAGTGTAAACCGACGTGGGGTAACGCTGCAGGAACGTTTGCAACAGGGACGCTTTCCTGTCAAAGGCTCCCTTGCCGCCGGCAGCCATGGCGGTCTGATAGAAACCGTAATCCGAGCCGGGACCACCACGCTGTACAGCCTGGTCATAATACATCAACGCATCATCGTACTTCTTGTCGATAAAATAATCATCACCCAGACGAAGGAAGGCGTCGGTGACCAGCGCCGGATTATCGGACGGTTTGTCGGTGAATCTCCTGAAATAGACGGCCGACTGACCGTAGTCATTCTGCCGGTAATAAACGTACCCCATGTCATAGTTGATCACGCACGCCAGGCCGGTCTGCGAAGCTCCGGGACTGGAGAGGAATTTTTTGTAGTAATCAACGGCAAATTCAAAGGAGGACAGCCTGAAGTATGATTCCCCTATCCAGTAATAGCAGTAAGCCGTATAGACTTTGTCGTAATTGTATTCGAGTGATTTCCTGAACAGTTTGATGGCCTCGAAATAATCCCTGTCGTTAAACAGTTCAACGCCGTGGTTAAAGGCTATTTTCTGGCATGCGGCGAGCAGCTTGTCATCCTTGGTTCTGATCTTCTCGATGGTTTCGAGGGCCTCTTTGTAGTTTTTTGTAGATGTGAAAAGGCTGACGAGGTATGCGTAGGCTTCGTCAGTGCGTCTGGAGTCGGGATAATCGGCGATATACTGCCGTAACGCATTGATGGCCTGGTTATAGGGATCGTATGACAGCTCATAGGTCAGCTTGGCATAGTTGAAGAGGGCATCCTCCTGTATCGACTGGTCGGAACCATACTTATAGGCTGACAGAAAAGCATTGAGGGCAAATTTTTTCTCACCGGTCATGATGTAACAATACCCCAGATGGTAAAAGGCGCTCTGAGCAACGGAATCGGACGGTGTGGTGGTTTTCTGGAAAGCTCTGATGGCCTGTTCATAGTCACCGGTGGCATAATAGCAGTAGGCGAGCTCATACCAGTCGTCACGTGTTATTTTGTTTTTATATCCCGAGGTGTATTCTTCAAGAAGGGAAAGCGCATCGCCGTATCTGCCCGTTTTGAAATAAGCCTCCGCCACCACACGCTGCAATCCGGCATTGCGCTTATTGTTTTGATCACCGGGAAGGGTGGCGGAAGCTTGTATGACATCATCATATTTGCCCTGCAGGTAATAGATGTTAAGGAGGTAGTAAGGGATGATATGACGGTATGTCGGGTTATCAGCCAGTTTGTTGAAGCCTTTGAGAGCCGTTTCCAGTTCGCCGTTCACATAGGCGATGTGCGAATAATAATAGGTGGCGGGTGCGGTATAGGGCGAAGGGCTGTCCATGATCTCATAAAAGGTCTTCATTGCGTCATCGTATTGTTTCTCCCGCATCTGGCTGTAACCTTTTTTGAAATAGAGCTCAGCCACTTTATCATTGGACAGGTGGCGCAGGTCGACCTTTTTGAAATAAGCCAGGGCGCTGTTGTATTTCCTGTCACGGTAGTACAGCTTTCCCAGCTCGAAATAAACCATCTGCACCTTCGAACTCTGGGGATAGCGGGCGATGAAATGCTCGAGCAGGTAGCCGGCATCTTCATGGTTCAGCTCGTTGGCGCTCAGAGCGACATAGTACTCAGAGAGAAGGGCTATGGAATAAAGGTCGGCAGATGTGGCGGCAGCCAGCTTTGAAAAGAGCTCCCCGGCAGCATTATACTGTCCTTTGCTCAACAGGTTGAGGCCGGAATAGAAAGAAGCTTCAGGACCCCGGTAACGCATCGTCTGCTGTGCCATGACCGCGGGGGAGGACGTCAGGGCCATCAGGATGGAGAAAGAGAAGAACACACGATACATCTTGTTCATGGAGCGATCTTGAAAACAGCTTAAAAATAAGGGTAATTTTTCTATGATACAGGACGCCCGGGTATAGTTATTAACATGGGATATTTAACATCTTAACGTTGAAGTGGTGCAGTTATTTTAATAAAGTTGAAATGGCCCTGTGGGAGCCCACCTAAAAAAAGTTATTTTTGAAAATTATTAGCCAAAAAATAATCAAACATTTATCATGAAAACAAAAAAGACACTGAATTTGCTTTTTATGAGTGTTGCTATCATCCTCATTGTCATGGCTTCCGGATGCAAGAAAGACAATGAGGAACAGCCGATTATACCGGACTATGCCTGGGTGGTAGGCAATATGGACAGTACCGGTTACGCATTGATCCTCTTCACTCCCGACGGTGGTGACACCTGGGTGAGGCAGGGTGAAGGCTCGGCCGCCCTGCAGGGCATCGATCTCTATGATGTATGGGCCGTCGATACCTCCGTTGTGTGGGCTGTGGGAATGAGTAACACTGTTCTGAAGACCACCGACGGCGGCGTCACATGGAACCGCATGAGCGTTCCGCAGGACCGTCATGCCACCGAGTTGTATTCGGTCTCTCTGGCTGCGCCCGGCGACATCTGGGTCAGCGGATCCGATGGCAGAGTATATCACTCCAAGAATGACGGCGTGACATGGACCATATTTGATACCAGTTTCTTTCATAACGGCCTGATGCAGGGTATACATGCCGTTACTTCAGACATAACATATGTCACCGGGGGCGTTCCGGGCGAAGCAAGTAATTTAAAAGGCTTCATCGCACGTACTTTGGATGGAGGCCAGACATGGGATTCCATCGTCCCTGAAAATGATTATAACCGGAATGAATGGATAGGTGTCAAATCATCCGATGCGGATCATGTCGTCATCTATGGCGGGCGGTCACATTATGTTTTCACCACGGATGGAGGACAATCCTGGGTCAATGATTCGGTTCCCAACACCGGCGGTACAGGAGGTGCCGATATCAACTGCCTGACCATGCTCGATGCACTCACGTGGTGGGGCGCCTTTGATTATGACGGCATTTTTATCACAACCAACGGCGGGGCTTCGTGGACCAAACAAACATCGGTGGGACCCGGCGCCATGTGGCTCTTCGGCATCGATTACTATGACAGGGACCACGCCGTCATCGTCGCGCAAAGCAGCGTGTCGCTGACAGGTAAGATCATGAAAACATCCAACGGCGGTGACCTGTGGGAACTGAAATACCTCGCCAGGACATGGCTGAACAAGGTGTCGTTTATTAAGAAATAGTTATCCGGATGACTGCATGGTTCAATTGTTAAGAATCATATTGTTATAGTGCTATATTGTCATATTGTTAGAGGCGAAAATCCAAACACATTCCTCTTTTCCCCAAACGAATCAGCACATCAGCACATCAGATAATCGGCTAATTAGCTCAATTATAGTGTAACATTCAGGAATATTTATAGTCTATTTATCCGGATCACCGATCATCCTTACCATGCTCAAAAACTATCTCCTTATTGCCTTTCGCAATTTGTGGCGGCAGAAGGCTTTTTCGGCCATCAACATCATGGGTCTCGGGATTGGCATGGCGTGTTCAATACTTATACCGATAGCCATGGATCTGAAGAAGGATATCCCCGAGATCATTAACAGTTTTATGTATTATAGGATCTTTGGGGTCGTCACGTCGGATGATCATTTTTTTAACGAAGAGATCTGGCTGGCCGATCCGGCTTTGTGGGACATGTTCACGTTCAAATTTCTCAGGGGTGACCCCCCAGGCACGTTTTTAATGACCTCTTTCTGGGGAATCGCTGCTTATTACCCTCCTGTCATTTATCCTGGCCGTGATATTGGTTTATATTTTTCTCCCCGGCTTTAATGTTCTTACTGATAAAACGTTGACTCTCGACTGGTCTGACATAAGTGTGACAGGTGGTATGGTCATCATAATCATTTTTGTGGGCGTCGTGTCAGGAAGCTTTCCCGCGTTTTATCCATTCATGACGGTGAGTTCACAGGTGTTTTGGGCGGCCACACAGAATCCGGTGAATTCATTGAAGTATGAATAAAAGGATATGGCTCAATTACTAAGAATCATATTGTTATAGTGTTGTATTGTTATATTGTTGAGAGGTTGGGTTACACTATTGATCTTCAATTCGTAAATAAAGCTCATTTTTACGGTTAGGCGCAATCCGCGTAGATCCGTTGAATCCGTATTATCAATGTTCTATAATATTTAGTTGGCCAACAGAAATAAGTTATTAAGTAGTGCCAAAAGAACGCAGAGCCAGGATCTTGCGCTCTCTGCACCTCCTCTGCGGCGCCCTCTGCGGATAATGAAAAAAGATCCTGAGAAGTTTGGCTATTTCTTTATTCTTCCGACCATTTTACATCGTACTTTAGCTGAATTAATAACGCTTAAGTTGTATCATGAAACTAACCATTATACTGCTGCTGGCTGTCGGATTGATCAGTTGCAATTCCCGGAAGGATAAAATGCAGGTTTTGCAGAACCGTATCGACAGCCTGGAAAAGAAACTTAACTGTTGCCGGAACAGTGAATACCGTTATCAGTCTGTCCTTTGGTATCAGCATTCCCCGGAGATGAAGGCTCTATATCTTCAGAGTTATAGTACCGCCAGGAAAGCTCTGGCTTATAACCTTAAACATAAGGCTCAAAGCGAAAAAAAGAATGCCGTGGTGGTTGATATCGATGAGACCATTCTTAACAACAGTCCTTATGAAGGATGGCTTTGTGCAACAGACTATGTCTATTCTGATTCCAGCTGGAATGCCTGGGTGCAGGAAACTAAGGCAGAGCCGTTGCCCGGGACCATTGACTTTTTAAATTATGCTAAAGATCTGGGATGCGAGGTCTTTTACATTTCAAACAGAAAAAACGACCGGCTATTTGAGCCCACACTGCAGAATCTGAAAAAACTCAATCTTCCGTTCGCCGATGAGAAACATTTATTATTAAAAACGAAAGATGACACAACACTGACCGGAGAAACCACCAAGGAAAAAAGACGCCGTAAGATTGAGAAGGAATGGAATTATGAGATTTTGCTTTTATGTGGTGATCAGATGGCAGATTTTGATAAAGCGTTCGATTTAATAAAGGGAGGTACGGAAGAACAAATTAAGGACAGTTTAAACCGGTATAAAGAGAAATTTGGCAGTCGATTTATCATTATACCTAACCCTATGTATTGTGATTGGCTGGGACAAATTATTTATGATAATGACAGGAACCATTCATGTTTTCATCTTGACAGTTTAAGAAAGAATAGAATCATTAACTGGAAGAATTGATGAATAATGATCTTTAGCATGAGTGCCAATTTGCGCTTTAAAGGTCTGTTGACGGCCATCACATGGTCGGTCCTAATGGCCATAACCTCACCGATGGTGCAGGCCCAATACACCATCAACAGTGAGTTCGGCAACCTGACCGATTGCGACACGGCGACCTCCGGTATCTTCATCGTGTGGTGGGACAATGACTGGAATTATGCTGCCGAGGCGGTGGTGCTGCTCGACAGCATGGACGGTTACAAGGATGACTGCGTTGGTTTTTTGAATATGCAGGATACACTTAATCCTGATGACGGATATTTCTATAACATTTACATACACCATCCTGGTGATATCTTCCCCGACGGCTGGGGTCTGGGCCAGGGAACTGATATCTATGATTATCCTTACCTAACCATTCCTGCCGGTACTCTCGGCAACTGAGTCAGCGTGGCCCATAAAGCCTTCCATGTGTTCCAGTACAGCTCCAACTCACCGGGATTTGCCTATTCGGGCGACAGCCAGTGGTACATCGAAGCGTCGGCGAACTGGTTTGCCGCCATAGAAAATCCGGGCCAGATCACCGACTTCCTGGAGGCCGGGTCACTGGTGCGGTTGCCGCAGGTGGCCCTGTGGCCGAGTAGTGACGATGAGTACACATTTGAAGTTATCGGTGAAACACAGGGAAGTTATGGTGATCCCTCTTTCTTTCAGGGAATGGTGATGATACAGAATGCCATATGGGGTAACTCTTTTCATAAATTGGACATGATCAATGACCTGGAAGGTTCATTGACACCCTATATAACACTTTCGGATACAACGGCTTATTTCATTATAGCCTCCATGCCGGCCGTATTTCAGAACGTTGAGCTGACTTATCCGTACGATATGAGGATCACCAAAGGCGATCACACGTGGATAAAGGATATCATTACTGCGGCTGCGACAAAACGGATCACCGGTCGTTACAATCTGATGGGGCAGAAAACCGGTGAGAAAGATCAGGGCATTCAGATCATACGGTACAGCGACGGGACAGCCGCGAAAGTTGTAAACCTTCCTGTCAGATAATTGTTAAAGAAAAAAAGGATTATTATGATCGAATTCCAATATTTTGAAGGATGTCCCCATTACCGTGAAACCTTAAGAAATCTTGAGGAACTTGTTTCAGAGGGATTTGTTTCTAAAAAAGACATTAAGATCACAGAAGTACCCGATCCGGAATCGGCTGAAAGGTTACATTTTCAAGGTTCTCCAACGATCCTTGTGGATGGTTATGATATTTACACGGAAGCAAAACCGGAATCATTCTATTATGCGTGCCGTGTGTACCTTATTGACGGAAAAATGACGGGTACTTTTTCTAAGGAGTTTATTAAAGGCAGGATAAGCATGATGAAATAAGGATCAAAGCTGTTTATGAATGAGAGAGGGTGTTTCACCCGTGAAACACCCTCCCGGAATTTAATAGACAGCTTTTCCGTAAGCCGGATTCTGTTCTCCCGGCGTGCCGGGAGCTCTATCATTTATCTGGACCGGTCATCGCTGGCCGGTTCAAGCGGCCTACCCCTCCCGGTTCCTGACTCTGCCAGGATCAAAACGGGCAGCTTTGACGGGATGACCCCGCCCGGGATATATTTGGCCTTGCAACCCATAAGGTTTACCCACGCGGCATGTCACCACGCCGCGTCGTGAGCTCTTACCTCGCGTTTTCACCGTTTCCCGACATTCAAATGACTTGAACATCGGGATGTTATTTTCTGTGGCACTGTCTGTTCCCGACAGGTAACAGATTACCTGTCGGGACCTTTCCGTTAGGAAGTATGGCGCCCTGTGTTGTCCGGACTTTCCTCCCCGCGTTACCACGGAGCGATAGAGGGAAAAGCTGTCAAAGAACTTAAGGATACAAAATTACGAATTTTACTTGGATTTTGATACAACCTCTCATTTCTCCGTCTGGCCTTTAACGGAATCTTCGCCCCGTGGGGGCCCCGCCTCCAGACCCAAAGGCAAAAAAAGACAATTCTGACTCTCTACGATTTAAAAAGTCAAAAGGAAAAGGCTAAGGTGGTCGCATTTTGCGACTACTTCTCCCGATATAAATTTTATCAATTCTCCCTTATGACCTTAATGCATGGAACTGCCAATTGCCGATCCTGCGTTCGTCCACCTGCGGCGAACTCCGCGGGACGTCGCTCCGCCTTCGGCGGGCTCCGCTGCCGACTGCCTACTGATCAAACGTTCTCATAAATCACCACCTCCACTGCTCCCACGCCGTAAGTCTCAAAGGGTGCATCACGGCATTCGATGCCTTCATAATATTCGGCGAGGTGATCCATGATCCTGGCTTTCAGGATGCCGTTGCCGACGCCATGGATGAAGAACACCTTGTAGTAGTGGTTTTCTATGGCGCTTTCTAGGGTCCGCATGAAATAATCGGTCTGTATCTGGAGTATCTCATGACTCTTCAGGTCTTTGTAATCATCCCTCAGCGCTGAGATATGGAGGTCGACTTCGGCTATGCGTGCCCCGATGCGGTGACGGTCGATGAGGGCGGGGACGACGGCGGGTTTTATCGGCGACGGTGGCATCTCTTTCCCGGCTGCCGTTTCCTTATCTTCGGCAGTGACGTCGCTGAGGGTTTCGATGCTGTGGATGGTGACTATGAGCGCTCTCTCCGCCAAAAAAACTGGCTGGATGTAATTGGCCTCCCTCACGAATTTCACGGGACGTATGCGGAAGGTCGTACTGCCCGGCGACAGTATCTTCTGCGGATGATCCTGATGGAAGAGTGTCTGTATGATGCCCTGGCTCCATGCTTCGATGTCGTCACGCCCTATGGTGTCGAGCAGGCACTTCGACTGGGGGCTGACGGCATCGTAATCCATGCCCGCATAACCGCCCTCCTTCTCTTTCAGAAGCAAGCTGAAAAGGACATCATAATCGGTGTAGTTGACGAGGTAAATGTCCAGCATACCGGTGATGAGCCATTTCTGATCCTGTGGAACAAAAGCCAGGTAGACCCCTTGTTGAAAGTCCTGCCGCGACGGGTACCTGATGATCTGTGTCACCCTGTCGCCGGAGGTTTCTGCAGGCCTGTTCTCACCGGATGCCGTCACCGGTGCCTCGGCCGTGCCGTCATAATAATCCTTTATCTGGTCATCATCTTCAACCCTGACCAGCTCACTGGTCAGGGTCGGTATCTCAAAACCATCCTCTATGGCGACCTGTACGAGGTTGCTGCTGATGATCTTCGAGACGATCCCTCCGCCTTTCTCGTTCAGGAACCGGACCCGATCGCCTACATTAAAACGCATCGCACTAATTTTTTACAAAAGTAGAATAATTTTATACGTCGAAATCAGTTAATAAGTATGACAGATGGTCACGCTGGCAGTTTACGTTTTGGCGTGCCTTGCATCACAGGTCAGACCTAAAAAAGATCCTATGTCACTAAAAAATGTTGCCTTTTCCATCATTTTGTTATCTCTGCTGTCGTTGGTATATTCCTGTAAAAAAGAACAGAGCACGGGGAAGATCGTTTTCACCTTTGTCCATTATGACGACGGAGAGCCGCTGGTCACCGATACGATGAAGTACGTCAATGCCGCCGGCAATCATTACATGATCACGGAGTTGCAGTATTTCATTTCCGACATCGTCCTGCACCGCTCCGGTGGTCAGGATTATATGATCACCCAGTCGAACGGCATCCATTATGTCGACAATGACATTCCCTCCACGATGCAATGGGCAATCGCCGAGGATATACCGGCAGGCACCTACGATTCGATCAGCTTCACTTTCGGCATTTCTGAAGCCAAGAACCAGTCAAACATGTTCCCCGATCCTCCGGAACGTGATATGTTCTGGCCTGATGTGCTTGGCGGAGGTTATCATTATATGAAGCTCAACGGTAAATGGCGCAACGACACCACGGCCGAACAGATGCTCATGTTTCACCTGGGCATAGGGCAGATCTACGACGGTGACAGCATCACCGGATTCATACAGAATGCATTCAACGTCACCCTGCCGGCCTCTTCATTTGTCCTCAGCGACAACAGCCAGCGTGAGATAGAGATCGTCATGAACATTGAGGAATGGTTCGAAGATCCATATGTCTTTGATTTTGCGTTGTATGCCGACATGATGATGCAGCGCGAGGAGTCGATGCACATGGCGTGCATGAACGGACAGCATGGGGTGTTTAGTGTGGGATATGTGAGGTGAGGGATATCAGATTTAAGATTTAAGATTAACGATTAACGATTTATGATTTAGATTTTAGATGTATAAATTTGCGATAGGTTGTGTGGTTGTTTTGGTTGGGTTATTGGTCGGATGCAGGAAAGAGGAGACGGTGACGCCGGCGGCGACGCCTTATGACTTCAAGATACCGAAGTTCTTCCCCACCGAACTCAACATCCCTGCCGATAATCCGATGACCGTGGAGGGAGTGGCGCTGGGGCGTTACCTTTTCTACGACGGGCGGCTGGGAGGGCGCACCGATCCCGACTCACTCATGAGCTGCGCCACCTGTCATCACCAGGAAAATTCGTTTGAATGCGGCCCCGACAGTCCCCAGTTCCCCGGAGGCCATCCCCATGGCATCACCGGCAAGCCCACACCCCATTTCATGCTGCCTCTTATCAACCTGGTATGGAATAACACGGGGTACCTGTGGAATGGAAAGGTGAACAACGACAATCCTCAGCCCGGCTACCGGAATATAGAGGACATTGTCCGCATGGGAGTATACGCCGAGCATGAGATGAACAGTGACACGACCCATGTGAAGGATATCTTCCAGAACCTGCCCGGCTATCCCGAGCTCTTCAGGAAAGCCTTCGGCACCGATGAAGTCACCTTCGACCGCATCGCCAAGGCCATCGCACAGTTCATCCGGACCCTTGTCTCATCCGACTCAAAATTCGACCGTTACATGCGTGGTGAAGAGCAGCTGACGTCATCCGAACTTAACGGCTATGTTCTTTTCACCACCGAGAACGGAGCCGACTGCTTTCATTGCCACGGAGGAACAGGGAACCCGTTGTTCACCACCAATCTGTTTTACAACAACGGTAAAGACACGTTATTTACAGGGCCCTATGAGGATCCCAACGACCGCTATCATATCACCGGCGACCCTGCCGATCTGGGAGCTTATAAAGCCACCACGCTGCGCAACATTGCCTATACCGGTCCCTATATGCACGACGGCCGTTTCGCCACCCTCGATGAGGTCATCGATTTCTACTCCGATCATGTGAAGTGGTCGCCATACATCAATCCCCTGATGCATCATGTGAGCACCGGCGGTGTCCGTCTCACGGCGTCGGAAAAAGCCGACCTGAAAGCTTTCCTGCTGACCCTGACAGATGAGACCTTCCTTACCAACCCCGCTTATTCCAAGCCGGATGTTTTCCCTGACGGGTCGCATCAATAGAAATCCTTATTCTCACCCGTTTTAGTCTGCCATCCCGGTGTCATGCCCAGGTTATAGAAGGTGAACGCCCAGGTGTCGGTGGCTTCGTCGATGATCTTCGACGTCGGTTTGCCGGCGCCATGACCCGCCCTGGTTTCGATGCGTATGAGCTCGGGGTTGGAACCCCGGTTATCGGCCTGCAGTGTCGCAGCGAACTTGAACGAGTGTGCCGGCACCACACGGTCGTCGTGGTCGGCGGTGGTGATGAGGGTGGCGGGATAGCTCACGCCCTTCCTGAGGTTCTGCAGCGGCGAATAGCTGAGGAGATAACGGAACATGGCCGAGTCATCGTCGACGGTGCCGTAGTCGGAGGCCCAGGCCCAGCCGATGGTAAATTTCTGGTAGCGCAGCATGTCCATGACGCCCACGGCAGGCAGGGCCACTTTGAACAGATCGGGACGCTGCGTCATGCAGGCACCCACCAGCAGGCCGCCGTTGGAACCGCCGGAGATGGCTATTTTTTGCGGCTCGGTGTATTTTTCTTTGATGAGGTACTCCGCCGCCGCAATAAAGTCGTCGAACACATTCTGCTTGTGCATCTTCGTGCCGGCCTTGTGCCACGCCTCACCGTACTCACCGCCACCCCTGATGTTGGGTATGGCAAACGCCCCACCGCTTTCGAGGAAGATCAGCCTGCTGACGCTGAAGTAGGGCATCATGCTGATATTGAAGCCCCCGTAACCGTAAAGCAAAACAGGATTGCGACCGTCGAGCCGCAGCCCCTTTTTATATACGAGAAACATGGGGACGCGCGTTCCGTCTTTGCTGGTGTAAAAAACCTGTTTCGTGTCATAATTGTCCGGGTTGAAGTCAACATCGGAATGGTACAGCTCCTTTGACTTGTTGTCTTTCACATCATAGGTGTAAATGGTGGTGGGGAAGGTAAATGAAGCAAAAGCATAAAAGGCCGTGTTATCTTCGTAGTGACCGCTGATGCCTTCCAGTGTACCCAGTGTCGGCAGGGCCAGCTCGCCCAGCTGAGTGCCCCGGGTGCCATAAATGTATGCCCTGCTCGTCGCATCTTTCATGTACTGGGCCAGAAACCTGCCACCGGCCGGCGTCACACCGTCCAGAACCTCTTCCTTCTCGGGGATAAGGGTCTTCCAGTGCTTACCTTCGGGATTCTTCAGGCTGATGGCTACGAGCTTATATTTCGGGGCGCCGTCATTCGTCCTCACGAAGAGCTGATCACCGATGTTGCCGATGACCATGTAATCATTCTCAAAGCCGGGCGCCAGCTGAACGAAAACCATGTCAGGCTTCGACAGGTCTTTGTAATAAAGGGCATTGCCCTGGGTGGATTCGCTTTCGTAAAGGATGAGATAACGTTCATCCTCGGTGGTCTGAGCCGTATAATTACGCATGGGGTTATCCTTATTTTCGTATACCAGCATGTCGTCGCTTTGCGGTGTTCCAACTTTGTGGTAGTAGACTTTCTGATTCTTATTCTTTTCCGTGAGAGCTATGCCGGTGGGTTTGTCATAGCGGCTGTAATAAAAGCCGTCGTTTTTCCAGGCGATACCCGAGAACTTGACCCAGTCGAGCTCATCAGGCAGCACTTTCCTGGTGGCGATATCCATCACGAAGATCTTGTTCCAGTCCGATCCTGCTTCGGCCGTGGCGTAAGCCAGGTATTGACCGTTTTTGGAGACGGCCAGGTCGGCCAGCGCAATGGTGCCGTCCTTCGACAACAGGTTGGGGTCGAGGAGCACCTCGGGCGTCGCATCCAGACTGTCCTCGATGTAAATGACACCCTGGTTCTGCAAACCGTCGTTCTTTGAGAAGAAAATATGATTGCCTTTTTTGAAGGGGACACCATACTTGGGGTAGTTCCAGAGCTTAGTGAGCCTTGCTTTGATCTCTTCCCTGAAAGGAATTTTGTCGAGGTAGGCAAAGGTCACCTTGTTTTCGGCTTCGACCCACCGGGCCGTTGCCTCCGACGTGTCGTTCTCGAGCCAACGGTAAGGATCGGGAACAGCCACACCGTAATAATAATCCACCACGCTGTCGCGCCGTGCCTGCGGGTATTCAATGGCCGGTTGTCTGCGCATGCACCCCAACATCGTTACAATTGATGTAATAAACAGTAAATAAGAAATTTTCTTCATAGCTCCAGGTTTTCGTTATAATAAAAAAATTTTCCTGATAATGCGGATTCATTACGGTGACGTTCTAAAATCAATCAAATCTTATAAAATCCTATTGTGTCCTACTCTTCCTATTGTGGTAAAAAATAACAGCTACTCATCTATTTTGATCTACTTTATAACCACATAAGGAGAATAAAGAACCTTGTTCGGCCGACCAAATATTTATAACAAAAGTTGATGATAATTTCCCGGAAAATGACGTAATTTTAGCCGGTATAATGATATTCTTTCTTTTTTTATTAAACATTCAAAGGGTGTTTCGTGATGAAACCGGTGAAAGTGCTCCGTCTCTTTAAGAATGATTATGTCATCGATGATCTTAATTCAGAAGAACTTGATGTTGTCGGCTACAAATATAATGAAGTGATTCATGACAGGCAAGGAAATGTTCTGGAAGAGATCAGATACACGTCCGGTGGCGAGGTGGAGGAAAGGACCGTGAACCGTTATGACGGCAACGGTTTTCTGACCGAAGAATGGTATTATGCGGGTGACGAGGAGCCTGCCGAGCACAAGACCTACGAAAGGGACGAGAAGGGACGGGTTTTGCGGGAGATCAAGCATTATCTCGACGGCTCACAGGATATAACCTCTTACACCTATGACGAACAGGGTCATCTCCTGGAAAAACAGATGATGAATTCGGATGATGAACTGGAAGGCAAGGAGATATACACATTTCACGATGGGAAATTGGTTCATTACCGGGTGCTGAATGAAGATGAGGGTCTTTTATCTGAAAAGGAGATAGCCTATGATGAAGCGGGCAGGATAACTTCCGCCACCGAGCGTTATCCCGATGATTTTCACCGTGCCAGGATCGTCGAGGTGTTTGACGGTGAAGGACGGCGCAGCCAGACCTTGCGCTATAACGGTCATGAGCAGCTGGTCGAGAAGGTCACTTACATCTGGGCCGACGGGGAGCATGTCGGGCAGGTCGTCGAGGAGACACCTTATGGGGTCACCACCTCGCATTATACTTATGACGAGGAGGGCTACCTGACCCTGCAGGAGTCGTTTGACCGCGGTAATAACCTGGTCGCCAGGGTCGAAAGGACATACGGTGACGATCATCAGCTCATCGAATCCCGGGTTTTCATCGACGGGCAGGGCAGAGGCATCAGCCAGAACTACGACATCAAATATGAGTACGAATATTTCGAGGATTAATCAGCAGTTTATGAAAAGGTGCTTGCCGGCGGTCTTTTTATTTCTTCTGGTGACAACATTTTCCTTCGGTGAAACTGATACGCTGGAGATATGCGCAGGTCAGTCGGTGCAACTGAATGTCACAACATCAGGTCTGTTCTATAAATGGGATCCATTGTCGGGATTGAGCCGGGACAGCATTCCAAATCCCACAGCTTCGCCGTCACAAACCACAACCTATATTGCCACCATCTGGCTTCCCGACACATCGGGTCAGCTCATCATCAATCCTGATTTTGAAGCGGGCAATACCGGGTTCAGCAGCAATTACATATACGAAGGTAGTGATCTTCAGATGGAAGGGACCTATACTGTTTCGGATAATCCTGATCCCTTTCACTCCGACGGAGCCTGGTCGGCGTGTACCGACCACACGTCCGGCAGCGGAAACATGATGATTGTAAATGGTGATAGCTCCGACTACGTCAAAGTCTGGGGTGAGACGGTAAACAATATCCAGTCAGGTACAATTTATGTTTTTTCAGCCTGGCTGGAGAACATCTGGTATAGTCCTTCAGCTTCACCTGGCAAATGGACCCAACTGCAATTTTCTATAAATAATACGCCTTTTGGGGAATTATTGGTGGCCAATACAATTGATACATGTCAATGGCTCCAGTTCTATGAGTTATGGAACTCAAACAGCAATACCTCGGCCGCAATCAGCATCGTCAACCGTCACTTGGTACCTCAGGGTAATGATTTCGCCCTCGATGATATCATGTTTGCACCATTAAAGACGGTCAAAGATACATTCGTTGTGATCGTCCATCCTTACCCTGTGGTCGATCTGGGTCCCGATACGGTTGTTGCTTACGGTTCTGAGGTCACCCTTGATGCAGGCAATCCGGGAGCTACCTTCTTATGGTCGACGGGCGAGACGTCGCAGTCGATCACCCTGACAAATATAACGGAGCCGGTGACCGTCAGCGTCACCGTCACCGTGAACTCTTTTGGTTGTGAGGCAGGTGATACAAAGGATATTGGCGTGGGCTGCGGGGAGATCATCATACCCAACGTCTTTGCTCCCGACGGCCCGGCGCCGGATAACAGGTTGCAGGTGTACGGCACCGGATTCGGCAACGTCGACTTCATGATCTTCAACCGCTTCGGTGAGATGGTATTCCGCACCCATGACCCGGCGGAAGGATGGGACGGCACTTACAAAGGCGTGGACCAGCCCATGGATGTGTATGTTTATTATTTTAAAGCCGCTTGCCTTTCGGGAGGACCCGTCGAAAAGAAAGGCAACATCACCCTGTTACGATGACAGCCTATGAGAAAGCTTTTATATGCTCTTATCATATTGATTAGTGTCGGTGCTGTCCGTGCCCAGGATATTCATTTCTCCCAGTTTTGGGCCAATCCTCTGTTGCTGAACCCGGCCTTCTCGGGCAACTCGGGTTGCAGCCTCTTTGCGGGCCTGGATTACCGGTCACAGGACGGCAGCATAGGGGTGCCTTACGTCACCGAGTCAGCCGTCATCGACGGCCGGCTGCGTCCCGGCTTCACCGGCTACGGCTGGTTTGGACTGGGTGCCACCTTCTATGCCGACAAGGCCGGCGACGGCGCCCTCAAAACAACCCACGCCATGGGCTATTTCGCTTACACCATGGGCTTCAACAAGCGGGAGACCGTCTTTGCGACCATCGGCGTCGGCGTGGGACGGGTGTGGAAGTCACTCAACCCCGATGCTCTGACAAGCCCCAGCCAGGCCGCCAACCTCATCAACAACCTGCCGCCGGGACCCTTCACCATCGATATCACCAACAGCTCACCATCATATACCGACTTTAACGCCGGCGTGCTGGTTAATTTCCTCGTCAATCGCGGCCCGCGGTTCATCGTCGGCGCCAGCCTCCAGCACATCAACACGCCGGCGGTGTCGTTCTTTTCCGGTAATAACAACCGTCTCGACTGGAAGATGGTCTTCCACGCCCAGGCCGAGTATACCCTTGAGGATAAGTTCGTCCTCCGGCCCGGCATCATGGCCGCGGCGATGGCATCAACGAAAGAGATCATCGCCGGCAGCAACCTTCTCTACGGCTTGTACGACGTTCAGCTCATCGGCGGGCTGTGGGTGCGCGTGGCAGGTGACATCATCCCCATGGCTGGCCTGGAATACAAGGGCCTGACCTTTATCGCCAGTTACGACGCCAACATCTCCCCCCTCCATAAAGCCACACACTTGGCCGGAGGGTACGAATTTTCACTCATTAAGACGTTCAACTGCGGCACGGAGAAACGGCGGCGTTTTGAGCCGTGCCGTAACCTGGAGTTTTCTAAATTAAATCCTTGAAAGCACCTCATCCCCAAACCCCTTCTCCTTGAGGAGAAGGGGTTTGGGGATGAGGTGCATGGAGAGTGGGTTAGGGGGTGAGGTTGTAAATTTTTTCTATGTACATTTGCATTGCAAAACTTATCCTTAAAAATCTGAATTCTAAATAATTGAACACTAACCAATGAATAAATTATATACACTTCTATCCCTTATAATACTGTCTCTTCCCGCAATTGGCCAGAACCTTATCGCCGAGAAAGCAGCCAACCTGCAGGTCTATGTCGTCAAGACCGACGGCACGGAGCTGCGTGCCGAGACCCGCGACCTTGACATCACTTACGAACCCGGTTTCTTTGTCACCGGCGTCTTCGATCCTTCCACCTTCACCTCCGACGATGACCTGGTGAACGAGATAATCGACCAGATCACCCCTCAGGACATCACCTTCACCACCACTATCCCGGCGGAAAAGTTTACGTTCACTTCAAATATTGATGCTGAGC
This sequence comes from uncultured Lentimicrobiaceae bacterium, assembly GCA_964628285.1. Taxonomy (GTDB): domain Bacteria; phylum Bacteroidota; class Bacteroidia; order Bacteroidales; family JAGONC01; genus JAPLDP01. The sequence continues at coordinate 27,717 of CAZVNP010000033.1, forward strand.
TGACATCGCAGGCGCAGTTGATCCTGAACAACGATACGACGGTTTTTTCCATTCATTTCATCATCAGTAACATGAACACGACCGACGAGAACAATTTCATGGTCACGGGCGACGGGCACTTGCCGGTAAGGGCGGTCGGACTGACGGAAGAGGAAGGCTTTACGGAAGATATCGTCTTCGAGTTTGAGCAGCAGATTACGGAAACGTCCCCTTAAGATGATGCTTTATCGAAATTGACTGTTTTTTATTTAACCACGGAGGACGCAGCGATCAGTCATTCAATCTTATTAAGGAATTCTTTTACCCTAGATAAGATATCGGAGTAACGACGTTGCAGCGGTTTGGACAAATCATGCCCCAGGACATGGTTCTCGGCAATCTCGATGGCCAGTATCTCTATCCTGGCCGGCATGGTCATCTCCAGCCGGCCGGCGAAGGTCAATGCCTGGCTGAACGAAAGGTCATGGTTGCTCGACAGGTTGAAGGTCTCCCTGAAATCGTCACCGGTATAATGATACATGTCGCCGGGCTTGCCGCCGGGTGTCTTGATGGTATCGATGATGACAGTCGTGTCGTAGCCTTCGAGCAGGGTGAGCAGCTCGATGCCGCCGACGGCACTGGTAAGAAACATGAAACGGGAATCGGTAACAGCGGATTTAAGATCTCTGACAAGGTAGAGGGGTATGCCGTCATCCATCAATGCGTCGCTGCCCATCCCCAGCACCAGGATCCTGTCAGAGCGTGTCGACGTCATGAATTATTTGTTTTTGATGTATGCCGTGACACGGTCCTGATGATCTCACCGCGGCTGTCCCTGAAGTTCACCACCAGCGGCATATCGCCCGGCAGGTGGTGTGTGGCGCAGGAGAAACAGGGGTCATAGGCCCTGAAAGCCATCTCCACCATGTTGAGGATGCCGTCGTCGACGGTCACCCCTTTCCTGATGAGACCCTGGGCCGCTTTCTTCACCGACATGCAGATGGCGGCGTTGTTGTTGGTGGTCCCAACAATGAGATTGGCCTTCACGACAAGGCCTCTTTCATCCGTCTTGTAATGATGCGTCAGTGTCCCCCTGTTTGCTTCAATAATGCCGATGCCTTCGGAAGGCACCCTGTCGATTTTAGCTCTCAGGTCGGTGCTGGTGATCTCGGGATCCTGTGCCAGCTCCAGGAAATGTTCTGCAGCATAGATGATCTCTATGAGGCGGGCCCAGTGCATGGCCAGCGTGGCATGGACAGGCTTGCCGCCGAGGGTGGCGTACATGCGCTCATATTCCTCTTGCGCCACCGGTGTGGCCATGCCGTCGGCGGCATTCAGACGTGACAGCGGCGTGGCATGGTACACACCCGAACCCTGACCGTCGACGAAGCCCTTCCAGCCTATCTTCTTGAGATAGGGAAACTTAAGATAACTCCACGGCTCCACACGCTCGGCTACGAACTCGGTGTATTCGACGGGAGTGTACTTGAACAGCTCCTTACCTTCCGTATCCACCACTCTCACCTTGCCGTCATAAAAGTTCACCTTGTTGTTATCATCCACCAGCCCCATCGAGTGTAACTTCAACGAATAGGGCCCGTTGAGGATAATGTCAAGATACTCTTTGTTACCCAGTACCAGATCATTGAATAGCTTGATGGAGAACTTCGAGAACTCGACAAAGCCTTTGGCTGTCTCCACCACCTCCTGACGTTCTTCTTCTTTCAGGCCTTTCCTGACGCCACCGGGTATGTTCAGCACGATGTGTGTCTGGTGGCCGCCGAGCTGGGCCTGTATCTCCTGTGCCCTGCGGCGTTGTTTGATGACTTCTGTGCCTATCTCCTTACCCACTTTGGCGATGAGGCCCAGAATATTGCGTTCGGCTTTGGGGGCTGTGGGACCCACGACAAAGTCGGGGGCGGCAAGGGCATAAAAGTGGGCGATGTGGCTGTGGAGGAAGTGAGCCATGTAAAACAGCTCACGTATCTTACGTGCCGCAGGGGGCGGGGTGACGCCGAAGACCATGTCGGCGGCCTTGCCGGCAGCCATGTGATGACAGCCGGGGCACACACCGCATATCTTGGTCACGATCTGCGACACCTCTTCTATGGGCCTGCCCTCGCAGAACTTCTCGAAGCCGCGCAGCTCCGGCACCTGGAAATAGACATTCTCAACATCACCATCATCGGTGAGGAATATTTCTATCTTTCCATGACCTTCGAGCCTGGTGACGGGGTCTATGCTGATCTGTTTCATGGTTGTCTCCTCCTTAGTTTAGAGCTTGGTAAGCTGTATCTGTAAAAGGTGCCGGCAGGGTCCGCCACCGAATTGACGGCTTCTTCTATCTCCTCTTCCTCCTTACCTTCCAGCATTGAAGCGATGACCGATATCATCCTGGCGCCGGCATCGGAAATGTTGTCGACGGGTCCGTAGCAGCCGCGGCAGGGGGCGTTGCCTTCCACGCACCTCACACCGCAGCCCGCCCTGGTGATGGGTCCAAGGCACAGGATACCCTGCTCGTTGAGGCAGGTCTCACCGTCGTCGACCACTTCCCAGGGACGGTAGAAACGGGTGATGCCTTTTTTATCTGATTTCGTCCGCTTGCACTCATCACACTGTGTATGTGATGATGCGCCGATGACGCTGCCTTTCGGCGGCAGCTCGGTGCCGTTGACCACGGCCATGAACACCTCCAGCAGCCTCTCGCTCTGCGGCGGACAGCCCGGCAGGTAATAATCCACGTCCACGGCCTGGTCCAGGGTCATGACATCGTTGTAAAAAGCCGGGAGACGGAGTGTCCCTTCTTTCACAGCAAACTCGGGCAGGGGCCTTGTTTTGTCAGGATTCTCCGTCGACTCGCTATCTTCGTAGACCCTGTGGAAGAGGCTTTCCCTGTCACTGAAGTTCGCCAGCCCCGGTATGCCGCCCAGATGGGCACAGGCACCATAGGCTATCAGTATTTTCGATTTCCGGCGCAGCAGGTGAGCTATGTGTTCGTTTTCGCTGTTGCGGACAGCGCCGTTGTACAAGGTGATGTCGATGAATTGGTCAGGCATCTCTTCCACATCATGGTATTTGGTGTCAAGGGCGATGGGCCAGAAGACCAGGTCGGCATGCGCCACCACATCATAGAGTTTCTCGTGGACGTCGAGGACCGACACGCAGCAGCCGCCGCAGGCGGCACCCCAGTAAACGGCGAGGTTCAATTTCGGTTTTTCTTTTGCCATGGTCTGTTCCTCCTTTATTTTACGATGGTTTCAGCGACCTCCCTGATGTGTGAGGGACCGAGTTTCACGAGGGTTTCGGTCATCTCGTTGACGACTTCCTGCAGGCGTTTCCCTTCGCTGGCGCTGATCCATTCCAGGCGCATGCGTTCTTTTTCGATGCCCATTTGTTCAATATACCGTTGCAAAAGACGGTAGCGTCGCAGGCATTTGTAGTTGCCTTCGGAATAGTGGCAGTCGCCGGGGTGACATCCGCCGATGAGGACACCGTCGGCGCCATTGACGAAGGCCTCAAGGATAAAAGAGGGCTCGATGCGTCCTGAGCACATCACACGTATGACGCGTGTGGTGGCGGCATAACGCAGCCGTGAGACACCGGCAAGATCGGAGGCGGTATAGGTGCACCAGTTGCAGAAGAAAGCCACGATCCGCGGGGTCCATTGTTCATTTAAAGTGTCAGATGATTGCATATGATAAAGTGATTTTATTCTACCAGTACGCCTTTTATTTCGCTCAGGATCTCCTCATCGTCAAACAGGTTCTGGAAGATGGCTCCTGAGCCGCAGGCTGCCACGCAGGTGCCGCAGCCTTTGCAGAGAGCCTCGTTGATGCTCGCCTTGTGTTTCTCCTCGTCGTAAGAGATAGCTTTATAAGGGCACATGGTCACACAGACTCGGCATCCGCTGCATAGCTCCTCAACGATGAAGGCGGTGTTGGGTTCCAGCTCCACATAGCCCGTGTCGATGAGTGCCAGCGCCTGTGCCGCCGCCGCACCCGCCTGCGCCACACTGTCGGGGATATCCTTGGGACCCTGGCAGGCACCGGCGATGAAGATGCCGTCGGTGAAAGTGTCGACGGGCGCCAGCTTGGGATGACGCTCCAGGAAGAAGCCTTCGTTGGAACAGGAGATGTTGAACAGCCGCCTCAGCTCCTGGGCGTCGTCGCCGGGTTCCATACCCACCGACAGCACCACCATGTCGACAGGTATGCGCCTGACGACGCCGATCATGGTATCCTCGACGCGTATGACCAGCTTGCCTTCCTCCACATGGGTGATGGCCCAGTCCGACACTTCGGCGACACGTCCCCGGATGAAATGAACGCCCTCGTTGAGCAGCTTGTCGTAGAACTCCTCGTAACCTTTGCCGGGCGTTCGCATGTCGATGTAAAAATTATAGATATCGGCGCCGGTATGCTCCTTCAGCAGGTGGGCCAGCTTGAGCGAATACATGCAGCAGACGCGTGAGCACCATTTGTTCGTTTTTTCGTCGCGTGAGCCGACGCAGTGAATGATACCGATGTTTTGGGGTTCCCTGCCGTCCTTGCAGAGTACATGCCCTTCGGTGGGACCCGAAGCATTGACTAAACGTTCTATCTCCAGCGAGGTGAAGACGTTGGGGTAACGGCCATAGCCGTAATATGGAGCCCTGGTGGCATCGAAGGTCTTGAAGCCCGTCGACAGGATGACTGTGCCCACCTGTATCTCTTTTACCTCAGGCTGCTGGTTGAAGTCGAAGGCGTTGCGGTCGCACGCTTTGGCACAGCTCTGAGGGCACTTACCCGTTTTGAAGTAGATGCAGGTGTCCCTGTCGACGACCACCACCAGCGGTGTGGCTTGCGGGAAGGGGATGTAAACGGGCTTTCGCTTGCTCAGTCCCACGTCGAACTCGGAGGGGAACTTACCCTCTTTGTAAATGCAGGCATCGATGCATGACAGACATCCCACACAGAGGTCTTCGATGATATAGCGCGGCTTGCGTGTCACCTGCACCGTGTAGTTACCGACGTACCCGTCAACCTTGGTGACCTCGGAATAGCTCCACAGGGTGATGTTGGGGTGTTCCTTCACCGCCGACATTTTAGGGGTGAGGATGCAGGCGGCACAGTCGAGGGTGGGGAAGGTCTTGTCGAACTTGGCCATGTAACCGCCGATGGTGGGATCTTTCTCGACGAGGTACACTTTCTTGCCGGCGTTGGCCAGCGTCAGCGCGGCGGTGATGCCCGAGATGCCGCCGCCGACGATGAGGACATCGGGATTGACGGGTACTTTCTTCTTCTCGAGCGCTTTGTGGTATGCCACACGGTGTATGGCGGCCCTCACCAGATCCTTCGCTTTGAGGGTGGCCATCTCCTTGTCTTCGTGCACCCATGAGTCGTTCTCACGGATGTTGACCATTTGCATGAAAAACTGGTTCAGCCCCGCTTTGGCTGTCGCCGCCCTGAAGGTGGCCTCATGCAGCAATGGCGAGCAGGATGCCACTACGATGCGGTTCAGGTTAAGTTCTTTGATATCTTTCTGGATCAGCTCCTGACCCGGGTCGGAGCACATGTATTTATAATCGCGCGACACCACCACGAACGGCAGCTTCGCGGCATATTCAGTTACGGCCATCACGTCGATGACACCGGCGATGTTATGCCCGCAGTGGCAAATGTAAAAACCGGTTCTTATTTCATGATTCGTCGTCATCGTTGTTCCTCCTTGCATGATTATGAGTGACTTAAAGCGGGTGATAACATGCGGTTCAGACCGAGCTCTTTCTCTGACAATCCAAAGGCCAGACCCATGAGCTGGGTGAAGTACATGACCGGCATCCTGACATCTTCCCTGTATTGCTTTGACAGCTTACCCTGGAAGCACTCCAGGTTGAACTGGCAGAGAGGGCATGCCGTGATGATGACATCGGCGCCCCTGGACTTGGCATTTTGCAGTAGCACAAAGTTCATCCGCGATCCGATGTTGGGCATCGTGCTGGTCATGCTGCCGCTGCAACACCTGGTCTTCAGCGGCCAGTACAGGGACTCGCCACCGAGAACTTTCACGATCATATCCAGGGTCTGGGGATCCCAGACGTTGTCGAAGGTGGAGAAAGGACGTATCAGCTGGCAGCCGTAATAACTGGCCACCTTAAGTCCTTTGAGGGGTGCCTGCACATGCTGTTTGATAGCGTCCAGGCCGATGATGTTGACAAAGAGATCGAGCGGATGACGCACCTTGATGGTCAGGTTGCCCGACAGGCCTGTCTTGGCCAGCTCTCTGTGCACCCTTGTCCTGATGGCCTCATCGGTGGCAATGTAATTCTGTGTCTTCAGCAGGCCCATATAACAGGCCGCACAGGGCACGATGATCTCGTCGCCGCCCTGGCGTTCTGCCAAAGCCAGGTTACG
>CAZVNP010000033.1:34187-35341 GCA_964628285.1 uncultured Lentimicrobiaceae bacterium
GAATAGGATTTCATGGCGGATACAAATTAGCTAAATTCTTAAATCATAAGTTGTTAGTTCAATTATTCTAATGTTATATTGTTGTATTGTTATATTGTTAGTGGTTTTTTGTCAGATAGTTACTGTCCTTAATCAGCACATTGGCACATTAACTAATCGGCACATCATTCCTGCCAAATTTAGGAATTGTTATTGGAATAACAAAGGAAAATCGAAAATATTATTCGGGTGGTGGAATCCTGTGCTAAATACTTAATAGATTTTCCATTTTCGGTTTTTGAAGTTCGATGTTAAAACTTCGAAAATCGAACGTCGAACATCGTATCTCGCAAAATCTTCTTCCCTGCCAGCATCTCCGCAATATCCATCACGGGCACCTCTGCTTGTTTCGCGAACGTCTTCTTACATAGCGGGCAGGCTGTGATGATGGCCTCGGGATGGTTTACGAGGAGTGAATTGAGGGTTCTTACTGTGATCTCGTCGCGCTGTGTGTTGCTTATCTCCGTGTTGCCGAGGCTGCCGCCACAGCACAGTGCTTCTTCCCTGCTGTCGGCTCCTTCGGTGAGGGTGGCGATCTGCCGCAGCAGCTGCCGTGGTTCGTCATAGACGCCGCTGCCGCGGCCCAGCTCGCAGGGGTCGTGGTACACCACCGTCATGCCGCTGTGGGACAGCGTCAGCCTGTCTTCCTGCTGTAGCCGTAACAGGTACTGGCTGTGGTGCAGCACCTCTATGCCGAAATCATACTCCTCCCTGAAGATCTTGTAACAGATGGGGCAGGAGGTGACCAGCGTCGTGCAGGCGGTATTCCTGATCGTCTCTTTGTTATGGTTTATGAGCTGCCGTGCCCTTGTCACATTGCCGGCCATCATCAGGGGGCGGCCGCAGCAGACGGTGCCGTCCTTGTCGACGAAACGGTAGCGCACGCCGGCCTGATCGAAGAGGGTGACGACAGCGCGCCATATCTGGGGCGTCAGGTGAGTCATGCAGCCGGCGAAGTAGGCCACCTCCGCCGCCTGGCCGTTGATAGCCGGCAGATAACCATAAGAGCCGTCGACCTGCGACATCAGCTTGATCCGTTGTGACTGCCGCAGGAGGTTGTTGTCGATGCCGACGGGGCAGAACGCCTCGCAGCGGCCGCAGAGCAGGCAGTCGTA
>CAZVNP010000034.1:0-33878 GCA_964628285.1 uncultured Lentimicrobiaceae bacterium
CCCCTCTCCTTTCAAGGAGAGGGGTCGGGGGTGAGGTCATTTGTGATTTTGATTAAATGCTTCGAGTCTGCTCTTCAGTGCCGGGAACTGGTCGCGCTGGACGAGCGACACGCAGGCGCGCAGACCCTCGGCACGCTGGCTGCGGCATACTGTCAATGAAATGGCGCTGATGCCGTAGTACATCAGCTCGCTGAGCAACTCCTCGCTTGTCATGCCGGGATAAGCCAGAGTGAAATAGAATCCGTCGGCAATGGGATCATTTTCATCCATATCATACACGATTCTGAATCCGTTATCGGTGAACAATTTCTTCATGATGGCTGCCCTGGCGGCATATTCCTTCACCTCCTCAAGGGGTTTGTAGGTGCCGTCGTTCATGGCTTTCAGCATGGCCGTCAGAGCCCTCTGCGGCGTATGGGCCGTGCCGGCGCTCAGGGCGTACAACGTGCCGAAGGTCATGCACGGACCCAGTTGATCGAAGATGAAGCGTTTCAGAAGATAAGGCGATCTTATGTTGAACACTTTATCGGACATGACCATCATCCCGATGCGCTGACCGGCATAACTGAAGACCTTGGAACTCGAAATCAGCAGGATATAATTATCAGAGTAATGCGACACGGAAGGCTGAAATGGTGGTTGTCCCGGGACACCATATTTTTTCCTGAAATCCATTGCGAAATAAGCCAGATCCTCCACGACGATGACATTGTATTTGTCGGCCAGTTCACCTATGATGCTTAGCTCTTTTTCGGAGAAACATATCCAGGCCGGGTTATTGGGGCTGCAATATATGATGCACGAGATGTTTCCTTTGCTGAGATAGGATTCCAGCTTATCGTGTAGCTTATCGCCGCGGTATTCATAAATGTCAAAGGATTCACTGTTTATGCCGAGCACCATATGCTGCTGTTTATGCAGGGGGAAACCCGGGTCGATGAACAGCGTCGTATCTCTTCCCTCCCAGAGCTGGTTCACTGTCAGGAAGGTGGCAAAGCTTCCCATGGTGGAGCCCACGGTGGGAATACAACCTTCGGGGTCCACATCAATGTTCAGGAAGAGCTTAACAAAACGCGACGCCTCTTTTTTAAATTCAGGGATACCCTGTATGTCGGGATAGATTGCCGCCAGCCCCTGGCGGTGCGCTTCCCTCTCGGCCTCGATGCCAATGGATGAAGGTGATAATCCGGGGACACCCATCTCCATGCGGATGTAACGTTCACCCGTGGCCCGCTCCACATCGTCGACCAATTTCTTGATCATCCGGATGGTGGCTGTGCTGAAGCTCTTAATATTGCTCTCCTTGATAACCTTTGTTACAATGTCGTAGTTGATGGGTGTTTCCTTCATATTGCTCTAATTTTCAACAGTGAGAACCATGATGTTAAATGACACCCGAAAATTAGCCATTTTTTTCAGAACACAATATATTATTTACGGCTAAAAAACATCCCGGAAGGGCATGGGGGTTTAAGAATAAAATGGAAATCATTTATTAATATGTATACGGGCATCGACCGCATGAAGCCCCTTTTCTGCCGTGAAAAGCGGATTGATATCCATTTCATCAATCTCGGGTGCTGCCTGCAGCAGTGCGGAAAGATGGCAGATCACATCCGCAAAGTCCTCTTCATCCGCTTTTTTCAGATCACGGTATCCCTGGAACAGACGATATCCTTTTAATCGTCTGATGGCTGCGAGAGCTTCCTTTTTTCCTGCCGGGGCCAGGATGACGCTGACATCCCTGATGAGCTCAATGAGCACGCCGCCTAAACCGCAAAACAGGAGATGCCCGAAAGGGCCTTCGTATTTGGCACCGACAAAAAGTTCCGTGCCTGAGAGCATAGGTTGAAGCAGCAATGACATCGTCCCGGGAATGCCGATCAGCCTGTCGTATTGTGCCATCAATTCTTTCTCATTAATGATATTAAGGGCTACGCCGCCGGTGTCTGTCTTATGCACGGGTCCTATGACTTTCATGACGACAGGATAACCTGTTTTGCCGGCGGCTTTCAGGGCTTCGTCTCTGGAATGGACGATGGTCTCCCTCACGCGCTTTATGCCGGCGGCATCGAGCATTGCGACAGCCTTGTCGGGAGCGAGGTAGCCTGTACAGGCTTCCTTTATGATAGCCCTGATGCGGGGTGTATCGATCTTGGGCAGACGGGCACGGGACGCCGGCGGCGGCGTGTTGTAAACCTGGGCCAGGGCTTTGCCCAGTATCACTTCATCCGGAAAAAACACCCTGCCCGTCGAGCGAAACAGCTCCGTCTCTTCATGGGCCGTGGTGACAGACGGTAAAACAGGATAAATGGGTTTTGCCGACGTATCTATTTTCTTTTGCAGGACCTCATAAACATCGAATATTTTCTTCAGCCCTGGGGTGCCGAAAATGACGGCCATGCCATCGATCCCTTTAAATCGTTTGTCCACATAGTCGATGATGGCATCGAGCTGGGCGGCGGTTCCGGTGGCCAGAAAGTCGATGGGGTTGGCCACCGACGATCCCGGGAAGAGCCGGCGTTTAAGTTCCTCAGCGATGGCGCCTTCGAGACGGGGTACGTTGAGCCCGTTGCTGACGAGGGTGTCGGTGAGCATGACGGCAGGACCTCCGGCATGTGAGATGACGGCGACATTTTTCCCTTTCATTTTTTTCTGCATGAATACGGAAGCCACGGCGATAAGCTCTTCACGTCCACGGCAGCGCACGATGCCGGCTTTGCGGAAGAGAGCCTCCACGGCCATGTCGGAGCTGGCCAGCGCCCCCGTATGTGACGAGGCGGCCCTGATACCCGCCTCCGAAGTCCCCGCCTTGATGGCTGCTATCCTGCATCCTTTGCGTATCAACGAGCTGGCATGCCGCAGCAACATACCGGGTTTATCCAGTTTCTCCATGTACAACAACTTGATATCGGAGCTGGAAGCCGGATCATATGTCTCATCCATGTATTTAACTATGTCCTCCACGCCCATCTGGGCGCTGTTGCCCACGCTGAAAACACTGGAGAAGGTAAGCCCTTTCGGGATGCCCGCCTCCATAATAAAGCAGGCCGTCGCACCGGAACCGGAGACCAGACTGCATCCCTTTAATGTGAGATTTGGAACAGGCTCAGTGAAAATGCTGTGATGATTGGGCGTCAGAATACCGGTGCAGTTGGGTCCCAGCAGAGCGCCGTTCACGGCATTGACCGATGCCACGATCTGCTCTTCCAGCTGACGTCCTTCCTCGCTCTCTTCACTGAAGCCGGCCGAAATGACAATAAAGGCCCTGGTGTTCTTCTCACGGGCCAGGATATCGACCACACCGGGGACCATCGCCGCAGGGATGGCTATGACGGCCAGATCGGTGTCGGGAAGTTCCCTGACATCATGATAGCTCTTGATGCCCTGTACTTCATCTTCTTTTATATTGGATACGTAAAGCCGCCCTTTGAAATGACCATCGAGGATATTCTTCAGGACTTTACCGCCCGGTTTGGAGATGTCATTGGAACCGCCCACGACAACAATGCTTGCGGGGTCGATCAATTGCTTGTTGATCATATGAACAGGTTAAACAGGGCTAAATTAAGAAAAATTATGACCGGAGGGGGAAGGGAAGCCTGAAATCAACCCGCTATGATCAGATAGGCTATTCCGATTTATTGGGAAACCAGGGTATGAAAGCGGATGTTCTATTCGAACATCATGGTCAGGGCCACCGTTCCCCTGCCGGCATGGATGCCTATGACGGGCGATATGCTGTAAATGTAAGCCGGTTTTTTACCCAGGATTTTCGTCAGCTCAGAGGCATACCATTCGGCTGCTTTTCTGGTTTCACGGTTGGAATAGACCACGGCATATTCCCAAATCTTCTTTTGCCGGCTCAGTTCTCTGACCCGTTTTAACACCTTCCGGATATTACCGTTGCGGCTGAAGGCTTTCTCGAGAAGAATGGCTTTGCCATTGGGGTCAAGTGAGATGATCGGTTTGAGGTTGAGCAAATTGGCTATAAATCCTTTCATGGGACTGACACGGCCGCCTTTGACAAATGATTTCAGATTCTGAGGGCTGACCAATAAGGTTATCTTGCCGATCCATTCTTGCGCTTTCTCAACGATTTCTTCATGTGACCAGCCTTTTTCAATAGCCAGTGCGACACGATAAACCAGCAATCCCAATCCGCTCGAGATGCTTTTGGAATCGATGACGGTTATTTTTTTCCCTGACAGCTTCGACGAGTTTTCAGCCGCCTTCAGGCTGCTTGACCAGGTGCCGCTCAAAGCGTTGGCAAGATGGATGGAAATGATGGAATCATAATGAGAGGCCAGAAAATTGAATTTGTTGACAAATTCCTGTATGCCGGGTTGTGATGTGGAGGGAAATTTCTTGACATGCTCCATGAGCTGATAAAACCGTTCGGCGGTCATGGTTAACTTGTCGAGGTATTGTGTCCCGTCGGCGTGAAGGATGATGGGCACCATTTGGATCTGATACCTGTCCATGATTTCCTGCGGCAGATCGCAGGTTGAATCCGTCACCAGGCCGATATTCCATTTCCGTTTCCGGGCGACTTCGTTCTGCATGAACATATCATCCACCTTCTGGTAGGTGATATCGCCATATCTGGCAAGCACACCGAAGAGTTCGGCGGGTTCATCGGTATGGATATGAATATGGAGCTTTTGGGTGGAGCCGGCAATAACCAGTGAATCACCGTAACGTTCGATGTTTTTCCTGATGGTGAGGCTATCGATCTTTTCGCTGCTTACAAGGGCTTCAGTACAATAGCGGTAGTTGATCTTAGTGTGCACGGTTTCGGGGATAGTCCCTGCTTTGGCGAGCTTCCATGCCGTAATGAGATGCCTGAGCTTGCCATGTTTCAGAAACTCGATCATACCTTCCAGGAAAACCACAAATCCTTTGGCGCCGGCATCGACCACCTTGTTCCGGGCCAGGACCTCGAGTTTATGCTGCGTTTCCTGCAGCGATTGTTTGGCTTTTTTATAGGCTTCTATCAGCAGCTGTATGAAATTATCGGTGCTGTTTTTTATCGAATCGATGAATTCGGCCCATTCTCTGATGACCGTGATCATTGTTCCTTCCACCGGATTGGCAATGGCATCGTAGGCGTACCTGACGGCTTTCTTCAACACCTCGGCGAAGCTGATCACATCGATGTCGCTGTTGCTTTTGATCTCATTGCCAAATCCATAGAGAAATTGTGCGAAGATGATGCCTGAGTTACCGCGGGCACCTGTGATGGCCGCATCGGCGATGGCCATAGCCGCTACCTTGACATTGCCTGTCGGGATGCGGGTGTTCACGATGGACAGCATGGTGGAGGCCAGGTTGGTGCCGGTATCAGCATCGGGGACAGGGAATACGTTGATCTTGTTCAGATAATCCTGGTGTTCGAAGATTTTTTGAGCTCCGGCAATGAAGCTGTAATACAGGTTCTTGCCGTTAAGAGACCGGATAATAGATGACGGTTGAGCCAATGATGAAGAAATAAAATTTTTGCAAAATTACCATTATGTTTTATATCTCAGCCATTTCCACAATTCTTTGTAATTAACTTTTTTACCGTACATCAGGATGCCTGTGCGATAGATTTTGCCGGCCATCCAGGTGGTGGCGAGGAAACCGGCGATTAAAAGTATCACCGACAGGATCATGTCGGCATACGGCACACCGAAAGGAATACGTGCCATCATGATGATGGGGGAGGTGAAAGGTATGATCGACAACCAGAACACGGCGGGACTGTCGGGATTGTTGATCACGTAAGATATCATGATCAGCCCCAGGATCAGAGGTATAGTGATGGGGAGCATGAATTGCTGTGTGTCCGACTCGTTATCGACGGCAGCGCCCACAGAGGCGAATAAAGCGGCGTAAAGAAGATAACCCCCGAGGAAAAAGAAGAGGAAAAATCCCAGCACCAAAGGATAGTTGACCGAGTTGACGGCCTCCCAGGCCACATTCAGGCTGGCCATGGCACTTTCACCTCCCTGTTCAGCCTCGTTGGGCGGCAGCAATCTGTTCTGCTCGGTTATCAGCATCTCCCTGCCGCCGCTGCCGGTCATCTGACCACCGTAGACCGCCGAGAAAGCGAAGACAATGCCTGCCGTCAGCATGACCCACAGCAGGAACTGGGTCAGCCCCACCAGAGCTATGCCTACGATCTTGCCCAGCATGAGCTGAAAGGGTTTCACTGATGAAACGATGACCTCCACAATGCGGTTCGACTTCTCTTCGATAACTCCCCGTAAGACCTGGGTGCCGTAAAGAAAAATGAACATATAGATCAAAAATCCACCGGCCCAGCCGACGATCATACTGACCTCGGTAAAGCTTTTTGTCTCCTTTCCACTTTTATCTATCTTAAAAGAAGTGAGGTTAATGGTTGTTTTGATCGATTTCAGGATGTCTTCATTCACGCCCGAAGCCGCCAGTTTGAGCTGTTCATCCTCTTTCTTCATGACATTACGTATGGTCCCGGTCACAATCAGACTGGGCTGCTTCATGGAGTATATGTATCCATTGGTTGGCACCGTCCCTGATGTGCGCGGTATATACAACAGCGCATAATACCCGCTGTCGGTCAGCAGTTTTTTAGCTGCGGCCAGATCGGTGGTGATATCAACGAAGGTCAGGTTTTGTTCATTCGTAAACTTACCGGCGAACAGTCCCGTTTCGTCAAGAACACCGATTTTTTTGGGCTGCCCTTCCATGGTGGCGATAAGCACCGGTATGATGATCATGGCAGCCATTAATATAGGGCCCAGGAAAGTCATAACAAGGAAGGATCGTTTTCTGACCCTGGTCAGGTATTCACGGGCAATGATGATGGGTATCTTCTTCATGTGTCAGGCTGTCTGAGGGTTAATCCTTTGTGTGTCTTCGCTGACCTTGCTGATGAAAATATCATTGATTGAAGGCAGGATTTCATTGAAACCGAGTATCCTGATATATGGAAGCAGACCCTCAAGCAACTCGTTCGGTGATGTTTTCGCGGGGATCCTGATGGTGGCTGTGTGCATATTGTCATCACGGGTGTGGCTGAGCAGCTCAAAACCTTCCTTCAATATGGTACTGATTTGATCTTTGGCATCATCATATATGATCTCCCAGGCATTGGATTTATATTGGTTCTTTATTTCCTTCACGCTGCCCTCAAGGATTTTCTCCGCTTTGTTGATCAGGGCGATATGAGTACACAGCTCTTCCACCGAGGCCATATTATGGGTAGAAAAGATGATGGTCGACCCATTGTCACGCAATCTGAGTATTTCTTCCTTGATGATATTGATATTGATGGGATCGAATCCGCTGAAGGGTTCATCGAAGATCACCAGGCGGGGTTCGTGGACGACGGTGATCATGAACTGCACTTTCTGCTGCATGCCTTTTGACAGCTCTTCGACTTTACGATTCCACCACATCTGTATATCGAAGCGTTCAAACCATTTCCTGAGGCGAGTCAGGGCATCGTATTTCTCAAGGCCTTTAAGCCGGGCCAGGTATAGCGCCTGTTCACCCACTTTCATTTTTTTGTACAACCCTCTTTCTTCGGGGAGGTATCCGATGAGATGGGTATGTTCAGGTGCCAGTCTGTGACCTTCAATGAAAATCTCCCCTTCATCGGGCGCTATGATTTGGGTGATGATGCGGATGAAGGTGGTTTTACCGGCCCCGTTGGGTCCCAGCAACCCATAGATGCTGCCCTCCGGCACCCCGATATCCACCTTTCTCAGTGCCGTATGATTGGCAAAGCGCTTGGTGATGGAAGTTGCGGATAATATTTCCATTTCACGAGACAATCTTTCTTTTGTGGCGTAGCTTCGCTGCTTCCCTCTCCCTCTCCCGACTTCTGACTGCCGACTGATTTATTATCCTTCCGTATAAAAATATTCCTTCATACGGTCAAAAAATTTCTTATCCTTATGAGAGGGATTGGGTTTGAAGTTTTCGGATTCCTGCAGTTTCTCCAACAGCTCTTTTTCCTGTTTGGTGATGTTTTTAGGTATCCACACATTGATGTTGATGAGCAGGTCGCCTTTCCCGAAGCCGTTGAAGACGGGTAATCCTTTTCCTTTGAGTCGCAGCACCTTTCCGGGTTGTGTTCCCGCCGGTATTTTGATCCTGGCTTTGCCATCGAGTGTGGGTACTTCGATGGTTGTGCCCATGGCTGCATCGGGTATGCTGATAAAATGTTCACAGATCAGATTGCTGTCATCGCGGATGAGCTCTTCATGTTTAATCTCTTCAATCAGCACGATAAGATCGCCGGGTATGCCGCCACGCGGGGCGGCGTTACCTTTGCCCGACAGCGACAGTTGCATGCCGTCGGACACGCCTGCCGGGATACGGATGGTGATGACATCTTCGCCTTTTACGATGCCATGACCCAGGCACTGGCTGCAGCGGTGTGTGATGATCTGCCCTTCGCCGTTACATGTCGGGCAGGTGGAGGTGGTTTGCATCTGTCCCAGGAAGGTGTTGGTGATGCGTGTCACCGAGCCGGTGCCGTGACAGGTGGAGCAGGTTTGAAAGGAGGAGCCCCCCTCGGCGCCGGTGCCTCTGCACTGACTGCAGGTGACATACTTCTCGACTTTTATTTTCTTATCGACATTCCTGGCAATCTCTTCCAGGGTGAGTTTCACTTTAACCCTGAGGTTGGTGCCCTTTGTGGCTCTCTTGCGGCGGTAACCGGCGTCGGTGCCGAAACCGAAGCCGCCGAAGCTGGCGAAGGCATCACCAAAGATGTCACCGAACTGCCTGAAGATGTCGTCCATGGTCATCCCTTCACCATAACGGGCACCGGCACCTTTCAGCCCTTCATGGCCATAACGGTCGTAAAGTTTTCTTTTCTCGGGGTTGCTGAGCACCTCGTAGGCTTCGGCGGCTTCCTTGAATTTCTCCTCAGCCTCCTTATTGCCCGGATTGCGGTCGGGATGGTATTTCAGGGCCATCTGCCGGTAAGCTTTCTTGATATCCTGTTCCCCGGCATCCCGCGAAACGCCTAAGACCTCATAATAATCACGTTTCGACATAATTTAGCCTCGATTCTGATAATGCCTGGCAGTCTGCTACCAATGAATGATAACCTTGATTCCGGCTCCAACTGTATGAAGTATTGTTGAACATTGAATGTTGAGTGTTGGATGTTGGATACCTGATCTCATGTGCCCACCACCACCTTGGCATAACGCAGGACCTTGCCGTTCAGAAGGTATCCTTTCACCGTTTCGTCAATAATTTTACCCTTCATCTCTTCGGAAGACGCCGGCACGCTGGTGATGGCCTCATGCAGGTCGGTGTTGAACGGTTCACCCAGGGATGTCATCTCCTGCAGACCGTTTTGCTCAAGGATCGTTTTAAGCTTATTGAAGATCAGCCGTTCACCTTGGCGAACCGCATCGATGTTGTCGGTGTTTTCCGACAGTCTCAAAGCCCTTTCGAAATCGTCCAGAATGGTCAGCAGCGAGGCAATCAGGTCAGCAGTGGCCATTTTGTTGTATTCGAGTTTTTCCTTCAGGATTCGTTTGCGGTAGTTATCGAATTCAGCATATAAACGGAGATACTTATCGTTCAGCTCATCGATTTTTGCCTGCAAGTCCTGCACCTCTTTTTCAGGTGCTTCTTTTTTTCTGTGCCGTATTTTTTCCTGCATCACGCCTGCACCGGCCACATCCTGTTCCCGGCCGGTCTCATTTGTCTTTTCTTCCGCAGCTGCCGGGGCCGCTTCAAGATGTTCTTCGCTCGTCTTTTCCTTTTCTTTTTCAGTCATTATTCAATTCAGAAGTTAAAATATTCTTTACGTTCACGATTCCTCACCGAAATCAACAAAGGTACGCATAATATCAAAAAATCTGCCAACAGGGCATGAAGGACATTTTGTCAGTAGCGGTGCACGCGGGTAATGGGTCATTTTCTTTCAATATCAGCTCCCAGTTTTCTAAGCCGTCCATCGATATCCTGGTAGCCTCTGTCGATTTGTTCGATGTTATGGATGGTGCTGGTTCCTTTTGCTGATAGGGCTGATATCAGCAAGGCTACGCCGGCGCGTATATCGGGTGAAGTCATTTCGATGCCGCGCAGCGGATACTGGTGATCCAGACCTATGACCGTAGCCCTGTGAGGATCGCACAGGATGATGCGCGCTCCCATGTCGATGAGTTTGTCGACAAAGAACAGGCGGCTTTCGAACATCTTCTGGTGGATGAGGACACTGCCTTTGGCCTGTATGGCGGTGACCAGGGCGATGCTGATGAGGTCGGGAGTAAAGCCGGGCCAGGGCGCATCCGACACGGTCATGATGGAGCCGTCCATGAAGGTCTGGATCTCATAATGCTCCTGCGCAGGAATGAGGATGTCATCGTTGTGGGACAGGATCTCGATGCCCAGACGACTAAAGATATCAGGGATGATGCCCAGAGTCGCACAACAAATGCCCCGGATGAGGATCTCCGACTGTGTGAGGGCGGCCAGCCCAATGAAACTGCCTATCTCAATCATATCGGGCAGCAACTTGTGTGAGCAGCCCTGCAGTGAGGTGACTCCTTCGATGGTGAGAAGGTTCGATCCCACACCGCTGATTCTGGCACCCATGCTGTTGAGCATATGGCAGAGCTGGCTGACATAGGGTTCGCAGGCCGCATTGAACAGGGTGGCGGTACCCGAGGCCATGACGGCAGCCATGACGATGTTGGCCGTGCCCGTCACCGACGCTTCGTCCAGCAGCATGTAGGTGCCTTTCAGATGGTCGGCCTGGAAGATATACTGCTGCTCCTCTTCATCGAAAGTGATCTGCGCACCCAGGTTCATCAGTCCCTGGAAATGGGTGTCGAGACGCCGCCGTCCGATCTTGTCGCCACCGGGCATGGGGAGGTATCCTTTTCCAAAGCGGGCCAGCAAAGGACCCATCATCATGATCGAGCCCCGTAACCGGTTGGCTTGTGTACGGAAAGGAACGGTACGCAGAACATCCGTATCGATGGCGTCGGCCTGGAAGGAAAAGGCACCGGCGCCAGTCTTTTCTATTTTGACACCGAGCAGCTTAAGAAGATTGATCAGGATATTGACGTCCTGGATGTCAGGGATGTTTTCGATGTGCACTTTTTCGGAGGTAAGCAGTGAGGCACAGATCACCTGCAAGGCTTCATTCTTGGCACCCTGTGGAATAATCTCTCCCTTTAGCCTTCGGCCTCCATGAATGATGAAGGAACTCATTGAGATAATTTTTTTTGGCGCGGGATAAAGATAAGAAAAAGAACCGCCGGGTTGAACACCGGTTCCCATAAATCAATTTACTCCATGGGCTTCTGCTTCTTATCCTTTTTGGCCTTGTTGAAGGAGTGGTTGTGGTTCTGGCCGGTATTCTGGCCGGCATTATTTTCTTTCTTGAATTTTTTCTTTTTGTTGCGGGCCAGGATATCACTGGTGTTGCTGAGCTTGTCATCATCGCTGAGCTTCAGCTTGCCACCGGAGAGAAGTGACAGGTGCTCGGCAATGAGTTCATCGGTCACCGATTCACGGTTCCAGCTCAGGTATGACTTTTTCAGGTGGTTGGCAATGGTTCGTGTCAGGGCTTGCTTTTCATCGCCATCTTCCTTTTCTATGGCTTTCTCGATGATCAGGCTGATGTTACGGCCATAGTACCTGAACTGAAGGTCACTGGGACGGTGATAGCTCAGACGTTCAGGCCGGCGGCTGATCTCCTGTGGTGAGGGGGGAGGAAAGGGTGAATCCACGTCAAGCTTGTAACCTGAGATGATATGCAGATGATCCCACAGCTTATGTCGTGCATCGCTCACATCACGGGTCTGGGGATTCATCTGTGCCATTACGTTGATGATTTGCTTGGCCATCTGTGTTCTTTTTTCCCTGTCTTCAATGGTCAGGGTGTATTCGATCATTTTCTGGATATTACGACCGTATTCACGTATCACCATCTGGTTTCTTGTGGTGTTGTATTCCATGGCTTGTTTAAAAAAGTTATAATGAAGAATAAATTACCGCTGCTTCGCAGGATGGATTACAATAAAAATTAATATTACAGGATCAACAGGTTATATAGTAAAGAAAAAGTGATGCAAAGATAAAGGTTATTTTCCAATTGACAATAATAAAATTAATGAAGAAAGCTGAACCATGTGTCTGCAGCGCCTGTTGCAGTGCAATAGACATCACATGATAACAGGCATTTCAGCGCTCCGTTGTGCTGAGATAATACATGTCGATCTCACCTTTATATTTGACGCTGATCTTACCACGGTACTCAAAGGTATAGCGGTCTTTAACCAGGTCAAATGTATCGCCGGAGACGTTGATTTTACCGGCTTCGCTTGCCGACTGTATCCGGTTTGCGATATTGACCGTATCACCCCAGATGTCGTATGCAAATTTTTTTGTTCCGACGACCCCTGATACCACAGGTCCTGAGTGTATACCGATGCGTATTTCGAAAAAGGGCTTGTGTTCTTCCTGACGACGTTTTTTATAGTCATGCATGCATTGCAATATCTCGATGGCTGCTTCGATCGCATCGCTGGGGTGATCGCGGTTGGGCGAGAGCAGACCACCGGCAGCCATGTAAGAATCACCGATGGTTTTGATTTTCTCGAGGTTATGTCGTGAGATGATCTCATCGAACGATTTGTAACAATAATCCAGTTCTCCGATGAGGTTTTCCGGATCCATCTGTTCGCATTTGATGGAGAACTCTTTGAAGTCGGTGAACAGAACGGTAACATTGCTGTGCCTCTTGGCAATAGCCTGGCCGTAATGCATCAGCTCGTTGGCTGTCTCGGCAGGAAGAATGTTCAGCAGGAGCTCTTCCGATCGCTTCTTCTCTTCCATGATAATGCGGTTCTTCTCGGCCAGTTGATTTTTCGTCCGGTGTATATAAAGATATCTGTTGATAAGACCGGCAAGGAGTAATAACAATAAACCGGCAATGATAAAGCTGGCTGTCATCAGTAACTTCTGTTGCCTCATGGCACGTTTGAGCTCATCATTTTCAGAAACAAGTAAGGGCTTCTGACCATACCTTTCCGGATGCATCCAGGATAATTCCGAAAGATTAAATGGAGCACGGAATGTTACATCAGATCGCAGGCCGGACATAAGGCCTGTTACATGATCCTGTGAATTATTGTCAGGATTCGAGTAAATCGTAACATCCCTATCATGTGAAATGTTGAAGTTGAACGGTTCCCCGGGACCGTGCTTCACTCCTGAAATACTTGCCTCAGCAGATGCTATATAAATGATAAGCAGAATGCTTATGACTAATAATAACTTTTTCATGATCCAAACGAAACGAACCCTTTATAACTCTCCAACCGGGGTCATGGGTAGCAATTATATAGTTATTTATAACAAGGCCGTCGTTGAATTGTTTTTTTTCGATCGTTAAAAAGTGGATCAGCAAGTGGATGTGATCACATTCAGAGGATTTTAAGCTTTGCAAAGCGGAGCAACAGTTGTTTCTGTCCGACGTTCCTGAAAAAGATGGTGGCTTTTTTATTCGGTCCGTTACCTTCCACTCCGATCACTTTACCTCTGCCGAACCGTTCATGTTCCACTTCCATGCCTGGCTGCAGCGTGTCGAGGTCGGAGCTTTCAAAATCCTTTTGTTCCGTATTCTGATCAAGCGAGGATATTTTCTTCAGGTTACGGCGGGCGGTCATGGAGGATTGTGATGCGGAGGTATCATGGGAACGGCCGGTCATATCGTGGGCCGGATCATAAAAAGAGACTTTCTGAGGCATCTCGATGTAGGAGATGTCAATTTCACCGATGAAACGGCTGGGTTCCGACACGGTCAGGGTGCCCCAGCGGTAACGGTTGGCGGCAAAGGAGAGCGTGACTTTTTCCTGGGCCCTGGTGAGAGCAACATAAAAAAGACGGCGTTCCTCCTCCAGATCGCTGCGTGAGTTGATGGATTGAATGGAAGGGAACAGGTTCTCTTCAAGGCCTACGATGAAGACATAGGGGAATTCAAGGCCTTTGGCGGCATGTACCGTCATCAGCGACACATGGTCGGGATCTTCCTTGTCGGGTGTATCGGCATCGGTGAGCAGGGCGACATCCTGCATAAAATGCCCGAGGCCGTTGCCGTTGGCATCTTCTTCATTGCCGGTGACTACCGGCCGTTCGGTGAAGTTCTTGATGGCATTGATCAGTTCTTCGATGTTTTCGTAACGGTTGACCCCTTCGGGTGTGCGGTCCTCATACAACTCTTTCAGGATGCCTGAAGCGGTGGCGATCTCGCGGGCCAGTGTGTAAGCATCTTTCTGTTGGAGTTGTATAGAGAAGCTTTTGATCATGTTGGCAAAAATGCTGATTTTATTCTGTGTGGCGGAACTGATATCGATGGAACGGTTGGGCAGACTTTCGATGATCTCCCAAAGCGAGCAGTGGCGGCTATCGGCAGCGATAATGAGCTTGTCGATGGTGGTGTGGCCGATGCCACGTGCCGGGTAGTTGATGATGCGCAACAGGGCTTCTTCATCCCTGTTGTTGATGACCAGGCGGTAATAGGCCAGAAGATCCTTGATCTCCTTGCGTTTGTAAAAGGAAAGACCACCGTAGATGCGGTAGGGTATGTTCAGTTTCCGCAACGCCTCTTCGAAGGCACGCGATTGGGCGTTGGTGCGGTAGAGAATGGCAAAGGCCGCATTCTTCAGGTGCCTGTTCATTTTATGTTCAAAGATGGCATTGGCCACCAGCGTGCCCTCCTCATTGTCGGTGGCCGCTTTCATCAGGCTGATCCGGGTACCGTGGTCGTTATGCGTCCATATGGTTTTGAATATCTGCTCTTTATTGTTGGCGATGATGTTGTTGGCGGCGTTGACAATGGTTTGTGTCGACCTGTAGTTCTGTTCCAGCTTGAAGGTTTTCAGGTCGGGATAATCGTGCCGGAAGTTAAGGATATTCTGGATGTTGGCGCCGCGGAAGGCATAGATGCTCTGGGCATCATCCCCGACGACACATATGTTCTCATTGTTGGCCGCCAGTTTTTTCAGGATTTTATACTGGGCATGATTGGTATCCTGGTATTCGTCAACCAGTATGTATTTGAATTTTGTCTGGTACTTGTACAGGACCTCCGGAAATTCATTCAGCAGGCGGTAGAAGTTCAGGAGGAGATCATCGAAATCCATGGCGGCAGCCGCGAAGAGACGCCTCTGGTAAATGCTGTAGAGCAATCCGGTCTTGGGGCGGCCTGACGATTTGTCCTGCAGGATCAGCTCGGTATCCAGGTTGTATGCCTCGGCCGTGATCAGACTGGTCTTGGCATCGGAAATGCGATGCAGGACATACCCCGGTGTATAAATCTTAATGTCGAGGTTTTGTTCATTGATGACGTTTTTAATCAGGCTTTTCGAGTCATCGGTGTCATAGATGGAATAATTGGACGGGTAGCCGAGGCGGTGACCTTCGATGCGCAGGATACGCGCAAAGATGGAATGGAAGGTGCCCATCCACACGTTGCCGGCTTCCCTGTTGTCGACCAGTTTGAGGATGCGTTCCTTCATCTCCCTGGCGGCCTTGTTGGTGAAGGTCAGGGCCAGAATGTTGAACGGGTCGATGCCGAGGGTGATGAGATAAGCCACCTTGTAAGTGAGCACGCGTGTTTTGCCCGACCCCGGACCGGCGATGACCATGATGGGCCCGTCGGTGCACTTGACGGCTTCCTGCTGAGCCTCATTGAGATGTGTGAGGATATCGTCCACCTGAGTACATGATTTCCAACCCCTGAGGATCGGTTCTTTGTCACACGCAAAAGTAACATTTTAGCATGAATAAAAGTCGTTTTTCATGACCCGGGAGAGAAACCGTTAAAGCAGTTTGACATTGATAAGGCGGGAACGGCTTAATCCACCCCCGACACCTCTTTTTTCCCGAAAATGGCATAGACGCCGAACATGGAGGCAAATTTACCGTAAGTAAAATCCCAGTAGGGTGCGACCCAGATGTGCAGGGGCGGACGGTTCAAACAGGTGAGGTCAAAACGGGGACCGAGGGCATAGATGGTAAATTCCTTTATCCCCTCAACACCTATCTTGAACGATTTCATGTTATAAAAGAACTGTAAGGCAAAACGGTCGGTCTCGGTTTTGAAACCGTGGCCGAAGAGACCCAGAAGGGAAAACTTACCCTTCGACAGGTAAAAATTGGGCATGATCCTCAAGGGATGTTTTTTATCGTTTTGCAGGCCAATCATGAAACCGACATAAATCCACTTTTTCAGTTGATAGCCGGCGCCTGCGACCCCTTCACCCCAGCCCGGACCGGCGTATAAATAGCTGCTGAATGACAAACGGTCGTTGAACCAGTAATCGGCCTTGATGGTCAGCCGTGGTTTGAGATCGCCCTTGTAAGCCAGAGTGAACTGATGGATGAGAAAAGTGGCCTGACCCGAAGAGCTGCCGCAGCCCAGGATCAACATGATAAACAGGGCCAAAAACAGTCTTCCGGCAGGATGCCGTCGCAGTATGGGACCGTCAGTTTTTTCCGGTGATATAGGCATCGTTCGATTCATGTTTTACTCAGGCTTTGTCAGGGATGGTGATGATGAATTCGGTGGATTCACCTTCCGTGGAGACAACTTCAAGCCGTCCGTTATGAATGCTGGTGATGATGTCGTAGCTTACCGAGAGGCCCAGGCCCGTTCCCTTACCCGTGGGTTTGGTGGTGAAGAAGGGATTGAAGACCTTGTCGATGATGGCCTGAGGGATGCCGGTGCCGTTATCTTTGATACGTATAATGATGGTCTTGTCGGCCCGTTCCGTGGTGATGGTTATCTCGGGCGAATAACCCGGGATGTGCCTGGTCGATTTTTCAAAGACGGCATAACAGGCATTATTGATAATATTCAGGATGACACGGCTGAAATCCTGCGGCACCACCTTGACCTTGCCCACATGAGGATCAAAGTTCCTGACGAAGGTCGCGTTGAAGTCTTTATTTTCAGCCCTGGTGCCATGAAACGCCAGATTGATGTATTCGTCGACAAGAAGGTTGATATCGGTGGGCAGGAATTCGCCCGTTTTTCCCCTTGAATGCTGCAGCATGCCTTTGACGATGCGGTCGGCTCTCATGCCGTGTTCATTGATCTTCCTGACATTGGAGTCGATCATCTCAACCACGCCGGTGACATCGTCCAGTATCTCCGCGGGCAGGTATTTTCCGTTTTGAGCCAGGATGCCTTTAAGCTCCCCGGTGAGATCGATGGACAGTTTTGAGAAATTGTTGACGAAGTTGAGGGGATTCTGTATCTCGTGAGCGATACCCGCCGTCAGCTGTCCCAGCGACGCCAGCTTCTCCGACTGAACAAGCTGGTCCTGCGTATCCTTGAGGTTGTTGAGGGTCGTTTGGAGATCTTCCAGGATTTTGGTTTTAATAAAAGCGGAGATGATATGCTCCTTTGAATTTTTAATGAATTCAAAGTCTCTGGTTCCAAAGGCATTCTCCTTCGACATGTTCTGCAGTAAAAGGAATCCCTCAATCCTGTTCTCTACCTTGATGACGAGGATGATCATCGATTTGGGGATTTCCATCCGTGCGGCTTTGGGATTTGCCTTAAGGTTCTTCATATCTGTCTTTACGAAGAGATACTCATAAACCTCCATTGAATTTTTGAGGTAGACCTCTTCGGCTTCGTCGAGGTCGAAGGCGATGCCGTCGGTTTGGCCGTATTTCAAGCCATAACTGGCTTTCAGGCGGTAAGTGCCGGAAGATTTATCATAAACAAAGGCGATGGCTTTTTCAACACCCCTTATCATGGT
Source organism: uncultured Lentimicrobiaceae bacterium (assembly GCA_964628285.1). Classification (GTDB taxonomy): domain Bacteria; phylum Bacteroidota; class Bacteroidia; order Bacteroidales; family JAGONC01; genus JAPLDP01. The sequence goes on from CAZVNP010000034.1 coordinate 17,784, forward strand.
CATTTTGTTCAGAACCGATTGCAGCAGGCGGGCGAAGTCGATCTCGGCATTGATGGATTTGACAACGTTGTTGATTTTTTCAAGCTCATCATTCTTCTCAGATAGTTGCAATGATTGCTGTTCGATCTCCTCTTTTTGTCTGACCACTTCGGATGTTCTTTCTTTGATGGTGTTCTCCAGGGTGAGTTTCTCCTTCATGAGCTGCTGTGATCTCAGCCGCACGATGATATAAATGGCGCCACCGGCCAGGAAAATGTACACAATATATGCCCACCAGGCCATAAACCAGGGGGTGCGTATTTTAAAGGCGTAGGTAACCTCACCGCTGACCTTATCATAAATGTTACGGGAGCGGACGTGAAACACATAACTGCCGTGAGGCAGGTTGGTGTATTCCTTGGCGTTTTCGACCCTCCATTCCGATCTGATTTTGTCAAAACCTTCCAGAAAATATTGATACAAGACCGTTCCCTTGACATGGTAGGCCGTCGATGCATACTCTACCTGAATAGAATTGTCGGTATAATCCAGCACGGGTGTCAGACCGGGAGGCTGGTTGGTGACCGCCATACCGCCGGCACCGGCAAAGGTACCGTCAAAGATGACGGAATCGTTCTTTATGGTCACCCGCCTTATCAGGGTACTAAAAGGGGCATCGTAATCGGTTTGAACGGAAGGATCGTAACGGATCAATCCGTCGGGACCGCCGAACCAGGTGGTGCCGTCGGCTTCCGGGAACAAAGTCCAGACGATAAAATCACTGACGGGCATAAAAGGTACGGTTATTTTCCTCACGCCGCCATTCTTCTCCGGGAGATAACAGGCGATACCTTTTTCGTCACCGCCGGCGGTCCAAAGATTTCCGTTCCGGTCTTCGACGATGCGGCTCAGCCATATGCTTCTGTCGAGGCTGTCATTATCTAACAACGGGGAGGTCTCAAACGATTTGGTCACGGGGTTGTACCTGAACAAACCGTGCCGCGTGGTCAGGATGACACCGGCCGACAGCTCATTGAGGTGATTGCCGGCCATGAAAGGCAGGCCTGATGTGGTATCGAATTTTTGCACGGGCGTGCCGTCGTCTTCGCGGCACAGATAGAGGCCGTTGATGGGCGTGTTCAGCCAGAGGTTTCCTTGCCTGTCACCGGCGATCTCTTGTATCCCGTCATGGATGTTGCTGCAGTATCCTCTGTCGATCCATCTGTTGTTGGTGTATTGGAGACGCCTTAATCCATCCGTTTGTCCGACAAAAACGACAGAGGGCTCTGTCAGCGACCGGAAGAGTTTCAAGGAGAAGCCCCCGGCAATGGGAGTGGCCTGCAGGTCGTTTATTTCATACACGCCCTGTGTTGTCGCCACGAGGATAACATGATCGAAGGGTATAACGGACCAGCAGGCCGTGGTGATACCGGTGACCGCCCTGAAGGCCCTCTCGCCGGTAGAATAATAATAAAGACCCTGGTAAGTGGCGGCGTACAAACGGTGGTCATAACGGATCATGGCAGTGACGCCACCTTCCAGTCCATTGTGTTCATTGAAGGAGGAGAGGGGCGATGGCGTCTCGACCAGGGCCAGCCCGTTGGCCAGGGCCACCCACAAGTCATTGTCGCGGTCGATGAACAGTGCTGCCACCTCATCATTCCTTAGTCCGGCCGTCTTATCGATGACCTGCTTAAGCTGTCCGTCGGCTTCAATGACAATGAGACCCCGGCGGGCCGTGCCGAACATATATGATCCGTCGCTAAGCTTCAGTCCGCAGGTGATGTGTGAAGAGAGAAACAGGGGATCGGCGGCGGTGGCCCACTTTGCGACACCGCCGCGGGTCATCAGGAACAGTCCCTGGTTGGGAGTACCGAGGATGACCGAGTCACCACCGGCAGGGATCATGGCTGTGACCTCCGTGGCCTGCGGCAGATCACGGCATTGTGCCACCGTCTGAGGCCGGCCGTCGTGCAGCCGCATGAGACCCTGATCTTTCACACAATAATAGAGCTCGTTAAAGATAAAAAAGGCATCCTGGATGGTGCCGCCGGCGTGCCAGGCAGTGAAGGACTGATGTTGAAAGAGCAGGATGGATTTGTCGGTGACGAAATAGATGCCCTGGGGAGTGGCGAAAGTAGCAATGACATCCAGAAAATCACGTTCCGCCGCATCGAGCCGGTCCTCGAGGGGAATGAACTGCATGCGCCCCTGCGGTCCCGGCGCCAGATACCCGATCTCACCACGGGCTCCTGCCCATACACGCCCGACACTGTCACAAGCCAACGAGGAGACTTTGGTGATGTTACGCGTGGTGATGACACGCCATCCGGCACCGTCATACTCCAGGATACCCGAGAAATTGCCCACATACATCACTCCCCTGTGGTCCTGGACCATGGCGAAGTTTTGGGTGTTGGCCTTGTAGTCATCGGCACTGAAGTTCCTGATGAAAGGAAAACCGGTCTCCCCGTCATGGTCACCGGCTTGCAGAAATGACGTGCTTAAAGTGAAAAACACCGCCAAAACGGGAATCAGTTTGTACCTGATCGATATCTTCATAAAAATGTTTTTAGCTCTGATTGACATTGCATATTTCTTTGCTGTTCGTTTTCATGGCTCCGTTATGTTAAATACAGCGGGATCATTTTCCTGGTAAACTCCGGAAATTCAGCCATGATGTCAAGGATGACCGTCATGTCGATTTTCAGCAGGAGCGTGTCCCCTGTCGAAATGTACTGTATGTCATTATGCGATTCTCCGTTCGGGCCCATGATAAAGAAAATATGTCCGCTTTTCCAGGCTTTCACGTTTCTTCTCTTCACGGTAACACTGATCTGGCCTGAAAGAACGAGGCCGAGATACCCTTCCCTATCCTGTTCCGGAACAATGCTCTCATCAGCCTGGAGTCTGATCTCGGTGGCTGCAAAAGACAACTCTGACAGAATGTGGTCGGGCAGCACGGAAAATAAAGTTGAATTTTTCAACGCTTCCCATTTTTCCGATATCAGGAGGTTTTTAGCATGCCCTCCCGGCTGCAGTTTTTTCGTTATGCCCTCCAGCATTTTTTTTGTTTCGGCGGTTTGCACGGCCACCGTGTCAAAATATTTTTCATTGTCCATGGTGAATAACACCCATGCGGCCGTTTCGCGCATGACCTGTGAAGGATTGACTAAGTTGGCACACAGTATTTCCATAACCTGTGCCTTGTCGTAATTCACCAGGAGCTCCAGGGCACAGGCTTTTGTCCATTTGCCGATGACGTTATAGTCTTTGTTGATGATATCGAACAACCGTTCGAGCCTGTTCAGCTTTTCCTGCGGAAAGCGCAACCGGAAGAGGGAGAGGCGTTCCTGAAGGGAGATATCGTCGAAAAGAGGCAGCAGGAGATCTTTGATATCGGGCGACACGACCATGTCGCTTATTTCGAGGGCGAAGATTTTCGATTGATTGTTCCCGCTCTCGATGTTTTTTCGTATCAGGCTGATGGTGTTAGGATCGTACATCAGCGACAGGAACAGGAAGATGTTCTCTCTCTTCATGCTCATCTCATCATTCAATGCCAGCAGGAGGTATTTGCTTTGTCTGTCCTCGCCCACATCAATGATGGCGGCGATGATCCATACCATGGCCTCGATGATGTTCTCGATCGTCTGCCTGATGACGACCTGCTCGGATACGGTGGCCTGATACCCCAGCCGGCTCAGGGCCTTCAGCACCTCCATGCGGATGTCTTCACCCGGGTAATTAATGTTTTTCCGCAGGAACGCGATAGCCTTATCGCCGCCGATGTGTCCGAGCAGTTTGATGAGTCGCATCTGCCCCGCCGTATTATCGGTCATTTTCCTGAATTGCTTTTCGAGTTCTCCGACAGCCGGTTCGCCAATGTTTCTGATGGCTGCCGAGGCCGTTGGTCCGTAATCTTCGGATATCAGGTTTTCGGCTATCCCCGGCCACAACTCATACCGTTTCACCTTCCCTGCGGCTACCAGTGCCGCTTTTCTGACCCTGGCGTCTTTATCGAGCATCAGGTCCGATAACATGCTGATGCTTTTGTAGCGTGGTGAGTGTGCCAGCAGGCGTGCCGCCACCTCCCTGTCGCGGGGGTCATCGGACCGCGACAGGTTCATCAGCATGTCCAGGGAATAACTGCCGGCCAGATCCAGCTCCTCGAGGGCTGAGGATAATGCCGGCTTTAAAGGAGCGTTGACAGGATCATCGCGGAGATTGATCAGGTTCTCCCTGGAGGCGAGGACCTGGTTCTCCTCGATGTATCTGACCACTTCGGTCCTCACAGGGACAGGGGATTCCTGCAACAGATCATTAAGCAGCCCCTCGCTCTTCACCGGGTCGATATCGCGTGCCAGCCGGAAGAGCCGGTTGAAGTGTTCAGGCCTTGTCCTGATCATTTCATCGCGCAGCACCGACAATCCCGGCAGGATATCCTTTCCCGGAAGGTTGTACGTGAGGGTCTTCTGACCGGCCAGCAGATCCTTTATCCTGCCGCGGTAAGCCGTGAACATCTTCATACCATACCTGATCCATAATATCAGGATCAGGATAAAGAAAAAATTGTAATAAACAAGGTTAAGCGAGTGGATGGAGGTGAATGCGATAAGTATGATGCCTGTGATAACGGTTCCAAGGGCTTTGGGTATACCTTCTATCTGGCTCTGGAAAGCCAGTCGTTGTTCGGACGGTACGGGCTGGTAAAGTATCTGGAATGCCGGTTCATAGATGGCTCCCCTTACCGACCGTTCGAGCAGGCGGGAGAAGACAATGAACGCGAAAAAAATGCCCATGGGACCGTAAAAACTGCCGAATATGGCAGCCATGACCGTGCTGACCAGCAGGGCAAAAGGCAGCGATAACAGGCTGGGCTTCAATCCGTAACGGTTCAAAAGCCGCCCCGAGACAAAAAGCTTGAAGATGAGCTCCACCACAGCCACGAAACCCAGCACATAACCGAAAAACCGCGCAATGGTCTCCTGGTCGTTGCTGAACTCATGCTTGGTCTGATGAAGGAACATGAAATCGACGAAGAGGTATCCGAAAATGGGTAACAGGGCCATCAGGGAGGTCAGCATGAAGTATGGCTTTTTTATCAGATTCAGGTATTTCCATTCCTTTCGTTCCTGCTTTGTTTCTTTTCTTACAGTCATTGCGGATGTTCCCAGCTGTTCACGGTAAGTGCGTATGATGACGATCACAATGACCAGGCATATCAACAGGGCGGCGGAGGAGAGGAAGAGAAGCGCCGGCGTCATGACGAATTGCAGAAGGACGGGGATTGAAAAGTACCCGATGATGATGGAGATGACCTCACCCGCACCGATGAGTCCGAAGATGCGCTTGCCCTGCCTGAGGTTGAACAGTTTCCCTGCCAGACCCCAGAAGGTGACCAGGGTGATATAAACCAGGACCCTGACAAAGGTGTACATGATGAAGGTGAGACCGTCGGAGTTGTGTAACCATACCCCGGCGCTGATGACCAGCACAGACAGCACAACGAAGATGAATTTAACGATCAGCTGTCTGGTCACCGGCAGCCGCCTGTCGACCAGTGACAGCAGCAACCAGGTGAGGTACACGGCGATGCCCGAAGCGATGAAAGATACGGGTATCATGGAAGAAGGGAAATGACGGATAAAGATGGCGTTGGAAGCTGTGAAATAAAAGGCCAGGGCCAGACCCAGGAAGAAAGAGAAAAGAATGAGCAGTACAACGGGACGCTGCTCCTCCGGACGGATGTTCAGAACACCTGAAACCCACATCCTTTTTTCCTGATTAGACCGTGACGTCATGGCATTGGCAATTCATACCGCTCAGTGATATCATTCATGACCGGCTTCATTAATATCTCTTTGACAGCGTAAGGTATGATTTCATCGAAGTCGATATGATCGATTTTACCTGTTTCGCCTTTTTCTTTCTTCCGCAGGAGCCGGGTAACCAGGGCATAGGCCATCCACCCGCATACCGATGGTATCTTTTCCTGCAGCACCAGGATATTATCAGGATAATGACTGTTCCCCGTGGTGATATTAATGGCGGGGGATATGCCGACGATAGGGCCGGCGTCGATCGTTTCCGTCACCTGGTGGAGGATCATGTTGGAGGTGGTCCTGCCGTTTTCGATGGTCATGGTATAAGGCTGGGCTCCCGCCCCGATGTTTGATGCCAGATCGGAGGGATGGAAATTGTACATGCCGAAGGCAGGAAATCCATAGACGGGCGCATCGACTTTTTGTCCGAAGCAGCACATGATGATGACCTCTGGATTCCAGCCTCTGAGCAGGGTCCTGAAATAATCATTCTTCACGCCGCCGGTGTAACAGGGGATGCCGTAAGCCAGGGCGGCGTTTCTCACCAGTTCCGACAGCCTGGCTTTTTCATCGTCGGAATAATACTTCCAGATCCTCTTTCTGACCGAGATTCTGGCCTTGGGATCCAGCGGGTCATCGGTAGCCACCGCCCTGATATCGATCTTGCCGGGGAATTGGCTGTCCATGTGGATGAGCGTTCTCAGCAGCAGATGGCCGGCGGTGGTGCTGCATAACAGCAGAATGCGCAGCCCCGTACCCGGTGTTTTTAATTTTTCCGGGATATATAATCCGCCCCATTCCGATCGGGTATCACGTTCCACCCTGAATGATGATCTCATGCCTTTTTCACCGGGATGAATATGGATTGACGTTTTATTTTTTTCACCGGGATTCATGTACCGACCTGTTCATTTTATTCAAACCTATATCTCAAAGAGGATCCTGAATACAAAGTGCCTTTCGCGCTGAAGTATCCTGGTGGGATTCAATACCCCGTCGGCAGCCTTGGTGCCGGGATCATAATATCTTTTGTCCAGAATGTTGTTGCAGACGACTTCCAGGCTTAATCCCGGGAGGATATCCCTGTAGCTGACCGCTCCGTTGAATACGGTCACGGCGGGGAATTTATCATAATTCAGCGGGACGGTGGTGCCCGGACCCGTTTTCCTCGGCCCGGTATAATTCATCCGGAGGTTGATGTTCAGTTTTTTGAAAAAGATCTCGTTGACCCCCACGTTGAACATGTGGCCTGCAATGTCGCCCACCCTGTTGTCGACCGATCCTGTTTCACTGTAAGTCTGCCGCGGATCGGTGAAGGTGTAGTTGAGATAGACCGAAAACGATTTCAGCTTGTATGATGCATTACCCTGGATACCGTTGATCTTAAAGATGCCGATGTTGGCGTTTTGATTTTTTCCCGGTTCGTTGGGAACGGCGACGGTGCCGACCACATCGTAAATGTTGGAATGATAAAGGGCGATATCGAAGCTGAATTCCTTAAGGGGCATCCAGGCTGCCGTGATCTCATAGTTTTTGATGCTTTCGGTGCCCAGCTTGGGATTGGGTATCCTGTTGCCGGCCTCGGAGAACTTGGTCCAGTTCGACACATTCTCTATCCCTCTTGAATAGATGGCTTTGAAGACGAACTTACCCGGGGTGTAAACGAGTGCCACGCGCGGGCTGACCTCTGATCCGAAGCCACCGTTGTCGCGGATGCGGTCAAAGTCATAACGGGCGCCAAGGGTGAATTTCAAATGTTCCAGTATCCTGTAGTCACCCTGGGCATAAACGCCCACGTCCCATACGTTGAACTGGTTGCCGCCCTTGGGTGAGGGCTCAATGACGGCCGAATCCTGGGGATGGGGATAGAAGCTGAAAAGGTACCCTCCCTGCAGGGAACTGTTACGTATCTCCACACCTGATACGATATTGAAGCGTGAAACAGGTGTGTAGATCACCTTGAACTCCGACCTGAATTGCTTGGAGATCTCATAGGCATGCTGGGTGATCCATTCGGGCTGCACCCCGGCCACCAGGTCGGCGAGGTCGTAGTTTCCCCGGGCATAATTCACCACCGACACGAACTTCGATTCATCGGTCAGGACATGGATCCTGTAATTGGAGAGACTGGAGATCAGAAGCTTGCTGTTGATCTGGTCTTCGTATTTGGCATAGACCACCGACAGTTGCGGTACCCATACGAAGCCGTTCCTGGAGCCGGGCACATAGAGGTCGGTGAACTGTGTGGTGGAGCCTTCGCTTTTCTTCCAGGTCTGGAAGCCCAGGGTGAATTTACCATACCTTATTTTACCATTGAGATACCATGTCCTGGTGTCGTTGGAGAAGCCCACCTTATGACCGTTCACGATCTGGTTGTAAGCCGATTTGTCATAGACGCGGGCCGCATCAGCACCGGCATCCGACAGAATGATGGCGGAGGTGTCAGGGGTGGTATAATAATAGTCGCCGGTGGCATCCAGATGATGTTCCAGGAGGTAATCCTTCGCATTGGAGGTGATGGATAACAGACCCACATAATCCACACTGTCATAGGCATCGGGATTATAGTCGAAATATTTCTGGATTGACAGGTTCATCTCGTCCGACCGGTAAACTCTTCCTGTCAGCATGGCGCTGAATTTATTGATCCGGCCGGCGACGGTCAGGTCCAGGCATCCCGTGTTATAGGTGCCATAATCCGCATTGGCTTTGATGCCCCATTTTTTCCCCTGCGGGATGAAGCTGTTGGCATCCTGAGTGATGACATTGATAACGCCGGCAAAGGCATTGGGACCGTACATCGTGGATGCCGGTCCGTAAATGATTTCAACACGCTCGATATTGGATAAAGGATATTGACGTGAGATATATGCCCAGTTGGTCCACAGGTCGTTGTCTTCGATACCGTCGATGAGGATGAGTGTTTTTTCGGTGTTGTTTTGCCTGAAGCCCCTCTGGTAGATGTTGGCGTATTCGGAGCCGTAGAAAAGAGAGAGGTCGAAACCGGGGACATCTTTCAGCAGCTCAACGAGATCCATGTAACCCCGTTGTTCTATTTCCTCGCGTGTGATCACCAGGATATTGGCAGGGGCCTCATTGATGGACTCTGCTTTTTTCGAGACGGAGGTGACCTGCTGCACGAGGGCTGCTTTTTTCAGGTCGTCGATGAGTTTGATGAAGCGGGGCATGTCAAAGATGTCGGGTTCGAAGTTCGGGTTGAGTTGCAGCAGCTGCTCGGCCATCGTCGTGGCGGTGGCGACGGAGTCGAGGGCCAGGTAGGTCAGTGACAGGAGACGGTAGGCTTCCACCTGCTTGGGCCCGCCGAACTCCTTATGGGTACAATCTTTCAACAGGGCGATGACACGGTCGAAGTTACCCGTTTCGAATTTCTTGCGGGCTTCGGTCAGCGTCACCTCACTGCATCCGCCCTGAGCCCATAATGTGGCACCCCAGCCTGACAGCAGGATCAGGACAAGGAAATAATTAAAAGCTTTTATCATAATGTAAATATTATGTCATACGATGCTGTGTGGATAAAATGTTTCAGTTTTTAAGGAAGTCCGGGACATGTCTTCACATAAGCGATATCGCTGCCCACGTATTTGTTCCATTCCTCCCGTGTCATATTCCTTGATACCGAAGGGCATATCCTGGCTGCCAGGAGGGCCGGGTTAACAGTTCTCACGCGGATGGTCTTATCGGCGCTGCAGGAAGCCAGACGGTTGCCATGCGGAGTGAAAGCGAGGCCGGTGATCCAGAAGTCATGATCGGCGATGGTGATGGGTTGTTCTTCAGGATTCTCATACTGCCACAGGCGTATGGTGCCGTCGAAGCTGCTGCTGGCAAGGGTATGCCCGTCGGGGCTGAAGCGCAGGTCGGTGACACGTGAGATATGACCGATGAGTTCACCCGCAAGTTGTGCGGGGTTATCCCAGTCATGCAGACGGATCATGCCGTCCTCATCACCTATGGCCAGCACATGACCATCGTTGCTGAAGGTCAGGGAGAAAACGGCGCTGCCGCCGGATTGCAAAAGCAGCGGCGCGGCGCTCATGCTCTTCAGGTTATAAAGCTTGACCTCACCCTTGTCATTGCCCCACACCACGCCGGCGCCGTCGGGCGTGAAGCACACCGTATGGATGCGTATATCCGACTGTTCGACAAGGACGGGCTTGTATGTCATCTGCTCCGGGTACCACACCCTCACGGTGCCGTCAAAGCTGCATGACGCCAGGGCACTCTCGTTGTTGAAGCTGAGATGGGTGACGATGGCTGTGTGGCCCTGTAACACATGTGGTTCAGATTGCAGTTGCGACACCTCCCACAGCAGGATGTCACCGTCGTGGGTGCCGGCAGCCAGCCACCGGCCGTCAGGGCTGAGGGCAAGGGAATAGAATCCGCCGGCGCCCCACGGGCCGGTGGTCAGGTTACGCGGCGTCTGAGAGGGATCATTCATATCCCACAGCCTGACGGTGCCGTCGAGGCTGCACGACAGCAGGCTGTGAACGTCATTTTCGATGACGATGGACTTCACCTCATCTTTATGACCGCGCATGATGACAACGGTGTCGGCGACGGCCGCCAGGGCCTTGAAGATATCGGGATCATCCTCCCTGCCGCCGTTGGCGCTGTTCCATTGATATGCCTGCAGGGCCAGCAGGGCGGGGAGATCACTCCTGACGGTGCCTTTCAGCTCCCCGGCTTTGATAGCTATGGCCTTGGCTACAGACACCAGCCTCAGACGCCTGGCATGCTGCTCCGACGTCTCCGCCTTGACTTTCTGTGTATCGGCTATCTGGCGCTGTTCCACGGCCACCTGGCGTTGCTGCTCGGCTTCATCACGGGCGTTCACCGCCTCCACCCGTGCCTCCTCGGCCAGCTGCTTCTGATGGACCGCCTCTTTCCGTTCACTGATGGCGATGTTTTGCTGCGTAACGGCATACTGCCTCTGTTCTTCGGTGATGATCTTCTGCTGTTCGGCTATCTGCCGCTGCTGCTCCGATATCTGGCTTTGTATGATCGACTCCTGGCGTTCTTCCGCTGCCTTCCTGCTTTCGACCTGAGCCAGTTTTTCTTTTTCGAGGGCATTCTTCTCGCTGGCTTCGGCTTTGAACATTAAATTCAGGGCGATGACCAGGAAGAAAATGGAGATGATGGAGGCGGCGCCCAGGATGACGGCGAACCTGCGGGTTCTTATCAGCTCGCGCCGCTGTCGTTCCTCCCTTTTAGACACGGCGAGGTCCGCTTCTTTTTTGCTGTATTTAAGGAAGGTCATGGCCCTGTCGAAGGCCGGATCATAACGGTTGGCCCAGGACTGATTCGGGCGGTCGTTTTCCATCCAGTTAAGGGCCAGGTGCAGCTCAGGATCCGCCCACAGGCCTGTCTTGCCCTCCTGGTACAGCTCGGCCGATTTGGACAGGCGCAGGTACAGCTGTGCCGACCGTGTTTCCTCCTCCACCCACTGGCGCACGCGGTGCCAGATACGCATGATGCTTTCATGGGTGATGTCGACGATGGAGTCTTCATTTAGCAGGATATCATAGGGTGGCATGAGGAAGGTGCGTCCCGGCATCCTGAAACTGTTGATCACCGTGATGACCTCGTCAACACGGACGCCGGCGATGGCACAGATCTCACTGATCTGCGTGGGACGGCGTGTGCCCCTGTTATCATCACCATAAGCCGTGAGGGCTTTGAACAGTTTTTCGGCGATATACTGGTGGCGCTGATCCGGCAATTCGTTGTAGACCTCCTCGGCATGTATGGACAAGGCCTCGCTCATGGTGCCTATAGCTTCGTAATGATGCTCTCCGATCTCATTATCGGGGCCGGGGTTCTGCTGCCAGTTGCCCCAGGTGCGCATGAGGGCATGCTGTAACACCGGCAGTTGGTCGGGATCGCTGCCGGCATCCTTCAGGAGACGCGTCACCAGACGCTCCGAGATACGGGCACCGCTGACCTTTACCGGCCCCGTGATGGCCGCACGTATCTCGTCACGGGTCATGCGCGGCACAAGATAATGACCCTGGTTGATCTTCTCGGTTAACCCGGTGTATTCCGTGCACTCATCGATGAAATCCGACCGCATGGAGATGATGATATAGAGGGGCATGGTGCCACGGTCGAGAGCGGTCAGAAGAAGCCCTATAAAATGAGAAGCCTCGGTGATGTGGCGAAAACTGGTGAGGTTTTGTTTGAAACGGAAAAGCTCTTCAAACTGGTCTATGATCAGCAGGTTGTTATACTTATGACTGTCATGCCTTGCCTCATATGCCTTCAGGAGACCGTCTTCTGAGGTCCGCAGCAATTTTTCCACCGCCTCCTCCGTTGTCTCCCGGGTTGCTGTCCCGTCGTTTTTACCGAAGGTCTCACAGAGGGCCACGGCCATATTCTTGACAGGGTCGTCGCCGGGTCTGAAAAGGGTTGCTTCCCACCGAACTTCTTCTTTTTTTCCTTTTCCACTGATCAGAGCAGGGATCAGGCCGGCTTTGATAAGCGACGACTTGCCGCATCCCGAGGCGCCTGTGATGGTCAGGAAATGGGTCGACGACAGTCGCGACACGAGATCGGACACCTGCTTATCCCTGCCGAAAAACAGGTCGGCCTCCTCCGGCTCATAGCTCCTGATGCCGGGGAAAGGATTGGAAAGCATTCGTGTATCGGCCATATTTGTTGTATTTACGGTTAAATCATCGATAACCACCTCAAGGGGATCATATCAAAATTTTTTTACCACAGAGGCGTCGGAGGATAACGGAGGACACGGAGGTATAAAGTATTGGCTTTTAGCACCCTGCCCCCGATAAGTATCGGGGTTGCGCTTCCTTTGCGCCCTCTGCGGTTAATATAAAACGTTGGTATGATTCAATCTTTGAATCATTGACATCTCATTATTATGGCAATTCACTGACAAAGATAGGAAAAGGGAAAGAAAAAGGTATGCACCACATCAGGTGAATATAAGCCTTTATTAACAGGCTATTGAAGATAATCCTGAATAAAACGGAGAGCTATCGATCTTCTTTTCTGGTGAAATAAACGATGATGTTCCTGTCAGGCATAAAGTGTTCCTTTGTGAAAACACACACCCTTTCATTTTTCGGATGGAAACAGGTATCGGGTTGGTATGACAGCGAATCGAGGCTATACCGGTCATCGGGTATCTTGATGACATAGTTGGCCATATCCAGCGGCCGGTCCCATTTCTTAGTCGTCACAATGATATATTCGGCCTGGTTCCCCAGTATCTTTTGGGCATATTGCACTTTCAGGATGGTGGTGTCACGGGGTGCCACCTGTAACCTTATCCAGGCCCCTTTTTGACCTGAATGGGGTATGGCATCGCTGTCGTTGCCGGCAGATAGATTGGATGCCCTGATCCAGCCCACCTTTCCCAGGGAGGTGTTTTCAGCATATGGATAGTACAGGGTCGTTTTAACCGCAGTGGTATCCATGTTCCTGTAATAGTACAGCCCGTTTACATAAAATGTGTCGCTGTGTAAACTCAGTTCGATGTCTTCGCGGTAAAATCTGAGTGATTGTGCCTTGAGGAACAGCGGAGAAAGCAGGAGGGGTAACGACAGAATATATACAGACCTCATCTTAATACGGTCATCTTATTCGTTGCGGTGATTTTTCCGTTCAGCTCAAGGGAGTAAAGATACATCCCGTTGTCAAGTGCCGGAGCTTCCCAGTAAATTTGGTTATCCCGGCAAGGGGTTCCTTCAAGAAGGATCCGGTCAACTAATTGCCCGTTCTGTTGGTAAATGTTGATACAGCCTTTTGAAAAATTGAGGCTTTGAGGGACTGAGCATTTAAAGACCGTATAGCTGCTTACTGGATTGGGATAATTATAAACCGTAGCGAATTCGTTCCCGGGCCGGATGGTTTGAATAGCTGTCAATACGGTATCAAGATACACCTCCACATGGGAGGTGGAATCGGGTTCGACATCCACAGAAAAACCGCTGATATAATTACCCTCAATATATAAATGAGGATACCATGTACAACAATACATATAAGGTTGGTCAAAGTATCCATTTACATCAGTAAAACAATGGATATAATATCCAAACCTGACCTCCACGTCAGGAACAGGATGATTTAAAAGATCATAAATATACCCTTCAACTACTCCGTTTGCTTGAACATTAAAGGGATAGCTGCCAAGTGTTTGAGGTGATTCCTTACATGTAATATATTCATACCAGCCGATCCAAATGGCTGCTCTTGCAATGGACTGGTCGGGATATGGTGCTTTGACAGAATTGTTTCCAAATGATATATAATCCTGATAATAATCATTTGGTAAGTTAATTAAAACATGATCCCCCTCAGGATTAATATAGAAAATGGATTGCATGCTCCCTTGGGCTATGATCATGGGCTCTCCAAAATTTATGTCAATACCTGCCTCAAAATAAGCCGTATCAGTCGATGAAGTGAGGAACCCCCCATCCAAATTATCACTAAACACCCATTCATATTCAGGATCAAAATACAATTCAATATACCAATTGTCATTATTATTATGATCAAAGTACACTTCGCTGATAACCACAATAATATAAGGATTTGACATCAATCTGAAAATACTCAGAGCAAGCAGAAGAGTAAAGAACACCCTTTTCATAGCATAAGGAATTTTAGGATAGTGCGAATATAATATATTTGCGTGTCATATGCAAGGAAAAAATAAACCCAAAGAGTGAAAAAATGATAAACAAGGTAGCCGGTTTCAGATTATATAAAAGAATAACGGAGGCTCCAACGGATAATCATTATGCCACGCCTTCAGGGTTGACTTTACGGCTGCTGTCGTTTCTGCTATAATCATGTCATCCCTTCGGGATTGCCGGTCAGCTTGTCGCTGCCCCTGCTATTGAATTTAATTTGTTCATCCTGAAAAAGCAACCGGAATGATGTCCGTGCAGGCATTTCTGACGGTACAACCCTGAAAGGGTGACAGGATTATAGCCCGGTATGCCCTATTGTCACGCAAACCCCGAAGGGGTGACATGATTAAAACATTTCCCTGAGCTTTTTGTACCCCTCCTGGCTGGCACGCAGCTTCGCGCCGTTCTTCAGGACCACGAGGTGAGTATTCTTTTCGTAAAGTTCCACCGACGCAATGCTGTTGAAGTTGACGATATAGCTCCGGTGGATACGCAAAAAAGATCCCAGCGGCAGATGCTGTTCAAAGTACCTCATTGTTTTCTCTTTCAGGTAGCGTCCCATTTCAGAATATATCATCACATAATCGTCCTGTGCTTCCAGGTAATGGATCTGGTCGACAGGTATGACGATGACCTTCAATCCGGAGCGTGTCACCACGCGGTCAAGGGTCTTTGGTGATTCATCCAGATGCTGTTGCAGGCGATTCAATGCCTGGTCGGATGCCGCTGTGTCAGCGAGCCTTATCCGGGCTTTTTCGACGGCCTGCAACAGCCTTTCTTTAGAGAACGGCTTGAGAAGGTAATCCACGGCATTCATCTCGAAGGCTCTGATGGCATACTGGTCGTAAGCGGTGGTGAAGATAATGGCGGGTTTTTTGTCCAGCACCTCGAGCATCTCAAAGCCGTCGATTTTAGGCATCTGGATGTCGAGGAACAGCAGCGCAGGTTCGTGCTCCTGGATGGCTTTCAGCGCCTCAAAGCCGTTTTCGCATTCGCCGGCGATCTCCACATCAGGGTGGCCGGCGAGATAATTTTTTATCAGAGCCCTGGCCAGGGGCTCATCGTCGATGATCAAAGCTTTAATCTTGTCCATGTTGAGGTATGGTTAAACGGACCCTGAAGAGGTCATCGGATTTATCGATCTGTAAAAGGTTACTGCGGCCGAAGAGGGTCACCAGACGGTTCGCGACGTTCTTCAGGCCTGTCTTCGTCCCTTTTGTGATTCCCGCCGACGGGTCATAATTATTCGACAACACCAGGTGAAGGTCACCGTTCTTTAACCCGGCCGTGATGGTGACGGTCACCTTCTCGGTGGTTCCATAGACACCGTGCTTCACGGCATTTTCTATCAGCGGCTGAAGGATCATCGCCGGCAACCGGCATGTCATGCATTGTGGTTCGATATCCGTGGTCAGCATCAGCCGCTCACCATAACGCACTTTTTCGATGTCTAAGTACAGGCCGGTCTGGGCCAGCTCTTTCCCGAGGGTGCTCATGGTCTCGTCGGTCTGGCTGAGGGAGTAACGCATGAATTCCGACAGCTTGATGATCATGTCCTGTGCCTTGGCCGGGTCGGCGACGGTGAGGGCGCTAATGGAGTTGAGGCTGTTGAA
>CAZVNP010000035.1:0-12393 GCA_964628285.1 uncultured Lentimicrobiaceae bacterium
AAGTTTTAAATAATCTTGTTTGGAGTTGAGGCTTATTATCGCAAAATGATCTTCCCGTCCTCAATGATCCCGTTTCGGCCGGTCACCTGGTAAATGTACATCCCTGCTTTCATATTCCTCCATTCAATCGATACATCGTGGGTGCGAATGTGCTCTTTTTCCAGGACCAGCCTGCCGGTCAGGTCATAAATCGTCACCTTCCATTCGTCAGGGACAGACGAAACGATCCGGAAAATGATTCGGTCGGCGCCAGGATTTGGATAGGCCAGCACATGGCATCCATTATCCGGCATGACTTCATGAATACCGAACGAGAAAGTGCTGTCATGAGTCAGGATGGAGGTCTGCGAGAAATATTCGACGAGGAAAACCAGATGGTCCTTGCAGAACAGATCCTGGACACCGTATTGGTTGACATAGCCTTTGGTGTCGAGCTCGCCCCTGAAAAACCCTTCCGGTGCCAGCGTTTGCCGGTCACAGGCAAACAAGCCGTTGGTGCGGTACGACAGGTATATCCCGAAGGTGTCGGCGGCCATGTATGACGGCTCACCATAAGGCAGGGAAAAGGTGCTTATCTCATCAAGGGAATATCCGGTGCTGTCATTGGCCAATCGGTATTCCACCAGCCCTTTCTGTGTCACGAACACATATGCCGTATCATCATACACAGCCATCTCTTTCGCATTTTGACCGGATTCCACTATAACCGAGGCGATCTCATTAAAATGGTGATCATCAATATCATAAACTACAATGCTGTCATTGCCGGTAATGAATAGTTTTCCGCCCGATACGGCCATATCGTTGATGGCCATGCTGAAGGTCGAATCCACATAAGGACTAGCAGGATCTGTCACACTGATAATGTTAAGAACATTACCCCCTGTTTCTTGCTCCACAAAGGCCCTGTCATGATAAACCGCAAATTTACCGGTACCAACGGAAGGCTGGATGGCACCCACTTTCTGAAGCGTGGCGGTCTCGTATACCCTGAAGCTTTCATAGCTCATATTGATCGTGTAGATGTACTCACCGTTATCAGAAAACTTCGCCTTCATGCAAAATCCGGGGTCGTTGTTTACCCCTGCCAGCGAAGGCTCAAGTATCTTCGACAGATCGAACAGCTTAAAGCCATAGCCTTCGTTGGCCACGACTAAAAAATTGCCATATTTATCGCTTCCCGTGTTCCATCCGCCGGTAGGCGTATTCCCAAGATCAACCGGATGATTAAAGTCGCCGATATCGACAGTCTTGATGCCGTACCACTCCGAGGCGATATAGCAATATGGTTCATTGACAGCCACATCAAAATGCCACAGGCCGGCAGGGATGTAATTGATTAAATGAATATCGGCGGGATCGGTGGCGTCATAGACATGAACATAGCTCGTATCCAGGGGTCCTCCCGGCTTCATGCCCGCCGTGGTGGCCACATAAATGGTATCATTTACATTAACGGCATTCAGCGGATCGGCGGTGGCCCACCCGAAAGGGACACCAAGTATAGTGTCGCAAAAAATCACCTGCGGGTGGAGGCTGTCGGAGATGTTAAGGCTGTAAAACAAACCGTTCACCGTGTTGGTGCCTCCCAGGACATGAAGGATGTCATTGTTCTTGCCCCAGATGACATTCTCGGGCCAGCAAAATGACTGCACATAATGTGAGATAAGCGAGAAATCGCCGGTGCGATAAAGATAAACCCCATTCTGCAGACTGAAGGCATCGGCGACGGTGTAGGCACATATGCCGTCCTTAACGTCGGCACCGTATAAACGGCCCGTCCCGGTGACGGATCCGAAATCACCAATGGCCGTGTACGATTCACCATGGTCTTTATAGGCCGACATCTTCTTGAAACGTGCCAGATAGATCGTATCGCCGGCAATGGATACGTCGAGCATTGGCAGCCCGCTGCTGCCGCAGGGGATATCATAGAGCTTCACCGGTTTGCCGGGGCGGTTCAGATCCCATTTCGACATGCCGTCGTAATTGGCCGCTACATACAGCATCTTGTCCACAATGACCAAGTCCATGATGGTCGATTTATAGCGGTACTCAAAAACCATATCGTACGACGGTGGTGTGGACGCGTCATACACACGGAATGTGGATCCCGTTGCCACATAGAGGTATCCGTCATAATATTTGATGTCCTTGCAGGCCGCTCCGGTGGTACCCGAAATGAAACGCAGGCTGTCCTGCGCTCCGGTATAAGAAAACGGAATGATAAGCAAAAGAAATATAATCAGTTTCATTTTATATGATAAATTTTGTTTATCCGTAAAAGTAATCAAATTCCTAAAAAACTCAGCGACTTCCCTGAAATTCCGATACACCAAATATAAAATTGAATGCAGGATAGGATCTTCTTCTTACCACTAAGTCCTCAGCTAAATATGGATTTAGGAACATCAAAACAGATAACTTTTAATAGAACGCGGATAACGCAGATTAGGCGGATTTACGCGGATTTTACTAAAAAGAAAATTAATAAGTTTGATGAGATGGGTTCGATCATGCTATAACGTAATCCGCGATTATCCCCGCCCGACTGAACGACGTCAGTCGTTCGGGCGGGTGTTTAATCCGCATTATCCGTGTTCTATCATGCCTGCAAACCGAATTTCATTTAAATTTGTGCCGAGTGCTCAATGATTCCCGTCATACTCAATCATAAAGAAATGAAAACACCATTATTACCAATATTTCTCTTCGTTTTGGCACTGCCATTAATAAGCCATGCACAGCTTATCACAACCGATCCTCCCTTCCCGGTGGAGAACGATTCCGTCATCGTCACCTTCGATGCCACCCAGGGCAGCAGGGGGCTGGCAGGCTACACCGGGGATGTTTACGCCCATACCGGTGTCATCACCGATAAGAGCACCTCTTCCACTGACTGGAAATATGTTCAGGCCGACTGGGGGGTCAACATACCGAAATGCAAGATGACACGTATCGCCCCCGATCTGTATCAGCTGCATATCACACCGACGATCAGAGATTACTATGGTGTTTCACCGGCCGACATGATCCTGAAAATGGCTTTCGTTTTCCGCAGCGCCGTGCAGGTCGGCGGGCAATGGCTTGAAGGCAAGACAGCCGGCGGCGGTGATATTTTTGCCGATGTGTATGAGCCCGGTCTTAATGTGACCATCATCCATCCTGAAAAACATGCCCTGATACAGGAGCTTAATGATACGATCGCTGTTGAAGCCATCGCCATCGATAACAATACGTTGTCCCTTTATGTCAACGATTCACTGATCAAGACCGTCAGCGGGAACATCCTTTACGATTCGCTCATCGCCGGCCATTACGGCAAATACCGTGTGAGAGTGGAGGCCAGTAATGATACGGCTACCGTGGCCGATTCCTTCTATTATTTTGTCCGGCGACCTGTTGATTTCCAGCCTCTCCCCGAAGGTGTTGTCGAAGGCATCAATTACATTAACGACAGCACCGTCACCCTGTGCCTTTATGCGCCCTATAAAAAATATGTCTTTGCCATCGGCGATTTCAGCAACTGGGAGGTGGATACCGGCAATTACATGCATGAAACGCCAGACAGCACGCGTTATTGGATCCGCATCGATCACCTGGTCCCGGGGAAAGAATACATCTTCCAGTATTTTGTCGACGGTCAGATACTCATCGGTGATCCCTATGCCGAAAAGATCAGCGATCCGGTCAATGACAAGTACATCACCAGCATCACCTATCCCAACCTGATCGCCTACCCTGAGGGTAAGACCACCGGTATCGCCACCGTCTTCCAGACCGACAAGCCCGCTTATCAGTGGCAAACCTCTTCCTTTACCCCTCCCAAGATCACCGACCTGGTGGTTTATGAGCTCTTAGTCAGGGATTTCACCACACAGCACTCCTACCAGGGTATCCTTGACACGCTTGATTACCTGAAGCGGCTGGGTATCAACGCCATAGAGCTGATGCCGGTCATGGAGTTCGAAGGCAACAGCAGCTGGGGTTACAACCCGATCTATTATTTTGCTCCCGACAAATATTACGGTCCCGAAAACAAGCTGAAGGAACTTATCGACAAGTGCCACGAGCAGGGCCTGGCCGTCATTCTAGACATTGTGCTGAATCATTCCTTCGGGCAGTCGCCTATGATTATGCTTTACTGGGATGCCGTCAACAACCGGCCGGCAGCCAACAACCCGTGGTATAATCCAATCCCCAAACATGATTTCAATGTGGGTTACGATTTCAACCATGAAAGCCCCGACACCAAACGTTTTGTCGACCGGGCGGTGACATTCTGGCTCCAGGAATACCGTGCCGACGGCTTCAGGTTCGATATGTCGAAAGGATTCACACAGAAAAACACCCTCGGTAATCCGGCTGCCTGGGGACAGCTTGACACGTCACGTGTAGCCATCCTCAACAGGTATGCTGATACTATCTGGGCAACCAATCCGAAGGCTTTTGTCATCCTGGAACATTTCGCCGAGAACACCGAAGAGACGATCCTCGCCAACGACGGCATGATTCTCTGGGGCAATGAGAATACGCCTTACATCCAGTCTTCCATGGGCTATATCAATAACTCCGATTTCACCTGGGCTTCATATAAAGCCAGGGGCTGGAACGAGCCTCATGCCATCGTGTACATGGAAAGTCACGATGAGGAACGCATGATGTACAAAAACGTCACCTGGGGAAATTCATCCGGTGACTACAACATCAAGGACACCACCACGGCTCTCAGGAGAACGGCCCTGGCCTCACTGTTTTTCTTCACCATCCCCGGGCCCAAGATGATCTGGCAGTTTGAAGAGCTGGGCTATGATTATTCGATCAACTTCAACGGCCGCCTGGGTGAGAAACCGGTGCGGTGGGATTATTACAGTGACTGGAGACGTAATTACCTCTACCACTTCTTTGCCACGCTCATCACCCTGAAAAAAGAGAACCCCGTTTTTGAAAGCACTGATTTCCCACTGTTTCTGGGCGATACACTGAAAAGGATCAATATCGCCGGTAATCCCATGTCGGTCTCCATCATCGGTAATTTCGGTGTCAAGGAAGGCTCCATCGATCCCAACTTTTTACATCCGGGAAGCTGGTATGAATATTTCACCAGGGATTCATTAGCCGTATCCGACATGCATGCGCCCATCCTTCTCCAGCCCGGTGAATACCGTTTCTATACGGATTATAAACTGGCCAAACCTGATCTGAATACGGGCATTGACGATCATGATCGCCAGCAGTCCGGCGGCGATGACAGGTTGCTGAATGTGTATCCGAATCCTTCCGGCGCAGGTGTGAATATGGATATTACGGTTAAGGAAGAGGGAAAGGTCCGGTTTGAGATATACGATGCCATGGGTAGTGAGGTCAACATACTCATGGATCAAAGAATCCCGGCGGGCACGCATCACCTTTACTGGGACGGCACCGACAGCCACGGCCGACGCCTCAAAGCAGGGGTGTACATTTACCTGTTGAGGGAAGGTGAAGGACAGCAGAACGGAAAGATCATTTTATTGCGTTGATATCCCGCCTCCACTTATAATGTATCTAATGTTTTAAGCCTGACCGGCGGCATGTCATCCCGGTCTTCAGAAATTAATGGCGATGCCGAAACTGAAGGTCCTGCCGAAAGACCAGAAACCTCTGAATGTGGCCTCATCATGACCGGGACCGTCATCGCCATCCAGGATATGGGCTTTGCCACCCACGTTGAAACAGGCCGCTTCAAAGGTAGCCTGGTGATCAGCGATGACAAATTGCCATGTCATGTACAGGTCCAGCACATCATATGCCGGCAGACGGTATGGCTGCCGGTGATCGAGGGGGTCATTGCGTGAAGCCGGGTCAAAATCGGCCCAGAGACGATCATAGTACAACCAGTTGGCACGCAGGTTTAACGTCTTCGTCACATCCAGGCCGGCATACAGACCCACCTGTGTCTGAGGTGCTCCGCCTACATAAAGGCCGTCGGCATAGACCCTGGTGGTGTCGATCAGAACATTATCCTCATTGTACAATTCCGCCACGACGTTGTTTTTCCACTTCCAGTTGCCCGCTGAAGCATTTATCCCGATGTTCAGGAACGGCCACGGCCTGGCGTTGATCTCGAGCTCAACGCCGGTATGCAAGGCATCCAGACCCCTGATCATGGCCCGCGTCATGGTGCTGTCAGCCAGCTGGATATTTTCATTCGATAAAAGTGACTTGTCCTGCCACACCGTGTAATAAGCATTCAGGTCAATGTTGACAGCTTGATGTTTATAACCATATCCCACTTCAAATGCTTTTATCTTTTCGTTTTTTATGTTCCTGACGGGCACGTTGGTGAAATTGACGAAGATATACTGAAAATAAGGTTCTTTCGAGTAGAAACCGGTATTCAGGTATAACCTGTTGAATTCGTTGATGTTGAAGTTGATACCTGCTTTGGCGTCGGCGCCGCCCTGTGTGATGACCCGGCTGTTTATATCGGATACATAATTATATCTGTCTTCCCTCTGATACCATGTGTTCGACAGCGTTCCCGCCACAAAGGCCGACACGATGCCGCCGGAATATTCCAGCTGACCGAAAGTACCGGTATAATCCACGATAGAGCTGTTGTCGAGCTTGATCACATCACCAACGGTCCTGATCTCATTCCTGCCGGCCACGCCGTCCACAGCCCAGGCATAATCCTCTATCCAGTACTGCCCGCCCAGCAGGTCCCACACCTTTTCATAGAGGCGCGATTTAAAATGTCTCGCATGGATACCGGCAAGAAGGTCAAAGTGACTTCCAAACTCATGTTTATAGGTCGACAATAATCCATACCAGTAATGATCGGCCAGGAAATGGGTCTGGATGTTCCTGGAATAACCCTTGATATAGCGCCCGTCGGCCAGCAGGACCGAATCGGGATTGGTCACATTGTACTCATAAACGGCGCCCCAGTCAATCTGACCTGAGGGATTGCGGAAAGTGTAAATGGATGGACCGTAAAAGCTTTCGGTCCATTTGCCTCCGCCATAACCGAAGGAGAAATAGACCGAGGTGGCCAGAAAAGACCGCGGAGAGATATTCCAGTATTCATTCAGGCTGAGCTCAGGCTTGTGATAGAAATTCTCCGTGAGGGTGTTGATCCTTCCGTTATAGCTGCCCCAGGCGTAATTGTATTTGTTGCCGTATTTATTATATTCATCCACCGTCATTTTATAGGTGTTTTGCCCATGGTGTTCGGGTGATCCCAGGGCGGTGAAAACCAGCTGGTGGTTGCGGCCTATGTCCTTGCCGACAGAAAGGAAATAGGACCATCCGTCAACATAAGTGGCATCGACATAACCGGGGCCCTTGATCATGGAACCGAGAAAGGTCACGGCGTAGCCTCCCGGGAGCTTGCCTGTGGACAGGCTCAGCGACGTTTTATAATTGCCGTAATCAGATAAAGTGAACCTGAACGTGCCACCCTTTTCAGCTTCGGTGGTTTTGGTGATGATGTTGATAGTCCCGCCCACGGAATTGACAGCCACCTTGGAGGCACCCAGACCTTTCTGCACCTGTATGGCCTGTGTGGCATCAGCGAGGCCGGTCCAGTTGGACCAGTACAACAAACCATTTTCAACGCTGCCCACGGGAACACCATTGAGCAATATGGCTACGTTCTCCTGTTGAAAACCCCGTATCGACAGCCGGTCATCGCCTGTCCCGCCCCCTTCACGGCTGACATAGACTCCCGGCACCATTTTCATCACCGCAGGGTAATCCTGCATACCGATCTCCCTGTTGATCATGTCGGCCCTGATGGTCGACATGGCGTATGGCGTCACACGCTCACGCGAGAAAGAAGAGATGATATCGACACCTTTCAGCTCCAATGTCTCCCCTTCCAGGGTGATCGTCCCCAGATCCTTCTTCTCATTGTGTTTAAGAAAAAGGGGTATCTCCAGGGTCCGGTAGCCGATGTACGAAATGACTAAGGTTTGCGGTTCCGCAGGCACGTTGAGGTCGAAACGGCCCTCCAGCCCGGTGACGGTTCCTTTCTCCTGATTTTTTAAGCTGACATTGGCGCCGGGGATGACGTCGCCGGTACTGCCGTCGATCACCGTTCCCGTCACCGTGCCCTGTGACCAGAGGTGTATGACGCCCGCCATCATCAATCCTGTTAACATCAGTCGTGTAAAAATTGCTGTATGGTTCATATTCATCATGTTTGTTAAAGACATAAAAAATCCCGGAGGTAACTCCAGGGCAACGTATTTTTCCCGAACAAAAGGAAGGGAACTCAAAGATGATTCACGGAATGATATTGTGCATCCGCAAAATCATGTTGTACCACTTCTTCCATCCAGACTGTACTGTCGGTCCGGGATTCTCACCCGGTCAGTCCCGATAGGACATCTCCTGTCGGGAGTCGCGGACTATACCGCCGGTCGGGGAATTGCACCCTGCCCTGAAGCGGAAGCAAAGATACACAAATCACAAATTACAAATACCAACCCCGATAATTATCGGGGTTAGTTCTTGTAATTTGGCAAAAGGTAAATCCTCTGAAGGATTTCCCCTTTTTTGGGTGGAAGATGGGATTCGAACCCACGACACCTGGATCCACAGTCCAGTGCTCTAACCAACTGAGCTACATCCACCATTTGGTGATACAAAGGTAATAAAAGTTTTAACAAAATAGTTTAATAACTTTGTCATCTCAATAGTCATCCGCATTTGTTTCTCCGCAAGAAAAAATACCTAACGTCAGGATCGTTATCCAAACTTGCTTTACACCGGTTGTTACACAACCAGCTGGCTGTTGCTTCCGGCATTATTATTTTATTGGCCATTCTCATTTCAATACTGGGCTATCTGATCACGCCCGATTCAACACCCTTTGCCAACGAGCAGTTTCTGGAACTGTCGGCCCGCAAACCGGGATTCGATGTGACCATGCTGAGGGTTGAAAAAAATGAGAGATATGTAAGGGTGGGGTTCTTACGCAAAATGCTCTTTGGAGCACGGCGGTCTTATACCTCCTATCCAATAAGCGAATACCATTTTGAAGGTCCCGATATCCTTATCAGGGAATACAGCGGGGTTGCGGGGACCATGCTGCCGTTAAAACGTTTTAATCTGGCCGATGTGCTGTACCCTCTGGCACCCGATCAGCAGGTCCGTTCCGATGGTCATGATCTTGTTTTCAAAGATATCGAAGGACGGTGGCATAGCGAACCGGTAGTCTCCATGAGAGACCGTGTGATCCATGACATGATCAGAACCAAACGGTTTATGCTCGGCACGGACCGTTATGGTCGTGATATGCTTAGCGAACTGATGATAGGCACCAGGGTCAGCTTGTCGGTGGGATTCATTTCGGTTTTTATTTCACTGCTTATCGGCCTGACCCTGGGATCTTTGGCCGGTTTTTTCAAGGGACGTGTCGATGATGTCATTGTCTGGTTCATCAATGTAGTATGGTCCATTCCCACCCTCCTGCTGGTCATCGCCATCACGTTTGCTCTGGGCAAGGGATTCTGGCAGGTCTTCATCGCTGTCGGTCTGACTATGTGGGTTGAAGTAGCCCGTGTGGTACGGGGACAAATACTGAGTATCCGTGAAAAAGAGTACGTCGAAGCGGGCAGAGCCTTGGGCTTCAGCAATCTGCGCCTCATCGTCCGTCATGTCCTGCCAAATGTCATGGCTCCTGTGATCGTCATCTCAGCCGCTAATTTTGCTTCGGCTATCCTCATCGAAGCCGGATTAAGCTTCCTGGGCATAGGTGTTCAGCCCCCTATGCCGTCATGGGGTACCATGATCAGGGACAACTACAGCTATATCATCCTGCATTCGGCCTATCTGGCGATCCTGCCGGGCGTGGCCATCATGATCATGGTGCTGGCTTTCATGTTGACAGGCAACGCTTTACGGGATGCTATGGACGTGAAAACAATCAAATAACTGCTGCCCTGATGATAAAATCAAAAGGAGATGTTGAAATTTGAATGTATTTTTTAAAAAATTTTTCTTCGATTATTATTATTTTTGTAAGGATTCTCAATCGGAGGTTGCCGTGAAAAAAATTTATTTTCTGTTCCTGATCCAGATCTTTTTGCTGAGCCACTCCATGGCCCAGCAAAAAGAAGCCAATACCTGGATTTTCGGGAAATATGTCGGCCTGAATTTTAACACCACGCCGCCAACACCTATCACCAATAGCGCCATGCTGACCTACGAAGGATGCGCGACCATATCCGACAGTGACGGTAACCTGTTATTTTACACCGACGGCGTAACGGTCTGGAATAAAAATAATGTGGAGATGATGAACGGTCAGAACCTGGGTGGTCACATGTCATCGACACAGTCGGCCATCATTGTACCCCTGCCTTTATCAACCAATATCTATTACATTTTTACCGTGCCATACCAGGGTGATCCGGTAGGGCTTGAATATTCCATCGTCGATATGAATGAAGCCGGTGGATTAGGTAAAGTCATTCAGAAAAATATCGGTCTGGTCGCACCCGTGGACGAAAAAGTCACGGCCATGAAAGCCAGTAACAATGAAGACATCTGGGTTATCACCCATAAATGGGAAAAGACCGTGATCAATCCCAATCCGCCTTATGATACGACCTACATACCGTCCAATGAATTTGTCGCCTTTAAAGTTACGGCCGACGGGATAGATACCGCCAACGAAGTTCATTCGTTTGTGGGGCTGTACCACGGAGGTAACCATTACAACACACAGGGTTACCTGAAGGGCTCCCCCGACGGGCAGAAACTCGCACTGGCCATAGAATTCAGCAACCTGTACCAGTTGTTTGACTTTAACAATGAAACGGGTGTGATCTCCAACCCCGTCACGTTATCTCCATTTAAGAAAGCCTATGGCGTCGAATTCTCACCTAACTCCAGAATCCTTTACGTCACCGAGGAAGACGCCACCGACCTGCACAAGATGCATATTTACCAGTTTGATGCTTATGCGGGTGACTCAGCCAGCATTGTCGAATCAAAGACATACATAGGCTATGCCACCAACATGCCGACGGCTCTCGACGGCCGCGGAGCCCTGCAAGTGGGCCCCGACCAGAAAATTTACGTTGCCCGTAATGATGCCGGATGGCTCGGGGTGGTAAATAATCCAAACATCTTCGGCGATGAATGTAATTTCATGAATGACGGCATATTGTTATGGAACGGAACGGCACATGTCAGTAAAATGGGCCTGCCGACATTTATCCAGTCCTATTTTGCCCCTCCCACTTTTCAATACACCGGTGTGTGCTTCGGTGACGTCACCCAATTCACCATCACCTCCGACATCACGGGTTACGTGAGCGTCGAATGGCAATTCGGTGACGGAGGCACCTCCACCCAGTTGAATCCCTCACACCAGTATCTAAATCCGGGTGAATACATCGTCACACTCCTTGTCCATTATGAGACAACCAGCAATACGGCCGAGGAGACCATCGAAATCCTGACCTCTCCCATTGCCAAGTTCACCTATAATCCTTACTGCTATGGTACACCTACCCAATTTCATGATAATTCAAATCCCATCGCCGGTTCAATTGTGGATTGGCAATGGGATTTTGGCGACGGCACGGCAGCCATTCAGAATCCCTTGCACACTTTCGCCACTCCGGGCGTTCATAATGTGTACCTGACGGTCACCACCGACAATGGATGCGTTGGCGACACGGTGCAGACCGTCAATCAGATCCAGCCTCCGGGTGCCTCGACCAAACCAACAGGTCCAACGGAGATATGCGAAAACAGCAGCAATTCATCTTATCAGACTTCCGGCGGGACAGGAGCCGTGGCCTATAACTGGCATCTCTCTCCCTCCAATGCCGGAACCATCTCAGGCACCTCCACCGTCGGGACGGTGGATTGGAATAACACCTTCTCGGGCACGGCGACAGTTACGGTCACCACCGTCAACACCTGCAACGAGGAAGGCCCCACCTCCGATCCCCTGGAGATCACCGTTGATCCTCTTCCTGAAGTTTTTGCAGGCACCGACATCAATCTGCTGTACAATACCTCCACGACCATCTCCGATGCCACCGCCAGCGGTGCTGAGCCTCTCACCTATGACTGGTCACCACCCGATTCGCTGATCGATCCCCATGTCCCCAATCCGACTACCATTGCCCTGAGAGCCTCCACGCTCTTTACCCTGACGGTCACTGACGGCAACACATGCGTTAACTCCGACGATGTTCTGGTGCATGTATATGGCGGGCCTCTGGGTGTCTCGGCCTGGGCTGACCCTCCGGCCATCTGCCTGGGCGATAACTCACAGTTGGACTGCCTCCCTTCTGGCGGATCGGAGGAATATTCATATTACTGGAGTTCAAATCCGCCGGGATTCAATGCCACAATACAAAATCCCACGGTCTCACCCGATGT
>CAZVNP010000035.1:12493-33701 GCA_964628285.1 uncultured Lentimicrobiaceae bacterium
TTATATCAATCCCAGGTTTTTAATCTGATTGTTACGGATGATTTCGGATGTGTCAATTCAGATGAGGTGGCTGTCACGGTTTCATCTGAGTATTTGCAGGTTTTCGCTTATCCCGAGGATTCCGCCCTCTGTTATGGGTACACCACCCAACTGCATGCCATTCCCACCGGCGGATCATGGCACTATACCATCTATCAGTGGGAACCCGATACTCTTGTCGTGTATCCCGATTCAGCCAATACAATGATAACACCGTTATATGACACCACGATGTACATCGTCCGTGTTTATGACGGATACAACTGGACACAAGACACCGTGACGGTCATGATGAATCCCTTGCCTGACATCAACCTTATGCCTGACGGTTATCCTGTCTTAAATAAAGATACGATCATCGCCTGTGTTTATGACACCATCTATCTGACGGCCGGCAACCCGGGCATGGACTATCTATGGTCCGATTATTCGACCGGTGACAGTCTCAAAATAACAACCACCGGTCTCATCTGGGACGTACAGACCGCCTGGCTTAAAGTCACCAACCCACAGACACTCTGCTATGACTCCGATACTCTCACTGTCATTTTCAGCTTTAGCGAATGCAGCGGCATTGATGAAAACAGCAAAGACAGCTTTGTGACCATTTATCCCAATCCCACCCGTGGCGAGTTTTATGTGCATTTTAAAGGTCTCACCGGGACATTCCTCATCTCATTGTACGATATCAAAGGCCGGCTTCTGTCAAAAGATCAGTTTCAGGTGACAGCGGCTGACAACTCATCCAGGAGAATGGATATTTCTTCCCTTCCTAAAGGGATTTACATGCTCAGGATTCTGAACGATAAATTTGTTTACAATACCAAGATCATCCTTCACTGAGGGTTCATTATCTGAATTCCATTCCTTTACAGGCATACTTCTTTTTGAAGGTCAGACATCTGCCTTTGATGAAGTTCAACTTCAGTGACGCATAGAAATCCAGGCCTGTAAAATCGGTCAGATTAAAAAAAGCCAGCACTTTATCGCTGCCCACGGTCAGGTTCCAAAAGCGCAGCGAAAAACCAATCCGGGGATATTTCAGGTCATACAGTATCAGCGGCAGGTTCATGCCAAAGAAATGCGACTCAAAACGGGCTGTGACCGCTAACAGAGGAGGCCGTACGATCTGTGCCGGTGCGACACGCAACGGATAGATGAACGTCGCATTGAAATACATCCGCCCGTAGTAGCGGTAATCGGCCTGTACACTCACTGCCGTGGGAAGGAAAACGGTTACCCTGTCACTGACAAGGGAACGAGTGGAATCACCATCATAAAAACGCCCGCTCAATTCGTGGAAGAGACCATCGACGGAGGTATAGGTGAATTCATTAAAATGTTCCCAATAATAGTTGACGTCCCTGAAGAGATGTTTCTGGGCATGGTCGGTGAATCTGATCCACCCCAGGTCAATGACCGACAGGCCGATACGAAAAAGATAATCGGAATATACCTGCGAGCAAAGGCTATAAAACGGTTTGATGGGAAGATCCTTTGATTTCTTCTGAAATGTCACACCGATATCGAATGATATACCCCGTCCCTTTATCAGAGGCGGACGGAATGGAAAATCGTTGTTCCGATAGTCCATGTCCAGGGCAAAACCGGCTTCTCCGTTCAGCCGGCGTATATCCAGGGTACTGTCGTTGAGCACCATATAATTCATGTCGTCGGCTTTGAAATAAGCGCCTGAATAACCAAACAAACGTTTAACGGTAAGGCCTCCTGTCCAAAGATACTTGCTGCGCTTAGCAATGATGCATGAATAACTGAGACCGGTTTCACCCCACACCAGGGTGGCACCTGTGACATTGGCAGCTGAATAATTGATGTTTTGCTGTGGGACGAAATTCAATCCCTCGTAAATAAAATTGGCCAGATGATAAGGTATGCGCCGTAATGAGGTGACAGCACGCAAAGCCGTCTGAAAGGCAAAAGCATGGCGTCCCCTAACCATCATGGCTGAAGGGCCGATGAGGCGCAGATTCTCATACAAGTAATGATTGATCTTGTCCCAGTAATGATCCAAGGGCATGGACGATTCACTGTACGAAGGTAATTGAGGCTGTTTGCGGAAAAATTCGAGGAATTTATAATCCTCTTTGTGTATATAAAGATAACTGTTGTCGATGAAGCTATTGAAGGTGAACAGGTTGATGTCGAGATACAGTTTTGAATTCACCAATTGGGCCGGATTGATCAATATACCATCGACTTCGGCGACATTGCTGTTGACCAGCCCGAGCATCTCCTGTGCCCGGCATACACCGGAGAAAGCAATCACCACATGCCACATTAATAATAAACGTTTCATCACAGTAATTAAAGGCATAGCCATCGTTTGGGACGGCCAATATAATAACCTTTTACGAGAATGAACGAATAAAATGACTTTTAAATTCCATCTAAATAATTCTTCTTTTGTAGTTTTGCACATTCAAATTTTCCGGTAATGCATTTCAGAGACCGATCGCTGTGGCTGTGGATTTTCAGCTTTGTTTTGACTGTTGTGATAGCTTACTATCAGCATTCGACGGGACCTACTTATCCTGTAAAATCACGGATAAAAATAAACGGGACCACCATACGTAACGAATTGATCCGGACATGGGCGGGTCCAGGCGATGCCGACATTGACATTTTAATACCGGGCGACAGCATCAGGGGATTCATTATGTACAAACGGTATAAAAGCAATGATGCCTGGACCGAAGAGGCCATGCAGCGCGAAGGGGACCGGCTGGTTGCCTCCCTGCCTCACCAGCCGCCGGCAGGGAAGATCATCTATCACGTGTATATCGAAAAGAACAACACACGTGTCCCTCTGACCGCCGAACCGGTCATCATCCGTTTCAGGGGCGATGTACCGGCGTACATCATGGTGCCGCATGTCATTATTATTTTTCTGGCCATGCTCTTCTCCACACGTGCCGGAGCGGAAGCCATTTTCAAGGGTCCACGGGTTTTCCTGTATACCAAATGGACCATACTCTTCCTGTTCGTCGGCGGGCTTATCCTGGGGCCCATCGTTCAGAAATATTCCTTCGGTGCTTTTTGGACAGGATGGCCTTTCGGGCATGACCTGACGGATAATAAAACCCTCGTATCATTTATCCTTTGGGTCATTGCCTATTTTGTCTTACGTAAACACCGGGAACGGACAGGTTGGGCTATCGCAGCCTCCATCGTGCTACTGCTCATCTTTTTCATCCCCCACAGCACTCTGGGATCCGAACTCAACTATGCTGAACAGCAACCTTAGTGCTTGCATAACTGAACCGTATCATGACCTATCTGTTTATCATCATCACTGTTTTAATCTCAATCGTCGCATTCTTCAATAAACCGCTGTTTTACAGGATGCAATTCAATCCTTACGCCATACGTCACCGGAACGAATGGTTCCGCTTCGTCACCTACGGTCTGATACACGTCAACTGGATACACCTGCTTATCAACATGTTTGTTCTGCTCTCCTTTGGTCTTTTTGTCGAGAGCAGCTACAGGGAATACTTTGAATCCAAGGGGTCTTTATACTATGTTCTCCTGTATGCCGGAGGGATCATTTTTTCCGTTCTTTACGATTACGGGAAACACCGGAATGACGAATATTACAATGCGGTAGGCGCTTCAGGGGCCGTATCCGCCATAGTTTTTACATACATTCTGTTCAATCCTGCCGGCAAGCTCTATCTCTATTTTATACCCATAGGCATTCCTGCCGTCATTTTCGGTGCCATCTACTTAGTTTATTCAGCGTATATGGCACGACGGGGTTCGGATCATGTGGGACACTATGCCCATTTCTGGGGAGCTGTTTTTGGCATAGTCTTCACCATCCTTTTAAAACCGGCTATACTGGTGAACTTCTACCATCAAATTGCGGGGATGATAAGGTAAGGATATCGTAACATTTAATTCATCGAAGGGTCAAGGGGATAATTGGCCCAAATGGCATAATCATCACCGAATTTCCGGATGAGATTACCCCACATCTTCCTGGGATTGGAACGGATGATGGTTTCGGCGGTTATTTTTGATACCACCCACGAGTTCTCTTTGAGTTCCCGTTCAAGCTGATGCGAAGACCATCCCGCATAACCGACAAAAAAACGGATATCGTTCGTAGTGAGCTGATTCAGG
Source organism: uncultured Lentimicrobiaceae bacterium (assembly GCA_964628285.1). Taxonomy (GTDB): domain Bacteria; phylum Bacteroidota; class Bacteroidia; order Bacteroidales; family JAGONC01; genus JAPLDP01. The sequence goes on from CAZVNP010000035.1 coordinate 16,679, forward strand.
ATCATCATCTCTTTAATAACTTGAATATCACCTCCCCAGTAAAGGCCATTCATGATCTTCAGGCTGCCCTGTACCACGTCGCCAAGGGTATGAATAAAGAAGATACTGTCGGTTTTCACTGGGCCACCCAGATAAAGAGGGGCATCAAAGGGAGGAAAATCACGGGTTACCTCGTTTAATGTCACGTCCACCGGCTTGTTCACAATCAGGCCAAAGGAACCTTCTTCGTTATGCTCTGCCAGCAGAACAACGGATTGTCTGAAAAAAAAATCCTGCAGGACGGGATCCGAGATCAGTATCTGCCCTTGTGATGGTTTAATATTTCTTCCGGACGATGGCATCTGAATCAGATTACGATATCTGTTTCCCTGACATTGTGCGCCTTTACCTTCTGTAAAAATAATAAAACGTTGCGTTAAAAAAAAATATTTTACTGAAAGCTGTAACAGGGTAATTTCCTACATTTGAGCGCCAAAAGCCGGAGGGCTCAATTTTTATTCCACCCGTTATGATAAAACAAAATAACCGTAAAAAATATTCTGACCTCCGCAGCCAATACCCCTATTTTATATATGAAAGTTTTGAATGGCAGGATACCGGCGGCAGCATCGGAGTCCGCTTTGACTTCAATCTGGCCGGCAGCTATCATTTTCATCCTGTCATCAGAGTGCTCAAGAGGGATTTTCTGGCAACCGGGCTGTTTCATGACCGCGCTATGGATACCATTCTCTTCAACCTGGGCATGATAGAACTCATCAGTTACTGGAAGGCTGCCTGTCCGCCAAAGGTCATCATCAGGCCATTCCACCTTGACAGCAACCGGACAGAATGGTGGAAGAAACTGTATTTTAATGGCCTGGGTGAATTCTTTTACCTTAACGGATTACGACCCCGGCCAGATGATTTCCTGGAGATCATTACTGAAACGGATCGTCAACCCGTAAAACTTCAGAGATCCTTTTCCGACGGTTATATCATTCCTGTGGGTGGCGGCAAGGACTCGGCGGTGTCGCTTGAGGTGCTGAAAGGTAAACAGATGCATCCCATGGTCATTAATCCACTGCCCCCGATGTTTGAGACCATCGGGCATGCCGGCATGACAGCCGGTGACACCGTCATCATTGAACGGGACATCGACCCCCTTCTGCTTGATCTGAACGACAGGGGCTTTCTGAACGGACATACACCCTTTTCGGCTCTGGTGGCTATGATGGGTGTGCTGGCTGCAGCCCTGACAGGATACAGGAACATCGCCCTGTCGAATGAATCCAGTGCCAATGAAGCCACTGTCGCTGCCGGCGGCATCAACCATCAATATTCCAAGTCATGGGAATTCGAGAAGGATTTCAGATGGTATACAGGTCAGTGCCTCTCAGATGATATACGCTACTTCAGCCTTCTCAGGCCGCTGAATGAACTCCGTATTGCCAGTCTTTTTGCGGGTATGCCCCAATATTTCCATGCCGTAAGGAGCTGCAATGTGGCCGGTGCCGACAATGCCTGGTGCGGCCGGTGCCCCAAATGCCTCTTTGCCTTCATCATCCTGTCACCCTTCATCGACAAGCAGACCCTCACGCTGATGTTCGGGAAAAACATGCTTGGCGACAGGGAATTGACCGGTATTCTCGACCAGATGACAGGATTCACCGCCGAAAAACCTTTCGACTGTGTCGGTACCATCGGGGAGACAAAGGCCGCCCTTGATCTGCTGATACGGCGCTACCATGGAAGGGAGATGCCCGCACTCCTGGAGCATTACCACACAAAGACAAATGGTCAGGAAATGAGTCAGGTGGATGTGGCCGGTATGCTGAAGGCCTTCAACACGGAACATTTCTTAAATCCTGAAGAAGAAAACCGTTTAAGATCACTGTTGCATGATTGATTTTTTGAAACGGTACTTCGCAGATAAAAAGGTCCTCATACTGGGTTTCGGTATCGAGGGGCAGTCCACTTACCGGACACTGAGGGATCTTTTCCCTGATAAGCCGCTGGCCATAGCCGACAAAGATCCGGACATCCTTCAGAAACATCCCTGGCTCCGTGACGATCACATGACCACACTTATCGCAGGTGAACATTATCTCGATTCAATCAGTGATGCCGATCTCATCATCAAGTCACCCGGCATCACTGACCACCCTGAATTTCTCCATGCCACAGGCCGGACCGTGACTTCACAAACGGAACTTTTCCTGACGCACTATAAAAGCCAGATCATCGGCGTGACGGGCACCAAGGGAAAAAGTACAACATCGAGCCTGCTATACCATATCATCTTGCTGCATACATCCAACACCATTCTTGCGGGTAACATCGGAACTCCCTTGTTTGATTTTGCCGGTAAAACAGACGGAAACACCGTCATCATTTGCGAACTTTCTGCCCACCAGCTCGACGGCATCACCTGTTCACCCCATATTGCCATCCTGCTGAACATGTACGAGGAACACCTTGACCATTATCAATCATTCGCCGCTTACCGGGAAGCAAAATTCAATATTGTCAGGCACCAGGAGCCTGGCGATATCTTTATTTACAACGGTAATGACCCCGTTATTCTGCGGCAATTAAACAGCTTGCGCATCAGGAGCCGGACGATACCTTTCTCCCTTCGTCATTCGTCATCATCAGGGTGTTACGCTGCGGACAACGAGACCATACATTACAATGACACCGATGGCAGCGCCTCCTTTCATATCGGTGTCCCGCCGGTAAAAGGCGAGCATAACTTCATGAACATCATGGCGGTCATAGCCGCATGCAAAGTGACGGGCATCCCTGACGATATCATCCTAAGCGGTATCGGCTCTTTCCATGGCCTGGAGCATCGTCTTGAATACATCGGGACATACCACGGCATTCCATTCTATAACGATTCCATCGCCACGGTTCCGGAGGCCACCATGTATGCCGTGAAGACGCTTCAGACGGTCGACACGCTGATCCTCGGCGGATTCGACCGTGGTATTGATTTCTCGGCTCTCATCCGCTTTCTGAAGAAAAGCGGCATCAGTAACCTCATCTTCACCGGTGACGCCGGAAAACGTATGCTGACGATGTGTGAAGCAACAAAACTTCCCGGCAAACGGTTATTTTTTGCCGCCGACATGGATGAAGTGGCCGGGATAGCCATACGTTACACCGGCCGCGGGAAAATATGCCTGCTGTCGCCCGCAGCCGCCAGCTTCGGCATGTACAACAATTACAGGGAAAGAGGGAATGCTTTCAGAAGGGCCGTCAGCAAGTGAATGTGATTTTTAAAAAATATATATCTTCGTAAACCAAAAATTAACCCGATTGAAGAGATTATTACCCGTCATATTATTGCTGGCCATACTGAATGAAACCTGGGGTTATTATGTCTTTTTCAGGATCATGCAGTATGAGGCGAGAAAAACAATGACCGGTAAAATATCCCTTTTAGACGACAGGGAACAACTGACCGTCATTACCATTGATATTCGCGACCGGTCGGCCATTCAATGGATCCGGGAAAAGAAAGAATTCATTTACCGTGATGCTTTGTACGATGTGGTCAGGATCAGTACCACGGGTCAGACGGTCTCCTATTATTGCATCAACGACACCAGGGAGAAAGAGGTCATCAGCGATTTTCAAAAAACAGCCGATCACAGGACCAACACCTCCAAATCCAGGGTGCTGTCCAAACTGATCATCCAATGCTGGTACATCGGCCATGGTGTCATGATACAGTTTTTAGGCCAGTCCTGTGACATCAGTTTTGCTGGTCCCATTTTTTCATACAAGACAACATACAGGGAAATACTGACACCACCCCCCGAAATCCCGTTCACTTCCTGACCCTTTCATCTGTTCCGGTTTTGTCATTTTCACGGGGACAGTATAAAAAAGGCGCATGATACGGTCACGCGCAATGTGTATATTGTGGCATAAGGTGTCATGACGCCTGCTATGGAGGGATTGAAAAATCAAGTTATCATTTCATTAAATCCAAGAAAATAATGCAAACAAGACATTACATAGCCGTTTTACTGATCATGGTATTTAACATGGCTTATGGTCAGCAAAGCGAACAGAAGCAGGACACCATAAGGCAGGAGAATCTCAGTGCTGTGGTGATCAGTGCCACGAGGCTGCCGATGCCGTTAAAGTACAACCCCGGTGCCGTCAGCCTGGTCACGCCCAGGGTGCTCTCCTATATGCCGCGTTCCATCGCGGCCGATGAAGCGTTAAGGCTGACGCCGGGCGTGAGGATCGACAACCAGGCCAACGGTTCACGCCTACATATGTCGATCAGGGGGCAGGGCATTTTATCCGAGAGAGGATTACGCGGTATCAGGGTGATCCTCGACGGCATACCCATTAACGATCCTTCGGGCTTTGCACCCGATCTGTATGATGTGGACTGGGAAACCGTCCAGCACATAGAAGTTCTCAGGGGTCCTTCGGCATCCCTTTACGGATGCAGCTCCAACGCCGGCGTCATTAATATCGTCACGGACAACGGCGGTGAGAAACCTGTCAATGGGACCATATACAGTTCCTTCGGATCCAATGGATTCTTTAAGGTCCTGGGTCAGATCGACGGCTCAAAAGACGACATGAATTACCGTGTGACCTTCTCACACCTCATGGGTAACGGATACCGTCACCATACCGCATTCTGGGGTAACAATTTCGGTGAGAAGATCAACTGGCATCCTGGCGAGAAGGTGAATATCACGCAAGTGCTGTATGTCACCGACTATTTCAATCAGAATGCCGAAGGATTAAATCTGTCGCAGCTCAATGATCCCCGTCAGGCCAATCCGGATGCCATCCCGCTCAATGAGTACCAGAAAACGCGCCGGGTCACGAATGGTGTGTCGGGACAAGTGAAGGTGGCAAAAAACCAGGAACTCCAGTTCAGTGGTTTCCTGAGGCTGACGGATTATAAGGAGCCGGGTTCATCGGCGGTGCAGTACAGGGATTTCAGGACCTCGGGAACCTCGGTACAATATACGCTGACCAATGGCAAAAAAAAGATCATCAATCATTTCAGCGTCGGTTCCGATTATGAATATCAAATAATCGATGAATACAAGGTCCCCAATATCAAGGATCCCAACAGGACCGAAAAGATCGGTGACGTCAGCGAGACCGTGATTGAAGACACGGTTCTTCTGGCCAATCAGAACGTCAGGCAGTATTCCCTTGGTTTCTTTGCCATTGACCGTCTGGAACTGGGTAAAAAACTGAATGCCATCTTCAGTGTCAGGTATGATGCCATGAACAATAAGTTGACCGATAAGATGAACAGACCCGTCAAGCTTTCGGGCAAGGCCGATTACCAAAGAACGACAGCGCGTGTGGGTCTGAATTACAGCTTCAGTCCTCTGTTTAACATCTATGCCAACTGGGGCCAGGGCTTCCTGCCTCCGGCTACCGAGGAGCTGGCCAATAATCCGGCATCTTACGGGGGATTTAACAAAGACCTTGTCCCGGCCACTTCCCTGGGTGAAGAGATAGGCTTCAGAGGATTCAAAGGGGATATGCTCTATTATGACCTCACGTTTTTCTATTTAAACACCGATCATGACTTTTACAGGTACAGGATCGCCGACAGGCCTCTTGAAACCTTTTACGGCAATGCCGGTTCAAGCCGCCGTTTCGGTGTGGAAACATCCGTCAAGTACTCTCCTGTCGCTCCTTTGACTTTCCGGGTAGCATACACTTACTCCAACTTCAAGTACACATCACCCGACAGCATCAGCGGTGACTGGCTGCCGAATTCACCGCAGCATCAATTGTATGCCGAGATCAGTTACAGGTTCCTGAAGCATTTTACCGTCGTGGTCAGCACGGAATTACAATCCAAATGGTACATTTATACCGATGTAGTTCATAAGGACATTTCTCAGGACGGTTTTAACCTTTACCACGCCAGGGTGGCCTATGATTTTACGCTCGGACATCTTCAGGGAGAGATATCACTGTACGGTAAGAACCTGACAGGAAAGGAATATATTGCTTTTACCGAACCCGATCCTGACGGTAACAGTTACCAGCCGGGAGCAGGCAGGGAATTTTTCGGTGGGATTAAACTACGGTTCTGAGACAGAGATCAGGCTGGTTTTTCAGCATCACTGTCATCAGCCTTGGATTTTTTCCTGGAAGCGGTCTTGGCTTTTGATTCGGTTTTCTTAGCCGTTTTCTTGGGTGCAGGTTTGGCAGCCTGTTCTTCAGCCGCAATGGCCTGCTTTTCGGCGGCTTTTTCTTTTTTGGGTGGCTTCTGAGCAGGCTCTTCAACCTGCACCTCTTCCCTGACCGGTTCGGCCGGAGTAACGGCTTCCTCAACAACAGGGGGAGCTGCCACTGCTGCAACCTCTTCAACAACAGGCGGAGCTGTCACCGCTGCAACCTCTTCAACAACAGGCGGAGCTGTCACCGCTGCAACCTCTTTGACCACCGGTTTTACCTTTTCTTTTTGTTTGCCTGTGATGGCCCTGGCCGTTGTAACCGGTTTGGGGCTCTTTTTTCTGCGGGGTCTTCTGACACCATAAGTACCTAAAACGATCTTGCCTCTTTTCGACTTTTTATCTCCTTTACCCATGTGATGATGATTTTACCATTAGCAAATTGCCGTCAAAAGTAATGAAAATATTTCTTGATCAATATAAACGTCTCAAAACTGTTTCAAGATGAAGTCCTTGTCTTAAGGTATTCCTTCTCCAAAAGATCGGCATGTTGTACGACGTTACTCACCCAGGCGATCTTTATCTCCGTCTCCTCTTCCGGTGTGAGTTGCCAGCCGGCCACTGTCTTCTTCATTTTGTTCGTGAGGTGATGAAGGAAAATGGCGGCCGACACGGATATGTTGAGGCTCTCGGTGAAGCCGACCATGGGTATCTTAACAAACTTGTCGGCAAGCTTCAGAGCCACGTCAGTCAGTCCCTTCAACTCATTTCCGAACACCAGGGCAGTTTTGTTTTCGAGTGGCAGGTCATCCAATGAATAATCATTCTTATGAGGGCAGGTGGCCACGATATCATAACCTGCTTTTTTCAGTGAAGAGAGACAAAGGGCCGTGTTGTTCCCGGCGGTGTTATACCTGGTTATGGTAAGCCATTTATTGGAGCCCAGGGCCACATCAGGATTGATCCTGTATTTGTTTTTGTTTTCGATGATATGGACATCCTGGACACCGAAACAGTCGCAGGTACGCAGGACAGCGCTGGCATTGTGGGGTTGAAAAATATCCTCCAGCACCACGGTGAGGTGGCGTGTCCGGTGATGAATGAGCTGCTCGAATTTATTGCGTTTGTTATCCGAAATAAAACGGTACAGATAGTCAAGGTATGCCTGCCTGGATGGTACGTCAGCCATAGGGATCATCTTTTGGTCTGAATACAAATAAAAAGGCTGCCGTCTCCTGAAACATCGAACCGGCAGCCTTCTTGTGCAAGGGCAAAATCATTTTACGGTTTTCTTCAACTCTGCCCCAGGTCTGAATTGAGCAACCTTCTTTGCAGGGATTTTAATGGGGCTGCCAGTGCGGGGATTTCTGCCCGTGCGCGCGGAACGTTTGGCGACATGAAAAGTACCAAAACCCACCAATGCGACACGGTCACCTTTTTTAAGAGCTTGCGAAGTTGATTTGATAAATGCTTCCAGAGCCTTTTTGGCATTAGCCTTTGATATCTTGGCTTCCGAAGCAATTGCTCCAATGAGTTCTGCCTTGTTCATAATTTTCCGGTTTTGATTAATAATAAAGTGAACTGCAAAGATATTTAATAAATCTTGCAAAATCAAGTATTGCGCCGCATAAATCAGCCGCTGCGCTTTCCCTTCCCATGGCCGGGTCGCGGTGAAATGGCGATCCTGAAGACAATCCCTATCCCCTCTGATCATCATACCAGTGAGTCGGCAGTAAGCCATGATTAAAAATATTCCGCATTATGACATAGTTGTGAAAAAAAACATACTTTTGCAAAAATTTTAACACATGGCAAAAAAGAAGGCTAAAGCTGAAGAAAACATCCTCGCGGTTGAGGAGGCGCTAAGTAAAACCGAACTTTTCATTGAGAAACACCAGAAGATCATTTATATCGTAGTTGGGGTCGTGGTGGTGGCGGCTCTTATCTTTTTCGGATATAAGAAGCTTTATCTGGCCCCAAGGGAGAAAGAGGCACAGTCGCAGATGTTCATGGCCGAAAAATATTTCGATAACGATTCATTGCAGCTGGCCCTCAACGGCGACGGCAATTACCTTGGTTTTCTGAGTATCATTGATGAATACGGTATGACCAAAACAGGTAACCTGGCGAAATATTATGCCGGTATCAGTTACCTTCATCTGGGTGACTACGACAAGGCCATTGATTACCTGCAACGTTTCAGGGGACAAGATGTCATGGTTTCGTCCGTGGCACTGGGAGCCATCGGTGATGCCTACCTTCAGCTCGGACAAACACAGGAAGCCTTGCATTATTATCTCAAAGCCGCTGATGACCATAATGACGATTTCACCACACCCCTGTTCCTGATGAAAGCCGGACTGGTTTATGAAAGTCTCGGCGATTATCATAGTGCGCTACAGTTGTATGAACGAATAAAAAAGGACTACCGTAAAAGTTTTGAATACAGAACCATCGATAAGTATATCGGACGGGCCAAAGGATACCTCGGCATGGAGTGAGGCTTTTCGCCTTAGAGTAAAAAACCTGGTCATGTGACCGGGTTTTTTTATATCTTCGGGCTATAATTTCACTCATGGTCTTACGGATTGTATATCTTGGGACACCGGATTTTGCTGTTGCCCCTCTTGATCTTCTGCTGACCAACGGATATGATATCGCCGCTGTGGTTACTGCTCCTGACATGCCTGCCGGGCGTGGTCAGAAGATAACACTGTCGGCGGTGAAGCGGTACGCAACATACCACCGCCTGCCGGTCCTTCAGCCGCCGCTGTTAGGCGACCCGGCATTCTTACAGCATTTAAAAGCCCTGCACGCCGATCTGCAGGTGGTGGTGGCCTTCCGCATCCTGCCGCGTGAGGTCTGGAGCATGCCCCCACTGGGTACGTTCAACCTTCACGCCTCGCTGCTGCCACAATACCGCGGTGCCGCTCCCATCCACCGCGCCATCATGAACGGTGAGACCGTCACCGGTGTCACCACGTTTTTTATCGATGATCATGTCGACACCGGACAAATCCTTTTTCAGGAAAAGACACCCATTGGCCCTGATGAGACTTACGGCGAGCTCCACGACCGTCTTCAATCACTTGGAGCCGAACTGGTTCTGAAGACGGTGAGGATGATCGAATCAGGTGACATCCTGCCGGTAGACCAGAAAAAACTGGCCGGTATGGAAGAGCCTCTCAGAAAAGCACCCAAAATACAGAAGGAGGATTGCCGCGTTAACTGGCATATGCCTGCACAGGCTGTCCATAACATGATAAGGGGATTGAGTCCATGGCCGGGGGCTTGTACCGACCTGGTCGCTCCGTCAGGTCAGCTATACCAGGTTAAGATCATACGTTCCGCCATCCATCTTCAGAGCACCGGCCTGCCTGCCGGCAGAATCATCACCGACGGTAAAAGTCATGCCGGCGTGGCCGTTTCTGACGGTATCATTCAAGTTATCGAGCTGCAGCTTTCTTCCAGAAAAAGAATGACCATTGATGAATTTCTTAAAGGATTCCGTTTGACTCAGGAATGGCAGGTCGTCTGAAAACCTCTCTTCTTGCATCTCCCGGAAAGCAGTATATATGGCACTTTCGTGATTCGGACGCCCGCAATTTCAATAATGACAAGGATTTTATGATATGAGTTATTAACAAAACTGCTGTTTTATTAACATTTTCGGGGGTTTTAGCGTGCCGGGTATTGATTTTACGTATAAAACAATTATCTTTGCCTGTTCTTCTTCAATGAATTAGTATTAATTAAAAATCTTGAAAAATGAACAAAGCTGAATTAATCGAAGCCATGGCTTCAGGATCAGGGTTGACCAAGGCCGATGCCAAAAGAGCATTGGATGCTTTTGTAAATGCCACTTCCTCAGCTCTGAAAAAAGGTGACAGGGTTGCTCTCGTGGGATTTGGCTCTTTTTCGGTAGCAAAACGCGCTGCCCGTAAAGGACGGAATCCGCAAACCGGCAAGGAAATCAAGATTGCTGCCAAGAAAGTTGTCAAATTCAAAGCAGGCACCGAATTAGCCGGCCACGTGAAGTAAATCCTTTCTGAAAAGCTTGAAACCCGTCAGTGTGATCTTTCACGGATCAGCGGCGGGTTTCATTTTTCATTACAAACCGGTACAACCTCCCGGCATCCTCTCCGGCGTAATTTACGCCCACTCTGGCGGTACGGATGATAGAGTTGTCATTGATCTGTAATCCCCTGTCTTCAAGCCATATCCTAGGTCCATCCCCCGTCATGGCATCATCCGTCAGATCGATACCCGACATGGAATAATGGATTCCCAAAGCCTTAGTCACCTTACCGGGGCCGTCGGTCAGCTTCATCGGTGTACCGGCACAGCCCATGCGTTTTTCCATCACGGCCATGCCGGTGACAGGAAACAATGCCCTGATGAGGATGGCATCGGGGATATCCCTCTCGTTGGTTACGATATTGAACATGGAATGAACGCCATAGCACAGGTAGATGTATGCCACACCGCCCCCGGCATACATGACTTCGGTACGTGATGTCCGCCGGCCGCCATAAGCATGCGATGCTTTGTCATCAATGCCGGCATAAGCCTCCGCCTCGGTAATATAACCCCCGCATAACTCGCCGTCGATATAAGTAAACAAAAATTTCCCGACCAGTTGACGTGTGATGCCCACCACATCATCACCACGGTAAAATGCTTTGCCTATGACACCCATATCCCGTTTATTTTTTCCATTTCAGCCTGTTTCTTTCATCCTTTATGATCATTCCGTGATCCAGCAACCATTGAACGACAGCCAGCACTTTATCTTCATCATGTTCCTGAAGGCTATCGACCACCTCATAGATGGTAGGCACTTTTTTCTGCAGCAGGGTCTGCACCATGATCTTCAACCTTTCGAACTCACGCTCATTGACTTTTCTTTTATGTTGTTCGATGCAGACATCACATTTACCACAGGGTCCACTTTGACTCTCACCGAAATAAGCCAGCAGGCTCTGGCTGCGGCATGACGCTGTGGAGGTCGCATATTCAATGACGCCATTGAGCCGTGCAGAGGCCTGCTCTTTTCTTTCTTTATAATGCCTGTCGGAGATGATGACGTGACGCTCGTCCAGCCGTGCCTCGGTGAAAATGACGCGTGGTTTATCCTTTTGCGGAACATACTCCACCAGCCCCAGCCGATGCAAATGAGCGATGTTCGCGACGGCCTCTTCTTTTGTCAATGCCGACCGGTAAGCCAGTTCCTGCTCATTGATGGGGACAAAATCGTTGAACAATCCGCCGTACGATCGCAGGATGACTTTGATAAAGCTGTCCATAGCGGCATTCCTCAGTTGAAAATCATACAGAACCCCCCTGTCCGCAATGATATGCAGCTTGGAAGGTTCATGCAAAGCTTCCGTCGTGACCAGATAGCCTTCTTTCTCAAGAAATTTCAGGGAATTGTGCACCGTCACCGGATCGAGTTTGAAGTTCCTCGAAAATTCGCTGATCTCAAAATCAAAGTCCTGGTCTTTACCGCTGCCCACCGGCAACTGGAAATAGTTGCCCAGGGCCTGGTACACGGTCTTAATGGTCGCCGGTGAAGGAAACGATCTGGCCATGTTATGCCTGGCATCGGCGATATCCGATTCATTGAAAAGCATAACGGCAAACGACGGCTTACCGTCCCTGCCGCCTCTGCCGGCTTCCTGAAAATAGGCTTCCAGGCTGTCGGGAATATCCATATGGACAACAAGCCGGACATCCGGTTTATCGATGCCCATGCCGAAAGCATTGGTGGCGACGATCACGCGGCAGGCGCCACGGAGCCAGGCGTCCTGGCGGGCGTCACGCACACGCTGATCCAGACCCGCATGATAGAAATCGGCCGTTATGCCGTTCTTACTCAGAAACGTGGCTATCTCCCTCGTCTTCCTGCGGTTTCTCATGTATACGATACCTGTCCCTTTGATCCTGCCGGCAATCTTCAACAACCGCCCGAATTTATCCTCTTCCTTAATGACCATGTAGGTCAGATTCTCCCTTCTGAAACTGCTTCTAAAGATATTCCCGGCTCTGAATCTCAGCTTGTCCTGTATATCTTTCACCACCGGCGGCGTGGCGGTGGCCGTCAGCGCTATGACGGGCACCCCCGGGAAAAATTCCCTTATTTCTGCAATTTGCAGATAGGGAGGCCTGAAATCATAACCCCACTGAGAAATGCAATGCGACTCGTCAACGGCTATCAGACCCACCTTCATTTTACGAAGATTCTCCCTGAATATTTCCGACTGAAGGCGTTCGGGCGACAGGTATAACAGTTTCAAATCACCGTATACGGCATTGTTGATGACGATCTCTGCCTCGCCCTGGGGCATGCCCGAATGGATGGCTGCAGCCTTCACCCCTTTGGTCCTCAGGTGTTCCACCTGGTCACGCATAAGCGCTATCAAAGGTGTAATCACCAGGCATAAGCCTTTTACGGCCAGCGCAGGTACCTGGAAACAAACGGACTTACCTCCGCCGGTAGGCAGCAAGGCCAGTGTATCACGACCTGCCAGCACCGACAAGATGATATCCTTCTGCAAAGGCCGGAACGACGGATAGCCCCAATATTTCATCAGTATTTCCTCTAAAGCCGGCCCACCGTTTTTCGGAGATTCTTCAGGAACCATGAATAGTGAATTCAACCATCAAGCACCCGATAAAAATATTAAAGATAATGTGTGATCTTATAGCTTTTTCTTCTCAACCATTTCTTTTCACCAGCAGGGCGACGTTCTCCACATGATGGGTATGCGGGAACATGTCGACCGGCTGCAGTCTGGCGACGGCATAACGGTCATTCATCAGGGCGATGTCGCGGGCCTGAGTGGCCGGATTGCAGCTGATGTAAATGATCCTTGACGGTGCCATCTCCATCATGCTCCTGACGACCCGCTTATGCATGCCGGCACGCGGCGGGTCGGTGATGATCACATCCGGTCGCCCGTATGCGGCTGTGAAGTCCTCACCGAGGAGCCGCGATATATCACCTGCAATAAAATCCGTGTTGACGATGCCGTTGAAAGCCGCATTTTCCCTGGCATCCTCCACCGCAGCCGTCACATACTCGATGCCGGTCACCCGGGCGGCATGATGCGAAAGGATGTTGGCGATGGCACCCGTTCCCGAATAAAGATCGTAAACATTCTCTTTTCCGGTGAGTTGAGCGAATTCAAAGACTTTGGCATAAAGCCGCGAAGCCTGGCGGGCATTGGTCTGAAAAAATGACACCGGTCCGATCTTAAACTTAATGACCTGGTCATCTGTCCCAGGTATCTTCATGGTTTCGATAATATATGGCCTGCCTTTGTAAAGTATGGCATCCAGATCGGAAATGACATCATTTTTTTTACTATTGACCACATACATCAGCGAAGTGATCTCAGGAAAACGACCCGCAAGGTGTTCGAGTAATGCCTTGCTCTTTTTCTCATCGTGATGACCAAAAACCACCACCACCATCAGGTCATCGCCGGTTGTCGTACGTATGATCAGGTTACGCAACAAACCCCTGTTGTTTTTCACATCATAGAACGCCATCCCATGGTCCAGCGCGAATTGTCTGACGGCCGATCGGATCGCATTGGAGGGATCTTTCTGCAAATAACAATGCTGTATGTCGATGACTTTGCTGAAAACATACGGTACATGGAATCCCAAGGCCTCGCCGGCGGGGGGTTGGAGAGCTTTCATATCGTCATCTGTGAGCCAGCGTCGGTTGGAAAAGGTGTACTCAAGTTTGTTACGGTAATATTGTGTTTCAGGTGAAGGTATGATGGGTTCTATTTCAGGGATATCCACCTTACCAATCCTGGTGAAGTGATCTGCGACCTGTTTCTGCTTGTAAAACAACTGGTGTTCATAGGCCAGATGCTGCCACGAGCAACCGCCGCAGAGGCCGAAATGAGAACAAAATGGCTCTGTGCGTTGGCTGGAATAGATGTGAAAGTGAACGGCCCGGGCCTCGAGATAGGATCTCTTTCTGCGGATGATCTTCAGGTCGGCAACATCGCCCGGAGCGGCATAGGGCACGAAAATGACCAGATCACCGGCACGGGCCACAGCTTTGCCCCTTGCACCGGCATCGATGACAGGCACCTTCTCATAGATGGAAGGAGATTCTTTTCCCATCTTTGGTTTTTACAAATCTTGTGAAATGACAAAATTACGGAGGAAAAGATGTGCTTTAAATTTTATTTTTCTATTATTGATTCCTCAAGCTATAAAGGCTGAGAAAAGAAGCCGGCTTTATTCAGGTTAAATGTCATTATAACTGACCCGTTGCGATCGTTGCGATATCATTGCGCCCATTGCGGTTAAAATAAAAAGTATCTCTATATAAATCGTTTTAATTAAGAGAATTATTTTAATTAACCGCAATGCACGCTATGAATGCGCAATGGACGCAAAGAAATGAAAATAAGGTTAGAGGTCATCAAGAGAATGTTTTTTCAAAAGTATAAGACTAACCATGCTTAACGTAAAGTTTTCAATTTTAATTCAAATTCCATTCGAATTGAGAGGTAACAATTTGTACATAAATTTAAAATGACTTATTTTTACCTCTTTATCTTCGCAATTGATGTCGCACTTTATACACTGGCTTGAGACCCATCAGCTCCCCTGCCTTTATAGGGAGTGGCTGGGCATTCCTTGCCCGGGATGCGGCATGCAGACGGCCTTTATCGAACTGTTGAAAGGTCACTTAGTCACCAGCCTCAGGATATACCCTCCCCTTATCCCAATACTAATGGTATTATTTTTCCTGTCGCTGCATCTCATCATCCGCTTTAAAAAAAGTGCCGTCATCATTAAAATAAGTGTTATCATTACAGCAGGGATCATGGCGGTCAACTATCTTTTTGAACTCATCACATATTTATCGATACATTAATCTGACTCATATGGAAAATCAAGACTCACAGGGCTCACAGCAACCGTTTCAACCGGCCGGATCCACACCCGTGATGAAAATACCTGTGCCGAATTCCACGGCCGTGCTCGTGCTTGGCATATTATCGATCGTGGTTTGTTGCTTTTTTGGCCTCATTATGGCGATCATTGCCCTGGTGCTGGCCTCAAAGGGTACGGCCCTCTACAATGCCAACCCGGCACTGTACACCGAGAGTTCTTACAGCAACCTGAAAGCAGGACGGATATGTGCGATCATCGGGCTGATACTCACCGCCCTGACGACGTTGTACTACTTCATTGTGGTCGTCATACTGGGTGCCGCTTTCTCATGGATACCATGGCATATGTATACCACATAGTCTGCCTGCCGTTCGTTCAGGAAGCAGACCGAATAATATAACATCATTCACCTGTGAACAGACGGCCATCCGTCCGGAAGGATATAATTTGCTGGTCATGAAAATTTTATCAATTGAAAAGATACGGCAGGGTGATGCCTATACCATCGAAAACGAGCCTGTTGCCGATATCGATCTCATGGAAAGGGCAGCCGCCGTATGCACGAAATGGTTAACCAGGCGGCTTGAAAAAGACCGGGGCAAAACCATAAAAGTATTCTGCGGTACAGGTAACAACGGCGGTGACGGTCTGGCCGTATCACGGATGCTTGTCACCAAAGGCTACCCGGTGGAAGTTTATATGATCAGAACGGGCCATAACCTGTCGCCAAGTTGTCAGATTAACTACGACAGGCTTTTCAGAATGCCCGATGTACGCATCTATGACCTGACTGAAGAAGATGAGCTTCCGGAGATCATGGGCGAAGATGTTATCATCGATGCCATTTTCGGCTCGGGGCTCACCAAAGCTGTAAAAGGCTTTGCGGGCAGGATCATCGAACATCTCAATAAAAACAACGCCGTGGTCATTGCCATTGATGTCCCATCCGGTTTGTTCTGTGACCAGACGAACACGACCAACAAAGGAGCCATCATCGAGGCCGACTACACATTAACCTTCCAGTTTCCCAAGCTGGCCTATCTCTTTGCGGAGAGTTTCAAATATGTAGGGCTCTGGGAGGTGCTGCCCATAGGCATTCATCCCGACTTCATCAACACGGTCGACACGAAGGATTACCTTACTGAAGCAACGGATTGCCGTGCCATCATCCGACCGCGGGCGAAGTTTGCGCACAAGGGGCATTACGGTCATGCCCTGCTCATCGCCGGCAGTTACGGCAAGATGGGTGCCGCCGTCATGGCTTCGGAGGCGTGCCTGCGCAGCGGCGCCGGGCTGGTCACCGCCCACATCCCCGCCAGGGGCTATCCCATTATTCAGACAGCCGTACCCGAAGCTATGGTCAGCATCGACGAGTCGGACGTCCACTTCACCACGGTGCCCGACCTGTCGAAGTACAATGCCATCGGCATAGGACCCGGCATAGGCACCGACCCGCAGACACAGAATGCCCTGAAGCTGCTCATACAGAACACCACCGTGCCGTTGCTTTTCGACGCCGATGCCATCAACATTTTTGAAAACAACAAAACCTGGCTTTCGTTCCTTCCCAAAAACTGCATCTTCACGCCTCATCCCAGGGAATTTGAGCGCCTGGCAGGCAAGTCGTCTGACGACTTTGACCGCAACAGCCTGCAACGTGAATTTTCGATCAAGTATAATGCGTATGTCGTCTTAAAAGGCGCCCATACGGCCATCTCGTGTCCCGACGGGAGCTGTTATTTTAACAGCACCGGTAATCCGGGTATGGCCACCGGCGGCAGCGGCGACGTGCTCACCGGCATCATCCTCGGCCTGCTTGCACAGTATTACCATCCCAAAGAAGCCGCCATACTCGGCGTTTACATCCACGGCCTCGCCGGCGACATCGCCGTGTCGAAAAAAGGCATGGAAGCCATGATCGCCACCGACATCAC
>CAZVNP010000036.1:0-32752 GCA_964628285.1 uncultured Lentimicrobiaceae bacterium
GCAACACCTGTCAAGACGCACAAATGAGCTATTCGATTTAGAGGATAAGATTATACGGTCAAATACTAAAAATTACCATGCTGATATAAATAGCACACCCGTACAAATTACAGACAATAAGAATCAACCTATAGAACTGTTGAAAGTACGGGTTGATAACGATGATGACCATTATTTATGGGTTAAAAGCCAGACCAAAACGGTGAAAGAGAATAGTATGAATGGGCTGCTTTCACAACGGTTCGAAGAAGGTATCCGGCACATAAATACGGGAATAGGTATCAGGGGTGGAACGAAAAGAATCGATAAGGTTCACGAAAGAATAGGCAGGTTGAAGCAAAAATATCCATCCGTTCATAAGTACTATGATATAAATGTAATCGATGATGGGACCGGTAAAGCTACACAGGTAAGCTGTGTACATAAAACCGGAGAAGACTCAGGCACACAAGCGGGAATCTACTTCCTGCGAACATCACTAAACGAAAAAGATGAACACACGATTTGGACCATTTATAATATCATCCGTGAAATAGAATACACATTCAGAGTATTAAAAACGGATTTGTATTTGCGCCCCATCTATCATAAAACAGATGATGCATCAATGGCTCACCTGCATCTGGGTATGTTAGCCTATTGGCTGGTCACTACAGTAAGGTACCAATTAAAGCAAAAGGGCATTCATTCAGATTGGCGTGAAATTATCCGAATTATGAATACACAAAAATGCGTGACAACAAATATCACAAATATCAGAAATGAAGTGATTTCAATACGTCAATGTACAGAGCCATCCCTTGCTGTGAAAAAAATCTACGATACGATGAATTACAAATATGTCCCCTTTCTAAGAAAAAAATCCGTAGTCGCCCCTGTGGAAATTTCGAAAAATTTAGAATCAGATAATCAGAATGTTACAGACTCATAGCTGCAATGAGGGTTAATGCACATCCAGTCATCTACCGCTCTGAACCCCTGTTCATTATTCAGCTCTTCCGGACTATTAGTGTGAATATTCCAAGCACCACGAATGTTGAAAATAAACCGATCTCCCGGACCCTTCGTTACATCTCTACCTCGTTACATCTCTACTTCGTTATATTACCCTGTACCGTCCGGCACCTTCAAAATCGAGCAGCCACTGCTTTCGCCACAGCCCGCCACCATAGCCGGTGAGTCTGCCGTCATCACCGATCACACGATGGCAGGGGATGACGATGGAAACCCTGTTCATGCCGTTGGCACGGGCCACGGCCCTTACGGCATCCGGTTTTTTCAATGCGAGGGCTTGTTGTCTATAGGACCTTGTCGTTCCGAAGGGGATGTTCTGAAGTTCTGCCCAGACAGCCCGTTGGAACTCTGTTCCGGGAGCGTGCAAAGAGACCGTAAACTTTTTCCGTTTTCCTGCAAAATATTCGTCAAGCTGGAGACGTAACACCTCAAGATGTTCATTCGATCCCAGGATGAACGCAGCCTTCAGGCGCTGCGACAGTTGTTGGAACTCCGTTTCCAGCATGCGCCTGTCGGTGAATTCGAGAATGCAAACGCCTTCATTGACAGCGCCGGCGACCATACTTCCCAGAGGTGTTTCAAGCAGCATGAGGTCAATGAGTTGTTTGTCTCTGCCTTTATGAAGAGTCGTTCCTGTTCCAGGATGATATTTATCAAGAAAAGGCTGAATTCTTGGATCGGATACTGCCATTACTTTTTTTTTCAAAGATACATGGATAATACGGTAATTGAAATCAAGATAAGTCATCAAAACATGCTGTTCTGAAAAAATTGAAATCCGGAAAAAAGATTAATTTTGATTCACAAGACCATCCTTAAAAAAGTGATGTATTTTGCCATGCTAATAAGTTGACATGTCTCTTTAATTATACGAATCAAATCGTTCAAAAATAGCTGATAATGGAAAATATGGACATACGATGGATACAACGTTTCCAAAATTACGAGAAAGCGTTTTTACGACTTAAGGAAGCTATTGAAATGGAAACCCTTAACGAACTTGAAAGAAATGGATTGATACAACGGTTTGAATTCACCATCGATCTGTCATGGAAAGTTATGAAAGACTATTTGGAGGAGAAAGGCTTTTTTTTCAAAACCTCACCTAAAGACACCTTTCGTATGGCCCAGGAAAATAATTTTATCGATTATGCCCAGGAACTGATCGATGGTCTTGATATGAGAAATGAATTGTCACATGATTATAGTGGACAAAAGTTTGCAAGTTCAGAGGAACAATTAAGAAAAGAAACCTATCCGGCATTGGATAAACTGTACAAATTTTTTATCAGTGAGGGTGGTCAAGGTCAGACTAAACTATTTAATGAATAGCGGAATAACAAATAAATTCGGTCTTACCGAAAGGGATATGCAGACCATCCGGGATATTTTAAAAAAATACCCCGAGGTGATAACCGTTTGGCTTTTTGGCAGCCGGGCAAAGGGCACCTTTAAAAAAGGTAGCGACATTGATTTGGCTATCATGAACGAAGGCGTGAACAATGAAATGATCAGTCGGATCAAAAGCGATTTTGAAGCAAGCAGCCTGCCTTACAGGGTGGATATCACAAATTATTCAGAATTGGGCCATAAAAAACTGAAAGAACATATTGAAAGGGTTGGGGTTCCCTTTATATTCATATCATCACGACTGGATGATGTGGAACATCCATGATTCAAAAGTATCAGAAATCGCAAACATTGACTATGAGCTTTCTTCCAATCTAAACGTCATCTAAACCTGTCATCAGACTTTTTACGGAAAAACTGCTCTATTTTTCCTGTCAGCCAGCCCACCCGTAAGTCCTGAATATCATCTATCACAGGAAGACAAGGTTTGATATCAAGCAACGGAGTCCCGTCGATCATGTCAACATTTTCAACGGTTAGCCGGTTGTCTTTGATTTTAATCAAACGCACGGCGGTCATTCCGATCGGATTCGGACGCAGGGGTGAACGGGTTGCGAATATGCCCCGGCTTTCGTCATCCAGGAAGGGTTTGACCATCAATGCCGATTTACCCGCCAAATGAAAGTGATAAAGTAAAATGATATGAGAAAAGCCATCCAGGTCCCTTAAACCTGCCTTGAATTCCGGGTAAATTTCAACGGTTGCCTCTGTACCCTTTCCCCCGATACCCTGAACGGGCATTTCCTCCACGGAGTGAAAAGGTGTATGTATGATCCCAATTGGGTTATAGATTATTTGTTGCATACCTGATCTGCTGTTTCAATGATTTAGTAAGCGTATATATTCCAATGAGCAAGGATTTAGTGATCATGCTTCTTGGCAAACTTACGTAAATAGTAAATCTGATTGTTGAAATGGACTGTTTTAATTAATCCTTTATCAATCAGCACGTTTAGACTTTCTTCATTCACGCCGCAATGGGACATCAGCTCCAGAACGGCATCCCGGCGCATGGGATGAACGGCGGTAATGCTTAAAATATCTTCGCGAAAATTGCCCGATGAAGCATAAGCATTCCCTTCATATCCGGTAAGAAGTTCAGGAGTGACAGAGTGAGCGGTAAAGATTTCAAATGCCAAAGCAACGGTTGTTTCATCGGCAGGAATAACATCCTCAAACGCCGGTGGGCGTGAAGGAATAGCAATATAGGCTGTTGCAGGCTTCACCTCCCCCAGGTATTGTGCAAGGGATGTCAATTCCTCAACAGTGTCGTTGACATTCTTTAGCAACATCGATTCAGTGACCAGTTTTCCCTGGTAACATTTCGAAAAATCACGTATAGCCTTTAATATTGAATTGAGATTTAAATCTTTATGTGGCTTATTTACCCTTTTCCAGGTACTCCGGTTCACTGTGTCCACTTTGAATGAAATGTAATCGGCATTCATCAGCTCAGCACGGACATCCTGATGGTCGATGAGCGAGCCGTTAGAAATAACAGCTACCGGAAGACCAAACGTTTTAAGTTTTACGATCAGTTCACCTATGTGGATGTCTAATGTCGGTTCGCCATCGGGGACGATGGTAATGTAATCGGGTAATTCGTGAGTAACAAGGCCGTTAAGTTTCTTTTCCACCTGCCTGACAATGTCATCGGAAGGATAGAACGCCCGGCGTTCGGCCTGCATCTTAACAGCCTTACCAACCTGGCAGTAAACGCAGGCATACGAACA
The DNA here is from genome assembly GCA_964628285.1 of uncultured Lentimicrobiaceae bacterium. Lineage (GTDB taxonomy): Bacteria > Bacteroidota > Bacteroidia > Bacteroidales > JAGONC01 > JAPLDP01. The sequence continues at coordinate 4,158 of CAZVNP010000036.1, forward strand.
AACCTTATAGGGAATATTGTTGACACCCATGCTTTTGCCAAGCCGGCGCGAAGGCACAGGTCCAAAAATGAGGTTATCCATGATAATATATCTGACGGTATAAAAACATTAAATTTCTTTGAGCTTACCACTTTTATATTGAGTATAGGCTTGCCTCAGGGTCATATTGTGTGCACCGGTAAATATTCTCATCTTAATGTGCCTGAGAGCATTAGCTGCGTTCTCTCCCGGTCCGTTACCGGTGATAAGCACATCCGGTTTTAACTCAAATATCTTTCTTGCAGTAACGATCCCCGCTCCATGGGCCTCATTTTTTACTGCACTGTTGTCGACGACAATTAATCCCTGGTTTCCCTCATCATGAACGATGATGTACTCTGTTCTGCCAAACCGTGGGTCAATCAAAGAATCCCAGGTTGTCCCGGCAGATGTAAATGCGATTCTCATTTTATTGGTCTTTAATATCTAATTGTTTTTTTACTTTTTCCCAGATATTTTCAAGAGTGTATTTTAACGGTGATGGAAATTCCACAATGGTCTTCCCTTCAATCATCATCTGTGTAAAATGGATATCGTAAGGCAGATCGGCCAGATGCATCATCTGCTCTCCCTGTAAGAATTGTTTTATTTCAGATGTTTTTTCTTCATTCAAATCATATTTGTTGACAATGCAACCGGCAGATATGCGGAATTTTTTTATCAAGGTAACGATACGCCTGAGGTCATGCAAACCCGACATGGAAGGCTCTGTGATCAGGATAACATAATTTGCCCCGGCCAGTGACGAAATTACGGGGCATCCTATTCCCGGTGAACCGTCTACAATGATATAAGGCTTGTTTTCTCTGGCGGCGATGGCTCTGGCTTCATTTTTCACCCTGGCGACCAGCTTTCCTGAGTTTTCGGCAGCGATATCCAATCTTGCATGCACCATGGTGCTGCCAATCCTGGTTTCAGATATATAAACACAACCTGACTTTCGTTCCTGCATAATGATGGCGTGTGTGGGGCATATCTTCTCACAGTAAGCACATCCCTCGCAATCCAAGCTATTTACCCGGTATTGGTCGTTGATATATGAAATAGCATTGAACCGGCACACATCGGCACATTTCCCGCAACGGGAACATAAATCGTGATCTATCACGGCTAGTCCACCGCTATAAAATTCAAAGGTTTTTCCGAAATCAGGTTCGAGTAACAGATACATGTTGGCCGCATCCACATCACAATCGCCTATCACGGCCTTATTTCCGGCCAATACGGCCAGAGACGAGGTAATTGACGTTTTCCCCGTGCCTCCCTTGCCTGAGAGAACAACTATTTCACTCATGTTTCTAACAGGCATCCTGAACAGCGTTAATTATATGACCAAAGGAAGTTGTCATTTGTCTGATTTTATCAAAAACCAATTCCCCATTTGAATAGCCTTCGGCAATTTTCCGGTCGAAAGGTATTTTCGCCAAAATGGGAATTTGCTCCCGCTCACAGTATCTTTCTACCGCATCGTTGCCAATATCAAACCGGTTAATAACCACCCCTGATGGTTTATTTATTTTTCTAATAGTTTCAACAGCCAGTTTCAGGTCGTTAAGTCCAAACGGGGTAGGTTCGGTCACCAGTAAAACATAATTGGCATTCTTTGTCGCCGCCACTACCGGACATGACGTACCCGGAGGACAATCGATGATCTGAATTTGAATGTCACTGTAATTTTCATCCACTAAGGCGTGTGTTTGACGGATTAACGGGACAGCTTGTTCTACGCCGACATCCAATCTGCTTTCAACCAATGTCAGATGACCGGAGATAATGGTTTTAATTTCTCCCATTTTATGCTTTTGCATAGGCAGAGCCTGTGCCGGACAAAGCTCCGAACATGCGTAACAACTGTGGCATAGTTCATTAAACACTACGACAACGGTTCCCAATTGAACCACTGCATGATATTGACACGTTTCGCTGCATATGCCGCAGAGCGTGCATTTGCTTTCATCCCATGCCGGTATCATTTTGTATTGTACGGACACATTTTCAGTTTTCCCGTCGATGAAAAGAAAATCGTTGGGTTCTTCAACATCCAGGTCAACAAGCAGAATTTTTTGTTCCCTACTTAAAAAGACAGCTAGATTGGTGGCCAGCAGTGTTTTCCCTGTTCCCCCTTTTCCGCTGGCAACGGCAATTTTCATCGGTCTTCTCCCGGATTGAAGACTACAAAACTTCCTTCTTTAACTTTAAGCCGGTCAGCGATAACCGCACATTTAACCATCAGCAGGAAAAAAATACGAGGATCGTTTTCTGCCATCAATCCTTCAAAATTCCCCTGTCCTTTTGAAATAATAAGATCAGCCGATGCAAACAGCGTCTTAAATTCAGTGCTTGATTTATTTATAACTGTTGAAGGAGAATCATATCCACTGGAAACAATCCGGGCCACCCTGTCCATTCCAACCATTTCAGCATCCTGAACAGTGACATCATTAATTATGGGTCCACTTCTGACGATGTATTTAACATCAGGGCGACTAATGGTTTCAATAAATAATTTATCAAAAACAATCTCGCCTGTATTGTCCCCCAGGTATAAAATGCTGCCTGCACTGCGGATGCGTTCTTTGAACAGGGATGAATGGTCTATTCCATAATCGGCATGCAATGATATTTCAATGGTCCTGTTAAGATCAAACCGGTGATTGGCAGAATAATCCATTATATTACCGGCTATGGCCAATCGCAAGGCCAGATCAAAAGGATCGGCCGATACCAGCACTTTGGGTTTCCACTCATTGTAAAGTGTCAGTGCAAACCGGTTACTGTGTTGTTTTTCTTCCAGAAAAGGATCGGTGATGCCGTTCAACTCCCGGAGTTTATGATGCAGCTCTCTCTGAATTTCAGGGCTGGTCAAATTTCCACTTTCATCCATCAAAACGTCGAAGAACGAGGAAAACTCTGAAACCTGACTGTTTGAAAGGGGGAACTTTTCCAACAGACTATCGTATGTTTTTTTAAAACATTGAATACATCGTTTATCTGTCGCCATTTTCATCTACCCCCTCTTGTTCCCCGATTCGTTCAATGGTTGCTCTTTATTTTCAAATTGTTCAATGGCCTTTTTCAAAGTCCAGACAGCTAACCTGGCACAATGGACTTTCTGTTGCGGCAACGTGCCCAGATGATCCAGTATATCATTCTCGTCCAACTTCTTACATTCCTCCAGCGTTTTACCATTTATCATCTTGGTGAGGGCTGAACCTGAAGTGAAAGAGCCTGCACATCCTATAGCCTGAAACTTTGCGTTTGTAATGACATTCGACGTGATCTTCAGAAATAGCTCCATTGTATCACCGCAAGGACCCGTAAAGACAAATTGGGCATCCGGATTTTCGATGATTCCGACATTTAAATGATTCTCATAATATTCTATCGCCCTGTCGGAATATCCGGACATTTTTAATAAATCACGAACCTTGCTCATCAGTATATTTGCTAATCACCTCCTCTGAAACGATTTCGCCAACCCATACCTCGTCCTCGTCCGCCCCGGTCTCGTCCAAAGCCGGAGCCTCTTCCCCGGTCGAAACCTCCTCCCCAACCATAACCAAATCCCCTTCCGGGCAAATTTTCAATAGGTTCTTCATCAGGGTTTTTATTCTCACTATCAGTCTGACTTTTCAGGTTCGCACCAAAATTGGCACAACGTCCCATTTTTCGTCCTGTCATCGGACCCTGCCCCATGGGGCCTCTTTTATCCAATCCGGGCATAATTTCCTCCGTTTTGAATGGTTAATACTTTATTGAAATACTTTTCAAAATTAATAATAATTTTGAACTTATGTTCATAATAATTGCTAATTTTGCAAATTCATGCCACGACCAAAAAGAAAACGTTACATAACCCATCCTCCCGTGATGGAGGGCTTCAAGCCCTTTGGCATTCCAATCACTGATCTGGAACCGGTGATTTTATTTTTTGAAGAATACGAGGCGATCCGTCTCCTGGATTACATGGGTATGACGCAGGTACAGGCAGCCCGTGAGATGGCTGTTTCGCGTCCCACCCTGACACGTATCTACGAAAAAGCCCGTCGGTCCATTGCAGAGGCTTTTGTCGATGGGAAAGCTATTTTTATTGAAGGAGGTGATTTTCATACCGATGAGTTCTGGTATCGCTGTGAAGACTGTCACAGACTTCTCATCAGCGAAAAAGAAATAGGGTCATGCACGTATTGTGAGTCCGATAACATAAGACAATTATCAAAAATACCGGTAAAAATGGATTATCAACGACATCAAAAAGAGATGGGATTTTGTATCTGCCTGCATTGCAACACGAAGGTTCCGCATCAGCCGGGAGTGCCTTGCAGGGATACCAGATGCCCGCAATGCGGCAAAAAAATGGTGCGTGAAAACAGTTATCATCATCAGTTATATCTTAAAAAGAAAGGAGAACAAAATGAAGATCGCAGTTCCGAGTGATGAAGGGCGCTATTTATCTCAACATTTCGGAAGAACATTGGGATTCAGCATTTTTGAAGTCACCAACGGTCAGATTGTCAATCAAATATACAGGCCAAACACATTTACCGGTCATGCCATGGGTCTTCATTATGAACATCAGCATCATGGTGCTGATAATGACGATCATACGAGGCATTCACATGGAAGTATATTGTCGGCACTGAACGATTGCGAAATAGTCATCGCCGGCGGTATGGGGCAAAGATTATACATTGATCTTACCGGTGCCGGGAAAAAAGTGTTTATCACCACTCAACGCGAAACGCGCAAAGCCGTGGAGATGTTTCTGGCCGATGAATTAAGCAGCGACAAGGAAGCGTGCGAGCATCATGAATGACGTGCAAACAATTATTTCCCTGAAATCTTCGCTTTGCGGATTAAGTTGAAAAAATAAATAGCAAACGGCCGGTAAGCTAAATGCGACCATTTCGAGAACGGAACCTCGATCATCAGCATGGGAAATAAAATCATCAGATGGATGACATAAACATAGTATGTTGCCATTGCCATCCCGTTCACCCTGAAGATATGTACCAGGATTCCGGTTATAGTGGTTAGGAAAAGCAGGATAAGAAATGTCCAGTCAGTGAAATGGGATGCTTTGGATTTTTCATTATTCTTCCTGATTCGCAATACTGAAAAATAAATGATGCCAAACACCAATCCAAAGGTTGCGTAATAACCCAAGATGCGTTGCGGATACCACCATTCATAAATTTTGTCAGTTTGATACCATTGCAGAAAACCTACAATCATTGTGAATAACAAAACATAGCTCGACATTAACAGGAAATGAACGATCCAGTAATTTAACTTTCCGCTTTTTAACTTCTTTTTAAGAGAAGGTTGTTCCTTTTCACACGCATAAAATTCGCCTTGGGTGGCAAAATGGAATATCAATTTATAAAGTTCAGAGAAATACACTTTTAAAGGGATATGTATATCTTTTCTTTTAAGGATAACCCGTCGGTACATATTAAATATATTCGACAGTAAAAAGAAAGAGAGAATGCCGGCCATAATCCAGTCGCCCAACTCAATGATCTTATTAGAGGCAAATGTGTTCAATTCTACGCCACCCTGTGCGGTCAAATGAGATGTCATTGGGCCGTGAAAAAATATAAACAACAGTAATACAATCAATGATAATAATAAAATCGCTGTAATTTCCCAAACTTTAGATGTATAGAACTTTTTTGATAAACCGGTCCAGTCATAGGAGGCAGTAAGATATCGTCGGGCAGCCATCATCAGTTGAGCGGGATCGGCGTTACGCGGGCATGTTTCTGAGCATTCGCCGCAGTAATAGCACAACCAGGGGTCAACAGAAGATTCAAGGTCATCCTTCAATCCCAATAGTCCGAATCGTATGACTTTCCGGGGAAAGGAATTGTCTTCACCTGATAAAGAACATACGGAAGAACAATTACCACAATCATAACATGCCGTGAAATGATCGGCGCCGTATTTAGAGATCTCTTCAGCAAATTTCGGTTCCAACTCGCTCATTTCTCATTGAGTTTATAATAGTAATATTCATCCATGTCATCCGGGTCTCCGGCTTCCACCTCACCAAATTTGCGCATCGTCATGATCACAAAAAGAACCTGGTCGGGAGGCAATCCTGTTTTCTCAGCCGTTTCGGGTATTGTCGCGGGACCTTCTTTTAGTGCATTCCATACCTGCTTCCTTAATTGCAGATAGTCTTTGTGATTTTGTCGGGCTTTCTCCGTAACGGTCCGTTTTTGCTTAATGATGTCAATAGTTTTTTGTCCCATAATAACCGGTTATAAACTATTTTTATTCTGCCAGTGCTTCGATCATACTGCGTATCTCGGCATTAGAATAACTTTTTATATCGATGGCTTCCTCCGGGCAAACGGGCGTGCACATACCACATCCCTTACAGTTGGATTCCAGTACTCTTGCCACCGGTCCTTTTTCGGTCTCCACCTTCTCAATGGCATCAATAGGGCATGCATCGCTGCATTTGCCGCACCATGTGCAGATCTCGGAATTCACAACTGCTTGTGTGGGCTCTATTTGGACGAAGCCCTTGCTGATCAGGGAGTAAATCTTAGCCACCGCTGCCAGGGATGAGCTTACCGACTCAGGTAAATTTTTAGGTGCCTGGCAGCATCCTGCTATGACCAAACCATCAATAACTGTTTCCACAGGCCTGAGCTTTGGATGGATCTCGTTATAAAAGCCATCCTTACCAAGCGGTATTTTAAGGATATCAACCAGTTCCTTATTCAACCGGGGTACCATGCCAGTCACCAATACGATTAAATCCACCTTCATGGTAATAGCCCTGCTGTTTGTCATGAAGTCATTGATTGTGATCCGGATTTCATTATTATTTTGCTCTACTACAGGAGGGTCATCATCCAAAAATCGCAGGTACCTGTCACCTGCCCTTGAAGAGTTTTCATACAATATCTCCTGTTTCCCGTATGTGCGTATGCCTCTGTGAAGATGATAGATATAGGGCACACCGAACTTCTCCCTGAGCTGTATGGCAGTATGAATGGCTGATGTGCAGCAATAACGTGAACAATATTCTTTACCACCCTCTTCCTGACGACTGCCTACACAATAGATGAAAGCAACACGTTTAATTTGTTTGCTTCTGAACCATAATTCATCCTGGTTCAAAGTTAAAAGCCTTTTTAATTGTTGCAGTGTGACAACTTCCCGGATTTCCTGATAGCCAAATTCTCCTTTTATCGGTTTGTACGGATCAAATCCGGTTGTCAGAAGGATAGCCCCAACATTGATGTCAATTACTGTATTTTCCTCATCAAGGTCAATGTTGTTGCAATGCTTCAAACATTCACCGCAATGTGTACAAGCCTTCATATCGATTGCCGGCCAGGAGGGTAACTGGCCGGGGTGGTTGATATAGAGTGCTTTATGCCGGGTAAGGCCAAAATCAAAAGCATCCTCTATTTCAACAGGGCAGGCTTCTATCGCTTTTTTGATGGCTTCTGTGTCGTAAGGCCGTCCTACATGTCGCGGCTCTATTTTAACCTTGACCAAATAATTGCCGATACTTCCTTTCGATGCAACGACTGCGGCTCCGGTATGCAGAGTGATGTTATTATACCTTATTATCTGATTGTATAACCCGGTGATGATCTCCGTACCGGATTGATCCGTCATTGACATATCGTCCCATTGAGCCGTTCTTCCACCAACAAAGTGTTCTTTTTCAATAAGATGGACATTTACTCCCAGTCTTGCAAGCTCTATTGCAGCTCTCATACCGGCAGCGCCTGCACCGATAATCGCCACATCTTTGCAGGCAGGAATTGACACTGGTGACAGGGCTTCGGAGAGCCCTGCCCTGGCCACACCCGCACGTATTAGGGAAATCGCTTTATCCGTTGCCTCGTCGGGTCTGTCGGAATGAGCCCATGAATCCTGCTCACGGATATTGACCTGGACATAATGGTAACCGTTGAGTCCTCCACGTTCAGTGACGCTCCGGAAGGTGTTAAGATGTAATTTCGGCGAACATGAGGCCACCACAATAGCATCCAGCGATTCATTCTGTATATCCGCGATCATCTCTTTTTGTGACGCATCGGCACATGCAAACATGATGACCTTTGCCAGGGATACCTCTTCGTCCTGACTTATCACTTCACAGACGTTTCCCACATCCACATAATCAGAGATATTCGATCCGCATTGACAGATGTAAACACCTATTTTTTTTGCAATATGTCCCTTCTCTTCCGTCATTTCAAGATAGTATTGTATTCTGTGATGAATAAGCAGTTTTTTGCTGTTGAATGTAATTGGCCGCCTGGGCCGAAGCTGCTCCACCGGAGAGAATGGAATCAGGGATATCCATAGGCCCTGTCGTGGTCCCGGCCAGAAACACTCCCGGCAAAGTGGATTTAAAAGGGTCGGTCATTTCATCAGGCTGATAATAGAAATTGAAACGGTCTAATATCAAGACCTCGTCAAACACTGCTTCGAAACCGTTATTAGGCAGTATTCCAACCGCCAGGACAACCATGTCGTGCCGGGCCTCTTTCACCTTACCTGATGCGATATCTTCATAGCGCAAGAGAAGATCCCCGTTTTCAAGCTCTTTGATACGTCCTACTTTCCCATTAACAAACTGGACATCCATCATTTCAGCCTGGCGATAAAACTCATTGAATCCTTTGCCGAATGCCCTGATATGGAGGTAATAGATGGTAACATCAGCCATGGGTAGTGCTCCCAGTACCAATTGAGCCTGTTTGATGGAATACATACAGCATATCTGGGAACAAATGGGATTACCGATGGTGGCATCCCTGGAGCCCGTGCACAAAATATAAGCGATTTTATCGGGGACTTTACCGTCTCCGGGACGTAACACCGTATTAAAAGGCCTGGTAGGAACAAGCTGACGTTCCATCTGCATGGCTGTGATCATATTCTTGAATTTACCACCACCATAACGCGTTATACGGGCAGGTTCGAAAAGCCTGAAGCCGGTCGCGATGATGATGCTTATGGCTTTGACTTTTCTGGTGATCATTTCCTGGCCGAAGTCAATAGCGCCGGGTGCACAGGTTTTCTCACAAGCACCGCAAAGGATGCAATTCTCAATGTCAATAGCGGCTACTCTCGGGCTGGCAGTGCTGAAAGGAATGAATACTGCCTTCCGTCCGACGAGACCGTACTGGTATTCATCCTTAACCACCACGGGACAGACATTCTCGCACGACTGGCATCCCGTACAAAGCAATGGTTCGACATAACGGGGTTTCTGTTCAATAGTTACGGTAAAAGAGCCATCAGCTTCCCGCTCTGTTTTCTGCACCTCGGTGTTCGTAAGGATGGTTATATTGGGATGACGGGCGGTCTCCGATACCTTGGGTGTGGTGATACAAGCTGAACAATCAAGAGTGGGAAAGACTTTGCTGAGGTGTATCATCCGCCCGCCTATGGAGAGATCCTTCTCCACGACAAGGACATGGAATCCCATGTTGGCAAGATTGAGTGCCGATTCAATACCCGCAATGCCACCCCCAATGACGAGGGCATCCGTTTGGTAAAAAGAAGTGTAATCAATATGATCGGTCATAATTTAAGGCATGTTGATAGTGTCGCCGGCCAGTTCACCAGCAAACAGCTTCATCTGTTTGACAAACAGCTCGGCGCAAACCGAGCAGACAGCTGCCATTTTCAGCCGTGCCGTAGGAATTCCTTTATCTCTCATCAGGGTATGCGTCATGGAAACAATTTGGGCTGTTTTTTCTATGCACGTCTCGCCATAGGGGCAGTCGGAACCGTCGGCGGCAATGAAAACACCGGCGAAACCGCATGCAAAGGCATGCATGATCCACTGCGGCCGCACGGCACTGGAGCAGGGCACAATAATGGTCCTCACCGACGGCGGATAGTGCAGCTTCATCAGCCCCGCCAGATCCAACGCAGGATCTGAGATCTTCTCCGTCGAAAAAACAAGAATCTTTAGAAGGTCTTGTCCCATGTCGGAGGGCTCTCCCTATTTCTTGATATACAATCTGAAATAGCCGTCTTCCAGGATATCACCGAGATATTCAAAACCCTTTTTGACGGCCCATTTAGGCACATCTCTTTTGGTTCCGGGGTCGGAGGATAACACTTCGATGATCTCACCGGATTTCATCTCCCCTATGGCTTTCTTTGTCGCCATTAGGGGACCAGGACAAGCGGAGCCTCTGGCATCTACCACTTTATCCGTTTTCAGATTTTTTAATTCTTCCGTTGTCATAATCCCAAAGTTTAAATTAAATAAATAAGTTCACATCGGCTGTTTGGGCTGAGGCGACATATTCGGCGATGCCGCAAATATCGTCGGCCAGCTCGTTGAAATCGCCCAGAGTTAAACCGTTCCATACTTTACCCGCCAGTCCGCAGATATATATCTTGACGTTGCCCATCTCCTTGGCCTGCTGGAAGTATTCCATCCATGTCGGTATCTTCAGTTGCTGCAAGGAAGCCAGGAATTCCTCCTTTTTATCGGCCAGCTCGGCCATGTGATCCGTTTTGCCGACATTTTCCTTCTTGAATGCATTGGCACCCATAAGCAACACAAAGATTTCGACATCCATGTCATCGGCCACCGCCCCGTTGATGATCACACCCGTGGCGGTCAGCTTGTCAAAGCTCCCGGTGTAGAGAGCGATTGTCATTTTCTTAGCCATAATGATTAATTTTGTGGTTTTTAACTGTGGGCAAAGATAACTGTGAAAAAATTCACAATAAACGACTGCCATGTTTAGTTGAATAGTTATAAAAATGATTTTCTATATGAAAATATGTGATCCGGGTCATAAAACCTGAATCACTTGATATTTATAATGCTACCATGATAACAGATAAATGTATAAACTGCTATATCAAATCCGCTGCCGCCGGTCATCTTAATGAGAACCAATTAAGGTTACTGAGCGATAATTGTGCGGAAACCTCATTTAAAAGAGGGGAGACCATTTTCAAACAGGATTCCCTCTCGTCCAATATCATATACCTGAAAGAGGGATTGGTGAAAATATCCATGAAGTGGCGCGACAAAAACCAGATACTGAATATCATCAAAGCCCCGGCCTATTTAGGTATCCCGACGGCGCTCGGGGATAAGATCAACAATTATTCGTCAATAGCGCTGGAGGATTCCGTTGCCTGTTTTATCGATCTCAATACCTTTAAATTGCTGATCGACCGCAACGGTAAATTCTCCTATGAGATCATCATCCACCTGTGCAAAAACGAACTCCAGCAATACCAGCGTTGTGTGTACCGTTCACAAAAGCATGTGCCGGGACTCATCGCCGACACCCTTCTATTCTTTTCCAGAGAGATTTACCGGAATGATACCTTCAGGTTACCCATTGACCGTGGTGATTTCGGTGACCTCATCGGCACCACCAGGGAAACGGTATCGCGTATGCTCAACGAATTTCAACAGGACAAGCTTATTGAGATGAAGGGCAAGATCTTCACCCTTGTCGATCCGGACAGACTTATGAAGATCAGTATAAACGGATAAACGCACCATTTTTCGCTTTATTCTAACTTCATTACCTCGCTATCCCGTTTTATTATTTTATTAATGTGCCTGTATTACGCCCTTTCAGGGCTGCTATGATAAATACGACCTCCTTTTACCCCAGGGTGTTACCCTGGGCTATTGCCAGTTGTCCTTTCAGAACATTCACATGAAATTTAATACAATAGGATTTCAGGCATTCACTCAAATCATCATCCTTTTACAATCTAAATTTCAATTCTCCCCTTGGCAGGCTTTAATCAAAATACATCAGCTATATGAGGAGAAATAATTGCTTATCGTTCATGCATGGGTAACCATTTCTGTTAATGTCCTGAAAGGATATCATCCACCAGCCCAAGGCAGCGCCCTGGAAAACAGGCCGACCAATACTCTCATCTCAGCCCTGTAAAGGCGTCAGTAACCTTATCCCGAATTCACCAATAACGATTTCACAATTTCTTTAAGCCTCATCGCTCTCTCCAATGCATAAACTATCCCGTCTTTTTCTATCCGCCTGTCTTTTCCTATAAACTCCAATCCGTCGCATACCAGCAATAGCTGTCTGTGTGACAGCTCAAGATAACGGAGATAGTCCGTAACATTCATCGACCGTTTTCCTTCTTTATAATATTTCCATGCTGCCGATGAATAACTCCCAAGTCGTTCAATAGCATCGTCATAAAATCTTCCTACCTTCATTATGGCGAGTCTCATGGCATCCTCATTCAGGCGCAACAATTCCTCTTCTATATCAATAAACTTATACATCACAATTACTTAATCCATAAAACTCCCATTTGTGACCCTGCAGTTTGACAATATCTGATGAAAACATTATAAGAAAGCAGTCAACACCTGATTTTACATATGGTATCATTCATCATTCATCTTTCATCTTTCATCTATTCAATTTATTTCATTTTTGCCTTAGAATTCAGGAAAAATAGTTACCTTGCGACCCTATTGGAATCATTAAAACCGCACCGATGTTCAGACTAGAGACGAAGATCAGGACCAGCTCGGCCGAGTTTAAAACGAATAAGGAAGAATTTCTAAAGCTTCTCAGGGAATACAAGGATATGCACCGGCAAGTCATCCGGGGGGGGCCTGAGAAAGCCATTCAGAAGCATAAGGAAAGGGGTAAGCTGCTGGTGCGTGAGCGCATTGACAAACTGGTGGATCCCAATACGCCCTTCCTCGAGCTGTCACCGCTGGCAGCTTATAATATCATGGACAACGAGCATCCTTCGGCAGGCATCGTCACCGGCATCGGAGTGATACATGGCCGTGAGACGGTGATCATAGCCAATGATGCCACGGTAAAGGGAGGCACATACATCAAGGAAACCATTAAAAAGCACCTGCGTGCCCAGGAGATAGCCATGGAGAACAATCTGCCGTGCGTATACCTGGTCGACTCGGGTGGTGTTTTCCTCCCGGAGCAGGCCAATGTTTTTCCCGACCGTGACCACTTCGGACGTTTCTTTTACAACCAGGCCCAGATGTCATCGATGCGCATTCCCCAAATTGCCATTGTCATGGGATCCTGCACTGCCGGCGGCGCCTATGTCCCGGCCATGAGCGATGAGGTGATCATCATCAGGGAGCAGGGAACCATTTTCCTTGGCGGCCCTCCGCTGGTCAAAGCGGCCACCGGCGAGGTGGTCACTCCCGAAGAGCTTGGTGGCGCCGAGGTGCACACCTCCATATCAGGTGTCGCCGACCATTTCGCCGAAAACGATATCCACGCCATCCAGATCTGCCGTAATATCTTCGAAAATCTTGACATGAATGAACGGCAGCAACTCGACATCATTCCCTCGGAAGAACCCTGGTATGATCCCGAAGAACTTTATGGCATCGCTCCCGTCGACCTTCGTAAGCTGATCGATCCCCGGGAAGTGATCATGCGAATAGTCGATGGCAGCCGTTTCCACGAATTCAAGGAGAAATACGGCCCTACCATCGTTACCGGCTTCGCCCACATCATGGGCTTCCCCGTAGGCATCCTGGCCAACAACGGGGTATTGTTCTCCGAGTCGGCACTCAAAGCCACACACTTCATCGAGCTATGCTGCTCACGCAAGATACCCCTGCTGTTCCTGCAGAATATCACCGGTTTCATTGTGGGTAAAGACTTTGAACGCAAAGGCATCGCCAAGGACGGGGCCAAGATGGTCCATGCCGTGGCCAATGCCAATGTGCCCAAGTTCACCGTCATTTTCGGCGGTTCTTTCGGCGCCGGCAACTATGGCATGGCAGGCAGGGCCTACAGCCCCCGCCTGCTCTTCATGTGGCCCAACGCCAAGATATCGGTGATGGGCGGCATGCAGGCCGCCGGCGTCCTGATACAGGTGAAGGAAGACGGCTATAAAGCCAAAGGACAGCAGATGCCCAAAGAAGAGATAGAAACGCTCAGGAAAAGCATCCTTGATAAATATGACTTCGAAGGCTCGGCCTATTACAGCACCGCACGCCTCTGGGACGACGGCATCATCGACCCGGTGGATACCCGGAAAGTAATAGCTCTGGGGATATCGGTGTCCTTAAATAAAAAATTCGAAGATCAGAAATTTGGTGTGTTCCGAATGTGAAATAGTTACAGGTTGCAGGTTACAGGTTGCGGGTTACGGATTGAAAAAATGATTAACTTTACCTGAAACCCGCAACTTGCAACCCGCAACCTTAAAACCAGCTATATGAAAGACTTTCATACCATCGAATTCGAGCTGAAAGACAAGACCGGCACCGTCTGGCTTAACAGGCCCGATAAACACAACGCCATGGATGCCGAGATGATCGGTGAGATCATTGACATCTTTGAGCGAGTCAATGCTATGGATGAGGTTCGTCTGGCGGTGTTGCGTGGTCGCGGCAAATCGTTCTGTGCCGGTGCCGACCTCAATTACATGAAGGGCATAGCGGCTTTCGGTTATGAAGATAATTACCAGGACAGCCTGACGCTGGCCCGGTGTTTCAACACCATTTACACCTGCCGAAAGCCTACCATCGCCGTGGTGCATGGCGCCGCTATCGGTGGTGCCAACGGGTTGCTGGCCGCCTGTGATATCGTATTCTGCGCCGACGACACCAAATTCGCTTTCTCCGAAGTCAAACTCGGTATTGTGCCGGCCACTATCTCACCCTACGTCATCAAACGCATTGGGGAGTATAGTGCACGTGATCTTATGCTGACAGGACGGCGTTTCACCGGCAAGGAAGCCGAACACCACCGGCTCGCCAATAAATCGATGCCTGCCGAAGAGCTGGACAACCAACTGAATGAAATCATTAAAATAATGATGACCAGCGGCCCCGCCGCAATGACAGCCTGTAAAAAGCTGATATACAATATATCCAATGAACTGTGCTTTTCCAATGTGATGGATTACACGGCCCAGGTCATAGCGGAGTTACGCGCCTCTGAAGAAGGTCAGGAGGGCATGGCATCGTTCCTGGAGAAAAGGCCGCCAAAATGGACACAATAAAGCGGAATTTTTTCCGATTGCAGTGGTGCGAGGTTATAATAGAGAAATGAGGTAAAAATGAAAAAGCATCCGATAAAATTCAGTCTTATATACCGTGACATGTGGCAGTCATCAGGCAAGTATGTGCCACGTGTCGACCAGCTGAAGAAGATTGCTCCGGTGATCATTGATATGGGCTGTTTTTCCCGCATCGAGACAAACGGGGGTGCTTTTGAGCAGGTGTGTCTGCTCTTCGGGGAAAACCCCAACGCCACGGTACCGGAGTGGACCAGGCCTTTCAATGAAGCCGGCATTCAGACCCATATGCTCGAAAGAGCGTTGAACGGCATACGCATGTATCCCGTTCCCGCCGATGTCAGGCGTTTGATGTATAAGGTGAAGAAAGCCCAGGGCGTGGATATTGCCAGGTCATTCTGTGGGCTCAACGACGCCCGTAACCTGGAATTGTCGGTCAAAGCGGCCAAAGCCGCGGGGATGATCTCCCAGGCCGCTCTGAGTATTACCCATTCACCTGTACATACGGTAAAATATTTTATGGATGTGGTCGACAAAGTGATTGAATTCGGCACCGATGAGATATGCCTGAAAGACATGGCCGGTGTGGGACGTCCTGTCACCCTCGCAAAGCTGGTGAAAGCCATCAAGGAAAAATATCCCCACATCCCGGTACAGTATCATGGCCACTCAGGACCCGGGTTCTCCGTAGCTTCGATGCTGGAGGTGGCCAAAGCGGGTGCTGATTACATCGACGTGGCCATGGAGCCTCTTTCCTGGGGCATGGTGCACCCCGATGTCATCACCATACAGGCTATGCTCAAAGATGCCGGCTTCGACGTTCCCGAGATCAATATGAAAGCTTACATGGAAGCACGCGCTCTGAACCAGAGCTTTATCGATGACTTCCTGGGTTACTTCATCGACCCCAAGAACCGTTATGTGTCATCGCTGATGGTGCAGTCGGGATTACCCGGCGGCATGATGGGCAGCCTGATGGTCGACCTGAAAGGCTTACATGCAGCCATTAACCTGGCTCTTAAAGAACATGGGCAACATGAGATGACAGAAGATGAACTGCTCGTCGCTTTATTTGAAGAGACAGCCTATGTGTGGCCTAAACTGGGCTATCCTCCTCTGGTGACACCTTACAGCCAGTATGTCAAAAACGTGGCCCTCCTCAACCTCGTCCAGATGGCTAAGGGAGAAAAACGCTACTCGATGATAGATGAAAACACCTGGAGCATGATCCTTGGCAAAGCCGGTAAATTACCGGGACCGCTGGCACCTGAGATCGTCAAACTGGCCGAAAAACAGGGGCGTGAATTTTACACCGGCGTACCTCAGGATGGCTATCCCGACGCCCTTGACACCTTCCGCAGCGAAATGAAAAAACTGGGATGGGAGACCGGAAAAAATGACGAGGAACTCTTCGAATTTGCCATGCACCCCACACAGTACAAGGATTATAAATCGGGACTGGCCAAGAAAAGATTCGAGGAAGAGGTGGAAAAAATGAAATCACAAAGTGAACCTTTAAATGCTTTCGCCGTGAAAAAGGATAAGCAAATACCCAACCGGAGCGCGTATACCAGGGAAGAGCCGTCGCTCATAACCGCAGCGGCAGGTTACCTGGTCTATACCCTCAATACCCGGCTCATAGATGCCGGCTATGACCGTACCAATGGCCTCGATGTATGGAACAGAATAGGGTTCTGGCGTAACAGCATGACCGTCACCATCACCCATGACGGTAAAATACTTCCTTTCAGGATAATGAAATCGAAGGACCGGAATTATGAGTTCTCACTCGACGGAAATTTGTTGCATGTGACATTGGATTATATTGACACGGGTGAGGTAGACTTTACCATAGACAATAAGACCTACTATGCCACCGTCACCTGGGCCAAAGGCGAGATGTGGAAGGTCACCATCAATGGTAAGGATTTCATGATGATGAGGAATGACCTCCTGGCGGATGAATCGTTCACCGGCGATCAGGAGAAACAGGATACAAGCAATGACAACATGATCATCGCCCCCATACCCGGAAGAATATTCAAACTTAATGTGAAAGAAGGCGACACGATCGCCAAAGGAGATGTGGCCCTGGTGATCGATGCCATGAAAATGGAGAACAATATCACAACGAAAAGGGACGGGATGGTGAAAAAGATCATGGTGAAGCTGAATGATATGGTGGATGCGGGAACTAAGCTGATAGAAATAGAATAGACTCTCCCCCGCACGGACTAAATAGCTCAGGAGGTGAGGGGATGACGAGAAAACATAATCGACAAGCCATATGAATTTTGACCTTTCCGATGTCCACAACATGATCCGTGAGACGGTACGCGATTTCGCCGAACGCGAAATACGTCCCGTTGCACGTAATCTGGATGAAAAAGCTGAGTTTTCCGTTACTCTGACAAGAAAGATGGGTGAGCTGGGTCTCTTCGGAATGATGTTACCGGAGGAGTATGGCGGACAGGGATTGGATTACCTGGCATACATTATCGCTGTGGAAGAGCTGGCGCGTGTCGACAGCTCGCAGGCCGCCACGCTGGCAGCCCACAATTCGCTCGGCATCGGTCCTTTATGCAGTTATGGCACGGAAGAACAGAAAATGAGGTACTTGCCACGGCTCTGCACAGGGGAAGCGCTGTGGGGCTTTGGCCTCACCGAACCCAATGCCGGCTCCGACTCCCGCGGCACAAAGACCACCTCCCGTCTGGAACAGGGACAGTGGATCATCAACGGCTCCAAGATATTCATCACCAATGCCTCCTCCGAGATTACCATAGGCAGCACGATACAGACTGTCAGCGGTGAACAGAACGGCCGTAAGGAATTCACCTGCATCCTCGTCGACCAGGATACTCCCGGCTTCAAGGCGGTGACCATGCACGATAAGATGCTCTGGCGTGCCTCCAACACGGCAGAACTTTATTTCGACGATTGTCGCGTGCCCGAGGGCAACCTCCTGGGCCGACGTGGCGAAGGATCGAAGATCATGCTGAGCACCCTCGACAGCGGCCGTCTGTCCATAGCCGCCATGGGGCTGGGACTGGCACAGGGTGCCTTTGAAACAGCACTTCAGTACGCCAAGGAAAGAAAACAGTTCGGACAG
Source organism: uncultured Lentimicrobiaceae bacterium (assembly GCA_964628285.1). Classification (GTDB taxonomy): domain Bacteria; phylum Bacteroidota; class Bacteroidia; order Bacteroidales; family JAGONC01; genus JAPLDP01. Next base: position 22,336 of record CAZVNP010000036.1, read on the forward strand.
CCCATCGTCAATTTCCAGGTCAATGCCTTTAAACTGGCCGATATGGCCACCAAGATCGAGCTGGCCCGTAACCTGCTCTATAAAGCCTGCTGGCTGAAAGATAACAACAGACCTTTTGCCAAGGAAGCAGCCATGTCAAAGCTCTATTGCTCCGAGGTGGCCAATCAGGTGGCCTATGAAGCGGTGCAGCTTCATGGTGGATATGGTCTGATGAAAGACTATGATGTCGAACGCTTCTACCGTGACCAGCGCCTGCTGCAAATAGGCGAAGGAACGTCAGAGATACAGCGACTTGTTATTTCGAGATATATTGGATGTTAAAACTAATGTAACTATGGGAACTTTGAAAATTACCGAAAGCCCCCGCGATGCCATACAGGGATTGACTAATTTCATCCCGAAGCGGGAAAAAATCAATTATCTGAAAGAGGTGATCTCCATCGGCTTTGATGTGGTGGATGTGGGAAGCCTCGTGTCACCACGCATCGTGCCACAGCTTCGTGACACTGAGAAAGTCCTCGAAAAGCTCAAGCACCCCGGCAACCATACCAAACTGATGGTGCTGGTCGCCAATGTGAAAGGAGCCGTTGCCACCAGCCGTTTCGATCATGTCTCCATCATCTCCTATCCGTTTTCGGTGTCGGAGACCTTTCTGAAACGTAACATCAATTCGACCTTCGGTAAATCACGGGTTGTGATTGATCTCTTTATGGATATTGCCGCCAAGTCAGGCAAAGAGGTCGTGGTATATCTCTCAATGGCTTTCGGTAATCCTTATGGAGATAAATGGGATCCGGATATTGTCATGGAATGGGCCGGGAAGCTGGTGGAATCAGGAGTCGAACACATATCTATTGCTGACACCCTCGGCGTGGCCACACCTCAGAGCATAGCCCTCATCATTTCAAACCTCAGAAGAGAGTATCCCTCCGTGGAGCTTAGCCTGCATCTTCATACCACCCATGGCACATGGTATGAGAAAATAGATGCCGCATACAAAAACGGCTGCCATCACTTTGAGGGAGTACTCAACGGACTCGGAGGATGCCCCATGACGGGATATGAAATGGTCGGCAACATCGATACCGAGTTGTTGTTGCAATATGCCAAGAAAAACAACCTGGCGGTCGCTGTCGACCAGGACAAATTCGATAAATTACAGGCCAAAGCAACGGTATTCTATGCCCTGGGAAGTGCACCTCCCGAGCCCTATACTATGAAGAAAGGGAATGTGTAAAAGTTCCGGATGACCGCTTGGAGACAGATCAGACCTGATGGTTATGATCCGATGGGCTATTGATCTCCATCGGAATGTCAAATGAAACCGTTAAATTATACCATAAAACGACATCTTCGTAATCTATGAATGAGAAGATCTTATGGATGCCCGATAAAAAAAGGATGCAAAACTCCAGTATGAAACGGTTTATCGATCATGTCAATAAACAGTTCGACTTTTCCTTCAGCGATTATCCTTCTTTATATCAGTGGAGCATTGACAACATACCTTTATTCTGGCGTGAGTTCTGGTATTTCAGCGGCATCAGGTGGGACAGGGATTTCGATCAGGTGGTGGATGACGCCAGGCGCATGCCGGGAGCCAAGTGGTTCCAGGGAGCACGTCTGAATTATGCCGAAAACATGTTACGGTACCGTGATGACCGGCCTGCCATTATCTTCAGGGGTGAGAACGGCGTGGAAAGACGGTTCACCTTCAAGGAACTTTACGAAGAAGCGCACTGTATAGCCGAGGGACTGAAACGCCTGGGGATAAAAAAAGGTGACCGTGTGGCGGCGGTAATGCCCAACATCCCTGAGACTGTCATCGCCATGCTGGCCACGGCGTCGCTGGGGGCTATCTGGTCCTCGTCGTCACCCGACTTCGGCATCAAAGGTGTCCTGGACCGTTTCTCACAGATAGAGCCCAAAGTGATCTTTGCCGCCGACGGCTATTATTATTCCGGTAAATGGTTCGACTCACAGGAGAAATTAAAGGGCATCCTTGGCCAGCTTCCCTCGGTTAAGCATGTCGTGATGGTTGATTTCACGGGCAACCTCGACCTGAAACGCATGCCGTCATACACGATGACATGGAAATATCTCTCACTACCGGTCTCAGGGGTCATGGACTTTGTCCAGCTGCCCTTTGACCATCCTTTATACATCATGTATTCGTCAGGCACCACCGGATTGCCCAAGAGCATCGTCCACTCTGCCGGAGGCACACTGATCCAGCATCTGAAAGAGCTCATGCTCCATTGTGACGTCAATAAGGACGATGTGGTTTTTTATTTCACCACCTGCGGCTGGATGATGTGGAACTGGTTTGTCAGCAGCCTGGCGCTGGGTGCCACCATCGTATGTTACGACGGCAATCCTTTTTATCCCCGTCCGGATGCACTCGTGCGATTGGCAGATGAATTGAAGATAACCCTGTTCGGCACCAGCGCCAAGTATCTCGCCTCCCTCGAAGCGGCCGGGGTGAAGCCCACAGAGCTGTCATTATTCCCCCATCTCAGGACCATCACCTCCACAGGTTCACCCCTGTCGGAGGAGAGCTTTGAATATGTTTACAGAGATTGGAAGAAGGATGTCCAGCTGTCGTCGATATCAGGCGGAACAGACATCATCTCCTGTTTCGTATTGGGCAGCCCCATGCTTCCCGTTCATTGTGGTGAGATACAATGCCGCGGCCTGGGCATGGACGTGGATTGCTTCGATGCTTCCGGCCGTTCGCTGCGTAATGAAAAAGGCGAGCTGGTATGTAAATCCGCCTTTCCTTCTATGCCTGTCTATTTCTGGAACGACGACAGCGGTGAAAAATACAGGAATGCCTATTTCACCGTTTACAAGGATATTTGGCGTCATGGCGATTACATCAGCATCAGCGATCATGGCGGCGTGATCATCTATGGCCGCTCCGATGCCACACTCAACCCCGGAGGCGTCAGAATAGGCACATCGGAGATCTATGCCGTCGTTGAAACCATTGAAGAGATCGAAGATTCGGTGGTGGTGGGACAACAGTTAAAAGGTGACGAGAGAGTCATCCTCTTCGTTAAACTCAGGGAAAACTATGACCTGAATGCCGATCTCATCAAAAAAATCAAAACCTCGATACGGACCAGCTGCAGTCCGCGTCATGTGCCGGCGGTGATAATGGCGACGCCCGGCGTGCCATACACCATCAACGGCAAAAAGGTGGAGATCGCCGTGAAGCAACTGCTGGCCGGCGAAGATGTGCTCAACAGGGACGCCCTGGCGAACCCTGCGGTACTGGATTATTTCAAACAAATACAAATACCGGAATGACCTCACCCCCTCTCCTTGAAAGGAGAGGGGGCCGGGGGGTGAGGTTGTAATACCATCATTATGTTCAACTACCCAAAAAAAGTGACCATCGGCGACATCACCGTGCGCGACGGTTTTCAGCATGAAGAAAAATTCATACCCACCGAAGCCAAGCTTTGGGTACTGGAACAACTCATCCTCGCAGGCTTCCGGCATATCGAGGTAACCAATTACGGCAACCCGCGTGGTATGCCACAGTTCAGGGATGCCGATGAGCTGTTTAAAAAGATACGCGAGAGCAAACGCGTGAAGGACAAGCTGCAGGATGTGACCCTGACGGCTATTACCATCCGGGAGAAAGCCATCGAAAGGGCCATTATTGCCAAACAACATGGTATCGGTCCCGACCGTATCCTGCTGATGGTGTCGACAAGCGAATCGCATCACATGAGGAATTCAGGTCTCAGCCTGAAAGATTACTGGACTATGTCGGAAGAGTGGATCAAAAAGGCCAAGGATGCGGGGATAAAAGTCAACGGCACGGTGAGTACCATCTGGGGCTGCCCCATCGAAGGGCCTACCGAAATGTCGAAGGCCATCGAGTTCACCAAACGGTGGTTCGACATCGGTGCCGACGATGTGGAGCATGCCGACCATGACGGCTCGGCGTCACCGGACCGTGTTTACAAATACTATTCTATGCTGCTCGATGCCATCCCCACGCCCGAGAAACACATCGTGCACTTCCATGTGACGCGAGGCTGGGGTCCCGCCAACGTACTGGCGGCGTTGCAGGCCGGCATGACCTGCTTCGAGAGCACTATGGGCGGCATAGGCGGCCAACCCGCCAACTTCATCGACGGCTATCCCGTGGCAGGTACCGGCGCCTACTATTATGAAGATCCCAACATCGTCGGCCTCATCTCGACGGAAGATACCGTGGTCATGATGGACGAAATGGGCATCGACACTCAGGTGGATGTAGATAAGGTGCTGGAGATAGGTCGTATGGTCGAACGCATCTTAGGTCGGAGGCTGAGGTCGGAAGCGATCAAAAACGGCCGGATTCCCAAATCGCTGACGGGAAGATAGTATCACACGGATATCATTTTGTGGAGTGGATACTGCTAACAGCTATCACTTTCCTTAAAAGATGACATCTGTATCATGTATACTCCAATATCTCGGCCTCGCCGTTGAGGATACTCAGGCCGGTCATCATGAGGGCTTCTAAGTTGCTAATACTGGGGTACAGCATGACGTCGGCGATCTTTGACACGCGCTGTGTCACATTCTGAATGAAACGTTCGCTGTTGAAGATATAACCTGAGAGCAGGATGGCGTCGACATGTCCTTCCAGGACGGTCGACATGGCGCCGATCTCTTTGGCCACCTGGTAGGCCAGGGCATAGGAATAGAAGATGGCCGTCTCTTCACCGGCCAGCATGCGCTTGTCGATCTCGTTGATGTTGCTGGTGCCCAGATAGGCGGCATAGCCTCCCTCTTCGGTGATCATCCTGATCATCTCCTCCTCGGTGTACTTACCGCTGAAACACATGCGCACCAGGTCGCCCACGGGCAAACTGCCCGTGCGTGAGATGGCAAAAGGGCCGTCACCGTCGAAAGTGTTGTTAACATCAACGACTCTGCCCTTGCAGTGAGCGCCCACGGAGATGCCCTCCGAGCCGATGTGGGCGACGATGAGGTTGAGATCCTCATAGTTCTTATGCACCGAGCGGGCGTACTTGCGTGCCACAAACTTATGATTGAGGGCATGGAAGATCGACTTCCTGGCAAACAGGGGATGACCCGACACGCGGGCCACCTCATCCAGCTCGTCCACGACGACAGGGTCGGCGATATAGGCTTTTTTACCCAGCGCCTGCGCGATATCGTAAGCTATCAATCCACCGAGGTTGACGGCGTGCCTGCCCATGAGTCCCACGGTGAGGTCTTCGATCATTCTGTCATTGACCTCGTAAATGCCCGATTTCAACGGTTTTATCAGGCCGCTCATGGCCATCACCACCTCGATGAGGCTTGCGTCGATATTGTTTTCTTTCAGCTCCTTCCACACCAGGTCGCGGCGCCACTCTTTCTGGTCTTCTATCTTCCTGAACCGGCCCAGTTCCTCCCTGCCGTGCCTGATGGTTTTCAGAAACACCATCTCGGCCTGGAGGAAAACAGCCACCTTGGTTTCATGCGTATCAGGATAAATGATAAGTATTTTCCTGGGGATCATAATGATATTAAATTTAGCATCCTGCCCGGATTGTTCAGGATCATAACAGACATATTTTACATATTTCTTCTGTACTGTCCTCCCACCTCAAACAATGCCGAGGTGATCTGACCGATGGAGCAATATTTTGACGTTTCAATCAGGCTGTCGAAAATGTTTTCATTCTGCAGTGTTGCATTTTTCAGGCCGGCGACGGCCTGGCGTGCCTCTTCCTCATATGTCTTATGCAGCTCCCTGAGCATGGCGAGCTGGTATTTCTTTTCCTTGACGGTGGCCCTGATGACCTCGCCGGGCAGTACCGTGGGCGATCCCTTGCTGGAGAGGAAGGTGTTTACACCCATGATGGGCAGCTTGCCGGAGTGTTTCATGTGCTCATAATAGAGCGATTCTTCCTGAATCTTGTTGCGCTGGTACATGGTCTCCATGGCGCCGAGGACGCCGCCGCGTTCGTTGATGCGGTCGAACTCCATAAGCACGGCTTCCTCCACAAGATCGGTGAGCTCCTCTATAATAAAGGATCCCTGCAAGGGATTCTGGTTTTTCGCCAGCCCCATCTCGTGGTTGATGATGAGCTGTATGGCCATGGCACGACGCACCGACTCTTCGGTGGGGGTTGTGATGGCCTCATCGTAAGCGTTGGTGTGCAGTGAGTTGCAATTATCGTAGATGGCATAAAGAGCCTGCAAAGTGGTGCGGATATCGTTGAAATCGATCTCCTGGGCATGCAGCGACCGTCCCGAGGTCTGGATGTGGTACTTGAGCATCTGCGACCGGGCGTTCGCATTGTATTTAAGCTTCATCGCCTTGGCCCAGATGAGACGCGCCACACGCCCCAGCACCGAATACTCCGGATCAAGGCCGTTGGAGAAGAAAAACGACAGGTTGGGTGCGAACTTGTTGATGTCCATACCGCGCGAAGCGTAATATTCGACGTAGGTGAAGCCGTTGGAGAGTGTCAGCGCCAGCTGCGTGATGGGATTGGCGCCCGCCTCGGCGATGTGATAACCCGAGATGGACACCGAATAAAAATTACGCACATTGTGCCTGATGAAGTACTCCTGGATGTCGCCCATCATCTTGAGGGCGAAGTCGGTGGAGAAGATGCAGGTGTTCTGGGCCTGGTCCTCCTTGAGGATGTCGGCCTGTACGGTGCCTCTGACGGTGCTCAGCGTGTGGGCTTTGATCTTGTCGTAGACATCACGCGGCAGCACCTTGTCGCCGGTGATGCCCAGCAGCATCAGTCCCAGTCCGTTATGGCCTTTGGGTAAATGACCCTGGTACTGTGGGCGTTTCGTTCCCCTCTCCTTATAAAAAGCATCGATCTTCTTCTCCACCTCTTCTGCCAGACCGTGTTCGAGGATGTAACGCTCGCACTGCTGGTCGATAGCCGCATTCATGAAGTAACCCACCATTGTGGGTGCAGGGCCGTTTATGGTCATTGAGACGGAGGTCCTGGGATTGCACAGGTCGAATCCGGAGTACAGCTTCTTGGCGTCATCGAGGCAGGCGATGGATACGCCTGAGTTACCCACCTTACCGTAAATATCAGGACGGATGTGAGGATCCTGGCCGTAAAGGGTCACCGAGTCGAAGGCTGTCGACAACCTGACGGCAGGCATTCCATAGGAGAGATAATGGAAACGCTTGTTGGTGCGTTCGGGACCTCCTTCGCCGGCGAACATGCGCGTGGGATCTTCTTCCTCACGCTTGAAGGGGAACACGCCGGCGGCATAAGGGAATTCGCCGGGCACATTTTCACGCAGGTTCCACTTCAGGATGTCGCCCCAGGCTTCGTAATGCGGCAAGACGACCTTCGGGATCCTGGTATGGGACAATGATTCGGTGTGGGTCTGCACCTTCATCTCCTTGTCGCGGACCTTATAAACGAATTCGTCATTACGGTAACATGCTTTTTTCTGCTCCCAGTTTTTCAGGATCTGATCGCAATGCGGATCGAGGTCAATACGGATTTTTTTGTCAAGTGTCTCGAGCGACTGCATGACGTTTTCATCACCGCCGCTTTCATGTATCATCTGCATGGCTTGGTGCAGGCTGTACAGGCGTTGGGCGACGGCAGCCTGGGCCTCGGTCCATTGATTGTATTTCCTGACGGTCTCGGTGATCTCCGAAAGGTAACGGGTCCGTTGCGGTGGTATGATGTGTATCTTCTCCGACATCTCGTCTATTTTCTTGAACGAGGTGCCGAATTTCACGCCTGTCTTCTCTTCGATGAGGTGTATGAGGTCGTGGTACAGGTTGTTGACGCCCGGATCATTAAATTGTGAGGCGATGGTGCCGAACACGGGTAAATGATCCTGTTCTGCTTCCCACAGCTTATGGTTGCGGGCATATTGTTTCTTAACGTCGCGCAAGGCGTCGAGCGATCCGCGTTTATCGAATTTGTTCAGGGCGATGACGTCGGCGAAGTCGAGCATGTCAATCTTCTCGAGCTGTATGGCCGCACCGTATTCAGGTGTCATCACGTACATAGAGAAGTCGCTGTAGTCGATGATCTCGGTATCGGCCTGTCCGATGCCGGAGGTCTCGAGGAGGACGAGGTCGAAGGCGGCGGCCTGGACGATCCTGACGGCATCCTGGACGTACTTCGACAGGGCCAGGTTGGACTGGCGTGTGGCCAGCGACCGCATGTAGACGCGCGGGTTGTGGATGGAGTTCATCCGGATGCGGTCGCCCAGCAGCGCTCCACCCGTCTTGCGCCGCGACGGGTCGACGGAGATGATGGCCAGGTACTTCTCCGGGAAGTCGATGAGAAAACGCCGTACGATCTCATCGATAAGCGATGACTTGCCCGAGCCGCCGGTGCCGGTGATGCCCAGCACAGGAGGACGATAGTCGGCCCCGTTGGTTTTGATGCCTGCCATGATGCCTTTCACCGTCTCCGGGTAGTTCTCCACAGCCGAGATCAGGCGGGCAATGGCGTTATAATCCTTATTAACGATATCGCGTTCGGTGACTTTAATGTCTTTGCCTGTAGGGTAGTCCGACCTCTTAAGCACGTCGTTGATCATGCCCTGCAGGCCCATCCTGCGGCCGTCGTCGGGCGAGTAGATGCCGGCAATGCCGTATTCATGCAGCTCTTTGATCTCACCGGGCAGGATGGTGCCGCCGCCACCGCCGAAGATCTTGATATGTCCCGCTCCTTTCTGATGGAGGAGGTCATACATGTATTTGAAGAACTCCATGTGGCCGCCCTGGTAACAGGTCACGGCGATGCTCTGGGCGTCTTCCTGGATGGCGCAGTCGACGATCTCGGCCACGGAGCGGTTATGGCCCAGGTGGATGACCTCGGCGCCCGACGACTGCAGGATGCGCCGCATGATGTTGATGGCCGCATCATGGCCGTCGAAAAGCGATGCGGCAGTGACTACCCTGACGTGATAACGGGGTTTGTACGGATCCGGTTCTGTCATTGATATTGCGTTCGTTGGTGCAAATATAAGGATTATGGGAATAGCTGACGCGACAAGCTGAAAATGAGAAAATGTGAAAATGTGGAAATGAGAAAATGGTTTCTGGTTACAGGTTGCGGGTTGCAGGTTAACCCCGGGGAAACGGAACCATCGCAAAGTAACGAGGTGGCGAAGTAACGAAATATCGATGTAACGAACCAAGTTTAAAATATCGTGTCCTGAAAGGATACAACATCGATAACCCGGGGTGAAACCCCGGGCAACGAAACGAAACAGGTATGAAATGTCGTGTCCTGAAAGGACACGAGCCAACAGCCCGGGGTGAAACCCCGGGGAACGGTACGGCCCGGCAATCGTTGCCCTGAAGGGGCAACATAGTGATTGTGCGAAGGTCGAACGCCGAAGGCCGAAACCGGCATAGAGCAAATTTCGTTTGAAATGTATACCACCATTTTATTACATGAGTTCTTTTTATTGATTTATTAAATAATATGGGGAATAAATCGAATAAGGAACATTATAATTTAGAATTTTTTCAATACATAAGATAAAACATTTGCTTTTTGATAAATTATGTTGTACATTCGTTCACCCAAAAATAAGTTGTACCCCCCTCCCGATCCATTTTTTATCATGCCATAATATTCATTGGTATGTAGTGAAAAAAGGTCATAGATGGTTATATCCGGTTTTCCCCGGTTTTAAATTTCAATGGCGGTCATAATCGGTAAGTGGCTTATATACAGTTCGTAACTTCGCTGTAATGTGTAATTAATCAATATAATCCACTTTATTTTCAGGTCTTCTAAGATAATCAAGCATTAACCATTTAATTTAAAAAGCTATGAAAAAGATCTTCACCCTTCTGATAGCGTTGACACTGACATGTATGCTGTATGCCCAACCCCAATGGGTGGAATTTTCAAGGTCCGAGCCATAACAGCCTATAATTCAATTGGTTTTTTCGGACAGCTTATCGGTCAATTTTACCGCCGAGATTTGCGGTATGTACGAAACTGATACGACAGTAAACAATACTCAGTTTCAACGTTTAAACATTCCCGGAGGGGGACGGCTCACTGTCGTCGGGCATCCTGAAATGCCTTATGTTGGGCAATTGATAGCCATACCTGAATGCGATAGTGTTATATTGAACGTTGATATAAAGGATAATACATCATTCGAGGATTATTATGTTTATCCGGCACCGGATTATCAGGTGGTCATGAATCAGGACAGCTCGATTTATGTTGAAGAGGTTTTTGCTTTCGATTCCGTAACCTATAGTGCGAATCAATACAATCCGGATGTCAATGCCGAAATACATTCGATTGGATATTTCAGGGCGCAAAAATTTGCCGAGGTTTATTTATATCCTGTCCGATTTAATCCTGTGACCTAAGTACATGACAAAAATTTACAACACTCAATAAATTTATTTATATCATTGGAA